>NZ_CAAHFB010000001.1:0-600000 GCF_900880625.1 Halorhabdus rudnickae
CCTTCAAATACCAGCCCGCACCCGACCCCCGCCGATGCCCGATCTCCACCCCAGGACTGGCTCCTCATCGTCCAGGCCCTCGACGAATGCGCCGCCAAACTCACTTACGTCGACCGCGAACCCTCACGCGCCACCCGCGCCCGAACCCTCGTCGACCAACTCGCCACCGAACACGATTTTCTCCGCGACGCACTCGACACCCAACTCGACCCGACCTGGCGCGGGCCGACCGACGATACCATGCCGTAGGCACGTGGCCACCCGGAGTACTCCGCATACTTGTCGAGACACGCCTGCACCTCCGCGAAGCGCAGCCGCGTGGCACGAGCTATCACGTGGTCGCTGGTGTGCGATAAAAACCGCGAGAAGACGATTGCTACGCCGCTACGTCAGGGTTCGAAGTCAGTGATGACCTGCGTTTGATCGCTGTTCGGGTTCTCCCAGATCAGAGTATATTCTGAGTTCAGGTTTGCGTCAACGTCTGTCCCACTGAAGGTGCCATAAAGTTCTCCGTCAGTACCGGTTGCATTAATCACGACTTTGTCTCCAGCTGTTAGCTCTTCACTGATGCCGGAGAATTGGTCCAGCGTGGCCGATCCATTGTTTTCGGTTTCAAGCAGGAATTGGCTCGCTGTCGCGGCGTCACCGCCAGTGTGTGAGAGAGTCACGTTCTCACTGTCGGCATTCCATTCCCACTGGACACTGGGCTGGGTCTCTTCACTCGGCCCCATGTTCATGACGAACGTCGCGATCACGGCCGCGAGAATGACCGTAATCGCGACCATCAAGATCACGCCGATAACTGGCGATACACCACGGTCCTCCGAACGGAGGAACTCTTTCGCTGAATCGAACATTGCAACCGAGCGTTCAATAGGATAGTATAAAAATCCAATTGAATCGTTCGCCGTCGAACGGCGTTTTCACGCTCGTTAAAAGCCCGTCTGATACCATTCTCAAACACTGAAAATGCGACGCTGTGTAGTGATTCTGCAAATCGCCCGGTGGTTTAACAAACGTTCAGCCCCCAGCCTAACTTGGACCGGGTGTCTTCCGGTCCCTAACATTGCGACCGCGCCCACCGACCGCTGCCCGGACAACGGGTATGTCGATGACTGCGGTCTTCCGCAAGGAGGAACCTTTCCCGTCCCTCGCGGGACGGGTTCGGAGGCACGGGAGACGGTGCCCCCTGGCGTGTTGCTCGACCACCCCCCTGGATCCGTGTCAACACGCTTTCACACGTACTACGGCCGCGGAGCACTGCGCGTGGGCGATGGTTTGAAACTCTCCTAAACAGAGCCCCACATTCAACGTAGCCCGCGCCCTCCTCACTTTTGTATCCCGATGGGGAACGCAGACACGAATGATGGAACGCTAAACTCAGAAAGCCCAGGTGTGGCTCAAGCCCCCATAGGTCGACTGACTGCGCTCGGCAACCGTCGAGATCTCCGCGGCCTACCTCGCGACCCGGAACGATGCGCTGCTGGCGCCGCTTTATGACACGGGCCTCCGCGTCGGTGAGTGCGTCGCCCTTGATATCGTTCACCTCGACTTCGCCGAGGGCTCCTGGGACTTCCCGCTGCGATCCAGAAAGACTACCCGACACATAACTCGTCAACCTGCACTCGGATCGGCCTCGCCGACGAGACGATCCGCACGCTCCGGACGTCTCTCGCGACGCGCCGGCGCGGCGATCCGGGTGACGTCATACCCCACACGTTCCGCCACTCGGTCGCCTATCGGATGCTCACTCGTGAGGACGCCACGCTGTACGACGTCACGAACCGGCTGCGGCACGCGACGATCCAGACGACCGAGCGGGTCTATGCTCACTTGATACGGTCTGATCGGCAATCCATACATGTCGTCCAGTTCTGGATGCTCTTCGAGTACGTGCTCTTCCAACAGGCCGATCACGGCGGTCTGCGTTTTCCTCGTTGAGTAGATACGGCTTCGATGGAGTTAGTAATTTCAATGATGTCATGAGTAACGCGCTACGTGGTCTTTTCCGTCATGGGCAGGCCTCGAGTACATCTTCCCTTAGCCCACAGCCTTTGACCGCGATGATCGGCCGGGTGTGAGCGCGCTGGTTTGATAGTGTTGATACCTACTATGAGAGCACGCGTCAAATCATTTCCAGCACAGTACTCGTTCCTTCTGAGTAACGTTAGATTTTTATAATATTCAGACAACTATTTTCCTGGGGTATGGTTTCAAATCACTTCGTATGCGAGAAACGGGGGGTATCGCCGGTCATCGGGGTCATCCTGATGGTCGCGATCACGGTCATTCTGGCCGGCGTCATTGGGGCGTTCGTCATGAACATGAACACGGTTGGGGAGACCCAGCCCAACACGCAGTGGGAGTGGTACAACGACACTGGTGCCGGTCACATTGAACTGAGCCACACAGGTGGGGACGCGTCCGCCGCGGGCAACCTCGTCCTCGCCATTGGCGACAACAGGACAGCTATCGACACGGCGGGTGCATTCGACTCGGACGACAAGCTGACTGCGGGGGATACGCTTACGTTCAATGCCTCTAGTGGGGGTTCAATGCACCTCAACGTCGGCGCGGACCCGTCAGGTATCGAGGAAGTCAAACTGATCTGGGAGGACTCGACTACCGACCGAAGCCGGGTCATCAGCTCGTACGAGCCCTGACGCCGCGTCGTCGGGTTACGTTTCCCGCGGCTTTTTTATCTGTTCGTAGACAGGCCGTGCGAGAACCGCTGTCTGGTGGACAAACCGGATCAGTACTCTTCGATCGAATCTTCAATCGCCGCGACGTACTCGTCTAGTTCGTCCTCTGGGACATTTTCGGGTGCTCGTTCCACGAGCAGATCACGCAGGCGATACCGGTAGGCGCCCTGGCCGACGTGTTCGATCAGGCCACTCGTGCGCAACGCGCGATTTCGTGCGTAGGCACTCGTCCGATCCCCGGACCCGCCTGCGACGAAGTGGGCGTCTAGCGGCGACGCCTGATCCTGCTCGCAGTAGTAGGCGAGCATTTTCCGGGTCTTCGATTCCAGCGTCCTGATCTCGGCGCGCACCCGACCGACGAACTCCGGCAGATTTTCGATCGACGGCGTCGTCCGCTCTTCGTTTGACTCTGTCTGTGCCATGTCGCTGGTGCCATTCGTCGATCCATCGGTCGAACTCTCTTGGGATGGCGCGAACCCATCGAACGATTCGAGGGCTCCCCCGACGGCCTCTGCAGATCCTTCGCCGTTTGATCCGGGAGCAGTACCGTTGCTGTCTCCCGTTTTGGCGTCCGGGTCACCTGTGATATTTGGGAACGTGACCTGACTGTCGTTGTTCGCCGCCGCATCGGCGGTGGCGTCCTCGTGGCGGGAGCGTAGCTTGGCCTGTTCGGTTCGGCCGGGATTGGTCCCCTCGACGTGTTCGACCAGTGCGTCGACGAACTGATCGGCCATCCGGCTCATGTCTCTGGCGTCCTGCAGTTCGGCTTCGAGTTCGGCGACTCGAGAGTTCTTCTTGTCGAGTTCTTCTCGCAGTTCGGCGATGCGATCTTCGGTCTCTTCGCGCTGTTCGCTGATCGAGGCCAGTTCCGAGACCAGATCGTCGCTGACGGACTTCAGATCGGGACGTTCAAAGTCGTCCAGTCCTGGCGTCGCTCCGGCGTCGAACGTCTGCTTGCGGTGGAACTGGACGCGCTGGACGGTCTCTGCCCAGTCGGTCATCAGGAACGCTTCACCGTCGTCCAAGGACTCGACCGCATCGGCATACTCCGCGTCGAGGATGCGCCGGACGACGTTCGTATCATTGTTCCACGTCAACCGGTGCCAGACGAGCCAGTCACATTGTGTGATGAAGTCCTTCTTGACGTCGGCGGGTCGCTGGCTGATCCCGGTGACACCCAGGCCGTGCTTGCGTCCCCGCTTGCCGATCTTGATGAGCATCTTCCCACACTCGTCGAGCCCGCCGTTCTCGGGGATATATTCGTGGATCTCCTCGACGAGCATGAGGAACGGCTGCTTGCACTTTTTGGCCTTTGCAAACAGCTGGCGGGCGACGGCGGTCAGCAACTCCCGTGCCTCGTCCTCGTCCAAGAAACTCGACACGTCCAGAATAATCGGGACGTTCTGCTCTAAGGCCAGCGAGGCCAGTTTTCCGGCATGATCGGTCGTGACCTGGATGTCACACTCTTCGTCGGCCCCGACGTGGAGTATCTCATACTCCTCTTTGAGCCCGTAGTACTCGCCGTCGATGTCGACGATGAGCAGGCCAAAGCCTTTGTCCAGGAGGTTCTCGGCGATCACGCTCGCGGAGTTGCTCTTCCCGCTGCCACTCTTGCCGGTGATGAATCCGCGTCCGGTGAGCACCTCGACGACGGGCAGCGACACTGGCTGACCTGGTTCGTCGCTCCCGCGCACGCCGTCGCTGTGATCCGCGACGGTGATCGTCCGCGCCTCGTCGTTGACCATACTCTCTGTCGAGAGTACGTGTCTCGCCCTCCATAACTCTCCGTCAGACGCGAGTCCGACGGAGAGTGACGAACACATCAGCCGACGGGGCTGTCGAAACGGCCGCGACTATTTATCACCGGCACGTCTCACTGGGCATAGGCAGGCCACCCGCGAGACATATGGCACGGTACGAAACGATCGTCAAAGACGGAATCGTCTACGTCGAGAGTGGAGACGCCGGGGTGGTCGAGGAGGGCGACTCCCTCGAGATCGGCCCCGTCGAGGACGTTCTGGACGTGATCGGTGGGCACTCCTGGACCATCACCTACACTGACGAAGAGAAGGCCCGCCACCCGGAAATGGATACCGCAGACGAGGGGCTGACGGTGGACGTCGTCGACATAATGCAGGCGATGACTCACGGTGAGCGCTTCGTCGAGACACTCGCGGCCCATCCACCCCACCAGCCGAGCGACGATCCCGACGCCATCGCGCCCCGGATGGGCCTGTTCGCCGGTAAACTTCTGGAAAATCTCGAGAACGGCCTCGGGTGACGACTCTGGGCCGGCCCAATCGCCCTTGTTCAGTGTGAAAAGTCGACATCGCCACGCCCACTCACGAGAAGTCCTGGAGCGACGTTTGTCCGCGTGGTTCCGGCGAGTGGTCGGTACGTCCCTCGTCGTGGCGTCCCCCGTCACTCGCCGAGTGAGATCTGTCATCGAAGCCGGCGAGGCTGGTTTGCTCGCGCTCGGTGAACGACAGGTTCGAGACCCGAACGCCGACTTTCCGGACGGCCGCCCCGTCGAATTCCCCGAGGAGATCGACGGCAATCCGTTCGAGGAGGTCGGGGTCGTCGACGGGTCCTGACAGTGATCTGGCCCGCGTCCGAACGTCGAAGGGCGGTTCGACGACTTTGATTCCGATCGTCCCGTAGAGTGCGCCTTTCCGACTCGCCCGGTCAGCGACCGCCCCGGCGAGCGTCCGCACGCGCTCACAGAGCCGCTCGAAGTCCTCGATAGGCTCGGAAAACGCTGATTCCCGCGAGAGACTCTTTGGGTCGTCCCGCGGCGTCACCTCGCGGTCGTCCTCGCCGCGCGCGTATCGGTAGACCGCTACCCCACGTTCGCCGAAGCGGTCACGGAGTTGGTCGGGGTTGGCACCTGCCAGGTCGCCAGCCGTCTCGATGCCCATCTCACGCAATTCACGGGCCGTCGTCGGCCCGACGTTGTGGATGCGTTCGACATCCATCGGGGCGAGAAAGCTCCGGACGTCGCCGGGTTCGACCACGACCAGCCCGTCGGGCTTGTCGGCGTCGCTAGCTATCTTCGCCGCGCTCATCGATGGGGCAACGCCGATGCTCACCGTCACACCGACCTCCTCGGAGATCTGTGCCTTGAGACCGCCGGCGAAGGCCTCGACCTCGCGCCAGTCGGTCCGGTCGGTCACGTCGAGGTAGGCCTCGTCGATGCTCACCTTTCGGACGATGTCGGCCGAGGCCCGGAGGATCGACTCGACGTCTGCGCTGACGCGCTCGTAGTAGTCCATGTCGACCGGTCGGTAGTACGCGGTCGGTTCATCTTTGGGGTCGGCAGCGCGCCGTCCCAAGTGTTCGAGTGCTTCTTCGATCGATTGGGCGCTCTCGGCGCCATGTTCGCGGGCCTCGTAACTCGCCGTCGCGACCGCGCCGTGGGACTCACCCGCCTCGTAGCCCATGCCGACGACGACAGGTTCGCCCTCCAGCTCCGGCTCGCGCAACCGCTCGCAGGCAGCGTAAAAGCAGTCGGCGTCGACGTGACAGACGATTCGCTCGTCGTCGTGCGTCTCGACTGGTAGCTGCCCCGGGCGAGACATACCGACAGTTCACGCCCGAGCGGTAACAAGCTTCCTGACGCGACATTGCAGGCAACACCCGGCACTGCTGGAAGTGATACGTCGGACGGACCGCCGGAGAAATTCCGGCGGTGTGGCGTCGCTTGCGCACGGTGCGTCTCCCGGACGTTCACGACGGTGGTTCCCGTCGGGAACCCCTGCGAGGTTCCATGAGTAAGCCACACACACTCGCACTTAACGCTTTCCCCGAACACTCGGCGTCTGGTTCCGATCGATACACGCTCTTTGATTCGGTCTGGCGTTCATCCGGGCAGAATGATGTTAACCCCGCCAACCACCAGACCGACGAGACCGGTTCGGAGTCCAGCGATCACCCAGTTCTGCTCGGAAATATTGCCCATGTACGCCCCGAAGACGAACAGGAGACCGACGCCGATCGCCACGCCGAGGACTGTCGCCCACAACAGGGAGAACGCGATGTCGACGAAGAAGTAGGGGACGATCGGCAACAGCATGCCGATCGTTGGTCCCAGACCGCTCATCGCCGCGTTGATCTTCCGGGCCTCGCCCTTCCGATCGTGGAGTTCCGTGTCTTCGAGCCCAGAAAGCATCTTCTCTTCGATGCGTTTCAGTTCGGCGAGTTTTTCGGCGCGTTCGATTTCCCAGACACTCCAGACGCCGGAGGCGGCCAGTCCGACGGTCCCGCCGGCGACGACCCGGACGATGTCCATGGCAGCCTGGTTCCCACCGAGGAACGATCCAACGATGATGCCGATGCTGGTCAGCGTCCCGTCGAACCCGTTGGAGATGAAGTAGCGTCTGGAGATCGACCGGACGTCCTCGTCGGCGAGGAGTTCCCGGAGTGTGGACAGTCTTGAGGACACGGATCAGTCTTGATGGGTCGAACTCTCTTCGACGAGCCGTTCGCCACAGACCACCTCGTCGACCGAGTGGATCGTCCCGCCGAGGTTCTCGACGGCATCGGCGACGGCGGTCTCGTCGATCGCCTCCCCCTCGATGGTGATCTTGAGGTTCTGTACCTCCTTGTCGGACTCAAGTAGCGACACGTTCGTCCCTTCGACGCCGTCTAGATCCGCCAGCGTCCGTGCAAAGGTCGCGTTCTCGATCTCGTTGGGCTTCAGGATGTCGAGAACGAGTCGCTTCATCGAACTCATCTCCCGGTAGCCTTCGACGGCGCCCGGGTTATATAGTTCGGTCAGCCAGTCGTTTGGTCCCCTCGGGCCTCGTGGGCTATCACTTCGTGCTGACCAGCGAGGCGGTGTTGAACGTCGCGGTTGCCGCCGTTGGACGGCTCGAAGCGGTCGGCCGGGAGTTCGTGACGTCCGTCAAAACGGACCGATACTGTGGGACGGAACTTGTCATGTCTCGGGTCAATTCCGCCGGGGGCAGTGTCATCCGCCGTTCGACGACTATCCGGGCAAGCGGGAAACACTTCGCTGCCGGACTGGCAGGGTCTCTTTACGTCGATAGTCTGTTCCCAGACGACGCTATCGGTCGCGTTCCGGCATTTCCGATCCGGATCGGAACGAGACGGTTTGTGGCCCGTCCGTTCAGCTAAGCGGTGCGACGAGGTCTTCGAGAACAGCGCGCGGGTCGTCGGCCTTTGCGACGCCACTGGCAAGCAGGACGCCGCTGGCGCCGAGGTCGTCGGCGGCGTCGACGTCGTCGCCGGACGAGATGCCGGCCCCACAGTAGACGTCGACGTCCTCGTCGACCGCCGCCGCTGCCTCGACGGCGTCGGTGACGATGTCGGGATCGGCACTCGCGACAGAGACGTCTCCGCCGATGAGTTCCGGCGGCTCGACGGCGACCGAGTCCGGACCGAGGGCCGTCACGGCTGCGATCTGATCGGGGTTGTTGGCACAGATGCAGGTCTCAAGGCCGGCGCGCTCGGCGGCCCGGACCGATCCGTCGATGTCCGCCAGCTTGAGGCGGTTCTCCGAGTGGTTGATCAGCGTTCCCGCCGCGCCAGCGTCGGCAACTGTCTCGGCCAGGGTGTGGCCGGTGTTGCTGCCGTGCTCGATCGGGTCGACGTGTTGAGCCCACGTTTCGACGCCGGTATCGGCAACGGCGGCGATGTCGGCGTCCTCCGCGGCGATCCCGATGCGTACGCCCGACTCTTCGCTTACTTCTTTGGCGGCTTGCGCGACTTCAACCGGATCACACGGATAGGTTTTAAGGTTGACAAGAACGAACATTGCGACTATGCCTTCGACGACACCGGCAAAATAGGTTTCGAAGACTATCTCCAGGTCCCACCGGACACTGCCAGTAACTCTTGGTGAACTCCGGGCAGGCACTCCCCATGGTACCAGGGCCGAACAGTGACCATTATTAGCCCGTCCGGACAACGTCCGGACCGTGACCGACCAGAGCGATTCGACGACCGTACTCGTCGTCGAGGACGAACGACATCTCGCCGATCTCTATGCCGAATATCTCTCGGACTCCTATGGCGTGCAGACGGCCTACGGGGGCGAGCAGGCGATCGAGACTCTCGGGCCGGAGTTCGATATCGTCCTGCTGGATCGGCGGATGCCAGTCGTCTCCGGGAACGAGGTACTCGCGACGATCGAGGAACGTGGGCTAGATCTCCAGGTCGCCATGGTGACGGCCGTCGATCCGGACTTCGAGATTATCGACCTCGGCGTCGACGATTACCTAGTCAAACCCGTCAGCAAGGATACGCTCGTCGACGTCGTCGAGCGCTTAGAGACGGTCTCGACGTACAACGAGCGGCGACGCAAGCTCACCTCCAAGAAACTCAAACGCAACGTCCTCGAGGTCGAGAAGCCACAGCCGGAACTAGCGGCTAGCGAGCGTTTCGCCAGGCTCGAATCCGAAATCGAGGAACTCGAGGCGACGGTCGAAGCGTTGGCGTCGGATCTCGAGCGCTCGGAGATCGAACGTCAGGACTGACCGTCAGGAGTCTTTCCGTTCGACGACGTCCCCGAGAGTGTACTCACCGACGTCGGATCCCCCTTCCCACTCGGTGTCGCCCTCGCCGGCGCCCTCTGTCAGATCGATATCCAGTTCGGTTTCGAGTTTTCGCTGGACCTCGTCGCTGGGAAGGTGGTCACCGTGTTCGAGCTTGCGGATCAGGCTCGCTTTCTCGTTGAGTTGATCCGCAAGCTCCGACTGACTCAGGCCAGCTGATTCCCGAGCCGACCGGATCCGCTGATCGAAGTCCTGGACGAGTTCGTCCATCTCGTCGAACATGTCGCGGCGCGATCCGCCGCCCCCACCGCCCGAGGATCCGCTTGAGGTTGTCGACGAACTGCCGCTGGAGTCACTCGAAGAACTGCCCGTCGAATATTTCGTCGAAGTCGAGGCAGAATCGCCGGTCTTGACCTCGGTGCCGAAGTCGGTACATTCGTCACAGACATCCAGTTCCGCACCCTCCACTTTGATCGTGTTCGGGGACTGGGTTTCGGTCCCACACATCTCACACTGTACCATGTAGGTCTCTTGCCTGTGCCGGGGCATAAATCGTACGCCGTGACACACCGCGAGCATCCTGCCGGTTCCCCCATCCTCATGCCAGTCTGGCGCCCAGAGCGCATAATGTCACCGATGCAGACCGAGTCGCCCGTCGATCGGTTCGTCGCGTCCCTCGACGGGATGGACGTAACCTGGACGCGGACAGACGCAGGCAGGTTCGAATCGGCCGTCGTCGACGTACTCGAGCAACCGGCTGTCGGCGTCCCGATCCCGATCGAGGGTGTATCGCTTCCGAGGGATATCGATACCGACCCGGATCCGGAGACTGTTCGGACGGCTACTACCGGTGTGACGCCCGCGACTGGTGCCGTCGCCGATTACGGCAGCGTTCTCCTGGAGTCCGGTGCCGACGGTGAGGAACTGATGAGTCTCTTTCCCGAGACCCACGTCCCTGTCCTGAGAGAGCGTGATGTCGTCGATACCATGGCTGAGGCCTTCGACGAACTCGGCTCGCTGCTCCGTGGAGATCAAGGCGACGTGATCGTCGCTACGGGACCGAGCGCCACTTCGGACATGGGCGACCTGGTACGCGGCGTCCACGGGCCGACAGATGTCCACGTCGTCATCGTCGAACAATGAGCGGAGACACGTCCAAACGGACCGCTGCGGGCACCTCGAAACGCGCCAAGGCGGCGAAGATCCGCGAGATCATGGACCAGGAAGGGGCGGCCATCGAGACGAACACCCAGGGGTTCAACGACGGCCGCTACGAGTCGGTCGCCCGCCTGCAGGACTACGAGGGACTCAAAGACGAGGCACGAGCGATCAAGGAAGACGCCATCGAACGGTTACCGGAATTGATCGAGGAGTTACGGGAACAGATCGAGGCCAACGGCGGGACGGTTCATCTCGCCGAGGACGCCGCCGAGGCCAACGAGTATATCGAATCGATCGTCGCGGACGCGGATGCGGACTCGGTCGCAAAGAGCAAGTCGATGACGACCGAGGAACTGGCGGTCAACGAACACCTCGAAGACGCGGGTGTCGACGTCGTCGAGACCGATCTCGGCGAGTGGGTCCTCCAGGTCGCCGAGGAAGCCCCGTCACACCTGGTCGCGCCCGCCATTCACAAGTCCCGCGAGGAGATCGCCCGTCTGTTCGAGGCGCAGTTCGACCCCGACGTCCCCTTAGAGACAGCCGAAGATCTGACGAACTTCGCACGGGAGCAACTCGCTGACGACATCGCCAACGCGGACATCGGGATGACTGGCGCGAACTTTCTGACGGCCGATTCGGGGACGATGGCCCTCGTCACGAGTGAAGGCAACGCCCGCAAAACGGTTGCGAGTACTGACACCCACGTCGCCGTCGCGGGGGTCGAGAAGATCGTCCCGAGCGTCGAGGATCTCCAGCCTTTCGTGGAGTTGATCGGCCGCTCGGGGACAGGCCACGACATCACCTCCTACGTCTCGCTGTTGACACCGCCGATCGACGCGCCGACGTTCGACGGCGAGACGTTCGGCGACCCGGACGACCGGGACTTTCACCTCGTGTTGGTCGACAACGGTCGGATGGCCATGCGCGAGGACGAAGATCTCGAAGAGACGTTGTACTGCATCCGGTGTTCGGCGTGTGCGAACTCGTGTGCGAACTTCCAGCAGGTCGGCGGACACGCCTTCGGTGGCGAGACGTACACCGGTGGCATTGCCACGGGCTGGGAGGCCGGGATCGGTGGCGAAGAAAGCGCCGCGGAGTTCAACGACCTCTGTACCGGGTGCAGTCGCTGTACGGAAGCCTGTCCGGTCGGGATCGACATCCCCTGGATCAACACCGTCGTTCGCGATCGGCTCAACCGCGGCGACGATCCGGACGCGTTCGACCACCTCGTGACGGGGTTGACGCCGGACCCGGAGCCAGCGGGGATCGATCTCCAGAAGCGGTTCTTCGGGAACTTCTCGACGGTCGCGAAACTCGGGAGCGCGTTCGCCCCGGTGTCGAACTGGGTCGCTGGGGCAGCTCCCTCTCGGTGGATCGCCGAGAAACTGCTGGGGGTCGATCGCCGCCGCGAGATGCCGGAGTTCACCCGCGGGACGCTCCGCAAGTGGGCGAACGGTCGTGACCCTCCCGCGGATCCCGACCGCGAGGTCGTCCTGCTTGCGGATACCTACACGAACTACATGCACGTCGAGCGCGGGAAGGCGACGATCCGGGCGCTAGAGGCACTGGGCTGTCAGGTCCACGTCGCCGACGTCTCAGAAAGCGGCCGGGCTGCACTCTCTCAGGGCATGATCGCGACAGCCCGTGATCACGCCGAAGCGGTGGCCGAGTCCCTGGAACCACACCTCGAAGCGGGTCGGGACGTGATCGTGGTCGAGCCCAGCGATCTCGCCATGCTTCGCAACGACTACGAGCGGTTGCTTGACGAGGAGACGTTCGACCGAATCGCGGCCAATAGCTACGAGGTGCTTGAGTACGTCTATGGTCTCGTCGAGAATGGGGCCGATCTCGAGGCACTCGCCGACGGCAACGGCGAGGAGATCGCCTATCACAGCCACTGTCAGCAGCGGACGCTCGGTCTGGATGCCCACACGGAGGCGATCCTCGATCGGCTCGGATTCGATCTCGCCACATCCGAGGTCGAGTGCTGTGGCATGGCTGGCTCGTTCGGCTTCAAACAGCAGTACTACGACGTGAGTATGGCCGTCGGCGACGATCTCCGTGACCAGTTCACGACGCCCGACACCGAAGACCGAACGGTCGTCGCCAGCGGGACTTCCTGTCACGATCAGTTGACCGATCTGCTCGATCGGGGCGTCACGCATCCGATCGAGTTGATCGCGCCGAGCGGGTAGTAGACATCTTTCCGGACGGGGCGATCGAGAGCGTTACTCGAGGTCACCCATCGCGTAGTAGAATCGCTGGATTGCGGTCAAGTGGCCGACGACGGCAAAGACCACCAGCAGCCAGCCGATTGCGGACAGTCCGTAGACAGATTCGGTCACGACGGCGGCCAGAAGAGCCCCGAAACCCATGAGTGCCAGGCGATCCGCACGGCCGAGCAGGCCACCGTAGACGCGATCCAGGCCGACCGCCTGTGCTTGCGTTCCCAGATAGGAGGTCATCAACACGCCCGTGATCGCGGCGACGCCGAGGTCCCAGCGGCCGATGCCGGCCGCGAGTCCGATCAACAACAACAGATCGGCGTAGCGGTCGAAAACGTGATCGAGCAGATCGCCAGCGGCCGATTCAGTGTCCAGTTCACGCGCGATCGCGCCGTCGAGCAGGTCCAGCCAGCCGTTGGCAAACACCAGGCCAGCTGCAGCGAGATACCAGACGGGAGCCGAACCGCCGAGATAGAACGCACCGGCCGCACCGCCGGCCACAAGCAACGCGAGGACGCTGACGACGTTCGGCGTCAGGCCGATCCGTACGCTGGCCACGACGAACGGTTCGAGTAACCGATCGGACAGCGGACGGAGTTGATCCAGCGTCATAGGTACTCGATATACGAAACGGACCCTGCGCTGGGCTCGCGATCCCCCTCGACGACGGCTTCGATCTCCTCGGCAACCGACGAGGGCGAGCGATCGGTCGTCTCGATCTCGTAGACTGAGTCGGACCCGTGTTCGTCGACGGCTTCGGCGAGGATTACGTCGAGGGCCTCGCTCTCGGCGTTCTCTTCGGCGCTTTGCTCTCCTTCGCCACCCTCTACAAGCCGCTCCTCGATGGTCTCTGGATGGCACCGCAATACGATGACGCGATCCATCGGAAGGTGGTGTGCGAGATGGGACTCGACGAGCACGTCGTCCCGATCGTCGAGCCACGTCTCGACAGCATCGAGATCGGCGATCGCCGAATCCCGATCGTCGTCGATCCCTTGGGTCAGTCCCTCACGCGTTATCACATCGTTGAGGTGGATTACATCGAGATCAGTCTCGACACGTTCGCTCGCCGTGGTCTTGCCCGTCCCGGGTGTCCCGGTGACGGCGACTCTCACGACGGGAGCACCTCGTTGATCGTCTCGACGGCTCTTTCCGTCTCCTCGCGCGTCCCACAGGTGACGCGAATACATTCCGGTAGGCCGAAGCTCGAACAGTCCCTGACGATCACGCCCCGTTCTTTCGCCCGCTGGGCGACCTCCGTGGCGTCTCCGACCTCCACGAGGACGAAATTCCCGCCGCTCTCGTAGGTTTCGGCGTCGAGATGTTCGTCGTAGTATTCCCGGCTCCACTCGACAAGTTCAGTGATGGCCTCGACGTGCTCGTCGTCCTCCAGCGCAGCGAGCCCGGCCCGGCAGGCGATCTCGCTGGCCGAAAAGGGCGTGTTGATCCGCTCGTAGGCGTCGGCCCATTCCTGCGGTGTGATCGCGTAGCCCAGGCGAAGCCCCGCGAGACCGTAGACCTTCGAGAAGGTTCTGACGACGGCTACGTCCTCGCGGGCCTCGACCAGTTCGACCGCACTCGGGCGATCGGCGAACTCGTTGTAGGCCTCGTCGACGACTACCAGCGTCTCCTCGTCGGTCCGCTCGGCGATTTCCTCGACCTCTGGGAGGGTAACCATCGACCCGGTCGGGTTGTGGGGGCTCGTCAGATAGATCATTCGCTCGCCGTCGTAGCTTTCGAGGACGCGCGCCGGAGATTGGTTGAAGCCGTCTTCCTTCGAAAGCGGGTAGGTGTGGACTTCGCCGTGGTGATACCGGACGCTCATCGAGTGATACGTGAAGTCCGGGTCCGGGACCAGGACTGCCTCGCCGGGCTCGATCATTGCCCGGGAGAGGGCATCCATCGCGCCGTCACCGCCGTTGCCCAGCCAGATCTGGGCGGGATCGACACCCCAGCGCTCGGCCAGGGCGTCGACGAGATCGGCGTGTGAGGCCTTCGGATACGAATGGAGGCGCTCGGCGTGCTCGCGGATCGCCGCGACGGCCTTTGGACTCGGGCCGAGCGCGTTCTCGTTCGAGGAGAGTTTGATCAGATCGTCCGGATCGAGGCCGAGTTCGCGGGCGGTCTCCTCGATCCCGCGACCGGCTCGATAGACAGTGTGCGCCGAGAGGTCCCGTGGTTGCATACTCGACGGTGGGGGGCGGGCGTTCTTAAGCGTGCATACATCTCGGTGCCCGATTACCGACGGAAAGGAACAGCGTGCAGTCAGGCGAACGTCTTCGAGACTTCCTCGTCCTCTTCTTCGGCCTGGATCTTCTCCCAGGCATCGACGAAGTCTTGCTCGGTGACTTCAGTGCGATCGTCCCGGATGGCGAACATTCCTGCTTCCGTACAGATCGCCTTGACCTCGGCCCCGCTGGCCTCGGTCGATTCCCGTGCCAGCCGCTCGAAGTCGATATCCTCCGAAAGGTTCATGTTGCGGGTGTGAATCCGGAAGATCTGCTCGCGGCCGTTCGTTTCGGGCTTTGGCACTTCGATGAGGCGGTCGAAGCGACCGGGCCGGAGGATGGCGCGATCGAGCATGTCAAAGCGGTTGGTGGCGGCGATGATGCGGATCTCCCCGCGATCGTCGAAGCCGTCCATCTCGCTCAACAACTGCATCATCGTCCGCTGGACTTCGGCATCGCCGGAGGTTTTCGAGTCCGTCCGCTTCGAGGCGATGGCGTCGATCTCGTCGATGAAGATCACAGCCGGCTCGTGCTGGCGGGCGAGTTCGAACAGATCCCGGACGAGCTTCGCGCCCTCGCCGATGAACTTGTGGACCAACTCGGAGCCAGCCATCTTTATGAAGGTGGCGTCGGTCTGGTTGGCGACCGCTTTGGCCAGCATCGTCTTGCCCGTCCCCGGCGGGCCGTGCAGCAGGACGCCGCTGGGTGGGTCGATCCCGACCTCGTCGAACATCCCCGGGTTCTTCAGGGGCATCTCGACGGTCTCGCGGACCTCCTCGATCTGCTCGTCGAGACCGCCGATGTCTTGGTAGTCGACACCTGGGCTCTGGGTGACCTGCATGACCCGAGCCCGCACGTCTGTCTCGTCGTCGAGGGTCTTGACGATCGAGAGGGAGTTGTTCACGGCGACGCGTTCGTCGGGTTCGAGGTCTTCACGCATCTCGTCGGTGACCTCGGTGAGGGCTTCTTGGTTGTTGCCGTGCTGTTTGATGATCACTCCCTCGTCGGTGAGTTCCTGAACGGTCGCCACGAACAGCGGGGACTGCTTGAGCTTCTTGTTCTCGTGGTTGAGCCGTTCGAGCTTCTGTTGATACTTGTTGTTCTCGGCATTGGCGTCCAGCAACTTGTCTCGCATCTCTTCGTTTTGCTGTTCGAGAACCTCGAGTTGTTCCTCCAGGGCCTCGATTTTGTCCTGCTGGGACGCGCCTTCGTCGTACGGTTGGTCGACGTCATCCACCGTATCCGTCATTGACTGTTCTAGGGCGTCTGCAGTCAAGAGGCTTCGGGTCGGGACGAAATTCGACCCCATCGAAGGAGGTGTCTAGTATCTTCTCGGTTACATCCATTTGACTTCCATCCCCGGAAATCGATCACAGATCTCGTTTTGCGATACTGGAACCCGCCTCGTAGATCGAGAGTGTGTTTGTCACACATTTTCTCCAGCAGAACCCATCGCAGCCACCTGGGATTCTTCTGAGTTATATTTAGGGATAGTAAATATTATCACTCTGTATCCGGAACGGGGATGTACGATGAGCATCACAGAGACACCACAGGTCGAAGCGGTAGAGGAACCCGGTTGGGAAGCCGTCGAGGATCTTCCGCCGAGCGCCAAACTCGTCGCCAAATCCCTGGAGTACAACGAGAGCCTGACTCAAAGTCAGCTGGCCGAGGAGACGTTGCTGCCGGGCCGGACCGTCCGGTACGCCCTCAGTCGGCTGGAGGAGGTCGGCGTCGTCGATTCGCGGTTCTCCTTTTCGGATGCCCGCAAACGGGTGTACACGCTCGCCATCGAGTGAGTGCCGACGGTCCCCTTCCGCTCCGGATCACTTTCACCCTGCTCGCGGAACCCCTTTAGGACCCCGCGGCGTAGCCGGCCACCATGACGCGGGTGCTGCACACGGGCGATACCCATCTCGGTTACCGGCAGTATCACTCGCCGGAACGCCAGCGTGACTTTCTGGATGCGTTTCGGCAGGTCATCGACGATGCGGTCGCGGAAGATGTCGACGCCGTCGTTCACGCCGGTGACCTCTTTCACGACCGGCGACCGCGCCTGCAGGATATAATGGGCGCGCTCGGAACGCTCCGTCGACTCGATGAGGCTGCCATCCCGTTTCTGGCGATCGTGGGTAACCACGAGGGCAAACGGGACGCCCAGTGGCTCGATCTCTTCGAATCACTCGATCTAGCGGTCCGACTGGACGAGACGCCGACCGTGATCGGCGATACCGCTTTCTACGGGCTGGACTTCGTGGCTCGCGCCGTCCGCGACGACCTGGCGTACGATTTCGAACCGCACGACGTTGCCCACGCCGCCCTGGTCTCTCATGGATTGTTCGAGCCGTTCGATCACGGCGACTGGGACGCCCGCGAAATCCTCGCCGAATCGTCGATCGACTTCGATGCAATGTTGCTCGGCGACGATCACACGCCCGCCCGACGGGAGATCGACGGAACCTGGCTCACGTACTGCGGATCAACCGAGCGGGCCAGTGCGTCCGAGCGCGAGGCGCGCGGGTACAACCTCGTTTCCTTCGAGGACGCGGTCGACATCCGTCGTCGGTCCATCGAGACCCGCGAGTTCGTCTTCGTCGATCTGGACCTCGCTGACGGCGAGGGGATCGAACGGGTCCGCGAGCGGGTCGGCCAGTACGACCTGGGGGGTGCGGTCGTGATCGTCACCATCGAGGGTGAAGGCGAACGCGTCCCGCCGGCAACGATCGAAGAGTTTGCCCGCGAACGGGGCGCACTGATCGCTCGCGTCAACGACCGCCGCGAGGTCGACGAGGAGGCCGCCTACGACGTGAGTTTCGCCGACCCCGACGACGCCGTCCGCGAGCGGATCGAGCAACTCGGACTCAGCCCCGCTGCAGGGGAACTCGACGAACTTGTCCGGGCGAGCAAAGTCGCCGACTCCAACGTCGACGACGCCGTCGAATCCTGGGTCCGGGAGATCGTCGACGAGGCCGACCCCGATCGGTTCGAACCGGCTCCCGTCGAGAGTGACGTCCCAGGTGAGGAGACCGAACAGGCGACGGACGGCGAGGACAGCACGGACGGGACGGACGGACCGGCCACCGAGGACGATCCGGGACTGGCCGGTGAGGACGGTACAGGGGAGACCGACAGAGCGGCCAGCGAAGACGACCAGGGGCCAGACGGCGAAGATGGAATCGAGAACAGCGACGAAGCGGGCAGCGAGGAAACAGTGGAGCCGGCTGGTGAGCCGGACGACGAGGAGATCGCCGGTGGGGGAGACCCACCTGATGATCCCCAGGGGGGCGAACCACAGCCGGACGACACCCAGTCCGACGAGGAGGCGGCCGACGACAGCGACGGCCAGGCAACCATGGGTGAGTTCCTGTGAGGTTCGAACGCGTCCGCCTGGAGAACTTCAAGTGCTACGCCGACGCAGACTTGCGACTGGATCGTGGCGTGACGGTCATCCACGGCGTCAACGGCAGCGGGAAGTCCTCGCTGCTCGAGGCCTGTTTTTTCGCCCTCTATGGCGCTCGCGCCCTCGACCGGACGCTTGAGGAACTCGTCACGATCGGGGCCGAGGAGGCCACCGTCGAACTGTGGTTTGCCCACGGCGGGGAGTCCTATCACATCAAACGCCGACTCCGTGTCCGTGACGACCGGGCGACGACTGTCGAGTGTGTCTTAGACGAACCGGACGGCGTTGTCGAAGGGGCGCGTGACGTCCGTAGTCGCGTCGCCTCACTGTTGCGGATGGATCACGAGGCGTTCGTCAACTGCGCGTACGTCCGCCAGGGCGAGGTCAACAAGCTCATCAATGCGACCCCGAGCGAACGCCAGGACATGATCGACGATCTCCTCCAGCTCGGTCGACTGGAGGAGTATCGCCAGCGAGCCAGTGACGCCCGCGTCGGCGTCGGGCGCGTCCTCGAGGGCAAGCGAGAGTCTCTCTCCCAGTTAACGGACCAGATCGACGCAAAGGAAGAGAAGGATCTCCCGGAGCGACTCAACGAAGCCCAGAGCGAACTTACCACGGTCAAAAGCGAACTCGAGCGCTACGACGAACAGCGGGAGACTGCCCGTGAGACACTCGAGGAAGCGACATCGCTCCTTGAGGAGTACGAACAGCGCCGCGACGAACTCGAAGATGTCGACGGGGAGATCGACGATTTGACGGAGACAATCGAGACCGACGAGTGCGAGCGCGAGGCACTCGCCGACGAGATCGCCGAGTGCCGCGAGCGCAGCGACGAGCTCCGGACCCGGATCGAATCCGAACTCGAGGCGACCGATCTTTCGACCGACGCCGATCGTGACGCTGTCGAGTCGTTGATCGACGACCTCGAGGAGCGCGACGACGAGATCCGCGACGAGATCGAGCAACACCGTCTGGATGCACAGCGCCACCGCGAGGACGCACAGAATCACCGTGACGCTGCAGTCGATGCCGAGGAACGCGCCACGGAGAAACGCGAGCGGGCTGGTGAGTTAGAGTCGAATCTCGAGGAGACGCGGTCCGATCTCGCCGATCGCCGAGAGACACTTATCGACCTGACCGAGCGGATCGACGCGATCGAAGATGCCTTCGAAGACGCGCCGGTCGAACTCGGCGACGCGGAGGGGTTCCGCGAGGACGTGGCAAACGAACTCGAGGACGTCAGAAGCGAGCTGACCACACTCGAAGCGACGATTGAATCCCTCGAAGCCGACATCGAGGAGGGCCAAGCACTGTTGGAGGCCGGCAAGTGCCCCGAATGCGGACAGTCTGTCTCGGAGGCCCCCCGGATCGAATCGCTTGAGGACGACCGTGAGCGACTGGCCGACCTCCGCACGGAACGCGAGGAGTTGACGGAGACGCGGGAACATATCGAGGACCGATTCGAGCGTGCCGAGACGCTGGTCGATCGCGAGGACGAACACGACCGACTCTGGGACAAACGCGAGACGCTGGCCGAGCTGATCGACGAACGGGAGTCGTCGATCCAGGAGACTGAAGGGCGCGTCGAGACCCTGCAGGAGGAGGCCGACGAACTCGAAGCCGAGGCCGAACAGCACCGCGAGTCGGCCGAGGCGGCCGACGAGCAGGCCGAGGATTCTCGGGAAGCCATCGCCGAGTGCAACGAGCGCCGTGGCGAACTCGCCGACCGGATCGAGACGCTGGAGGACGTACTGGCTGACTTCGATCGACTCGAAGACCTCGCCGAGGACATCGAATCCTCTCGAGAGCGTCGGGAGCAACTCGCGGAGATGAACGACGAGCGGCGCGATCGCCTCGGGACGCTCCGGGACCGCCGCTCGGAACTCGCCGACGCGATCGACGAGGATCGACTGGCCGAGGCCCGAGCGGACAGGGATCGGGCCGAGACGTATCTGGAGGAAGTAGCCGAAGAGATCCAGCAGCGCGAGCAACGGCGCGACGAACTTCAGGCCCGGATCGGCGCCATCGAGAACGAAATCGAGGAACTCAGATCCCTCCGCGAGCGCCACGAGGAACTCGAAGCGACCGTCGAACACCTCGAATCCCTCTACGAGGAGGCCCAACAGCTCCAGGAGATGTACGGCCAGCTTCGGGCGGAACTCCGACAGCGAAACGTCGAGACCTTAGAACGGATGCTCAACGACACGTTCGATCTCGTCTATCGCAACGACTCCTACGATCGGATCGAACTCGAGACGGACTACCATCTCACGATCTATCAGAAAGACGGCGAAGCGCTGGACCCCGACCAGCTATCCGGTGGCGAGCGTGCGCTGTTCAACCTCAGCCTGCGGGGTGCGATCTATCGGCTGCTCGCGGAGGGGATCGAAGGGGCCGCACCGACGCCGCCGCTGATCCTCGACGAACCGACGGTGTTCCTGGATTCGGGTCACGTCTCGCAATTGCTCGAACTGATCGAATATATGCGCACCGAGATCGGGGTCGAGCAGATTGTCGTCGTCAGCCACGACGACGAGCTGGTGGACGCAGCCGACGATCTGGTCCACGTCGATAAAGATGCCACCACCAACCGCTCGCAGGTCGAGCGCCGGGAGCGCGCCGGGCTCGTCGCCGATTGAGCTCCAGAGTCGAGACCGTTGTCCGCGTTAGAGTCGTTGTCTGGTCCTGTTGAGCGTCGTATTTCCGACTGAATGCGTGGACTTTCGCCTCGCTCCCGCTGTCACTCAGTCTCGATCGGCTGACAGATATTCGAGGCCCTCGGCTGCGAGTTCAGTCGTTCCGTATCCCCGTTCGCCGGTGACCTGTTGCTCCTTGATGAGCCCAGCGACACGGAATTCGGCCAATCGACCGTGCAGGTCGCTCTCGCAGTATTCGTATCGATCGAGCATCGCTCTGACCGACAGCGGACCGTCCCGCTCGAGTTCGAGAAGCAGCCCCAGCGAGCGTTCGGTCCGGACGGCGGTCAGCACCGCCCGAACCGGCGGTGAAACCGCATTCGCTGCCGCCGAGAGCGGGGACTCCTCGTCTCGCAGTTCGAGGTCTGCTGGCGGTCGATACGTCTCCTGGCCGGTCTCGGGATCGTGGACCAACCATCCATCGGCCGAGCGCTTCAGTAGGAGATAGGTCCGTCCGTCCTCATCCTGCACTGTCCGCATGCTCGTCCTACCGACTACGGACGGTTAGGACTACCGTCGCGTAACCCCAATGGCACCGATAGAACACCCTCAAAAGCCACGCCTAACTGTCCTCTGACCGCGTGCGGACAAATTGGCGGTAGCGGACGAGACCGTATCCGCCAGCCACGATTCCGACGGCCAAGAGACCCCCGCCGATCCGGACGTCGCCGAGGAAATACAGGACCATCGGGCCGACGGTGACGCCGAACAGTGCGACGTTGAACACGAGGACGAGCTGCCAGAACAAATCGACTGTCTCCGAGTCGATCTCACCCTCAGATGGTTTCGGCTCGGGGACCTCGACCGTCGGGATCAGATCGTCGTTTCCGTCGACATCCTCTTCGAAAAACTCCTCGAGCGGGTCACTGCTGGACACACACTTCTCTCGGGGTGGCATCGACAAATCGGCTTCGTTTGACTCACCGGTGGTCCGGAAGGGCTGTGGCGTCGTCGCTGTAGATCCACGCCATCGGGTTCTCTGCGTCGTAGAGTACTGTCCCGTCCTCGGTCTCGTAGAACTCCACTGTCGCGTCAGACTCGGACGGTTCGGGGAGCGTTGGCTCCCGGGACGTCGCTCCGTCGCTCCGGCTTCCGTTGGCGGGGTTCGACATTGCAACCACGACTTGGTATGATATGCCGTAACATAAACTTTCCCGCCACGGTAGTTGTCGTAGTAGCTACTTACCATCTCTGTGAGGGACGGGCTCTCAGTGACCCCATCTCGGCCGGCGACCGGGGAGTTTTAGGGTGACGGCTCGAACCAACTCCCCAATGGCAGATTCCGGGCAGCAGCGCGGTCTCGGCGAGTTCGCCGGTGGCGACGACCGGCCGGCCGAGGAGGCGCAGGTCGTCGCCGGCAACGGCGGGCAGGGGGCCGGCGTCGTCGAGACCGACGAGTGGAAGTATCCCGACGCCGACGGCACCGTCGAGTTGTCGGTTACGCAGGTCGATTACACGATCGAAGGCACAGGCGACGACGAGTACCCGGTGCTTCACGTCTTTGGCCGCACCGCGGATCGCACGCTGGAACACGTTCGCGTCTACGAGTTCAAGCCGTACTTCTATGCCCCTGTTGACTCCGTTGACCAGGAGCGACTCGCGGGGTACGACGCGATCACCGGCTGGACGCACGCCGACGACGACGGCGAGCCATTCGAGTCCATTCGCGGAGAGGAACTCGTGCGGATTTTCGGCCGGACGCCCCGAGACGTCGGGCAGATCCGGGACGACTTCGACCACTACGAGGCGGATATCCTCTTTCCGAACCGCCTACTGATCGACAAGGACATCACCAGCGGTATCCGCGTCCCCGAACGCCGCACCGACGACGGCTCGATCCGGGTTCCACACGACGAGATCGAAGCCATCGACTACGACGCCGAAGCTCGGGTCAATACCTTCGACATCGAGGTCGACGACCGCTCGGGCTTTCCGGAGGACGGTGAAGAACCAATCATCTGTCTGACTAGTCACGACTCCTATCGCGACGAATACGTCGTCTGGCTGTACGACTCGCCGGTCGGGATCGATCCGCCGGAGGCACTGGATCGCTACGAACCCCTCGAAGGCGATTTCGAGGCTGACGTTCGCGTCTTCGAGCAGGAGGAGGCGATGCTCGCGGCGTTTCTGGACTACATCGCGGAGACCGATCCGGACATCCTGACGGGCTGGAACTTCGGGGATTTCGACGCGCCCTATCTCATCTCCCGGTTGCAGGTGCTCGAAAACGGGACGGACCTGAACCTGGACATGAATCGCCTCTCGCGGGTCAACGAGGTCTGGGAGAGCGACTGGCAGGGACCGGACATCAAAGGTCGGGTGGTCTTCGATCTCCTGCGGGCGTACAAACGGACCCAATTCACCGAACTTGATTCCTACCGGCTGGAAGACGTCGGCCAGGAGGAACTCGGGGCCGGCAAAGAGACCTACACCGGCGACATCGGCACGCTCTGGGAAGAAGACCCCGAGCGACTGCTCGAATACAACCTCCGGGACGTCGAACTTTGTGTCGAACTCGACCGCAAGCAGGACATCATCGCGTTCTTCGAAGAGGTCGCCTCGTTCGTGGGCTGCAAACTCGAAGACGCACCGACACCAGGAGACGCCGTCGACATGTACGTCCTGCACAAGGCCTTCGGGAACTTCGTTTTGCCCTCGAAGGGCACCGTCGAGTCCGGCGAGGAGTTCGAGGGCGGAGCCGTCTTCGAACCGATCAGCGGGATCAAGGAGATGGTCAGCGTCCAGGACTTGAAGTCACTGTATCCGATGTGCATGGTAACGATCAACGCTTCCCCGGAGACGAAAGTCGATCCCGCCACCTACGACGGAGAGACGTTCCGTGCACCGGATCCGAGCGGCCAGCATTTCCGGAAGGAGCCCGATGGCATCGTCCGGGAGATGGTCGAGGAACTTCTGTCAGAACGGGAAGAAAAGAAGTCTCTCCGAAACGAGCACGAGCCCGGAAACGAAGCGTACGAACTCTATGACCGGCAGCAAGGGGCTGTCAAGGTTATTATGAATTCTCTCTACGGCGTTTCGGGATGGGATCGGTTCCGACTCTATGACAAGGACAACGCTGCGGCCGTGACCGCAACGGGGCGGTCGGTCATCGAGTACACCGAGTCGGCCGTCAACGACCTTGGATACGACGTGACATATGGCGATACTGACAGCGTTATGATAAGTATGGGGACGGATATGTCTGTCGAGGACGCCATCGACCGCTCCTTCGAGATCGAGGAGGCGATCAACGCCTCTTATGACGAGTTCGCCAGTGAGACGCTGAACGCCGAGGAACATCGCTTCCAGATCGAGTTCGAGAAACTCTACCGACGGTTCTTCCAGGCGGGCAAGAAGAAACGCTACGCGGGCCACATCGTCTGGAAAGAGGGCAAGGACGTCGACGACATCGATATCACGGGTTTCGAGTATCAGCGTTCGGACATCGCCCCCATCACCAAGCGCGTCCAGAAGGAGGTTCTGGACATGATCGTCACCGAGGGCGATGTCGACGCCGTCACGGAGTATCTCCACGACGTGATCGCGGACTTCCAGTCCGGCAACGTCGATGTCGAGGACGTCGGTATCCCTGGCGGAATCGGCAAGCGACTGGACAACTACGACACCGATACCGCCCAGGTCCGGGGGGCGAAGTACGCCAACAAATTGCTCGGAACGAACTTCGATCGCGGGAGCAAACCCAAGCGACTCTATCTAAAGAAGGTCCATCCCGATTACTTCCGGCGGATCGAAGACGAGCGAGGTCTCGATCCATCACGTGATCTCATCTATGGGGAGTTCAAGCGCGACCCGGACGTGATCTGCTTCGATGTCGCCGAACAGATCCCCCCGGAGTTCGAGGTCGACTGGGAGAAGATGTTAGAGAAGACTCTCAAGGGCCCGATCGCTCGCGTGATCGAGGCCCTGGACGTCTCCTGGGAGGAAGTCAAGAGCGGCCAGGAACAGACGGGTCTCGGACAGTTCATGTGACGGAGACGGTGGCAAGAGGATTCAACTTTCGTTAAGATTCTTTCCGATTCGACCAAAGCAAATATCTTGTGTTGCGAAAGCTTCATGGGTGGGTAGAACTTGTTTTCGGTTGACCTAGAACATGGCTACACTCCAGATCAACAATCTCCACGCGGAAGTCGCCGAAGAGGGTGGCGAGCGGATCCTCGAGGGCGTCGACCTGACGGTCGAGTCCGGCGAGATCCACGCACTGATGGGACCGAACGGCAGCGGCAAGTCGACCACGGCGAAGATCATCGCCGGCCATCCCGCCTACGAGGTGACTGAGGGCGAAGTACTCCTCGAACTCGACAGTGACGAGTACGACGAGGCGATTCCCGAGGACAAACGCACCTGGAATCTGCTCGACCTCGAACCCAACGAGCGCGCGGCACTCGGCGTCTTCCTCGGCTTCCAGTATCCGGCCGAGATCGAGGGCGTGACGATGGTGAATTTCCTCCGGACGGCACTCAACGCCAAGCTCGAGGAGCGCGAGGAGCTGTTCGAGGACGAGGAAGCGGCCGATGCGGAAACGGACGACGAAGCGGAAGAGGCGGGCTACGACACCTCGCCGATGGAAGGGCCTGCCGACGAGGGCGAGGTCAGCGTCGCCGAGTTCCAGCAACTCCTCAAAGAGAAGATGGAGCAACTGGACATGGACGAGTCCTTCGCCGAGCGATACCTCAACGCCGGGTTCTCCGGCGGCGAGAAGAAACAGAACGAAGTCCTGCAGGCAGCGATCCTCGAACCCGAGATCGCCGTCCTCGACGAGATCGACTCCGGGCTGGACATCGATCGCCTTCAGGATGTCTCGAAGGGCATCAACTCCCTTCGGGACGACCAGGGGACGGGCGTCCTCCAGATCACCCACTACCAGCGCATCCTCGACTACGTCGAACCCGATCACGTTCACGTGATGCTCGACGGCAAGATCGCCAAGAGCGGCGGCCCGGAACTGGCCGAGAAACTCGAGGACGAGGGCTACGATTGGGTCCGCGAGCAGGTTTACGAGGCGGCCTGAGGTGACCACACAATGAGTTCAGATAACGATCTCGAATCGACCGATACGGAGGCTCGATTCGAATTCAAGAAAGAGCAGTCATCGGCCTACGAAGCCGAGGTCGGTCTCACCGAGGAGACCGTCCGAAAGATCTCAGAAGACAAGGACGAGCCCGAGTGGATGCTCGAACGGCGTCTTCGCGCCTTAGAGCAGTACAAGGAGATGCCGATGCCGACCGACTGGCCCGGCCAGCCGGACCTCTCGGAAGTCGACATCGACGAAATCATCCCGTACATCCGCCCGGACATCGAAACCCGCGGCGGCGAGGACGACTGGGACGATCTGCCCGACGAGATCCAGGACACTTTCGACAAGCTGGGCATTCCCGAGGCCGAACAGCAGGCACTCTCGGGCGTCGGTGCCCAGTACGAGTCCGAGATCGTCTACCAGAACATGCAGGAGCAGTGGGAGGAGAAAGGCGTCGTGTTCATGGACATGGACAAGGCTGTTCAGGAACACCCCGAACTCGTCCGTGAGCACTTCATGACGAAGGCCGTCCCGCCGAGCGACAACAAGTTCGCCGCGCTCCACGGTGCGGTCTGGTCGGGCGGCAGCTTCGTCTACATCCCCGAGGGCGTCACCGTTCAGATGCCCATCCAGGCGTACTTCCGCATGAATTCGGAGGGCATGGGCCAGTTTGAGCACACCCTCATCATCGCCGAGGAGAACTCGGAAGTTCACTACATCGAGGGCTGTTCGGCACCCCAGTACGCCCATCACAATCTCCACAGTGGGGGCGTCGAGGTCTTCGTCAAGGAAGGCGCTCACGTCCAGTACTCGACGGTGCAAAACTGGTCGAAAAACACCTACAACCTCAACACCAAGCGCGCCATTGTCGAAGCCGACGGCCGCATGGAGTGGATTTCGGGGTCGATGGGTTCGAAGGCCACCATGCTGTACCCGAGTTCCATCCTCAAGGGACCCGGTGCCAGCGACAACCACATCACCATCGCCTTCGCGGGCGAGGGACAGGACATCGACACCGGCGCGAAGGTTTACCACAACGCGCCAAACACGAAGTCCACTATCGAATCGAAGTCTATCGCCAAGGACGGCGGCCGGACGAACTACCGTGGCCTGGTCCACATCGCCAACGGTGCGGAAAACTCTTCGACCAGCGTCGAGTGTGACGCGCTGATGTTCGACAACGAGTCGACCAGCGACACCATGCCGTACATGGAGATCCAGGACAACAAGGTCGACGTCGCCCACGAGGCGACGGTCGGCAAGATCGGCGACGAGGACGTCTTCTATCTGCAAAGCCGCGGGCTTGACGACGACGACGCAAAGCAGATGATCGTCGCCGGGTTCATCGAGCCGATCACGGAGGAACTGCCCATCGAGTACGCCGTCGAACTCAACCGTCTCATCGAACTGGAGATGGAGGGAAGTCTCGGATGAGCACGCAGGTACACGCAACACTCACTGCGGAGGATGTCGAGCAGGTTTCAGCGGAGTTGGGAGAGCCCGACTGGCTGACCGAGACGCGTCTGGAAGCGTTCGAGGCCCTGGACGATCTCGCGATGCCGTCGGTCATCCGCACGCCCGGTCGTGACTGGACGAACCTCGATGCCCTCGATTACGAGACCCTCGTCGACCCCCTGGAGTGGGCCGAGGAAAAAGACCGCGTCGAGGCCGAGGGCGTCGACGTTCTGTCCTGGTCTGAAGCCCTGGAGGACCACGGCGACCTCATCAAAGAGCACTTCGGCAGTGTCGTCGACCCGCAGCGGGACTACCTGACGGCGCTGTCGACGGCGCTGTTCGGTGCCGGGACAGTCGTCTACGTCCCTGAGGGCGTCGTCGCCGAGGACGTGAAGATCCGGACGACGATGAACTCCCGGTCGCTGTTCAACTACACCCTCGTTGTCGCCGAGGAATCGTCGTCGGTGACGATCCTCGAACGACAATCCACTGGCGACCAGCCGGCAGATAGCGACCAGTACTACTCCGGTGTCGTCGAAGTCGTCGCCGACAAGAACGCACACGTCCAGTACGGCGCGTTGCAGAACCTCTCCGAGGACACCTACAACTTCTCGGTCAAGCGCGGTCACGCTGCCCGTGACGCCACGGTCGACTGGATCGAGGGCAACCTCGGCTCCCAGTTGACCAAGACGAGCGTCGAGACGCGCCTGATCGGCGACGGCGCCGAGAGCCAGATCGTCGGAGCCTTCTTCGGGCACGACGACCAGCACTTCGACCTCGGTTCGCGGGTCTGGCACGAGGGCGAGCACACGACTGCTGACCTCGTGACTCGTGGCGTGCTCGACGACGAGGCACGCTCGGCCTACGAAGGTGTCCAAGACGTTGGTACCGACGCCTGGGACACGAACTCCTACCAGCGGGAGAACACGCTCCTGCTCAGTGACGACGCGGAGGCCGATGCCTCGCCGAAACTGATTATCAACAACCACGACACGGAGGCCAGTCACTCCGCGACGGTCGGACAGGTCGATCAGGAGGACCTGTTCTACATGACCTCCCGCGGCATCGACGACGAACGGGCGACGAACATGCTCGTCGAGGGCTTCTTCGTGCCCGTCTTGGAGGAAGTTGCGGTCGACGAACTGCGCGAGGATCTGGACGACCTAATTCTCGAACGGCTGGAAAACTGAGAATTTAGTCTTCCGGTCTGTCTGTTGTATATTCTTCTAAGATATGGATTTATTAGGAGATGTCTGCTAATTCCTGATCGTCTCTCTACATCAATCCCGCAATCTAAATACCAGCAGAGAAAACACAGTGGTTGAATGACTCGATCTGCTTAGTCGCCTCCTCTTCGAGCAATGTCGGAAAATCAACTAAGAGGTCTACCGAGCCGTGGTATAACGACATTTCGCCGCCGAAACAGTCATGACAACCAAACGCATGGTAAGTTGAATACCGTCTCTTTGGCTATCATAATTCGATACCTATTTATGATTACGGTTATTTTCCCGGATTAGCGGTAAACCAGGAGGAGAAAGTTGATTTGCGTTGGGGCGCAAGCGGAGTAGCTCCTGGTTGTCAGCCGCTCGACAATGCGAGTGACATTACGTGTCATGGGGGAAACACTCTTCGGGTTGCAGGCAGCATCGTATCGTGTACCAACAGCAGACATGGTCATCGAGTGGGGGTGAACGACCATGACATGGAGTCGTCGAGAGGTGCTGAGAGAGCTGTCTGCCCTGTCGGCGGTTGCGGTGGGTGCGACTGGTATCACAGCCGCCGCTAGTTGTAGCGGTGTCTCTGAATACGATTCCGGAGCAACCTATACGGGCGGCGATCAGGTCGTCTACGACGGGGCGCTCTGGACTGCTGAATGGTGGACCTCCGGAACAACACCGTCAACGGATGCTGCCGTCTGGACGAAAGAAGGCTCTTGTGGTGGTGATGACGGTGGGAGCGGTGTCGATTGTTCCGATGTTTCCGAGTGGGATTCGAGCACGACCTATACCGGCGGAGATCGGGCTGTCTACGACGGACGCCTCTGGGAAGCCAAGTGGTGGACCCAGGGTGACGAACCCGGTGCAAGCCAGCGGGGTCCCTGGAAGGAAGTCGGCGCCTGTGGTGGCGGCGGTGACGACGGCGGTAATGAGTCGCCGACCGCCTCGTTTACGGTTGATCTGTCCGCTCCGGAGCCCGGCGAGGATATCACCTTCGACGCATCCGACTCCTCGGACCCAGATGGGACGATCGCATCCTCCGAATGGGATTTCGACGACGGGAATTCGGCGACCGGCGAGGTCGTCACCCACAGTTACGGGTCGTCGGGCGACTATACGGTCACGCTGACGGTTACCGATGATGCGGGCGCGTCCGTGACCGCATCCCAGACGGTGTCGGTGTCTAGCGACAACACGACACCGAACGCCTCGTTTAGGGTCGATCCGTCCGACCCAGCGCCGGGTGACATAGTCACCTTCGATGCGGCCGACTCTTCGGACGCTGACGGCACGGTCGACTCTTATGAGTGGGACCTGGGAGACGGGAATTCGGCAACCGGTCAGACAGTGACGAATAGCTACGAGAGTGGTGAGTACACCGTGACGCTGACCGTTACTGACGACGACGGCGCGACGGATTCGAACGCGACGACCGTTGTCGTTCAGTCCGACGGGGGCAGTGGCACCGGCGAAACGACGTTCGCGCCGTATAACCATCTCGCCACGAACCTGGGAACCAGCATGGTCGAGCATTACCAGCAGGCCGAAAACGATGCATTCACCCTTGCGTTCGTCCTTTCGGATGGGAGCGGCAACGCCTGCTGGGACGGCGAACCGGATCAGCTCGTCGCGGATGGCGTCCACAAAGACGAGATCCAGGCCTACCAGAACACCGGCGGCGAGGTGATCATCTCCTTTGGCGGTGCAGTGGGGACGATGATCGCCCAGGACACCTCGGACATCGAAACGATCAAATCCGAGTACGAAACCGTCATGGACACCTATGGTGTCACTCACCTGGATTTCGACATCGAGTCAGTCAACAAAGACGCAGTCGACCGGCGCAACCAGGCGTTAGCCGAGTTACAGTCCGAACGGCCGGAGCTGACGGTGTCTTACACCCTCCGCTGTCGGACGACCGGCCTGACCCAGCACGGGTCCTACGTGGTCAACAATGCGGCAGATCACGGCGTGAACATCGAGTACGTCAACATCATGACGATGAATTATGGGTGGGTCGAGCCGACCGCAAGCACGGTTAAAGATTCGGCGAACGGGCTCCACTCGGATCTCTCGTCGATCTTCTCCGAGAAGTCCTCGGCGGATGTCTGGAACATGGTCGGGGTGACGCCGATGATCGGTGTCAACAACGTCGGCGGCAGTCATATGCCGTCCGACGCGGAGGAGGTCGCCTCCTTCGCGACCGAGAAGGGTGTTGGGCTCGTGGCCTTCTGGTCGATCGATCGGGACAACGGCGGCTGTGCCGACGGCTCTGTGTCCGCGACGTGCAGTGGTATCCAGCAGGGGCCCTACGAGTTCTCGCAGATCTACAATCAGGTGCAGTAAGTAGGTCGAACGGTTCAACATGAGTGATCGACGAGTACATATCCACGTGGATCTCCTAGGGGGTGATCCACTGGGGTGGACGGCATCGACGGATGACGGGGCGGGGACTCCCGGAGGGTATCGGCTCAACGGATTTAGACTGCTGAGCCCGGGGGTGAACCGGCAACCGCGTAGTGACTTGCATTTCGATGGGACGTGGGGGTATCGTTCGATGAACGGCGAACACGAATACAGCTATCAATGAAACACACGCGACGCGACATACTTCGGAAAGCATCGGAACTGGGCGCACTGGCAGTCGGCGCAAGCGGCGTCGCCGCGGCGGCTGACTGCAGTGGCGTCGAGGAGTGGAGTTCAAGTGCGACCTATACGGGCGGCGACCAGGTTGTCTATGACGGCAGCCTCTGGGAGGCCAAATGGTGGACCCAGGGCGACGAACCCGGGGCCAGCGAGTGGGGCCCGTGGGAAGAAGTCGGCTCCTGTAGCGGTGATGGCGGCGGCGATGACGGAGGCGACGGCGGTAATGATGGTGGCGGGGACGGCGCCGACTGTTCGGGCGTTTCGGCGTACGACTCCAGTGCGACCTACACCGGTGGCGATCAAGTCACCTACCAGGAGGCCCTCTGGACGGCCGAATGGTGGACGAAAGGAACGGCCCCGTCGACAAGTGCGAACGTCTGGACGAAAGAGGGGTCCTGTGGCGGTGGTGGCGACGATGGCGACGACGGCGGAAACGAGTCGCCAAACGCTTCGTTCACGGTCGCGCCGTCTGATCCCGAACCGGGCCAGGAAGTCACCTTCGATGCCGCAGGATCGTCGGATGCTGACGGATCGATCGAGTCCTACGAATGGGAGCTGGGCGACGGCAGTTCGGCGACCGGCCAGACTGTCACGAACACCTACGAGAGTGGCGAATACACGGTCACGCTGACCGTTACCGACAGCGAGAGTGCAACGACGACGGCCTCCGAGACCATTCTGGTCAAGGTGCCGCCGGAGCCGCCCGAAGACGAGTTCAAGGTCATCGGGTACTACCCGAACTGGAAGGCCAACGAGGATCAGGACTACTACCCTGAAGACATTCCGTTCGATAAGGTCACGGACGTGCTGTTTGCCTTCCTTGGCGTCGATGCGGACAACGCCGAGCCGAAAATCCTCAACGACCTCTCGCGGGAGAACCTCCAGCGGTTCAAGGAGCTCAAAGAGGGCCCGGCCTCGGACACCCGGATCCATCTCTCGATCGGTGGCTGGGCAGATTCGGAAGGCTTCAGCCAGATCGCCGCGACCGAGGAGAACCGCCAGAGCTTCGCCGACGCCTGTGTCGATCTCCTGCGAGAGTACAATCTCGACGGGATCGACATCGACTGGGAGCACCCCGGTAGCCAGCAGGGAAAATGCCAGTGTGGCTCCAACAAGGACTACGAGACCCATGTCGACCTGCTGAAGGCCATCCGAAGCGTGCTCGACGAGGCTGGTGCGGAGGATGGCAAGCACTACTACGTCTCGGTCGCTAACGGTGGCTCCGACTGGAACGCCGGCGGACTGCGTCACGGCAAGGTCGGCGATGTGTGTGACCACACTGCCATCATGGCCTATGACTTCACGGGATCGTGGATGGACGTTGCCGGTCAGAACGCACCGCTGTACGGTAACTCTCACCCGACCGAGAACTCCCAGTACGGGCAGACCTACACCGCCCAGTACTTCGTCGAGTACACGGTCGATAAGCTCTATGCCGGCGATCACGGCGAGACGGGCTACTGGCCCGGCCAGTGGAAGTACCCACCCGCCGAGCCCGCTGAGTACGACGAACTAGTGCTTGGCCTGCCGTTCTACGGCCGTGGCTTCAAGGGCACGACTGAGCTGTACTCCGGCTACGATGGGCTCCCGAAGGGTACCTGGGATGACCTTTCTGACGGCGATCCGACGGGTTCTTTCGACTTCGGTGACATTGAAGAGAACTTCCAGGGCGAAGACGGCTGGACGAAAAAGCGCCACGACCCCGGCGCAGTGCCGTATCTCGTCAACGAGGACGAAGAGATCCTCATTAGCTACGACGACAAGCAGGCTATCGCCGAGAAGGTCAAGTTCGCCAAAGAGCGTGGCATGCAGGGTGTGATGTTCTGGGAACTAGCCCAGGACTGGAACGAGACCCTGCTGGATACGATCCTCGAAAACATCTAGCATCGCTCAGCGACTCCTCTCCCCGTTCTATGCTGTAGGGGAACCATGCGACGAATGGAAACACACGCGCGCTGGCTGTGGTGGCCAACGGGACCGGTTCGACAGCGCACCGTCGCGCCGTTTCAGGGTGAAGCTTGGGGACGACCGACACCGGGGGTAACGGGGTCGTCTGCCGGGGTACACGCTGACGGCCGACAGTGGATACGCTGTTCCGAACCGTCTGAAAGCGCGACTGTGTGGACGAACATCGGCACCTGCAGTGGAACCTAATCCAACAATGAAACACACGCGACGTGACATACTTCGGAAGGCATCGGCACTGGGGGCACTGGCAGTCGGCGCAAGCGGCGTTGCCGCGGCGGCTGACTGCAGTGGCGTCGAGGAGTGGAGTTCAAGTGCGACCTATACGGGCGGCGATCAGGCGGTTTACGACGGCAGCCTCTGGGAGGCCAAATGGTGGACTCAAGGCGACGAACCCGGAGCCAGCGAGTGGGGTCCGTGGGAAGAAGTCGGCTCCTGTAGCGGTGATGGCGGCGGCGATGACGGAGGCGACGGCGATGATGGTGATGGCGATGACGGTGGTGGCGGCGAGACGGTCGACTGTAGCGGCGTCGCCGCGTGGGATGAGAAAGCGATCTACGACGAAGGCGATCAGGCCGTCCACGCCGGCACGCTGTGGGAAGCTAACTGGTGGGTTCAGGGGAAAACACCCGGAGACAGCGGGCAATACGGTCCCTGGACGGAGATCGGCACCTGCAAGGCCGAAACCGGACTGAAGCCTTCAATCTCGACGAGTACATTCGTCCAGCCCGGCGAAAGCGTCGAATTCGATGGGAGCGACTCCTCGGGCCTGATCGAGTCCTACGAGTGGGACTTCGACGGCGACGGGACCGTCGATGCGACCGGCAAGGTCGTCACCCACACCTACGAGTCGACCGGCGAGTACACGGTCACGCTGACTGTCGGTGACGGCGAGGGCAACACGAACAGCACCTCCGTCACTGTCACCGTCAGCAACGAGACCGGTTTCCCCGAGAACGTCTTCGCGCCGTACGTCGACGTACTGCTCGAAAGCCAGGATCCGCTGGTCGAGTCCGTCGAGAAAGCCGGCACGCGGCACTTCCTGCTGGCGTTCGTCGTGGCCGACACCGACGACGATCCGGCCTGGGGTGGCACCGTCAAAGTCGGCGCAGACAGTCCGAACCTGGACATTGGGAGCCAGATCAGCGACCTTCGAGAGAAGCGGGGTGGGGACGTGATCGTCTCCTTTGGCGGCCTCCAGGGGACGTACCTGGCCGAGACCACCGACAGCGCGGAGGAACTGAAGAACAAGTACGCCAAGGTCGTCGAGGAATACGACCTGCAGTTCCTCGACTTCGACGAGGAAAAACTCGTCAGGAGCGAGTCGGGCCGTGAGAAGGTCGCGCTCCGTAACAAGGCGCTGGTACTACTCAAAGAGGAATACCCGGATCTGACGCTCTCCTATACGCTGCCGGCGCTCCCGAGTGGCCTCCCCAGTCACTCGACCAACAACATCCTGTTCGCGCTTGAGGATGCCGCAGAGCGGGGGCTCGAAATCGATCTCGTGAACCCGATGACGATGAACTACGGGAGCGAGTACGACCTCAACGGTGAGACAGTCATCGAGTGTGCCAAGAGCATTCACGACCAGCTTGGTGATCTCTGGCCGGAGAAGTCAGCCGAGGAGCGCTGGCAGATGATTGGGTTGACGCCGATGATCGGCCAAAACGATGTCGACTCGAACGTGTTCTATCCCGAGGACGCCCGGCAGGTCCAGCAGTGGGCCAGCGAACAGAACATTCGCTTGCTGTCCTTCTGGGAACTCGTCCGGGACAACGGCGAGGGCGATCGGCTGTTTAACAACACGCTGATCGACTCCGAGCCCTACGAGTTCTCGGAGATCTTCACCGACTTCACCACAGAATAGCACCGTATCAGATAGAATTCACGTACACAATGACACGAATCGGGCGGGATGGGCTACAAGCCCTTTCGGGACTCGGTGCGCTGGCAGTCGGCGCGAGCGGCGTCGCCATCGCCAGCGTGTAGCCACCGCCTGCGCGATTATTCGACCAGACGGATTCTTGATGGACGAACCGCTGGCGAACGTAGACACCGAGTTGCGGATCCACATGCGGACGCAACTCCGGCGCCTCCATCGGGAATTGGACATGACGATCATCCACCCACGACCAGGCCCAGAAGATGACGACGAGCAACCGTATCGCCGTCATTGCTAACGGCCAGCTCCAGTAAGTTGCCCGTCGATGAGCCACTTGGAGGCCAAAAGAGTGACGGACGGGTTCGTCTCGGGGTACATCCAGATGACGTTCGATCCAGCCACGAACGGCGTCGAAGTCGTTTTCGATCAGGATAACGTCCACCTGTGCGATACCGACACCGAAATGCCAATCACACACGAAATCATCCGAGACGAGCCGTTTGACCAATCGGCTGTCGATCGTCGCCGGTAATTTGATGGCATATCAGCGAGCGACGTCGCCCCGGGAACCCGCGACTATCAACTGGACGACGGAAATGCATTCGTTCGATGATATTACCTCCTCATCTCGGAAACTCATCTTATTCTACGTGGATGTATGTTTCTATTGAGAGAACTGTCGGTCGCCCGAGGGAGACGTGACGAGCGATCGAAACCGGTGACGTTCCGAATGGGTTTAATTACAACTGTGGTTATAGTCGGGAAAATTTAAAGTGATAGCGGAACACTGGTGTATGTATGCCTACTAAAGGCAATCAAGACGGTTCGTCGAACGTGTCCCGTCGTCGGTTCATTCAGGCAGCCGGTGCAGTTGGCGTGACGGCTGGTCTCGCCGGCTGTGGTGGCGGCAACGATGGAACCACTACGACCGGGGACACCGGTGGTGGCGGCGGCACCACGGCTGGGGAGCCTGGTGGTGACGATCTCGGTGGGACGGTCAACGTGTTCGCGGGCAAGGTGTGGAAAGAGAACGAGGAGACGTTCACACAGACGCTGCACGACGCTGGCGTCCCGGATGCCGTCAACATCAATCTCAACTCCGCGGCCCAGCAGACAGGGAGCAAGCAGCAGAGACTCAGGACCACGATCGACGCGGAGTCGAAAGATCCCGACCTCGTGTTGACGGACAACGGGTGGACGATTCCGTTCATCGTTCGGGGCGACCTCGTGAACCTAGAGAAGGAGATGGACAGCGATTTCATCTCGAAAGTCAAAGAAGAGGGCGTCCAGTCGATGGTGCAAACGGGGTCGGACCCGGAGACGGGCGACCTGCATTCGGTTCCCGTCTTCCCGGATTTCCCGACGATCACGTACCGCAAGGATCTCTTCAAGGAGGTCGGATACACTGAGTCCGACTTCCAGGAGTGGCAGTCGAACCCGCTCGGTTGGAAAAAGTTCACCAGCATCGTCGCGGAGGCCAAACAGGCCGGCGACGCGGAGTACGGCTACGTCTGGCAGGGCAAAAACTACGGTGGTCTGTCCTGCTGTACGTTCAACGAGTACCTGACGAGCATGGGTGGATCCTTCTTCGGGGGCGAGGACAACCTCTTTGGTCCCGTCGGGGATCGACCGGTCACGATCGGCGACGAGAAAGCTATCGATGGCATCGAATTGGCGCGTGACCTGATTTCCGGTAATGGCGAATCGCCGATAGACGTGACCGGCGTCTCGCCCGAGGAAGTCGCGGGATGGATCGAACCCGACACGAAAAGTATCTTCGAAGCCCAAAACGCCGTCGCGCAACGCAACTGGACGTACTCGATCGGCGGCGCAGTGAACAACTTCGAGGGAACGGACGCGGAACTCGGTGTGATGCCGATTCCGAAAGGGCCGAACGGCTCCTGGCACGCCCAGGGTGGCTGGGTCCTCTCGATGAACCCCTACAGCGACAACAAGTCCGCGGCGAAGGAAGTCATCAAGGCCTGGTGGAGCGACGATATGCACAAGGCCCAGCTTGACGCCGCCAACTACATGCCGCCCAAGCCGAGGATGTACGACTACGTCAAACAGCACCCGACCTACGGGCCGTACTTCAAGCCGCTCCAGTACGCTGCCGAGCACCTCATCCCGCGCCCGACCACGTCCGTCTGGCCTACCCAATCGACCGTCATCGCGAAACAGGTCAACGCCGCAATCACGAAGAAGAAGTCGCCTGCCGACGCGGCCGAGGCGATGGCAACCAAGATCAAAGCTATCGAAAATCAGGCCCAGTAGAGCCCGGTGCTGATGGCCGACAAGCGTTCGATCAAGACAAATCGAACGTGGTGTCGTGGGGAGGACGGCCATCTACCTGGTTACCCGAGTTAGAGGACCGTATCGTCGCCATTGAGCAGTTTGGTACTGTCACAACAGAAACGAGATACCATTCGAAACCAGGATGTACATAAAAAACAGATCGCAATATTCAAATGATAGACTATAACATAATGGAACGTATGGTTGGTTGGCAATCACACGCAAGCCTCGGCGGGGGTGTATCGACCCATGGGCGTTGAAGGGGCCCAATCGGCGAACAGGGGTGTCCTTTCGCGACTGGCGACGTGGACCGAGAACCTGAGCGAGCAGGCCTATGCGACGTTGCTGCTGGCACCGGGCTTTCTCATCTTGATCCTGTTTGCCTTCTGGCCGCTGGTGTCGTCGATACGGATGTCGTTTTTCGCAGACGTCATCGTGGGAGGGGAACTCGGCGGGTTCGTCGGAATCGACAACTACATCAAGTTGCTCACCAACGGCAACGCCTTCGCGACGCTGACGTTCTTCGATCCGTCGATGGCCACGCCGATCCTCGAGCAGGCGCTGCTGGTGACGCTGCTGTTTGCGATCGTCAGCGTCGCCGGGGAGACGCTGCTCGGGTTCGCGTACGCGATGTTGATGAAGGCTGAGTATCGAGGTCAGCGGGCAGTTCGGGTGTTGATCATCATCCCGTGGGCCATTCCGATCGTCATCCAAGGGATGATCTTCTTCCTGCTGTTCCGTCCGGGATACGGGCTGTTGACCGGCCCGTTGCACAGTCTCGGGCTCTTCCCGAAGTTGCCACTGAACGACGCGTTTAGTGGGTTCGTGATCATCACGGTAGCCGACATCTGGAAGACGTCGGCGTTCATGGCGCTGTTGATCCTCGCCGGCCTGGAGAGCGTCAATCAGGATCTCTACGACGTGGCCGACGTCATGGGCGCGTCGAGCTGGCAGCGATTCAAGTACATCACGTTCCCGTTGGTCTTCCCCGCGTTGATGGTCGCGATGTTGTTCCGGACGATGGGCGCACTCCGCGTCTACGGGATCATCGAGTCCACTGGCGTCGGGTGTACGACCACGCCATCGATGACGTGTCTGGTGACTCAGTTCACGTTCGGCTCGTCGACTCTGTATGGATCGGCGGCAGCAGTGAGCGTCCTCATCGCGATCACCGTCGGATTGTTCATCTCGATATACCTGCTGTTCATCCGTTACAGCAACCAGAGTCTGGGGCTGGTATAGCATGAGTATCGACGCACAGAACCACGACGACGCGGAAACGCTCGACGATCAGGACGAAGAGTCGAAAAACCGAATCCAGTCGTGGGCAGCCGACTGGATCCGCAATCCCAAGAAAGCCTACGCGGTGATGGGCGTGTTCATGGGCGGCGTCTTGCTGACGACGACGCTGTTCCCGCTGTATTGGCTGTTCGCAGTGGCGATGGCACCGCCGGGCCAGACGAATATACCGCTGATCCCGTCGCAGATCGATCTGTACGCCTTCGTCGATATTTTCCAGCGAGTGCCGTTCGCGCGGTTCATGTTCAACAGCCTGTTCTACGCGGGCACAGTGACCGTCATCGTGATCATCGCGGCGAGTCTGGCGGGGTACGCGTTCGGTCGCCTCAAGTTTCGCGGCAAACTGCCGCTGTTGTTCTCGCTGCTGGTGCTCAGCTGGTTCCCGCCGGCGACGCTGTTCCTGCCGCTGTTCCGGGCGTTCAACCAGCAGGTGAAGATGCTCGGGCTATTCACGCTCCCTGCCGAGCTATACGGGACGCCGGGGGCCGTCATCGCGCCGCTCAGCGCGTTCACCATGCCGCTTGCGGTGTTCATCTTGATGACGTTCTACGCGCAGATCCCCGATGGCCTCGAAGACGCTGCTCGGGTCGAGGGATCGACCCGGATCGGCGCGCTGTTCCGGGTCATTATGCCGCTGTCGGCACCGGGAGTCGCGACGGCCGGCATTCTGACGTTCATCACGGTCTACACGGAGTTTTTCTTCTCGTTTCTGATGACCGGGGACCAGGCCAGCGAATGGGCACCGATCGTTAACGGTGTCCTCGCCTTCCAGTCGCAGTACACCGTCCGATACGACCTGCAGGCCGCAGCGAGCCTCGTCGCGATCGTGCCGGTCGCGATCCTGGTCGTTCTCGCACAGGAAAAAATCGTCAGCGGACTGACGCAAGGAGCACTCAAGGAGTAACCAACGATGGCACGAGTCAAACTCGAGGACGTAACGAAAGAATACGACGACGTAGTGGCAGTCAACAACATGAACCTCGATCTGGAGGACGGCGAGTTCATCACGCTCGTCGGTCCCTCTGGCTGCGGGAAGTCGACGACCCTCGAGACGGTCGCCGGTCTCACCATGCCGACATCGGGGAACATCTACATCGGCGACAACGAAGTCACGAACCTTCCGCCGAAGGACCGCGGGATCGCGATGGTGTTCCAGAACATCGCGCTGTTCCCGCACATGGACGTCTACGATAACATCTCCTTTGGCCTTCGGCTACGTGACTACCCGAAAGACGAGATGGACGAAAGCGTCGAAAAAGCGGCCGAGATCGTCGAGCTGGAGGGGATGCTCGACCGGATGCCCGACGAGATGTCCGGCGGCCAGCGCCAGCGCGTCGCCATCGCCCGCGCGATCGTCCGGGAACCTGACGTATTCTTGATGGACGAGCCGCTGGCGAATCTGGACGCCAAGCTCCGAGTCAACATGCGGACCGAACTCCAGCGGTTGCACAAGCAGTTGGACACGACGATTATCTACGTCACCCACAACCAGGCCGAGGCAATGACGATGTCAGACCGCATCGCGGTCATCAACGACGGGGAACTCCAGCAGATCGCTCCGCCGTTGACCTGCTATAACGAACCGGCCAACCGGTTCGTCGCCGGGTTCATCGGCTCGCCGTCGATGAACCTAGTCCCCGCGAAGGTCGAGGACGGCGACCTGCAGGCGGAAGGATACTCGCTAGCTTACGATACGGCCGCCGTCGAGGGGCTGGCCGCTCGCGAAGAGATCGAGATCGGGATCCGCCCGGAGGACATCCACCTCGCCCAGAACAAGTCCGAGGCGGACGACCCGAGCACCCCTGTGGAGGTCCAGACCGACGTGCTCGAGCCGATGGGCGACGAGATCTTCGTCTATCTCAAGCCGGTCGTGTCGTCGAGTGATAGCGGCATGGGCAGCATCGAAGAGCGCGAAGGGCTGTTGATGAGTGTCGACCCTGCGACCGATATCAGCGAGGACCAGACCGTCGAGATCGTCTTCGATCGCGGTCGGATCCACCTGTTCGACATGCAGACCGGTGACGCGCTCTCACACGGCGTGGTAGAAGGCGCAGCGATGGGTTCAGAATCCGGCGAGAGCGGAGCCCAGGCCGACGACTGATCGACCACGCTTTTTTCGAACGAGCCGTGGGAAGCTAACCGAACGACGCGCGAACTATTCCTCCCTCTGCCAGATGTCGTCCATCGTCCAGATGTCCAGCGAGCACAGGTAGGCCGACCCGCGACGGGCGAGCAGCGAGATGCCGGTACTCTCCTCGCTCGGGTACACCCGGGTCGTGAGCGTTTCGCGCCCGTTGGCGAACACCTCGACGATGCTCCTGTCGACGAATATCCGAAGAGAAAGCGGTTCGTCGTCGTCGAGATCGAGCGATCCGACCTCCGGCGGGCGCACCTGGATGTCGGTGTCAGTGCTCGATCGACCCGTCTCGATGCCGAGAGCGTCGCTGCCGCGCCAGTAGGACACGGTCGTCCGTTCGGATCCGTCGGGTGAGCGTAGTACCGCGAGGTCGATCTGATCGGCGTCGCCGGGATCGACCTCGGCACGGAGTTCGATGCTACGGCCCCCTGACTCGGGGCATCGCCACTCCGTCTCGGACGGGAGAGACACGGAGCCGACGTGGCGGTGGTTCCGCCGCAGCGTCGCGAGTTCCTCGACTGGGTCGAGACGGAGACGCCCGTCCTCGATAGAGAGATCGCGTGGCAGTCCGATCACGCCGGTCCAGCCCTCGGTCGGATCGGCCTGCCAGTCTCGCCGGCCCTCGACCACGTTGAAGAAAGCGACGCGGCGATCTCCCTCCTGGAGCACCGACGGGGCGTGCAGGTTCCCCTGATCGACCGGGCCGTGGTTCAGCCGACCGTGTGCTTCGACGTCGAACGTCGCCTCGTCCTCGTCGTACTCGCCGAGGTAATACTGTGGGCCCCGCGGGTGAGAGAAAAAGAGGAGCACGTGGGTTCCGTCGAGAGCGAAGAAGTTCGGGACGGCCCCGTCCTCGTCGGGATCGGTGTGAAAGCCGTCCTGAACTAGCGGCCCGCGATAGGTCCACTCGTGAAGATCGTCCGATTCGAAGAGAAACTCTGTGGTCTGTCGATCGGTCTTCCAGCCCGACAGCGAGCGATAGGTCTCGCCGTCTTTCCACAGGCAGGGGTCGAAGATCTCGTAGGGGGCGTCCTCGTCGATCGGGACGACGGGATTGTCCTCGAATCGCTCGAACTCGAGTAGATAGTCGTCCGACCCCGTGGCGATGCAGTTGCCCGCGTCCGTCCCGAAGTACATCAGGACGGCACGGTCGTCCTCGACGAGAGCCTGTCCGCTGTAACAGCCACGCTCCGGACCGCCGTCGGGCGAGAGCGCGATCGGGAGATCCCGCCAGTGGACGAGGTCGTCGCTGACGGCGTGCCCCCAGTGCATGGCCTCGCTCCAGTCGCGCGTCTCGGAGACATCGGGCGGCCAGTACTGGTAGAAGAGGTGATAGCGACCGTCCCAGTACAGCGCCCCGTTCGGGTCGTGGAGTAGTCCGCCTGGCGGGAAGAAGTGGTAGTTCGGCCGGTACGGATCGTCGTTGAATCGTCGTCGCCGCGCTCGTGTGGCGGACGTTCGCCGCTCGATCGCGTCCGGGAGGTCCGTCGCGTAGTGCATACTACGAAAGCGAGCGAGCGACGGCATAAAACCGACGAGTACGCGGCGAAGACAGTCCCGAGCCGTCAGTAGTCGATCGATTCGACGACGATCCTGGTGGCCTCGTAATCCTCGATGACGGCACCCCAGCCACCGATCTCGATCTCGCGATCGCCGTTGTCCAGGACGAGCGTCGCTTGTCCACCTCGATACAGTAACGGAGAGTCCTCAGCGAGTCCCTCGAGGCCGGTGTAGTATACGTCGACGATCCGGCCCTCGAGCGTTACCGACGCGCCGGTGTCGACGGCGGCGGCGTCGACCGTCGCCGTGATCGTCGCCCCGTCGGAAAGGTGCGAAGCGATGTCGCGGATGCACTCGCGAACGTTGATGTAGGTCGTCGGCGGTGTCCCGTCGTCCGTTTCGAACTGCTCCAGGTTCGACACCCAGAGGCCGGCAAGGAAGAACCAGTGGAAGATGTAGGCGTGAGTGCGATCCTCGACGATGATGCCGTAGCGATTCATCGAGAGTTCGTGTGGGGCGAAGCAGGTCGTCGTCCGATCGACGAGCGCGATGAATGCCATCGGCACTGTCCGGTAGCCGACCTCTGTCGCGACGCGTTTTAGCTCGGACTTGTCGGGGAGCTGTTCCCCGTTCTCCTCGTCGATGTAGATCCCCATCCGGACGTGGACTCCGTTGTCGTGGGCCGCCTTGATCGCCGGCCGAAGTCGCTTGTACTGGTCGAGATTGACTGCCAGCTGGATCTGATCGGTCGCCTCGCGGATAATCGCCGCTGCCCGATCGAGCACTGTGTCGATCCGCTTGACGAAGTTCACGGTGTGGGTCTCCATCGTCGGGGCCTCCCACAGCTGCTCGATCTCCTCGGCGGCGGTCTTGAAATTGCTCGCCCGATCGCGGAGATCCTCCAGCACGGACTCTGTACTGTAGGCTCTGGCCCGGAGGCTGTCCTGTTCGTAGGTCTCGACGTAGCCGTATTCCTCCAGATCTCGAAGAACGTCGTAGATCCGCGGATCGGGGACGTCGCTCTCTTTGGCGATTGTCGTAGCCGAGGCCGAGCCGAGCTTGAGTACCTCGACGTATGCGCTCGCCTGATAAGGGGACAGTCCCGCGTCCTCGAGTACCGTCGTGAGTTCTGTTTCGTCCATCGTCGTTGTTCCGATCGTTGGGTGATTGTGGAGACGCGCTTGTTGCCGTTACGATCGCGGGTCGTCCGTGTCACCGGTGCGCCAGATCGACGAAGCGGCGGGTTCGAACGGCAGTAGCCGGTGACCGTCGCGTACTTCTAACGTCGATTTTACAACCCACATTGTAAAAAATCTTTCCGAGATCGAGTCACCGCGGTGAGCGACAGGCGGTACTCGTCGCTGATGATCGACGCCGTTCGCTCGATCAGACGGCGTCGTCTTCGGCAGGGAACTCGAACGCTCGCTGTTCGCAGTCCGGGCAGACGAGGATGTCTTTCGGCGGGTCGCGGGGGTCCGCGTAGGCTCCACAGCAGTTGGCTTCCGTCGACGGGACGATCTCGGCGCCACAGACGGGACAAGTGTCGAGGAACATCCGGAGCGTCCGGGCCCCCGCCAGCCGAAGTGGGTCCTCAAGAGAAGGTTCCAGCGCACGGTAGCCAGCCAGTTCGGCGATCGCGACCAGCTGGGAGAGAAACGCGTCGTTGTCCCCCAGCACGAACCACGTTTCGCCGTCTACCTCGAGCGGCTCGGCGTTGTCGACGTGTGGGATCGTTCGTTCGATCTCGGTCGCGAGGCCGTCGGTCGACAGCGCGGCGAGTCGGTCCATCTCCTCGTGCCAACCGGAGTCGATGGCGTCGGTAAGCTCGACGGTCTCCTCGTCCGCCGTGACGACGTCGGCCGCGACGAGTTCTTCGAGCATGGCTTCGCCGTCGTAGTCAGCGATGTCTCCGAGCGACGCGGACTCGTCGATCGCCGGCTCGTACTGGTCGGGCTCGTGACCGAACAGCGACGCCGGAATCGGCGCGACAGCGACGAGTCGCGGGGCAAACGTTGGCGTGTACGGAACCAGATAGCCGCGGACGTAGACCAGCCCTGCGCCGATCGCCGCGGCGGCGAGACCGGCGAGCGACCGCTCGCGCCGGTGCAACCACACAGCGACTGCGCCGACCAGGACGGCATTCACAACGGTACAGGGCCAACATCTGTTCTCGCCGGTGTAGGCCGGTTCCCTGAGCCACTCGAGGAGAGTCATACCAGACGCGTTCGTGACGAACGGTAATGACTGCTGTGGACTGTGGGTGCGACGACGGTCCGTCGCTGTAGCGATGTAGGTATAGCAAACCGCGTGACGATCGGGCCGCCCCTCGAACTGCGTCCAGGTAATCGATCAGCGGGCGGTACGATCCCAGACCTCGATATGGCCCCGGGGCGATCGCTCGAGTGCGACGATCGCGACGGGAACGAGTTTAAGGGGACGCCACACCGACAATTCGCTATGCATACGGTCGCGACGAGACAGCGGAGGCCCGAGCCGTGAGCGTTCGCGAGCCGATCGGCTCGCTTCACCAGCTGGCTCGGCTCCTGCAGATCGGGGTCGTCCTCGAGGAAGTTGTCGAGGCGCGGGCGAGCAAGCACCGCCAGACGGACGAGCAACTCGACCCGGCGCTCGACGCGCTGCTCGAGGACGCAATCCAGCAGGCCAGGACGCATCGACGACGACTCGAGTCGGTCATCGAGGATATCGAGGCCGAAAGCGTCGCCTATGAAGACATCGAACCGCTGGTCGAGGCCCAGTATCAGGCCGACCAGGACTTCGACGACATCATCTACGACCAACTGTGCAACGCCGAGACGGCCTACAAGTTCTTCGACGACCTGCTCGAGGCGCTGGAAACCACCGACGCGACGTTCAGCGTCGACGGCGATCGTCTCCGATCGATCGTGCTGGAGTTGCGCGACGCGGAGGCGGCGGGCGTCGAATCCGTCACCGACCTCATGGAGGCCCAGTCGTGACTCGACAGATCTCTCCGACCGTCGTCTGTATCGGGAGGGTCGGACAGTGAACACGGCCGATCAGTACCTCAAGGCGATCTACTTAGTCCAGCAACAAACCGACGACCCCGCCTCGACGGGGCGGATCGCTGACCGACTCGGCGTCAGTCCAGCCAGTGCAAACGAGATGGTCGGCAAACTCGAGGAACGCGGTCTCGCCGATCACGAAAAGTACAAGGGTGTTACTCTCACTGACGAGGGGATCAGGCAAGCCAGAGACGCTCTGCGGACGTATTGCATCATCGAACGGTTTCTCCTGCAGGTCCTCGAAGTCGAAGAGTTCCGCACCGAAGCCCGGCAACTCGAGAGCGTCATCGACGAGACGGTCGCCGAGCGACTCGACACGATCGTCGAACGCGAATCGCAGTGTCCGGACTGTTTCGACGCCGAAAACGACGTGTGTGAACGTCTCACAGGCGGCCTCGAGGCATCGGACTAATCCCGGACTATCGTCGGAGCCTCTGTCCGGAGTGTGGACGAACTGGGGAACCCACAAGAGGGTCTACCGCGAAATCAGATTCTGCAACCGATCGATGATACCCTCGTCATCGCCGAGCGTGAGATAGTAGGCGTCGCCGCCGTCTTCGTAATAGGCGTCGACCCGCCGGACGATCTCGAAACCCACGTGCTGGTAGAACTGCATCGCCGGCCGGTTGGTCGTCCGGGCGTGACAGGAGACGCCGTCGTAGTCCGTCAGAACTCGTGCAACGAGACGCTTACCGAACCCCTCGCCGCGGTACTCCGGGGCGACGGCCAGAAAGAGCATGTACCCGTCGCGACGAACGGCTGCGAACCCGATCAGCGTCGACTGCCGGCCTCGGTCGTGATAGAGATATACTGTCGACCGTCGGTAGGCGTTCTCGAAGAACCGACGACGCTGCCGTAGCATCCCCTCTTGCTCGCGGATGCGTTCCTTGAGGTCCCACGCGGCGTCGACGTGTTCGTCGTCGCCACGTTCGACCTGTGTCGCCTCGACGGTGACGCTCACTGCCGGATCATAGGGGGTTGTTCCCTATAATTCCACCGCCTGACGCGGGGTTTGCCGGGCGGTCGACCTGTTTGTCCCGTAACGCTTTCGGCCGTGCCAGCGGACAACTGTAGTATGCCGTCGCTCACCGACCGTTCGCGGTCCCACGCCACAGGGGTGCGCGAGCGTCTCAGACAGTCGTTGTTCACAGGTCTCGCCATCACGGTCCCCCTGTTGATCACGCTGCTGGTCGTCAGTCTCGTCGCCGGGTTCGTCTTCGGATCGCTTGATCCGTTGGTCGAGATCTTCGAGAGGATTCTCGGCGCTGATAGCGGGGTCCCACAGATCGTTCTCGAGATGTTGGCCGTCGTGCTCGTCTTTCTGGCGATCATAGTGGTCGGGTTCGCCGCAGAGAGTCGCCCCAGTGACGGCCATCTCGAAGATCGCTTCGACCAGGCCATGGGAAACATCCCCGGCATCGGGAGCGTCTACCGAACCTTCGACGAGATGAGCGAGATGGTGATGGACGCCGATACCGAGAGTTTCCAGGAGGTGAAACTGGTGGAGTTCCCGACGTCGAACTCCTATGCCATCGGATTTGTCACTTCCGAGGCGGCCGAGAAAATAGAGCGCCCGACTGGCAACGAGGACATGTTGGCGCTCTACGTCCCGATGTCCCCGAACCCGGTGATGGGTGGGTACGTCATCTACGTCCCGACCGATCGCTGCGTCGACGTCGACATGAGCGTCGAGGAGGGGATCAAGTCGATCATGACCAGCGGCGTTTCGGTTGGCGAGGACGCGAACGACGGGGCGGCCGGGGACGTACTTGTCGACTCCGGTGATCCGTCTGTCGAGCGCCCGACGACTGGCAAGCGTCGTGCGGAGAGCACGGACAAGGACGGTGGCGATCCGTGAACTTCGACCTCCGGGAGCACACGGCAGACGTGGCCGTCGAGGCAACGGGGGCATCTCTCAGCGCGGTGTTCGCCGCGACGGCCGACGGCATGGCCGCGGCGATGTGTGAAGACGTTCCCTCCGACGGCGATCGGTTCGATCTCACTGTCACGGCTGAGAGCCGAGAGTCGCTCCTGTTTGACTATCTGGACGAGCTCATCTACCAGCGTGACGTGCGGGCTGTCTTGCCCGTCGACAATCGGGCGAGTGTCGCCCGATCCGACGATGCATGGACTGTCGAGGGGAGTGCCCGGGGCGTTCCGCTGGATCGGATCGCCGCCCGCGAAGTGAAGGCAGTCACCTACTCCGAGATGGTTCTGGAGGAAACTGCCGACGGATGGCGGGCCTACGTCGTCCTCGATGTTTGAGCCGCTTTCTCTTGTCCGGTCTGGCTCCGTCTTCTGACGCGAGCGGATGGGGACTGCTACGACGCTTTGATACGCAGTGTATTCATCAGTAACAGGAGTTGATCAATCTGCATGTATTTTTTGTTCCGTAACGAAGGCAATTTCCCCAAAGCAAAAATTGATGTGTTGTAGGCCCGTCCATCTGATGATGCGCGAACGCAACCAACACTGGTGGCCGAACCAGTTGGATCTCGGTATTCTCGACCAGAACGCCCGTGACGATAGTCCCTATGAGGACGATTTCAATTACGCTGAAGAGTTTCAGAAACTCGACCTCGATGCCGTGAAGGCCGATCTCGAAGAGCTGATGGCCGACTCGAAAGACTGGTGGCCCGCGGACTACGGTCACTACGGCCCGCTGTTCATCCGGATGGCCTGGCACAGCGCAGGCACGTACCGCACCACGGACGGTCGGGGTGGGGCCGCCGGCGGCACCCAGCGATTCCCGCCGCTTGATAGCTGGCCCGATAACGCGAACCTCGACAAGGCACGGCGTCTCCTCTGGCCAATCAAGCAGAAGTACGGTCGAAAACTCTCCTGGGCTGACCTGATCGTCTTGGCTGGCAACGTGGCCATGGAGACGATGGGATTCAAGACGTTCGGTTTCGCCGGCGGACGCGAAGACGACTTCGCTCCCGACGAGGCCATCGACTGGGGACCGGAGATGGAGATGGAGACATCCGAGCGCTTCGACGAGGACGGAGAGCTCCAGAATCCGCTCGGCGCCACCGTCATGGGACTCATCTACGTGAACCCGGAGGGCCCGGACGGCGAACCGGCCCCTGAGGCCTCGGCGGAAAACATCCGAGAGTCGTTCAGTCGCATGGCGATGAACGACGAGGAGACCGTTGCGCTGATCGCCGGTGGACACACCTTCGGGAAAGTTCACGGAGCCGACGACGGCGATCACCTCGGTCCCGAACCCGCAGAGGCTCCAATCGAACAGCAGGGCCTGGGCTGGGACAACGAGTATGGCTCGGGCAAAGGAAAGGATACGATCACCAGCGGGATCGAAGGACCCTGGAACACCACGCCGACCGAGTGGGACATGGGGTACATCGACGGTCTCTTAGAGCACCAGTGGTGGCCCGAAAAGGGTCCCGGCGGGGCGTGGCAGTGGACCACTCAGAACGGCGAGCTGGACGAGGCCGCACCTGGCGTCGAAGATCCCGAAGAGAAAGAAGACGTGATGATGCTTACGACGGATATCGCCTTGAAACGCGATCCGGACTACCGGGAAATTCTCGAACGTTTCCAGGACAATCCCATGGAGTTCGGCATCAACTTCGCGAAGGCGTGGTACAAGCTGATCCACCGCGATATGGGACCGCCCGAGCGCTTCCTCGGCCCGGAGGTCCCCGACGAGGTGATGATCTGGCAGGATCCGCTGCCGGACGCTGATTACGACCTGATCGGTGAGAGCGAGGTCGACGAACTCAAGGAAATTGTACTTAATTCGGAGCTTTCCCGTACCCAGTTGGTCAAGACCGCCTGGGCGTCAGCCTCGACTTATCGAGACAGTGATAAGCGTGGCGGCGCGAACGGCGCTCGCATTCGGCTGGAACCCCAGAAGAGCTGGGACGTCAACGAGCCCGAGGAACTGGAGACGGTGCTCTCGGTCTATGAGTCGATTCAGGCCGAGTTTAACGACTCCCGATCCGACGACGTGGGCGTCTCCCTGGCTGATCTGATCGTGCTGGGCGGCAACGCCGCAATCGAGCAGGCGGCTGCCGACGCCGGCTACGACGTGACGGTGCCCTTCGAACCAGGCCGGACTGACGCGACGGCCGACCAGACCGACGTCGAGTCCTTCCAGGCTCTAAAGCCTGCGGCCGACGGCTTCCGCAACTACGTCGGTGAGGAGGCCGACCGCAAGCCCGAGGAGATTCTCCTCGACAAGGCCGAGTTGCTGAACCTGACCATCCCGGAGATGACGGTTCTCGTCGGTGGCATGCGCCAACTGGGTGCGACCTACGGTGACACTGAGACGGGCATCTTCACCGAAGAGCCGGGGACGCTGACGAATGACTTCTTCGTGAACGTCTTGGACATGAGCTACGAGTGGGAGAACACTGACGACGAGCACGTCTACGAGATCCGCGACCGCGAGACGGGCGACGTCGAGTGGACTGGCTCGCGTGTAGATCTCATCTTCGGGTCGAACGCCCGCCTTCGCGCCGTCTCGCAGGTCTACGGTGCTGAGGACGGCGAGGAGAAATTCGTTTCCGACTTCGTCGACGCCTGGAGCAAGGTCATGCAGCACGATCGCTTCGACCTGAAGTAACCACTCACTCGTCGCCGCTATCGACTGTTCGAACCTTACTTTGTACCACGGGCCGTAGCACCGCGTATGACAACCTACGATGCCGGTGATTTCACTCTGGAGAAGGTCCGAGAGTACGTCTGGGAGATCCCCAAGGAGGACGAGATGCGTGTTCCAGCCCGCGTTCTCGCCAGCGAAGAACTCCTAGACGAGATCAGTGACGACCTCTCACTCCAACAGCTCAAGAACACCACTCACCTCCCCGGAATCCAAAAGTACGCCATCGCGATGCCGGACGCCCACCAGGGCTATGGCTTCCCCGTCGGCGGCGTCGCGGGAATCGACGCCGAAACCGGCGTTATATCGCCTGGAGCGGTTGGTTACGATATTAATTGCGGCGTAAGGATGTTGAAAACGAACCTCACCTACAGCGACGTCCAGGGCCGCCAGGCGGAGCTCGTCGAGGCGCTGTTCGAGGCGATCCCGAGTGGTCTGGGCGGCGGTGGCATCGTCCAGACTGGCGTCGACACCCTGGAGGAGGTACTGGAACGCGGTGTGGACTGGGCCCTAGAGGAGGGCTATGCCGTCGAGGACGACCGCCGCCACTGCGAAGACGAGGGCGTTCGCCCGGGTGCCGACGCCGACGCGGTCTCGAAGAAGGCCAAAGACCGGGGTCGCCAGCAGCTGGGAAGTCTCGGTAGCGGGAACCACTTTCTCGAGGTCCAGCGCGTCACGGACATCTATCGGGAGGACGTCGCCGAGAGCTTCGGCCTCGAGGCAGACCAGATCGTGGTCCTGATCCACTGTGGCTCACGCGGTCTGGGCCACCAGGTCTGTACGGACTACCTGCGGGACATCGAGCAGACCCACCAGGGCTTGCTGGAGCAGTTGCCCGACAAGGAACTCGCCGCGGCACCGGCGGGTAGCCACCTGGCCGAGGAGTACTACGCGGCGATGAACGCGGCGATCAACTTTGCGTGGGTCAACCGCCAGCTTATCATGCATCGGACGCGGGAGGTCTTTGCCGATGTCTTCGATCGGGACTGGCGAGACATGGGGATGGAGTTACTGTACGACGTTGCCCACAACATCGCCAAGAAAGAGATCCACGATATTGAGGGAGAAGAGCGCGAACTCTTCGTCCACCGCAAGGGGGCGACCCGGGCGTTCCCGGCCGGACACCCCGAGATTCCGGCAGCCTATCGCGACGTCGGCCAGCCAGTCATCATCCCAGGGAGTATGGGTTCGGGAAGTTACATCCTTCGTGGCGGCGAACACTCGATGGCGGAAACCTTCGGCTCGACGGCCCACGGGGCAGGTCGTCTCATGTCCCGAACGGAAGCGAAGAACACCTACTGGGGAGAGGACGTCCAGGACGACCTCCGGGAGACCCAGCAGATCTACGTCAAGGCCCAGAGCGGTGCGACCGTCGCCGAGGAGGCCCCCGGCGTCTACAAGGACGTCGACGAGGTCGTTCGCGTCTCGGACGAACTCGGGATCGGTGATCGCGTTGCTCGGACGTTCCCGGTCTGCAACATCAAGGGCTGAGACTGCATAGTGTGGCGGGTCGAGATGCGTTACCACGACTGGGACCGTCCGAGCGGCGACTGATCAAGGCCCGGTACCGCCGTTCCACTGTGCGAGCGTCGCCGAGCCGTTGACGCTTTCGTTTCGCCAGACGACGCTGACCCGGTCGTTCGGGCCAACCCGCGTTCCGTACGCACCACTTCCGCCGGCCTGGACGACATCGCCCGGCTCGACTGGCCGCGGTTCTTCCCAGCCTGCCAGGGCGGTCCAACTCGCACTCGCGTCTTCGCCTTCGACGTAGAGGTCCGTCGACGGGATCGAATCGCCGTCCTCGTGCGTGATGATGAGAGCGCTCGTCTGCTCGATGTGACGAAACGTGAATTCCGCCTCGGGTTCGCCCCCATTGTCGGGTGCGAACAGGAACACGTTGATCCCGATCCCCAGAACGAGCAGGACCGCAAGCCCGACGAGCGTCACCACGGCCATCAGCTCCGAGACACCGCGATCGTCACTCGCTGTACGGCTCCGGGACCCGTTCATGCACGACGTGATATTCTCTCCCGAGCGATAAAACCACTGCCCCCTCGCGGCTTCTCTCTACGGCCCAGCAGCTCTGATCGTCACCCGAGCATGTGAGCGTACCCGTCGCGTCAGGGCGTTATTGAGAGGGCCCCGTACCTCACGTCACAATCCTTTTGCGTGGCGGTGCTGTCGGTTGACGCATGCAGTCGGCGGGTTCCACCTGGTTTTTCCTGCAGAAGACGACTGACACCGGCGTTGATCTGTCTCGGGCGAACGAATGGCTCCCCTTTACCGTTCCCGATTGGTCGCTGGACCTCCTCGCTGTGGGTGTGGTTGTGCTCGTCGCCTGGAGTGTCTCTCGTTTGCTGGTTCGGCTGTTCAGTCGCCGGATTGCCCGCAGCTTCCGGCGACCGAGCCTGACGCGGTTGTCCATTCGCGGGATTCGCGTTGGCGTCTTCGGGTTCGCATTGCTGACGATCCTCCGGATATTCGGGTTCAGTCTTGGGGACATTACCCTGCAAGTAACGGTCCTGACGGCCGTGTTAGGTGTCATCCTCGCACCGATCGTCAGCAGCGTGGTCAGTGGTGTATTTCTGCTGGCCGACCAGCCCTACGAGATCGGTGACATGGTTGAACTCGCCGACCGTGACCAGCGTGGGTTCGTCGAGGACATCACGTTGCGTTATACGAAGATATTCACGCTCGACAATACGTTCCTCGTAATCCCGAACGGAACGATTCGCGAGCGGGACGTCATCAATTACTCGGCCGAAGACCCGCGGACGCGCCGTTCGATCCCGGTCGTCGTGACTTACGAGAGCGACGTGTCGGCGGCCCGCGACTGCATCGAAGGTGCCGCGCGCCGAGTCGACGGTGTCATCGAGGGCGGCCCGAACATCCGGGTCGGGGCCGCCCGCTATCCCGCCGGCCCGACCTGTTACATCGACGAGTTCGGCGATCACGGCGTTCGACTGGTCTTGCGGTACTGGATCGAGGAGCCATACAAGTTGCTGGCGACGCGTTCGCGCGTCCAGACGGCAATTCGCGAGGCGATCGCGGACATCGACGTCGAGATCGCCTATCCCCACTCTCACCTGCTGTTCGACGACACGAGCGGCGAGTTACGGGTCCGACAGGAAGCGTCCGGGACGTCACCTGCCGATCGACCGGCAGAGACCGACGGAGACGCGAGCCCGGAACCGCCGTCCTAATCGAGCGAGGCGGTCACGACCTTACAGTCGAGTTCGTCGTCAAGGAAGGTAGCGATGTCGGGATCGTCGACCAGCCGGCGAACCATTTCCCGCCATCGACTGACCTGTTTCTCGCCGATCACCACGGCGTCGGCGCTCTCGGCCGCGACTTCCTCGAGGATCGTCTCCTCGACGAGCAGTCCTGTCCGGACCACGTAGCGTGTCCGCGAGAGCCGACCGAAGGACTCCTCGACGGCAGACTTGAGTTCCGAGCGCGTCACGTGTCCGTTCTCGTGAAAGAGATTGACGTGCAACACCGTCAGATCGGCGTCCCCCTCCTCGGCCACCTCGATGGCACGAGATAGTGTCGCCCGCGAATGGTCCGAGAGCGGATATCTGACCGGCACGACGACTTTCGGCATTGACGCCCGATACACTGTCCCCTCGCCTGAACGTTTCGCTTTGGCTCGCTGTCCCGGTTTGCTATCGGGACCGGGTCGCTGTCCGAGTGGCTTTGAGGAGATCGGACTCACGAGGTCTCGACTGTTGTCGCGGTGACCTGATCTATGGGGGGTCGAGCGTGGCGATATTCCGCTTTTCGGCGCATGGGCGGGACGTGATCGGTAGCGAAAGCCATAACCCCCGACGCACGAACGGGACTGTATGAGCGCCCCACCGGGGGAGTACTACACGGACGAACGGTGGCAAAATTGGATCGAGCGGATCGACGAGGAGGATATCGATCCGGAAGACGAAGACTCGGCACGCCTGCTTCTGAACCTGCAGGACGACGCCGCGATCGCGGTCGCGAAGATCGTCACTGACTACCAGGACGGTGAACTCGAGGAGGAGGAGACTCTGGAGGAACTGGCAAAGGTCCGGGAAATCGTCTTGGCGGAGGTCGAGATGGACGATGAGGAGAAGCTGATGGTCGTCGACGGCGTCCAGACGTCACTCGTCTGTGTCTTTTACGCCGCCGAGGAGTACGTTGCCGGCGAGGTCGCCGAGGCGCCGATCGCCGATCTGATCGGGGCCGCGAGCGACGCCGAAGAAGGCGACGATGTGGACGCGGCACTGGGCTACTGTGCCCAGGCCGGTACGCGCATCTTCGCCGACGAGGAGGAGTTGTCGATGGATGTCGTCGACGATCTGGAGTTCGGGCTCGTCGCCGAGTGGGTCAACGGCCTCGACAGTCTCCAGACGGCATTGAGCGACCCCGAAGTCGTCGAAGAGGACGACGACGCTTGATCTCCCGCAACCTTTTACCGACACCGTCGTAAGTAATCTCAATGGCGTTCCGGGACGACGATCGTGGGCAAGCGATCCAGATCGGTGCCGTGCTGTTGTTCGCCGTTCTGGTGATTGCCTTCTCGCTGTATCAGGCGTTCGTCGTACCTAACCAGAACGCGCAGGTCGAATCGAATCACCTCCAGACCGTCGAAGGACAGCTGCAGGATCTCCGGGACGGGATCGTCAACGTACCGAAGACAGGGAATGGTCGGTCCGTTCGCGTCTCGATGGGAACGAATTATCCGGCACGGGCGGTCGCACTGAATCCGCCACCAGCCAGTGGGCAGTTGCGAACAGTCGGGACTGCCGATCCGGCGGTCAATTTCACGATCGCTAACGCGAGAGCGCTCGACGAGGAGACGGCCGACTACTGGAACGGGACGAACCGAACCCGCGGTACGGGTGGGGTCGTCTATGAACCTGATTACAACCAGTTCCAGAACGCCCCGACACTTGTCTACGACAGCACCACGCTGTCTAGCCAACTTCCGGACACGAACTTCTGGGTGTCTGGACAGACGCTTGTCGATGGTCGAACGCTCACGTTCGTCGCGCTCGACGGTGTTCTCGATCGGAGTTCGAGTCGGTCTCTCACTGTCGACATCAAACCGATCAGTGCTTCGACAACCGATGTGCCGATTACGAACGAGTCGGGTGAAAACGTGAGTATCACGTTTCGATCCCACCGGAGCGCTGGCGACTGGCGGTCGTTGTTGGTCGAGGAGGGGCAGTGGCACAACGCGAGCGGCGGCCACGTCGTCGCGGTAGACGGAACGTCGGTCTCTGATCGGTTTGATCACGTTACGATTGAACTCGAGCGGAACGAAACCTACGAACTCAGGATGGCGAAATCGGCTGTCGGGACGGGAGCGACCACAGAATCGGAGACGTACATTACTGATGTCGCTGGTGACGGCGCTGTTGTTTCTGAAGAAGGGGACGTTCCGATTGTCGTTGAAGCTCGGGACCGATACAACAATCCTGTTTCTGGCGTTCCCGTCAGAGCGACTATCGAATCAGGACAGAGCGGTTCCCTCGTCACTCCCACTGTCCGTACTGACGACGATGGTCGGGCACGGTTCACGTACAACTCTGCTGATATTGATGGCAATTCACAGCGAAGTGTCCAAATCCATTTCACTCTGTCAGATACCATCGAAGCTTCCATTGACCCGAGAACTCCGGAAAACGTGTCTGTGAGTGTTTCCGTCCAGAATACGGACGGCAGCGGGATTGGTGGTGGCGGTGACGGAGGCAGCGATGCCTACACCGTCGAGTGGACTGATCCATCAGGACAGTCCGCGATAAATTGCCCGGACGGGGTTGACAGCGTCTGTACTTTCGACCCAAGCCAACAATCGACGGCATCTCTGACGATGGGTACGTCACCAATTGCACAGCAAGCATCCGTCGAATATGCGCTCAACGACACATCCGTCCTCACACTGTCCCGAACGACTGGACTGACCGATTCCGTCGGCGAAAACTCGACAGGCGTGACTGCCCTCGCTAATGGGTTCGTCAATGTATACGCGTCAAGTGGTTCGAGTGGTGATCGATTGACTCTTGAAGTCGTAAATGAATTCATAGGTCTGGTCTACAATAACGATGCTGTGGCGGTTGACGGACCGGATTTCGGTGGCACACCTGGCGGTGTCGAACTTACCATTCAGAATGACTACAATCAAGACGTGATTATCACTGACGTCAAAATAAACGAGACAACGGGCCCAATCGGACGTTTGAGTGACGATGAGCTCCCGAACGACCAGCCACGAACGACGGAGGTATACATCGAAACCGATCAAATTGACGGCTGGGTCGATGTCGGTGGCGGGACTTCGTTGCCGGCACAGTTCGATCTAAGCACTGACAGCCAGGACGCTGTCGTGTCGAGTGGCGGGGAGTTTCGGGTGTATCTCTATGAGTTCAAAAACAGTGGCGACAACCAAGTAGATATGTCGGATCGAGCGTTCACGCTCACTGTCTTTTACGAGACGGCAGACGGAAACGCATATACCAAACCGATCCGCGTGAACGTTCAGTGAAACAGCAGGTAGACCTCTGATTGATGACCTCTCAGAGACGATTGATTGCACACGCCATCGGAACCGAGATCCGCCCGCACGAGTCGAATTGCCGTGCCCAATCAGAGGTAATCGGTGTCATCCTCTTTACGGCAGTCGTCGTCACGCTCACGGTTCTCGTCGGAGCCACCATCTTGGGTACAGTTGATACGGGGGACAAACCAGTAACAAATCTCCGGGCCGAGGTCGACGCTTCAGAACTCACCCTCAGTCATCACGGCGGTTCGACACTGGACCCCAGGGAGGTCTCTGTCGTTCTCCGCGACGGGGCTCAACGACGACTCGCACTGGACGAATTCGGCGGGGGTGACCGAGACGGCATGTTCGCTCCGGGAGGCCAACTCAACTACAGCCACAGGGCCAACGGAACGCTACGCGTTCTCGTCGTTCACAATCCGTCGAATACCATCCTTTACGACCGGGTGTTGGATGTCCCGGAGAGAGCACTCTCGAATACTGACCTGGGCTAGCGCCGCCGACTGGGACGGCGTCGTTCATGCCGATTTCGGTAATCACAGCGCCGACCGGATCGAACTCGGGTATCGGGCCGTCGAGACGGGAATGCTCGCCTACTGGCCACTGGACGAAGAAGGGGGCTTGACGGCGCAAGACGTAGTCGGCTCTCAGGACGGCACGGTTCAGGGTGCAACCACGGGTCGAACAGGCGTTCTTGGAACCACGAGTTACGCGTTCGACGGGACGGACGATTACATCTCGGGGGCGACTGATGTCTCGGCGTTACGGAACACTGCGAGCCTCTCGTTCTGGCTCAAGTCCACCCAAAGCGGCGACGACACGATGTGGCAGGCGCCAGGGATCACCGGCGTCGAGAGCAACGGGGACGGTAACGACATCTTCTGGGGGTGGATCGACGCAAGCGGATTCATCGGCGTTCAGGCCGGCGTCAATCCGGGGGCGATGAGTTCGACAGACGTCGCCGACGGCACCTGGCACCACGTCGTTTTGACCCGTGACGCCGACAGCGGCGAGGTGGCAGTGTACGTCGACGGCACCCGCGAGGATACTGTCACTTCGCGGATCGGCGAGATTACGACGACCTTCGATAGCATCGGACGGATCGAAGACACGGCAGGGACTCCCGAGTACTTCGACGGCCAGATCGACGAGTTCCAAGTGTACGATCGAGTGCTGTCAGCGTCCGCCGTGCAGAGCCTCTATCAGTCCAGCCAGGCGGGTGCCTTGAGGACGACCGAGAAACGGTTCCCGGAACCGGTCGACCCCTCGACGCTCTCTCGAAGACGTCAACGCTACTCTTCCGTCCGGGACTGGTATCTCTCTGTACGTCGAATCCGATCCCGAGGGCGACGGTACGTTCTCCCAAAGCAACGAGATCACTCTCGACGGACGTGACTCCTACGACGTTTCCGGACTCACCAACGCTAGCCGGAACTACCGACTCCGGGTCGAGCTAGCCACGAGTTCGACCACGACAACCCCGTCCTTCCATGAGGCGACGATCGCGTCCGAGTAACAGAGTGCCTGGAATTCGACAGTCGTCGAAATACTAATCGACAAAAACATAAGTCACTTCGCCGTCCCTGTGCACGTATTATGACTACAGCCGGCATCGACGCCGTCGAGATCCGCACCGGCAATCTCAAACTCGACCTCGCGGAGACCTTCGCGCCAGAGAAAGGCGAAGATCCCGCGAAATACACCAAGGGCCTCGGGCTCCACACCAGTTCGTTCCCCGACGCCTACGAGGACATTGTCACAATGGGCGCAAACGCAGCCAAGCGCCTGATGGACCGCAAGGGCCTGGAACCAGACGATATCGGGCGGATCGACGTGGCCACCGAGAGCGCGTTCGATCACTCGAAGCCGGCTTCGACGTACATCGCCGGCTGCCTCGAAGATGTCTACGAAGGAGACTTCCATCACGCGAACAAGGGTGAGCGGAAGTTCGCCTGCGTCGCGGGGACCCAGGCGATCGACGATGCGGTCAACTGGGTCACGTCCGGGAAGAACCGCGGGCGTGCAGCCCTGGTGATCGCAACTGACACCGCGCTGTACGAACGCGGCGACTCCGGGGAGGCCACGCAAGGTGCGGGCGCGGTCGCCATGTTGATCGACGAGGACCCCAACCTGGTGTCGGTCGATCCCGTGCAGGGCTTTGGCAGCGCAGACGAGACGGACTTCCTCAAACCCAACCAGCAGTTCCCCAGCGTCGACGGCAAACGCTCGATGCAGGTGTATCTCGCCCGGATGCGCGAGGCGATGATGGACGTCGAACTCCAGCGCGACCTCCATCCCGACGACTTCGCCGTCGTTCCGTTCCACATCCCGTTCCCGGGAATGGTTCGAAAGGGTGCCGCACTCGGATTCCGGCACATCTCTCGGGATACAGACGTCGAAGAGGAACTGGCCGAAGAGATCGGCATGCAACCCCGTCGCGAGGAGTTCGACGACGACGAGGCCTTCCGTGACGCCATCACGGAGTATACCGATGCCTTGACCGAGACTGACCGCTATCGGGACTGGTACGACCAGACCGTAGAACCCACGCTTGGCATCTCCCGGTACGTCGGGAACTGGTATACGGGATCGGTCCACCTCGCGCGGGCGTCGGCGCTCCGGGAGGCTCGCAGCAACGGCCGTAACCTAGACGAGAGCAAGATGCTGGTCTGTTCGTACGGGAGCGGTGCCCAGGCGGAGATCCACGTCGAAACGGTCCAGCCTGGCTGGGAAGAAGAGATCGCCCAGCTCAACGTCGACGACCAGTTACGCGCTCGCTACGATCTGACTTTCGAGGAGTACGAGCAGATCCACGACGTCCACAACTACGACGAGAGTACCGACGTCGATCCCTTTACCACGCCCGAAGAGGAGTTCGTCTTCGACGGCTGGGGCCGAATGGGTGAACGCAAGTACACCTACGTCGAGTAACGACGCTGTATCCTGCCGTATTTGCGAACGGTGACTGTTGTGGGTCCTCGTGGCCCGTCGGCGGGACCGGGATGTGGTCGCCCTGGCCCATCGTGCGCGCGGCCACATCCCCTCGCCGTGTTTTAGAACTGCTCGCTCACAGTGCCGAGTACCTCTTCGAGATCGACGGTCGTCGTCGCCAGCGCGAACCCGTCGACCCGTGCCAGGTCTGCTGCGTGATCCCAGACATCTCCGGCGTCGATTCCATGGAGTACGACAGCGTTCGGCGTCGGATTGACCACGCGCATCGCGACCAGCGGCGACTCTCCGCGGGTCACATTGGTGAACACCAGCACACGGTTGGAACTTTGACCGTACAGCCGGTAGAACTCCTCGCTCGAGAGGCGCTTGATCGCCGCGATACTGTCGATCACGGTGTGTCCAACGACGGTCGCCCAGTCGCCTGCTGCGATTTCCGTCGCCCCGATCGCCTCGAAGTACCGGTCGATCGGTACTGCCGCGGCGAACTCCTTGAGATCTAACACGCTGTCGCTGTCGTAGCCGGCGGAGATGACACGTGCGTGCTGACGGATGTGTCGACCGCCACGTTTCTGATCGATGGAAAGCAACGCACCAACTGTCCGTCGGACGACGCCGATACCCGGGTTGTCACGTCGTCCACTCTCGTAATCGGAGATGACTGACGGCGACACGTCTAGATCGTCGGCCAGTTCCGTTTGTGTGATCTCGAAGTCCGTACGCCACTTACGTAGCGTCTTGCCGGACTCGCCGCTACAGGCGATTTCGCCGGCGATCCGCTCGGCCAACTGCTCGCGTTCTGCCTGACTCATTATCGGTCGTCAGACGGCCGCGACTTAAATATTGTCGAAATGCCCTTCGACATGTGACGAACAGCAGACGGAACCGATATGGCTGCCGACGACCCAGGACCGTCCATGCCATCGACCGTTGTTCACCTCGCGCTCGGCGGGCTGATCGCCGCGGCGTTGCTCCGGGACTCCTTCGGTATCCGTTCGCTGGCTGTCGTCGCCGTGCTGGTCATCGTCCCTGATCTGGACGCCTTCGCCGGGTTGGTGATTGAGGGCGGGCATCGGTCACTGTTACACACGCTACTGTTCCCGCTCGCGCTCGCCGGATTGATCGTCTACGATACGCACATCCGGGAGGCCTCCTGGTTGAAGACGCGTTTCGACGGTCACGGACCACGTGTGGCGTGGGTGGGTATCCTGGCGATATCGTTCGCGGCCATCGGTCCGGACCTCTTTGGCGTGGGCGCAAATATTTTCTACCCGATCCACGACCAGTTCTATGCGTTCGACGGCCGGATCGAACTCTCGAACCAGCGGGGACTCGTCCAGACCTTCGTCGACCTCGCACCGGAACCAGTCGAAAGCGGTGGGGGAAGTGGCGGCGGTGGCGACATCGCCGTCGGTTCGACGGAGGAGGTCCACATCAGTTCCGGCATCGATCCACAGGCTGGCGACGAACCGGCGAATGTCGAACGGATGTTTCCGATCGTCCGCTCGGGCCAGCAGCTCCTGCTCGTGCTCACGAGTATCGCGGTCGTCGGTGTCCGGCTGGCCGAATCCCGGATCCTGGAGTGACGGCTCAGCCGCCCAGATCACGCCAGCGTGTTAGCCGGATGGCCAGGGCGACGAAGACGACGGCCATCCCGCCCAACATCGCGAAGGCTGGCCAGACACCGTCCGTCGTGCCCGTGATCAGTAATCGGCGCAGTCCGCGGTGAAACTGATAGAGCGGGAGCAAGCGCCCGATCGTTTGCAGCGTCTCGGGCATAATGTCCATATCCCAGAACACGCCCGAAAGAAACATCATCGGAAAGGCGATTGAGCCACCGAGACTGCTCGCCGCGTCGGGATTCGGGAGGAGACTCCCGAGTGTCATCCCCAGCGCTGAAAAGGCGATCGCACCGAGCAAGACGAGTGCGATCGCAAGCGGACCGGGCACGACGGTGACGTCGAACAGGACCGCCGCGACGACAAGCATCACCCCCGTCAGGACGAGCGCGAGCAGTGACTGCTGGAGGACGTTCGCGATGATCCAATCGCGCTTCCGTAGTGGCGTCGCCACGAGACGTTTGAGCGTCCCGTTCTGGTGGAAGCCGGCGATCACGCCGGGGACCGTCATCACGCCGTTGATCAATACGAGCGTGGCGATGAACGCCGGCAGGTAGTAGTCGGTCGAACTCAGACCCGCCGACCCGATCGTCCCACTGGACACCGTGACAGGGGGCTCGTCGATTCCCAATGCCTCTTGGTTGAATTGGGCGACGACCTGGGCAACAATTCCACGGATCACCGGTGCGGACTCGTCGTTCGGTGGCACGTAGAACTCGATGGTTGCACTACTCCCGTTTGTGGCGTTTTGTTGGGCAGCCTGATCGAGTCCTCGCTGTATGTTGGCCTGCTCGCTCTCATTGATGTCGTCCTGGAAACGCGCGACGGTGTCCCGGATGATCGAAATACGAGTCTGGCCGCTCTGGGCCCTGACAGTATCATCGAATCCCTTGGGGAGAACCAGCACGCGACGACCGCTTCCCTCACTTTCCTGACTCCACTCGGTCAGGTTGCGATCCGCGTCGAGATGCTGCACGTCGAGCGCGTCAATTCCCTCGACGTTCTCGACGAACGTCGCCGAAAGGTTCGTCGGCTCGCCATCAGCCCTGATGTCCTGGTTCTGGACGGTGAGGGCGAACGATGGGGCGCTACTGGCGAAGACGGTACTAAAGATAACCAGCAGGATGATCGGGAACAGCACGACGAAAAAGACCGTCTCCCGTGAGCGCGACCAATCGCGCAACAGCGCTACCAGCAGCGCGGCGACACGCCTCATTCTAGTTCACCCCTGGCATCCGGCGTCGCGCCGGCCAACCGCAGGAAGACGTCTTCCATGCCTGCACTGATGAGATCGATCGCTTGCCCGCCACCGTGCTGGTGTAAGCGGCTGTAGGTCGCCTGGGCGCGTTCACGGTCGTCGAACAATCCGACGAGGTCGCCAGCGTCTGTGCGGTAGGTGTCCGTCGCGGCAGCTTCGAGTATCGAACGGAGTGATTCTTCCTCTGACGCTATCTCCGAGGGGCCACCCCGGACGACGACCTTTGTCGCCCCGCCGTAGCGGTCGATCAGGGCCGGGACGCGATCGATCGCCTCGATCTGTCCGTCGAGCAAGAGTGCGGCGCGGTCGGCGAGGCGCTCGACCTCTTCCATGTAGTGGGTCGTGAGGACGACGGTCGTCCCGCGGTTGGCCAGCCGTTCGATCTGGTCCCAGGTCGTCCGTCGCGCGCCGGGATCGAGCCCCGTCGTTGGTTCGTCGAGAAACAAGACTGCAGGATCGCTCACGAGTGCCATCGCCATTCCCGTCCGGCGCTGTAGGCCACCCGACAGCGACTGGAATGATGTATCGGCCCACGAGTCGAGACCGAGTTCTTCGAGGACCCTTTCGACTGTCTGTCCGTCGTCGTACATCTGTCGGATAAGTGTGACGTTCTCGCGGACTGTTAGCCGGTCGAACGTGTGGAAAGACTGCGGGACGACGCCGATCTCGGCTTTGATCGCCCGGGCGTCGGTGGCGATGTCATTGCCGAGGAGCGTCGCCGACCCTCCGCTCGGCGTCCGCAGACACTCGAGCATCTCGACGGTCGTCGTCTTGCCCGCTCCGTTTGGGCCGACCAGCGCAAACACCTCCTTGGCCCGGATCTCGAAACTCACGCTGTCGACTGCCACCGTCTCGCCGTAGGTCTTCCGGAGGTCCGAGACCTCAATGACTGGCTCGCATCTCTCGACACTTTCCCCTGTCATCTCCCGGCGTTCTCCAGCGTTAGTGACATGCCGAATCGCATAGCGGTTTCTTCAGTTGGCACTTATGTATTGTGACCAGGGCTCCGCAACACCTAACCCCGGGTCGATCCTTCGACCGACAATGACCGATTGGACGGAGAAACATCGTCCGTCGACCCTGACGGAGGTCCGGGGCAACGACAAGGCCCGTGACGCCCTCGAAGAGTGGGCTCAGACCTGGCCCGACCACCGCGAGGCAGTCATCCTCCATGGCTCGCCCGGTGTCGGGAAGACCTCTGCGGCCCACGCCCTGGCGGCCGATCTGGGGTGGCCGACCATCGAACTCAACGCCAGCGACACCCGGACGAAAGACGTCATCGAGCAGGTGGCGGGCGAGGCCGCCAAGAGCGGGACGCTGACCGAGGGTGGCTCCGGCCGCAGACTCGTCATCCTCGACGAGGCGGACAACCTCCACGGCAACGTCGATCGCGGCGGGACGCGGGCGATTACGTCCCTCGTCAAGGAAGCCGACCAGCCGATGGTGCTGATCGCCAACGAGTTCTACGAGATGAGCCGCGGGCTCCGGAACGCCTGCCGTGACATCGAGTTCCGGGACATCTCGACGCGCTCGATCGTGCCCGTCCTGCGGGACATCTGCCGCCAGGAGGGCATCGACTTCGAGGACGACGCTCTCACGGACATCGCCGAGATGAACGGCGGGGATCTTCGTGGCGCGATCAAGGATCTCCAGGCACTCGCCGAGGGCACCGAGACCTTGACCAGCGAGGACGTGGTCACGGGCGAGCGCGACCGGACGACAGGTATCTTTGAGTATCTGGATTCGGTCCTCAAGGAAGCCGACGCCCAAGAGGCCCTCGAGGAATCGTATGACGTCGACGAGACGCCGGACGATCTCATCTCCTGGATCGAGGACAACATGCCCAACGACTACGAGGGGAGGGAACTCGCGAGAGCGTATCGCTCGCTCTCGACGGCCGACCGCTGGCTCGGGCGCGTCCGGGCCACGCAGAACTATTCGTTCTGGCGGTACGCCGCCGACAACATGACGGCGGGCGTCGCAGCGGCCCGGGACGGCGAGAAAGGGGGCTGGACGCGCTACGGGCCACCGAGTTACTGGTCGAAACTGGGCCGGACGAAGGGTGCCCGTTCGACGCGGGACGACGTGGCGCGGGCGATCGCCCGGACCAACGGCGTCAGCATGAGCACGGCCCGCCGCGAGGTCGTCCCCTACCTGGAGACGATGACCCACCATTGCAAAAACCGCGAACTGACGGTCGCGATGGCCGCTCGCTACGATCTGGACACGGAACATGTGGCCTTCGTCACGGGCAGCGGCGAGGATACCAACAAGGTCCAGTCGATCGTCGAGGACGCACAGCAGTTGCGGGAAGAGGCCACCGTCGACGCTTCCGAAGGTGCCTTCGAACCGGGCGAAGATGAAGGGAGTGACGCTGAAAAAGACTCGACTGGGGCCGACTTATCGTCGAGTGAGACAGCGGGGACGGACGACCAGTCCGATACGGAGCGCGACGCGAGCGCTGACACGTCGTCCGACGAACAGGGGGCCGAGGACGACCAACAGACCGGGCTGGGCGACTTCGTCTGAGGATCGTTTCCTGATACGACCCGCTCAGTAACTCCGATCGACCGGCTCGTAGGTCTTGTCTTCGCCGTCGAGAATCACGGGGACGTAGTACAGATCGAGATCCCCGTCGTTCCAGGCGATCATCGTGTGCTTGAGCCACTCGTCGTCCTTCCGGGTCTGGTGTTCGGCCCGCCAGTGAGCGCCCCGGAATTCCGTCCGGGCGAGTGCGCCCAGCGCAATCGTTTCGGCGAGGTCGATGATGTTGCGCGTCTCCAGGGTGTGGATGAGGTCGGTGTTGAACGTCCGGGAGGGGTCCTCGACGGCGACGTCTTGGTAGGCTCGCCGGGCCTCTTTGAGTTCTTCGAGTGCCGTCTCGATGCCCTCCTCGGTCCGGAAGACGTTGACGTACTCGGTCATCGTCTCCTGAACGTCGGCACGGATATCGGCGTGATTGGTCCCCTCGCGCTCCAGCAGATCCTCGATACGCTCGCGTTCGGCCTCGACTTCGCGTTCGACGACCGTCTCCGGATCGGCAAGGGCGCCACCGTCGGCGGCGACATCTTCGTCTGCATTGTCCGTCTCGGGGTCGACCGCGCCGGGCTCGACTGCCGGGTTCACGTCGCTCGTTTCGCTCCGGGACGATGGGCCGGTTGGAATCTCCGCCGTTTTCATGTCTCGGCCAGCAACGTGATACCCCGCTCGCTTGCCGAAGACGAACAGTTCGGGGAGGGCGTTCCCTCCGAGTCGGTTCGCACCGTGGACCGAGACGCAGGCACACTCCCCGGCGGCGTACAGCCCCTCGATGCAGGTCTCGCCGTTTTCGTCGGTCTCGATACCGCCCATCTGGTAGTGCTGGCCCGGCTTGACCGGCATCGGCTCCTCCAGACCGTCGACACCCTCGAAGTCCGCCGCGAGATGGAGAATGTTCTCTAAGCGATCCATAATGCGCTCCTCACCGAGGTGGCGCATGTCCAAGTGGACGTACTCGTCTTCGATGCCACGGCCCTCGTTGATCTCGGTGAGTTCTGCCCGGGAAACCACGTCCCTGGAAGCGAGTTCGCCCTCGTTGTTGGCGTAGCCGTACTCGAACATGAACCGCTCGCCCTCGTCGTTGTAGAGGATCCCACCCTCCCCTCGGACAGCCTCCGAGATGAGGACGCCCGTCGATGGGAGCGAGGTGGGATGGAACTGGACGAACTCCATGTCCTCGAGGGGGACACCGGCACGGTAGGCCATCGCCTGCCCGTCGCCGGTGTTGGCGACGGCGTTCGTGGTGTGATCGAACACCTGGCCGAGCCCGCCAGTGGCGAGGATGACGCCGTCGCGGGCGTGAAAGCCCTCGATGTCGCCGTTCTTGATATCGTATGCGGCGACGCCGTGGCAGGTCCGCTCTTCGGGGTCGTCCTCGTCTGTCACCGCGAGGTCGGTGACGTACCACTCTTCGTAGACCTCGATCCCGCGCTTGACCACCTGCTCGTACATCGTGTGCAACAGGTGATGGCCCGTCTCCGCCCCGGCGTAGGTCGTCCGCGGGTACGAGAGACCGCCGAACGGGCGCTGGGAGACGGTGCCGTCCTCTTCCCGCGAGAAAGGCATTCCCCAGTGTTCGAGCTGGATGACGTCTTCCCGGGCGTCTTTTGTCAGGGTCTCGATTGCCGGGGCATCCCCAAGGAAGTCTGACCCCTTCATCGTGTCGTAGGCGTGGTCTTGCCAGGAGTCGCCCTCCTGGAGGGCGGCGTTGATCCCGCCTTCGGCTGCCCCCGTATGGCTGCGTACCGGGTGAAGCTTCGTGACGATAGCTACGTCAGCCCCCTCTTCTGCGGCCGCGATCGCCGCCCTGAGCCCCGCGCCGCCCGCGCCGACGACGATGACGTCGTGTTCGTACATTGTGATCACCAGAATTTGATGTCTTCCTTGATCGCTTCGCGTTTCAGTTCCTGAATGTGCTCGGTTAGCGGGATGTCTTTCGGACAGACCTCGGTACAGGAGAACTGGGTCTGACATCGCCAGACGCCGTGTTCCTGTTTGACGATTTCCAGGCGCTCTTTCCGACGCTCCTCACCCTCGCGTTCGTCCATGACGAAGCGATAGGCCTTGTTGATCGCCGCCGGGCCGAGGTACTGGTTGTCCCCCGCCGCGACGTTACACGACGACGTACAGGCCCCACACTGGATACACCGCGTCGAGAGCTTGATCTTCTCGCGGTTCTCCCGCGTCTGGCGCTGTTCCTCTAAGTCCTCTTCGGGTTCCTCGTCGGGATCGAAGAAGGGTTCGACCGCGTCCATCTGCTCGTAGAAGTGCTGCATGTCCACGACGAGGTCCTTGACGACCTCCCGGTGAGGGAGGGGCTCGATCTGTACTGGCGTATCGAGGTCGGATATTTGGGTCTGACAGCCCAGGCGCTGGGAGCCGTTGACGAACAGCGCGTCTGAACCACAGACGCCCTGCCGGCAGGAGTGCCGGAAGGTGAGACTCGAGTCGAACTTGTCGCGTGCGTAGATCAACGCGTCGAGGACCGTCATCCCTTCCTCGATCGGAACGTGGAAGGCGTCAAACCGGGGTGTCGTCTTGCCTTCGACCTCCGGATCGTAGCGATAGACCCGGATCTCGACGGTCTCGATGTCCGCGGCTGCGGTGTCCGCGGTGGCCTCCTCACGGACGAGCGCTTGCTCGTCTTTTTCTCGCATTCGCCGTTCCTGGTGGGATTCCGCACCGGTGTCCGGAACGGACGGTTCCGGTTCGGTCTCGGTGGGTGGCGTGCCTGTGTCCGCCTCTGTCTGGGCCTCCACGTCCGCCTCGGCGTCGGTTTCGGCACTCATAGGCTGAACCCCGCCATTGCGATCGCGACACGGATTCCCTGGGCGATCAACAATACGCCGGCCAGCGTCAGGCCGTACTTGGCGACGCGTTTGGGCATCCCGGTGATTCCCTGGTTGACCAGGGCGTTGTAGACGCCGTTGACGCCGTGGAACGTCGCTGCAATCAGGAAGACGACCATCGTGATAAAGTAGCCAACCTGGCTCATCCGGGCCTGCGTGCCGGCGAAGGTGATCTCGGCAGCGTGATTGACGAAGTGCAACAGGAAGAAGTGAAAGGCGAGCGTCCCGATCAGGATGACGGCAGTCACGCGCTGGAGGAACCACAGTCGACCGCCCTTGTTGAACGAAGAGTAGTATTCAGCCATGGATCACACCCCCGCGAGGAACGTCGGGACGCTGGCGACGGCGATCGCTCCCGTGACGATCAGCGACGCGTAGAAGGTCTGATCCTGTCGCTCGAGGCCGAGTCCCAGATCGACGAACAGGAGCCGGATCCCGTTGAGGATGTGGAAGACAGCGACTGCGAGTAAGCCGACCTCAAGCAATCGCACGACCAGCAGTGCCTCCAGTCCCTGCAGGGTGTCGTTGTACAGTTGGGTCCCCCCTGTTGCGGTACTGAGCACGGCGATGTGCGTGAACAGATAGCCGATGAGAACCCAGCCGGTGAACTTGTGGAGCACCCATGCCCACATGCCGGCGGAGAACTCCCGCCACCGGCCGACGTCCTCGACGGCCCCGCGGTCGTACGTTTGCGCCATACCCGCAAGCGACGGACCCGACCGGCATAGTTGTTGTCCCCGGGGTATCACTTCGCCGGTTCTGGGGCTGTCAGGACGCGCGGTATCCCGCTGCTCTACTCGACGGTCGTCGGTTCGGCAACCGAGACAGTCGCTTCGCCGAGAACGTCACGGGACGACTGACCGACGAAGATCGTGTACTCGCCAGCCGGCACTGTCCAGGTACCGCCGTCCTCGTCGTAGTACGCGAAGGATTGCGGTTCGATCCCCAAGTTGACGGTCGTCTCTTCGCCCGCTTCCAGGGCGACGGGCTCGAAGGCCGCCAACTCTCTGGGCGGCCGCGGCGCCGTCGAGTCCTCGGGACCGAGATACACCTGCACGACGTCTCGACCCTCGCGATCGCCGACGTTCTCGACGGTCACTTCCACGGTCGCTTCGGGGCCGTCCCCGGACTCGACGGCCACGTCAGTGTACTCGAAGTCGGTGTAACTGCGGCCGTGACCGAAGGGGAACTCCGGTTCGACGTTCTCAGCGTCGAAGTGTCGGTACCCGACGAAGACGCCCTCGTCGTACTCGGCTTCGAGCCCGACGCCGGGATACTGTTTCTCGGTCGCCGCGGGATAGTCGTCGATCCGCCGGCCGAACGTGACCGGCAGGCGACCGCCCGGATCGACGTCGCCGAACAGTACCGATGCCGTGATGTGGCCGTCCTCCTGGCCGGGATACCACGTCTCGACGATCGCTTCGACGTCGCCGGCCCAGGGCATCCGGATCGGCCCCCCGGTGTTGCAGACGACGACTGTCCGGTCGGCGGCGTCGGCGACCCGAGCGACGAGTTCGTCCTGGTCGTCGGGGAGCCACAGCGAGCGATCCTCGCTCTCGGTTGCGTTGTCCTGAACGACCACGACCGCCACGTCGGCCCGTCGGGCCGCAGCCACGGCGTTCCCGATCTCGGGATCTTCGCCGTCGTCGTTCAGGCCCGGTGCGTCGGACGCGGACACGCCGAGGTCCAGAATACCGCCCTCGTCGTGGGGATCCTCGATGCGCTCGACGCCGCGGGCAAACTCGATTGTCGTCCCACCGTCGACGCGTTCCTGGATGCCCGAGAGCGGACTGATCGACGCTGCGGGGGTGACCTCGGAACTCCCGCCGCCGCCGATCTTGGCCGCATCGGCGTTCGGGCCAATTACCGCGATCGAGTCGAGATCTTCAGACAGCGGCAGGGTCGCCTCCTCATTCCGGAGGAGGACCGTCCCGCGCTCGGCGACGCGCCGTGCGAGATCGTGATGTTCCGGCGCATCGAGCGCTCCGTCGGGTTGTTCGTCGTCGAGGATACCGAATCGTTCCATCTGTCCGAAGACACGACGGACCTTCTCGTCGATCGTCGTCTCCGGGACTTTGCCGCGTTCGACTGCCTCACGGAGGTCATCGCCGAAGACACTCTCCTCGAAGAGGTTCGGGTTGGTACCCTCGGGGAGCCACGGACTGGCGGCCAGTTTCGCGAGCGACCCCTTGGGGACGCTGTCGGGAAGTGCCCCGATCAGATCGTGTACGGCACTCTCGGCAGCGTGCCACTCGTGGAGGGGCACCCCTGGCATGTCCACATCCAGTCCGGCGTTGGCGGCCGCGACCCCGTCGGTCGTTGCCCACCAGTCGCTGACGACGTACCCGTCGAAGCCCCACTCCTCTTTGAGTACGTCCCCCAACAGCCACTCGTGCTCGGTCGCATAGGTTCCGTTGATCCGGTTGTAAGCGGCCATGACCGAACCCACGTCGGCCTCCTCGACGGCCGCCTCGAAGGCTGGCAGGTAGATCTCGCGCAGGGCGCGTTCGCTCACCTCCGCGCTGACCGCGTGGCGGTCCCGCTCTTGGTTGTTGGCGACGTAGTGTTTCGCGGTCGCGATCGCGCCCGCGTCCTGAACTCCTTCGACTGTCTCGACTGCCAGGCGACTCGATAAATGGGGGTCCTCGCTGTAGTACTCGAACGTCCGCCCGCACTGGGGGACGCGAACGATGTTGAATCCCGGCGCCAGCAATACGTCGTGGCCGGCCCCCAGCACTTCGCGTCCGAGCGCTTCACCCTGTTCGTAGGCGAGGTCGGTGTCCCACGCCGAGGCCAGCGCGATCGAGGCCGGAAATGCGGTCGCCGTCACGTCCCGGACGCCCATCGGCCCGTCGACCATCGACAGCGATGGAATCCCGAGACGCTCGACTGACGGGACGTACCCGGTCGCCAGTCCGTCCGGATCGATCCCGCCGTGGATCAGGTCGATCTTCTCTTCGAGCGTGAGCCGGTCGATCAGTGACTCGATTCGCTCGCTCGTCGGTACGGCCGCGTCCGTTGGCGTATCTGGATCTGTCATGGATAATTCTTGAGGCGGGCGGCTACTGGACTGTTGGACCAGGGCCTGTCTCCCGTCGGGCTCTCTTGACCAGTACGACGGCACAGTACTAGTAACTGCTGAAATTGTTCATCTCCCGTTTGGCTCGCTGGCCGACACTCGCTGACGAGTGTGTTTCTCCCGGAGAACGCCCGGATGAGACAGTGACCAGACTCTTCACAAATAGGGCTCTCTGGGAGCGGATCTTGCGTCCGCTACCATTTCCAGGCTTAGCTACTCGGATGTGTTCTCAGAGAAGTTTTTGCGAGGGAAGATGCCCCCAGAGGGAGAATCTTCCTGCACTGTTTGGGTGGCCGCATGGGCCCAGCAGTGCGAGGGATGCGATTTGAACGCATGGACCCCTACGGGAGCGGATCTTGAGTCCGCCGCCGTTTCCAGGCTTGGCTACCCTCGCACGCAGTAGGTAGCACTCGGTTCGTGGGGTTAAATCACCCGATTTCAGTCCAGTTCGGACGGACGAGTACTCCGATTTCCCCGGGCGCTGGACTTACCCGTCAGCCGGCCGTTTTTCACGCTAATGGATCGTCACACCCGTGATCCGTCGGTCTCACCACCGCAAGCGGGATCGCCGACCGGCTGGCACTCGACCGAAAACGAGTGGGAACACGCCACGCTCCGGCGCGCGGTCGTCCATGGCGTTGCGCTGTACAACGACGGCGCGTTCCACGATTCCCACGATTGTTTCGAAGACGAGTGGTACAACTACGGCAGCGGGTCGACCGAGAGTGCCTTTCTCCACGGGATGGTCCAAGTCGCGGCGGGCGCGTACAAACACTACGACTTCGAGAACGACGATGGCATGCGGAGTCTCTTCGAGACGGCGTTGCAGTACCTTCGGGACGTACCCCACGATTACTACGGCGTCGACGTCCTCGACGTTCGGACCGTGGTCACGAACGCGACCGACGATCCCTCGGCACTCGACGACTGGAAGATTCGTCTCGACGAGGATCACCCGCGTGCGGACGAGTCGGATTACGCGTTTGCGGCCGGATTGGACTGATCGTAGCACTGTTTCCGGACGTGCGGGTTTCCAAAGCTCTATGCCCCGCTCGTCGCCAGTGTCGGCCATGACTGTCTACGATCGCGGCGAGGCGACCGACCCCCAGGTCGTCGATCGCTTCGAGGGAGGCGTCGGCTGGATCGCCCACCCTGACGAGCGGGGGAAACGAGCGAGTCACGCCATCAGGGGCGATGACGGCGTCTGGCTGTTCGATCCACTCGACGTACCCAGTGTGGACGACCTGATCACGGATCTCGGGGAGGTCGTCGGCGTCGCCGTGCTCTCGAATTGGCACACCCGCGACGCTGGGGTCTTTGCCGAACGCTACGACGTACCGATCTACCTTCCAGAGTGGATGGATCGCGTCCCCGAGAACGTCGACACGCCGATCGAACGCTACCAAGGCGCACTCGCCGGATCGGGGTTCGTTGTTCATCGGATTGATCCGTTGCCAGGCTGGCGAGAGGGGGTCGCCTACCGGGAATCTGACGGGACGCTGTATACGCCAGATCTGCTGTCGACCCGCTGGACCGTCGGGGAAGAGCGCGTCACGCTGACGCTACCTTGTCGACTCTCGCCGCCGCGGGAACTCCTCGGTGATCTGGAACCGGACCGGATTCTCGTCGGCCACGGCGAAGGAGTTCAGGAGGCCGCTACGGGCGCACTCGCGGATACGCTCGACGGTGCTCGCCAGCGACTTCCGCGAGCCATCCTCGAACAGGGGCCGGCCCTGGCGGTCGGGATCACGGCGGCGATGCTGTGAGGGCCGGCCCGTGGCGGAAAGGCTGCAAGACGTGCCGGAAGTGCGATTCTCGCGGAAAACGGCAGGCCTTTGTGGACAACGAGCGAGGGTCGGGACATGGCAGACGGATACAATCAGGTCTCTGTACCCGCCGAGGGACAGCCGATCGAGGTCATCGACGAGGACGCAGACGAACTCGACATTCCCGAGAATCCGATTATCCCGATCATCCACGGCGACGGGATCGGCAAGGACGTCGGTCCAGCCGCCCAGAAAGTACTCAACGCCGCCGCCGAGGCGACCGGCCGCGAGATCGCCTGGATGCGGGTCTACGCCGGTGAGTCCGGCCGCGGGCGCTACGACGAGAACCTCCCCGAAGACACCGTCACCGCAATCGACGAGTTCCGCGTCGCGATCAAGGGCCCGCTGACGACGCCCGTCGGCGCCGGCTTCCGGTCGTTGAACGTCGCTCTTCGCCAGACGCTCGATTTCTACGCGAACGTCCGGCCGACGTACTATCTCGACGGCGTTCCCTCGCCGATGAAGGCTCCCGAGGAGATGGACATGGTGACCTTCCGGGAGAACACCGAGGACGTCTATGCCGGCATCGAGTGGGAGGAAGGGACTGAGGAGGTCGAGGAAGTTCGGGAGTTCGTCGAAGACGAGATGGGCTTCGACGAGACGATGCACGACGGCCCGATCGGCATCGGCATCAAGCCCATCACCGAGTTCGGCTCAAAGCGCCTCGTCCGGAAGGCCATCGACTACGCCATCGAGCACGACCGCGAGAAGGTCACGCTCGTCCACAAGGGCAATATCATGAAGTTCACCGAAGGGCAGTTCGGCGAGTGGGGCATGGAGGTCGCCGAGGAGGAGTACCCCGACGAGGAGGTCTTCGCCGCGCCGGACTCCCTATGGGAGACCCAGGACGAAGTGGATATTCCGGAAGACGCCGTCATGGTCGAGGAACGCCTCGCCGACGCAATGTTGCAGTGGATGCAACTCCGTACCGACGAGTTCGATGTCCTCGCGATGCCGAACCTCAACGGCGACTACCTCTCAGACGCCGCTGGAGCACAGATCGGTGGCCTCGGTATCGCCCCCGGCGCGAACTTCGGCGACGCCCGTGTCCTGGCCGAGCCTGTCCACGGTAGCGCACCGAAGCGCGCAGGTCAGAACATGGCTAACCCGACCGCGATGATCCTCTCGGGTCGCCTCATGTTCGATTACATGGGCTGGGACGAGGCGGCTGACCTCGTTCGTGACGCCGTCGAAGAAACCATCTCCAGTGGCAAGGTCACCTACGACCTCGAACGCCAGCTCGAAGACGCCGAGAAGCTCGGCACCGAGGAGTACGCCGACGAAATCGTCTCAAACGTCGAGAAGCTGGCCTAAGTCGGTCGTTTGTCCTCTCCGGTTTCACCGTGAGAATATCGAGAAGCTGGCCTATCGCCAGCGCCCGAGCGTTCGCTGCTTTTCCAGACAACGAGCACAGATTGCGTACAGTCCCGTCACAGCCGGGTTCCTCGTGACTGTTCGAGCGTAACACCCTTTGGCGAGAATGGAGTACGTTCGGTAGTTTCGAATGACCGCCAACGACTACCGGATCGAGGTCGAGGGCGACCGCGAAGACGCCTACGACGTTCGATTTGCCGTCTTTGTCGAGGAGCAGGGCGTCGATCCCGACATTGAGATCGACGAGCATGACGACGAAGCCACGCACTTCGTCGCCTACGCCGACGACGAACCGGTCGGGGCCGCGCGGCTGCGCGAACCCGAAGACGGTGTCGGGAAGATCGAACGGCTGGCAGTCCTGCAATCCCATCGCGGGGAGGAACTCGGACGGCGACTCATGGAGGCCGTCGAGACGGAGGCGGCACGGCAGGGACTTACCCGACTCAAACTACACGGCCAGGTTCGGGTCGCCGAGTTCTACGAATATCTCGGATACGAACAGGTCAGCGACGAGTTCGAGGAAGCCGGCATATCACACGTCGAAATGGTCAAATCTATCGCGTAGTCGCCGGGTTCAAGCCGGTCTGTTCGCACAGTGGAAGTATGTACGCGGTCGTTGGCTGTTCGGAGTGCAGCGCACTGTGGGTCCTCGAGGGGCGTCCGGAGACGACGCAGTGTCCCCGCTGTGGCACGCGACGGAACTTCGAGTTACGACGGAAGTTCGCCGAAACTGAAGAGGCCGACGCGGCCAGGGAGATCCGGGCGAAGATGCTCGCCGAACGCCAGGATCTAGGCGAGGCCTTCGACGGTCTGGACAGTTACGCGGAAATGGAAACCCGCATCGAGGAGGCCGTCATCGACGACGAGACGTATCTGGAATCGAACGGCGTCGACAGCGACGCGACCGCCGCGGCCGGTCGCCGCGCCGGTGAGGGGACCGGCGGATCGACAAGTCGTCGCGACACCGTCATCGAGGCAGTAGAGCGGCTGGATTCGCCGGACGAGGACGATATTGTCGAGTACACTACCGAGCGTGGCGTCCCGGAGGGATACGCCCGACGTGCGTTGCAGTCGCTCGTTCGGTCGGGTGAGGTCTCGGAGACCGGTGGTTGCTATCGACGGCTGTAGGCGGTTAGACGATCCCCAGCGCTCGAAGGAGTCCGAGAGCGAGCACCAGGATCGTGAGCGATCGCTTCACCAGCCCCAGCCAGGGCTGTACGCGTGCCGGTATTGATTCGTCGTTCGTTTCCATGGGTGGCGGCGGCCACCGGTGCTCGCCGATCGGCCGCTATCGAAACGACGGCTGTTTCACATATACGTCTCGGCCTGGAGGCCATGGTGAAAGTGAAAGTCGAGGGGTGGGGGGAAGGCGATCGATTCGACCGCCCGGTTTCAAGAGGATTGAGGGTTAACCGGACAGATGTGATCGATCAAAAACCGGACGGACCGACCCGCTCGGCACCGATGGTGACCGGTATCGGCTTCGTCGTGGCGAGCGTCGTCGCGGCGGTGGCGACTGCGGTCGGCGTTTCGATCCGCGTCGGCGGGTTCGACGTGATCAGTCTCGGGGCTGGCCTGTTCGCGCTCGCGTTGCTCGTCTGGGGGCTGCGCTCGGCCACGAAGGGTGTCTACCGACAGGGCGTCGGCGCACTCTCCGGCGGCGCGGCGCTCGTACTCGTCTTTCTAGCTCCCCTTACCCGATCGAAACCGTTGTTCGTCGGGACTGGCGCGCTAATCCTGGCGTTCAGCGGGCTGTTTTTGATCGCTGAGGGCTTTGGCTACGTACTCGTTGCTGTCGACGACACCGATGGGGATTCAACGGCAATCGACGAGGAATCCGATTCCGTATCTGAACCCGAAAGCTGAATTCAGCGCCCGTGTTCCTCGTGTGCGCTGGCGAGGTGTCGGCCCGCGAGCGCGCCAAGCAGGGACAACTCGCCGGCAAGCCCTGCACTCGCAATAACCTCGGCGAGCGCGTTACCGTTGGTACCGACCGGATCGCCACCGCCTGCCAGTCCCAGGACCTCCAGGGCCTCGGACTGGGTGGGCAAGCCGGTGCCACCGCCGACAGTCCCGACCGGCAACGAGGAGAACGTGACGGAGGCGTAGAGGCCGTCTTCACGGGCCTCGACGCTAGTGATCACGTTCGACCCGTCGACGACGTGGGCCTCGTCCTGGCCCAGCGCGAGGAAGGCCGCCCCGACGACGTTGGCGGCGTGGGCGTTGAATCCCAGCGCGCCCGCTTTCGCGCTGCCGACGAGGTTCTTGCGGGTGTTGACCTCGGCGATGGCCTCGGCGGTCGTCCCGAAGCGGTCCTCGACGACATCACTGGGCACGAAGACGTCCGCCGCAACGGTGTACCCACGTCCCTCGACGGCGTTGATCGCAGCGGGTTTCTTGTCGTTACAGAGGTTGCCCGAGACCGCGACCAGCGAGGCGGGGGTGTGTTCCTCGACGATTTCGGCGACAGACCGGCTGGCGATGGTCACCATGTTCATTCCCATCGCGTCGCCCGTATCGTAGCTCAAACGCAGGAATACGTTGTCGCCGACGACGTACGGCGTGACTTCCTGGTAGGTGATGTGCGGGTCGGTCTCCTCGGCGACCTCCTCGATGAGGTCCTCGTTGTCCTCGACCCACTCGACGACCGTAGCGGCCTCTGTGACGTCGGCCACCGAGAAGACGGGTGCGCGCGTGATTCCGTACTTCAGGACCTCCGCGTTGGCACCGCCGGCGTCCCGAATCGCCGCGATCCCACGGTTGACGCTGGCGACGAGCGCCCCCTCTGTCGTCGCGAGGGGGACGTGGAAGTCGTCGTCAGCGGCCGACCCGTCGATCGGCAGCGGGCCGGCTACACCCATTGGAATCTGGGCCGTCCCGATCATGTTCTCGATGTTCGGTTCGGCGTCGGCCGCGTCGATGCTGTAAGCGCCGATCGTCTCCAGGTCAGCGTCCGTCTCGCCGCCGACGTACTCGCGCCGTGCGGCGGCCGCGTCGTCCGGATCCGCGTGGTCTTCGAGTTCGTGCAACCGGAGTTCACCGCTGCGCACCTTCTCGACGAGGTCAGTCACGTCAGCCATGTCCGGTGACTCGTCGGCCGATCCCCTAACAGTTTGCCTTCCGGGCTGGTCCTGTTCTCCGGATCGAGGGAGCCGACCGGCCGGCGGTCACCATCGAATCGGATCTACGTCATCGTCACCGGCCGTGTGGGTCCGAGACAATGTCTCCCCGCCAGGTCGACGCTCCCGCATCCGTTTTTCGGGGGTTCAGTTTATCAGGAGCGGCACGTTCCTCCGCGATCAGTGGGTCAGAACCAGCAGTTGCTCGTCAGTCCGGACGAGACAGAACGGGCCGGGCGGCGAATTGAAGGTGTGGGTTCGCTTTTCTGAGACCATGAGTTTCTCGAAGGCGCGTCCACAGGCCGGACAGGCAAATCCCTCGCGATTGGCCAGGTGCATCGTCTCGCGATCGTCCCGGAGGAGCTTCAGTCCGTGGCGGTACTCGTGGACGTCGAACCCCTCCGATACGTCCAACTCTTCCATGACTGGCGGTACGCTGTCGTCCCCAAAGAATGTGGGCGGGAGTGTTCAAAAGGCGTGGCAAAGCTAGAGCCCGGCAGGAAGCGTCAGACCGCGGCACCGACGTACAGGGTGACGACGAGGAAGATCCAGACGGCGTCGACGAAGTGCCAGTACATCGAGACCGTGCTGACGGAGGTGTGGCGGTCGGCGCTGTACTGGCCGGCCAACCCGCGGGCGTAGACGATCCCGAGCAGGATCGCACCCAGGGTCACGTGGGCGCCGTGCAGTCCTGTCAAGCCGTAGAACGCACTACCGAACGCGCCCTCGGTGATGGAAAAGCCCTCGCTCACGATGAACGTGTAGTACTCGTAGGCCTGGCCGGCGATGAACACGATCCCCAGTGCCAGCGTCACGCCGAGCAGCTGCTTGAACCGTTTGTGATTCCCACGCCGGAGGTAGACGTGCGCAAAGTGCAGCGTCACGCTGCTGGCGATCAGGATAGCGGTGTTGATGATCACGAGGCTTCCGAGCAGATGCGGGAGTTCCTGGGGCGGCCAGGCACCCGCTCTAATGAAGAAGTAATAGACGAACCCGGCGCTGAAGGTGGCGATCTCCGAACCCAGGAACAGCAACATCCCAAAACGGAGCGCACTCGAGGATCGCGTCGCCGTCCCGCGACGCCAGAAGTCGGCGACGAAGGCGTGGTACAGCCAGCCGTACATCCCGATCAACAGGAGCAACACACTCCCGGCGATCGCGGCCGGTCCGACCGTCGGCCCGACGAGGGCGTCCTCGCCCATGCCAAGTATCCACAGTGCGGCGCCGACGTAGAAGCCGGCTCCCCCGACAGCGGTGATGAAGGGCCACCAGCTGGCCTCGCCGAACCCCCGTGGCCAGTCCTCCGTTGCGGGGAGGTGGTGACCGTCGTGTGTTTCCGAGTCCTCCACGATGCTCATAGGATCCGATACCCAACCGACGGCTAAAAAGGCACCTTCGGGGGACCCTTTTGCCGCCGTCCGGTCGACTGTCCACCTACCCCGACGATGCCCGGTCGGAACTTACAGGGGGCAGACCGTCGAACGTCTCACCGATGGATCGCCGTCCCGGTCGCCGGTTCCGTCGTCCGCTCGCAGCTGTGGGTACCCTTCTGGGCATACTCGTCATCGCCATACCAGTCGCGGCCCACGGTGGGAGTCTGGGTGCCGAGGCGCGCGAAACGGTCACGGTGCCGACGTGGCTGTTCCTGCTCACCGGTGGGGCGGCTGTCGGCGCGTCGTTCCTGCTGGCTTCGTTCGTCACCGATCGACGGCTGATCGATGCGATCCACGGCTGGCGACGGACGATTCCAGCCCCTCGCTCGGGCGCTCTCGAACCGCTCGTCCGCGTCGCGGGTGTTCTCGGGCTGGCCGGGATCGTCGGGATCGGGTATCTCGGTCCGAGTCAGGGGCTGGGAAACCTCGCGGTGCTCGCGGTCTGGGTCGGCTGGTGGGCGGGGTATACGGCCACGGCCTACCTGATCGGCGAGTCCTGGCAGGTCCTCAACCCCTGGCGGACGATCGCCGGCTGGCTTCCGTCGTTCGGCCGAAACCTCCCCGCTGTCGGTGCCTGGCCGAGCGTCGTCGGCCTGTTGGCGTTGGTCTGGGTCGAAGTGGTGAGTCCACTCGCCGACGCGCCCGCACTCCTGACGACGGTCGTGCTCGGCTACACTGCCGTGACGCTTTCGGGTGCCGTCGTCTTCGGATCCGAGGCGTGGTTCGAGCGTGTCGATCCGGTCTCGCGGGTCTTTCGGTACTACGGCCACGTCGCGCCGGTGGCGAACACCGCGACGGCGACCGGCACCGACCGGAGGGTGCTCGACGACGACCGGCGACTCCCCGTTCGTCTCCCTGGCGTCGGACTGACCCGGTCGGATCTGGTCACCGACGCGAGCGAGGTGGCCTTTGTCGTCGCTCTCCTGTGGGCGACGACCTACGACGGATTCGTCGCGACCCCGGCCTGGCGACAGGTGGCCCGCCCGCTGATCGAGGCCGGCGTCCCCGCCCATTTGCTTTACCCACTCGTTCTCGTCGCGGGGTTCGTGCTCTTCCTCGCGATCTATCGCCTCGCCTCTCGGTACGCCCGCCGGACAGGGGAGACGTATCTGGCGGCCGCCGTCCTCGCGCGGCGGTTTGCCCCACCTTTACTGGCGATTGCCGCCGGCTACCACCTCGCTCACTATCTGGGATATTTCCTCTCGCTCGCGCCGGTCCTGCTGACGGTGCTCGGGTCCCCCTTCTCTCCGCCCGCGACCGTGCCCGTGCTATCGCTACCGGGCTGGTTCACGGCCGTCCCGGTCGCGAGCGTTCTCGTGGGACACCTGCTGGCGATCTGGATCGCCCACGCGACTGCCTTCGAGTTGTTCCCGGGTCGCTTGCAGGCGATCCGGAGCCAGTACCCGTTCATCGCCGTGATGGTGCTCTATACGATGACGAGCCTCTGGATCGTCACGCAACCCTCGATCCAACCGCCGTTCCTCTAGCCATGTCAACTACCAGGACAGACTGTACATGACCATGCCCACCGAACACATCGACGACACGGACTTCGACGTGCCCGCCGACGCAGATCCGGTCCGCTGCCCCGACTGCGGTCGGCCGTTCGTCCGCGAGGACCTGCTGGTACTGCACCGTGGTTACGACCACCCGGGAGCGCTCGACGATGCGGAGACGAATGCGTTCGAGGACGCCTACGAGAGCGAGAGCGATCGGCTCAACGTCTTCCGGCTCAAAGCGTTGCTGGCGCTGATTCTACTTTACTTCGTGCTGTTGATGACCTACGCGGTGGTGTGACGCCGAATTCGACGACGGCTACGACTCACTGTCGCCGACGGACAGCCCCGCCACCTGCTCGAAGAACTTCACGACCGCAGCCATGTCTTCGCCGCCGTGGCCCATGCTGCTTGCGGCACTGAACGTTTCGCGGGCGGCGGCCGTCTGTGGGAGCGGGACGCCTGCGTCGTTGGCTTCCTCGACGGCGTACCGGAGGTCTTTGAACTGCAGGTCGATGGGGAACCGCGGCTCGAAATCGTCCGCGGCGATGTTCTCGCCCTTGATCGAGAACAGCGGCGAGTCGACGGCCCCGGCCTCGACGACCGTCTGCATGTCGTCGTAGGAAAGGCCCTGGGCGGTGCCGAACGCGAGCGCCTCGGCGAAGGCACCAATCATGTCTCCGAGCAGGAGGTTGACGAACAGCTTCATCCGTGCGCCGTCGCCGACCGCGCCGCAGTCGACGATCGGCTCACCGATCGCTCCGAGAACCCCTTCGACGTCTCCGAGTAGATCGTCGGGGCCGGCTGCGAGCACCGTGAGTGTGCCTTTCTCGGCAGGCCCGACTGTCCCCGAAACCGGCGCGTCGACGTACTGCCCGCCGGCGTCCCGGACCGCCTCGGCTGCGGCCTCGGTCGCGGCCGGGGTGACGGTACTCATCTGAAGGACGATCGTGCCGTCGGTGAGGCCTGCGAGGACGCCATCGTCGCCCTCGAGGACAGCCTCCAGCGCCTCGTCGTCGGTGACAACCACGACCACTACGTCCGCTTCCCGAGCGACTTCTCGGACGGAGTCTGCCACTATCTCGCCACGTTCGGCGAACGGTTCGGTTCGCGAGCGCGTCCGGTTGTAGACGACCAGCGGGTACCCGGCGTCGCTGACGTTCTCGGCCATCGGCGCGCCCATCGCGCCGAGACCGATGAATCCGACTGTCTGCATACGAGTGGCATTCGGTCGCCGGCGATAGAAGGATTACGGCTTGCAGTACTCCTCACTGGTTGGGCCCCGAAAGCGACAACGCTCATGAGGGCGGGGGGTGAATGACCCAGTATGAGCAGTGATTCCTGGAGCGAGCAGATCGCTACCGAACGGATGCAGACTGACCAGGAGTTCGCCGATCGCGTCGAGGCTTCGCCGCTGTCCAACCAACAGTGGGGGCTGGTTATGACGGCCGTCGAATTCGAGATCGACGGCCCCGAAGATCCCGACTCGGCCCGTCTCGTCGCCGACACAAGTCGTCTCTCGAGCGTCATGGACGAGATCAAACGCATGGACGAGCGTGGTGGCGGGGCAGCTATGTCGGCCGGCTCCGGGACCAGTAGTGGCGAAAGCGGTGGTCTGTTCAGCGGACTCAAGAACGCACTCGGTTTCGAGGGGGGCAACGATCAACTCCGTGAAGCGGCCGAAGAACTAGCCGAGGAATATGTCGATCAGTTACAGTCACGCTTAGAGAAGCGAGGCCGGTGGGCGAACGTCTGTGAACTGGCCCGAGATACATAGCCAGGCCCTTCACCAGTTCCTCGCTTTTCGCCGGTCCGACCGCCAGGCCCTCGCCCGGGCTCTAAACCTCGTCGCCGGTCCGAAACAGCGTCAGTTCCTCGGCCTCGTAGATGTTGATCAGTTCAGTGACGATCTCGTCGTAGGATACGTCTTCGATCCGGAGGGCATCGAGTCGCTCGACGGTCTCCTCGTCGAGTTCGATTGATGTTATATAATTGGATATTTGACGGCAATCCCCTTAACCGACGGGGCGATATAACACGGAATATGTGCGGACTCACGCGCCAACACGCCCACCCAGTCTGGGGTACCCGTCCATGACCGGGCCACATCAGGGACAGTCACTTGAGCGAACCGGCACGGATGTCGAATCCGCCGACGCCGCTGTCGTTTTGATCCACGGCCGGGGCGCGACCGCCCGGAGCATTCTACAGATGGCCGAGGCGTTCCCGGACGATGACGCTGTGTATCTCGCACCCCAGGCTGCCCGCAACACCTGGTACCCGAACCCGTTCACCGCGCCGGCCGAGTCGAACGAACCCGGCCGGTCCTCTGGGCTCGCAGCGATCGACGACGCTGTCAATGAGGCGACCGGAACAGGCATTCCGCGCGAACGGGTCGCCCTGGTGGGTTTCTCGCAGGGTGCGTGTCTCGCCAGCGAGTTCGTCGCCCGCAACCCGCGCCGATACGGCGCGCTCGCTGCCCTCAGCGGTGGTCTTATCGGCGAAACGATCGAGCCGACGGGTTACGATGGCGATCTTGCGCGGACGCCGGTCTTCCTGGGCTGTAGCGACGTGGATCCACATATCCCCGAGACGCGCGTTCACGAGACGGCCGAGGTGTTCGAACAACTGAACGGCGACGTGACGAAACGACTCTACGAGGGGATGGGCCACGGCGTCAACGAGGATGAGCGCGAGTTCGTCGCCGGGATGGTCGGGGCTCTCCGTGACGAAGCGTCGACCAATTGAACGAGATGGGGCTGGGCGGGCGACCGATGGACACCGAAACCGCAGGTGAAAACGAGCCGGGATCGCGCTACTTGTAGAGGCTTCGGCCGGCGCTGCCCGAGACCTCGGCGAGTCCAGCGTAGACGTCAGCGATACGCTCACGAACGTCGCGACCGCCGACGCGCGGGTCGAAGACGTCCTTGTTGGGCGACCAATCGAGGTCGTTGAAGAACGCGTCGCGCTGGTCCTCGACGCCTTCCGGCGGGACGAGTTCGTCGCCGTGCTCTCGGTAGAGATCGTAAAGGCTCCGGGTGTACTCGTACTGGTAGCGGGTGTCCTTGTTGACCTTACAGATGCCACGATCCATGAAGTCCGACAGTTGATCGGGCTGGAGCCCGGAGGAGCCGTGCAGCACCAGCGGCGTCTCCAGGCCGTGATCGGCGAGGGCCTCGTGGATCTCGGTCGCCAGATCGGGCTTCAGATCGAGGTCTTTGCCCTTGGCGACGCCGTGCTGGGTCCCCACCGAGATCGCCAGCAGGTCACAGCCCGTCCGATCGACGAACTCGACAGCCTGCTCGGGATCAGTGTAGAAGGCTTCCTCGGCGACGATCTCGTCTTCGACACCCTTGATCTGACCGAGTTCGGCCTCGACGAGGATCTCCTCGTCGGCCTGTTCGGTCTTCTGGACGACCTCTTTCGAGCGGGCGACGTTCTCCTCGAAGTCCTCGTGAGAGGCGTCGATCATGATCGAGGAGGGGATGGCCGTCTCGACCTGCATGTCGATGAAGTCCATGTCCGTCTGGTGGTCCATGTTGAGGAACACGCCGACGTCGTACTGCTCGGCGATGACGTCCATGTAGTTCCCCATGGCACGCAGGCCGGCCTCGGCGTCACCGTTGCCCGCGAACCGGCAGGCTCCGGCGCTCATCTGGATGAGCAGGTCCGAGTCTGCCTGTTCGGCCCCCTCCATCAGGCCCATCATCACGTTCGGTTCCGCGACGTTGCTCGCGACGAGTCCGAACCCTCCGTCGAGAGCCTCGTCGTACACATTAGCGAGTTCGTCTCCGCCGTAAAACGCCATCAGTAGGTCACCACCGTGACGTTACGCTGCCGTCGTTAAAACGTATACGAAAATTCCCGCTACCGAACGAAATTTCAGTGGTGGTCGACGATCAGCCGCGCATCGACCAGACGCGAACATCGTCCATCAGCGACTCGGGGTCGAGTTCGCGGATGCTCGGCCCTTTCACCTGAACGAGATGGGCGGACGTTGCCACGCCTGCCCGCAGTGCTCGTTCGTCCTCCCAGCCCTGCTCGTAGGCCCACAGCGCGCCGGTGAACATGGAGTCGCCGGCCCCGACCGTATCGACGACATCGACGTCCAGTGCCGGGGCGTACAGCGTCTCATCGGGCGTGACCAACATCGCACCGTCTCCGCCCATCGATGCCAGGACGCGCTCGAAGCCCATCTCTTGGAGTTCCCGTGCCGCCTCGGCGCAGTCGTCGATCGTATCGATCTCGATCCCTGTCGCTTCGGTCAATTCCTCGCGGTTGGGCTTGCAGTACTCATACTCGTTTTCGAGTTGCTGCATGAGATCACCGTGGACGTCCAAGGCGGTGTCCCAGTCGCCTGCCTGGGCGAGTCGGTCGACGTCGCTGGCGTCCATCATCGGGGGGAGACTCCCGCCGATGTTGATCAGGGACGGATCGTGATCCTGGATCGTATCGATCAGTTCGTCGACGGCCTCGCGTTCGACTTCCGGTCCCGACTGGTTGAGCTTGTACTCTTTACCCGGCGGCAGGATCGTCGTATTCATTCGCGTCGGCTGGTCGACCTCGACGAAGTCTGTCGTGACGTCGTAGGTCTCCAGATCCTGCCTGATGAAATAACCCGTAAAGCCCCCGACGATGCCCGTCGAAACCGTCTCGAAATCGAGTGCCTGCAGGAACTGCGAGACGTTGATCCCGTTGCCTCCCGAGTCGAACTGTGCGTCCGTCGAACGCTGGACAGTGTCCGACTCGAGGTCTTCGCCGATCTCGATCGTCTGGTCGACTGCCGGATTTGGCGTAATTGTCAGTATCATCGTAGTGTCCTCCGAAACGTCGGTCTATCGCCGACGTTCCTTTTCCCGTCGAACTCTCTCGCTACACTGCCTTAAACGGGTCGATCTTGCCGGAACCGGGGCCATAGATCATCCTGCTCTCTCCGAGTTCTCCCGGGAATACGGCCTCGAGCGATAGCGTGGGTTCGGCCTTCCGTCGACCGACGTGGCAGCTACAACTGTTCGAGAACAGCCTCGGTGAACGCTTCCGTCGAGGCATCGCCACCGAGATCGGGCGTGCGCGGCCCCTCTTCGAGGACAGTCAGGACGGCTTCCCGGACGCGCTGGCCATCCTGATCGTAATCGAAGTATTCGAGCAACATCGCCGCCGAGAGGATCATCGCCGAGGGATTGGCGACGCCTTCACCGGCGATGTCGGGGGCAGACCCGTGGACCGGTTCGAACAGTGCGTTGTCTTCGCCGATATTGGCGCTCGGGAGCATCCCGAGCCCTCCGACGAGGCCCGCAGCAAGGTCCGAGAGAACGTCGCCGGCGAGGTTGGGCGTGATGATAACGTCGTAGTCCTCGGGGTGCATCACCAGATGCATCGCTAGTGCGTCGATCAATGCCTCGTCGTACTCGGCACCGTGTTTTTCGGCGACCTCGGCGGCAGTGTCGACGAACAACCCGTCGGTCTCTCGCATTACGTTTGCCTTGTGAGCGACCGTGACGCGGTCGGCGTCGTGTTCCGTGGCGTACTCGAAGCCGTACTCGGCGATCTTTCGAGATGCGTCCTCGGTGATGAGGCGGGTCAGTGTCGTCACGTCGTCGGTGAGATTCGATTCGATCCCGGCGTAGACGCCCTGGGTGTTCTCCCGGACGAAAACGAGATCGGTCTCGGGCTTGACGGCGTCGACGCCCGGGTAGGCTCGTGCCGGACGGACGTTGGCGAACGAGCCCACGTCCTGCCGGAGTGGGAGGATGATATCGGCGGCGAGTTCGCCGGCAGCGCCGAACAGTGTCGCGTCGGCTTCGCGGGCCAGTTCGCGCGTCTCCTCGGGGAGTGGCGTTCCCTCGCGCTCGTAGACGGCGTTGCCGGCTTGCCCCTTCACGAATTCGAAGTCGCGGTCGAGCGCGCTCAGGACGTCGATCGCGGCCGGCAGCACTTCCTTTCCGATGCCGTCGCCGGGGATCGCGGCGATCTCTTTTGTCATGCGAATACCTCTCGGTGGGGTGAAAAAGAGCGTGTCGATCCGGCGGACGGATTCTGCTTCGGACTAGCGTGGTGTCGCCCACCGTTCGCGTCCGTTATTACTCTCTCCGTTCGCGTCCGCTGTCCCCTTCTCCGTTGGCGGCCCGATCTCGCCCCATGTTTTTTGTTCGGAGACGGAGACAGGGCGTCCATGGCACGCAGTCGAGATGCCCGGCTCGGAACCGTCGAGTGGCTGCAACTCGGCTCGTTCGTCACCGTCTGTACGATCGTCCTCGTCGTCGTCTTCGTGGGGATCGGCGCGCTCGTCGAGGGGGTTGCCGGGTTCGAGGATCGCGTCCCCTTCTACGTCCTTACCATGGCACTTTCGTTTCTCGCTTCCGTCGTCGCTTTCGACGCCGAACTTGCCAATTCCCGGGCCAGCCTCCCATGGGCCTGTGCCGTCGGGCTCGGTACGTTCGCACTGGTCAGTTTGATGGGCGAAGGAACCGCGTACGTGGTGCAACGTCCGGACGGACTCGCGCTAGCCGAGGTCGCCTTTTACGTCCTCGCAGCCGCACTGGTCAGCTGCGGTATCGGCTACTGGTCGCTACAGAACTGGGAGACGCTGTCTCTCTCCCGATCCGCGCTCTGAACTCGTCGAGGACAGCCGCCAGGTCGCTCTCGATGGATTTCTCGGCCCGCGTTTGCTCAGTGATCCTCGACCATCTCGGCGGCCAGACCCGTATACCCGGCCGGCGTGAGCGCTTCGAGTTCGTCTCGCACGTCGGAGCTGACGTCGAGATCCGCGAACAGCGTCCGAAAGTCCGCGAGGGTCACGTCCTGGCCGCGGGTCAGCGCTTTCACTTGCTCGTAGGCGTCGCCGTGGCCTTCCCGGCGGAGGATCGTCTGGACGGCTTCCCCGATGACTTCCGGGGTCGCTTCCAGGTCCTCACGCATCACCGCCTCGTTGGGGACGATCTTTCCGAGGCCGCTTTCGAGTTTCCGGTAACCGATGAGGCAGTGAGCGAGTGCGCTCCCGACGTTTCGCTTGACCGTCGAATCCGAGAGGTCCCGCTGGAGGCGCGAGTTCGTGACGTACCCCGCGAGGAACGCGAGATCGCTGTTGGCCTTCGAGAGGTTGCCCTCGCTGTTCTCGAAGTCGATGGGGTTGACCTTGTGGGGCATCGTCGAGGAACCGGTTTCGCCCGCCGCCGATTCCTGTCCGAGATACCGATCGGAGACGTACAGCCAGACGTCCAGGTCAAGATCCAGTAGAACGCGATTGGCTCCCTGGAGGGCGTCGAACAGCGCCGCGAGGTCGTCACACGGATTGACCTGCGTCGTCAGCGCCTCGTGTTCCAGCCCCAGCGAACCGACGAAGTTCTCGGCGAACGCCGGCCAGTCCACGTCGGGGTAGGCGACGTGGTGGGCGGCGTAGGTACCCGATGCGCCCGCGAGTTTCCCCGAGAGCGCGTCGGTGGCACGCTGGACCCGGCCGAGTGCGCGGCCGAGTCGTGAGGCGTAGACGGCCATCTCCTTGCCGAAGGTGGTCGGCGTGGCCGGCTGGCCGTGTGTCCGTGCCAGCATTGGTGTGTCCCGATACTCGCGGGCGAGATCTGAGAGGTCGTCTCGAACGTCCCGGAGCGCGGGCACGAGCACGTCCTCGACGGCGGGCTTGACTAACAGCCGGTGGGCGAGGTTGTTGACGTCCTCGCTGGTGAGGCCGAAGTGCAGCCACTGCTCTGCGTCGAGATCGGCGGGCTGGCGCTCCCGGAGGAAGTACTCGACGGCCTTGACGTCGTGGTTCGTCGCGTCGTATTTCTCGGTCCCCTCAGTCTCGATCTGCTTGACGAATGTGGCGTCATCGTCGTCGAAGTCCTCGTAAATCGCCCGGAGTGACTGGCGTTGGTCGTCGTCGATCTCCAGTGGCGTCACATCGAGATCTGCGAGTGCGAGCAGGTATTCGACTTCCACGCGGACGCGGGCACAGATTAGTGCCGATTCGCTGGCGTAGGACACCAGCGGTTCAGTGTAGCGTGCGTACCGGCCGTCCAGCGGCGAAACGGCCGAGAGCGGATCGCGGTCAGTCATGAGTGGGGGTCCGCACAGCGAGCGAAAAAGATTGCCGGTCCGAGGTTCCGATCGACAGGATTTAGGGTACCCACCGGGAACCTGCGCGTGCTGGTGGGGTGGCAGAGCGGCCCATTGCGCCGGTCTTGAAAACCGGTGGCGCAAGCCTCCTGGGTTCAAATCCCAGCCCCACCGCTTTGCTCCGAGCAATTCGCGAGGAGCAACGGGGACAACTGGCGATTTGAACTACGCGAGTCGCAGCGCGAACGGAGTGAGCGACCGTCTCGCCATCGAGTTCAAATCCCAGCCCCACCGTATTTTGACGCGAGTAGCGCAATCTTGCTATTCGATTGGAAACGCGATTTCCGACGTCGTTTCGCGAACGATCACAAACAGCTTTGTAGGGTGTAAACGAACATCACAATTGAAGATGTCATCCGAGACGTGTGCTGTCTGTGGCGGCCAGTTCCCCTTCGATAGCACCGTCCATTTGCTCGTGCATACGAACAGCGAGGAGGGGGCATTCGACTACTACGTCTGCCGGAGTTGTTACGAGGAGGAGCTCGCGCCGCTGGTCGCTTGAAATTTCGATCTGTTCACTCAACGGTCGTGGTACCACCACTCTCGGAAGGGTTATCCCCCGAGCGACGCTACGATTGTTTGCAATGGCAAACGGAACGGTGGATTTCTTCCACGACACTGGCGGTTACGGTTTCATCGAGACTGAGGACGAGGACGATGACGTTTTCTTCCACATGGAGGACGTTGGCGGCCCGGATCTCGAAGAGGGACAGGACATCGAGTTCGACATCGAACAGGCCCCCAAGGGCCCGCGCGCGACGAACGTCGTTCGCGCATAGATCATCCGAACACTGCCTCACGGCAGTGGTCTGGACGCAATGCTGATTCTTTCGAACTCGACGCTCGGAGCCGTTGCTTTCTGGATACTGACGTCACCGCTGAATGATTGGCCTCTACGACTACCTTCGTCGGCTGGTCCTGTGTGCTGTTGTGCCGGTCAACGGAATAGCGGCGGCTGGTGCAGACCCTTACTTCTCAACGTCGAAGTCTTCGAGTCGAGCCTGCAGCTTCTCGGCCTGTTCAGCGAGCGATTCGACGCTGGCCGTGACTTCGGTCATCGAGGAGGCTTGTTCTTCAGCACTCGCCGAGACAGATTCGGCTTCGTTGGCTGTCGTTTGACTGATTTCGGAGACGCTATCAGCCATCGCCACGACCTCTTCGGCACTGGCCGCCTGGTCGTCCATTGCCTCACTGATCCCCTGGACGCCGTCGTTGGTCGTTTCGATGTTCTCGACGACATCGACGAACGCATCGACCGTCTCTTGGACGGCAGCAGTCGTTTCCCTGACCTGCGTTTCCGCCGCCTGAATATTCTCGACAGTGCTTGAGGTTTGGTCTTGTACTTCCCGGACCAACTGTGCGACATCGTCGGCTGAGTCTTGCGTTTCCCCAGCTAGTTGCTTGACCTCTTCGGCGACGACAGCGAATCCCTCTCCGTCCCCCTCGCCATTTCCGGCGCGGGCGGCCTCGATGTTGGCGTTCAACGCGAGCATGTTGGTCTGCTCGGCAATGTCCGCGATGAGGTCGACGATCTCGTCGATTTCGGCCATCAGCGAATCGAGGCGTTCGACGTTGTCGACGGTCTCGACCATCGTCTCTTGAACGTCTTCCATGTCCTCGATTGCCTGCTGGGCGGTTCCCTCACCCTGGGAGGCAACGTCTGCAGTTTCCTGTGAGGTATTGGCGACGGTTTGTGCGGTAGATGCGACCTCTTCGATCGTCGCCGAGAGATTGTTCATTTCACTCGATATCTGTTCGAGCTGTTCACGCTGTTCGTCTGACCCGCTTGCGATCTCTTGGACGCTCTCACTGATCTGCTCGCTGGCTCGCTTTGCTTCTTGGGCTCCGATACTGGCTTGTTCGCTCCCGGCTGCGACTTCCTGGGAGAACGTCTGAATTTGGCTGATGGTTGATTCAATATCAGCTAGCATATCATTGACTGCCACAGCGATATCGTACATCGCGTCGTTGTCGATGTCGGTATCCAGTCGAGCAGTCAAGTCACCGTCGGCCGCCTGTTCAACTACAGTCCCGAACTGCTCAGCTTGGGCCTGCAGTTCTTCGGCCAGTTGCTCGGCCTCCTTGCGGGATTGTTCGGCGTCTTCCCGAGCAGTTTCAACGTCTTCAATGAATTGTTCGATATCTGTTCGCATCTGGTCGAGTGAATCCCCTAACCGACCAGGTACCGCTTCGTCGAGGACTGGCGCATCGAACTGCTGATCGGAGATCGCATCAGCTTGGTCGGCAACTGTTTCGAGATATGCTTTGATATCTCTGAACGCGGTTCGGACCTGCCCAACCTCGTCGATACGGCCGTTGTCGGTGATCGAGTTGTCAAGATCGCCGTTTGCCACTGCAGTCGCCTGTGTTGAGAGTTCTCTGAGCGAGCGCATCGGACCGCGACTAACCATCACACCTAACGCAAGAAGACCGAGTAGTGAGGCCACAATGAGCGCCGCCACATTGTTCCTGGCTTCACGCTCGGCCGTCAACGCGGTCGCTTTCGGCGCCCGTTTGATGACGACCCAATTCGAGTCTCCGCTGACAGATGTGAATGCGACCAGAGAGTCTGCCGTCGCGATCGTCCCCTCGTCGTTCGCCTTGATCGCGTTCAAAATCTCGGACCCACCGGGCCGATCGTATTGAGACAACACGGCTGCTTCGTCCCTGTCGAATAAGACATCACTCGTGGTACTACCGACGATTGTCGTCTCGGTGCCTTCGATCGTACTTTTGAACTTTTCAGCCCGCTCAGTTGTCTCGACGACCATCACTATCGCGTGATTCGAGTCCGGAACTGGCGAGAGCATCGCTATCGACGCACTGCCGGACGCCGATCGGTAGATCCAGGATTGTGTCACCTGCTGGGAATCGCTAAAGGAAAGCTCGCTGAACGCTGTGTTTTGCGGCCAGACAATCTCTGTATCTGATATTTGTTGCTGTTCGACATCCGATTGTGTGCTGACGGTGATTTCTCCCGTTTCGTAATTAAGATAGTGAAGGGCAGCGACCTCAGAGGGGAACTTGTCTAGTTTCGCGTTCAAGGTCTCTCGAACGACTGTCTCGCTCCCTGAAACTACACCCCAGTTTTCGGATACAGCTCTTGTCGTTCGCTGTTGAGTATTGATCCACTGTAAGGCGCTATCTGCCTCAAGTTGAGCGTTGCCGAGGAGGCTCTGTTCCTGTTGTTGTGTCACCTCTGCAGATACCCGCGTCTGGGCATAGACGCCGATTGACGCAACAACGATCAATATCAATAACGCCGAGACCGCGAACTTGCGCGTGTAACTCGTACGTAGTACCGTCGGAAGTTTCCGTTCGAAATCCATGTGTTTGTCCTCTGACCGGTGGTCTGTACTTCATTTTGCCCGCCGCGAACCAGCGTGTTTTCCTCGGGTTAGGATATTCAAAAACCACTCCCCCTAGTTATCGAATTCGAAAAGCGGGTACGATTATTCAGTATATATCCAACGGCAGTTGCCCCTGTTGCACTCCGTCGTGCTATACAGATCCGATCGTACTGTGTGCACATGTCGGCCTGCCCAACGACACAGTGGAACCATTTCATTGAGCGGGCAATTCAGTTGGCTTGAGGGCTGTCGCTCACGACTGTTTACAGCCCTCGAAATGACAGTACACACTCCACTAACACATTGCTTTGCTCTGTCTCAGAGATCGAGAGAATACGACGCCCTGGATGTTACTTGACGATGACAAATCATCTGTGGATTGGCTTATGACGGCTACGATGGAGTCGGCCGGATCAACTTATCCACGCCATGCGACGGATTGTTGCGACAGCAACGACTTACTCAAGGTCATCCCCAGAGGTTGGCTGCGAGGAGGTCTTCTCGCCCTGTATCGTAGCCGACGATACTGTCGAGTCGCCGACGACCACCCGATCGGGAATCTCTGGATCCGGCACCCGGCCCACGGTCAGCAACCGTTCTGTGAGTGTTAGATCCGTTCTCGCGGGGTCGGGCTTGTCCATCGTCTCGTACTCGACGGCTACACCCCCGTCCTCGGCGGCGATTCGGACGATGCTCAGACGGAACGTCGGGTGAAAGACCGGGGGAAGCAATCCCGCGATCACGGGCCGGCGATGGAAGCGTTTCAACCACGTTCCCGTGTTCACGATGGCCCGTTCGTCAACTGTCTCGACCGCCGGTCGGTGAGTGTGTCCGTAACAGAAGACGGCCGTCTCCGGCTGCGTCTCGAAGACGTCTCTCGCCGCAGCGACGTATGGCTCGCTCGGGTCGACAGTGAATTCTGTCTCGACGAGGCCGAATCGATCGATCGTACGCTTGAAGTCCTGGACGATAAACCGCAGTGGGATCCAGACCAAGACCAGTATCCCGACGATGGCCACGTTGATCGCCAGTATCGAGAACGCGAACGTCCCGGCGGATCCGAGTCGACCGAACGCCCCTTCGATGGCGTCAGTCGGCATCGACCAGACGCCGATCAGGTCGAGGCCGGCGCCGACCGCGACGAGCGCGCTCAGATTGAACAGTAGCAGGAACGGGACGGCGGCGTACCGCAGCAGGGGGTGCATCTCGTTGTAGAAGTACTTCGAGAGGAACCATACTGGGACCCGCTCGGTGGGCGTGACCGCCTGGATGTCCTTCAGCCAGTTGCGCCGCCCGCGGTCGGACACTTGGCCGGCCCGACTCGTCACGAGCGTGTTGTAGTGGTAGCCAAGCGGCTTCTCGTAGGGGTTGCCAAAGTCCGCAAAGCGGTTGTTCGGGTCACGCTGGTTGCCGTGCTCGAAGTGGATCACACGCTCGCCGACTGGACGAGTAATCGCCTGTTCCTGGACGAGGTCCACGTTGTACTGTGCGAACCGCGTTACATACTCGTCGTAGGCGGCGAGTTCGTGGTCGTGATTGCCCGGCAGCAGCGTAATCTGGATGTTTTCGCCGGTCGAACGGAACTGTTCGAACAGTTCCGGGTAGCGTGCGACCAGCGCGTCGAACTTCTCGACACCCTTGATCCCAGTGAACTCCCAGAGTCCGAACGCGTCGCCGTTGATAAGTAGCTCCGCGTTCTCGTCTGTTGTTTCGAGTCGTTCGAGAAACGCGAGCAGTTCATCCAGAAACTCGACGTGTTCCAGTTGCTCGTCGCCACCGATGTGGAGGTCGCTGATCGCGTAGTAAACCGTCTCGGCGTCACCCATTCGTCTGTTCGTGCGAGCCCAGACCCAAAACATCTCGGTCGGAAAACAGCCAGCTTGATCGACGAATTCGCCCGATCCGCAACTACTTTGCTGGCGGCCCGCGCCTCCCCGCACATGAAGCTCGCCGGCATGGCCTCGAACAGGGGGCGTAATCTGATGAACATCGACGATCGTGCGCCGGGTGGGGCGGAGTTCGCCGTCGTCCTGACCAACGACGGTGACGCGCCAGTCCTGGAGAAGGCTGCCGACCGCGAAATTCCAACCGAAGTCGTCGAACGCGGCGATGACGAATCTCGCGAGGCCCACGAGGAACGCGTCCTTGATACCCTCGCCGACTACGAGTTCGACCTCGTGGCGCTCGATGGTTACATGCGCATCCTGAATGAGACGTTTCTGGAGGCCACGCCGACGACGCTGAACGTCCACCCCGCACTGTTGCCGGCGTTCAAAGGCATGAGTCCCCACGAGGACGTTCTTGAGGCGGGCGTGAAGACGACGGGCTGTACGGTCCACGTCGTCGACGAGACGGTCGACGACGGGCCGATCGTCACCCAGGAACCCGTTCCCGTTCGGGAGGACGACACCGTCGAGGACCTCAAAGAGCGGGTCCTCCACGAGGGTGAATTCAAGGCGTATCCCCGTGTAATCGAATGGTTCGCCGAGAATCGCGTCGAGATCGATCGGGAATCCGGAACGGTTTCCGTCGAGGGCGATGACGGCGGCGCGTACCCCGCCCGACGGATCGACAGCGACGATCGCGTCCGCAAGCTCCGATACGGCGAGAACCCCCACCAGGCCGCCGCGCTGTACGCTGATCGGACCTGTGAGGAGGCCAGCGTCGTCCACGCCTCCCAGCTCAACGAGGGCGCGAAGGGGATGGGATACAACAACTACAACGACGCCGACGCGGCGCTCAATCTCGTCAAGGAATTCGACGAGCCTGCCTGTGCGGTCATCAAGCACACGAACCCGGCGGGCTGTGCGGTCGCCGACTCGATCAGTGAGGCCTACGCCGATGCCCTCTCGACCGATCCCAAGAGCGCCTTCGGCGGGATCGTCGCACTGAACCGCACCTGCGACGAAGCGACGGCCGAGCAGATCATCGACTCCTTCAAAGAGGTCGTCGTCGCGCCGGGCTACACCGACGACGCACTGGACGTGCTCTTCGAGAAGGAGAACCTCCGGGTCCTCGACGTAAGCGAGCAGTTCGATCCCACCGAGACGCTGACCGAGAAGCCGATCGTCGGCGGCCGACTCGTTCAGGATCGGGACCTGCAGGCGGTCACCGAGGACGATCTGGAGGTCGTCACCGAGCGCGAACCGACAGACGAACAGCTTGAGTCGATGCGCTTTGCCTGGCAGACCATCAAGCACGTCAAATCGAATGCGATCCTCTTCGCGAAGGGGACCGAGACGGTCGGCGTCGGCGCAGGCCAGGTCTCCCGTGTCGACGCCGTCGAGATCGCGAAAATGAAAGCTGAGGCTGACGCCGAAGGCAAGGACGCCGAGGGGGCCGTGATGGCCAGCGACGCGTTCTTCCCGTTCCCGGACGGTATCGACGCGGCCGACGAGGCCGGTATCGAGGCGGTCATCCAGCCCGGCGGAAGCGTCAACGACGAGGACGTGGTCGAGCGGGCCGACGAACTCGACATGGCGATGGTCTTCACCGGGTCGCGGGCGTTCCGACACGACTGAGTCACAATCCTCGCGCCGTCCGCTTTGGGACAGGACTGAGTCGTCGTCCTCACGCTGTCCGTTTCGAGACCCCAGCGAGGGAAGAGACGCTTCCTTTTTACGCACTCACGGAAAGCACGGACGAGAGACATGCGACGACACACGGTTGCCCTGATTGCCATCCTCGGGATGGTTGTTCTCGCGGGATGTAGCGGTGGGGCGACGACGACGGTTAAACCGGTCGACGGAGAGCAGGCCCAGTCAGATACTCTTGCGGCGATGGAGGCCGTCGAGTCCTATCACGTCACGTCGAACACGACGGTCGTGCAGTCGGTAACCAACCAGACACGGCGTCAGACGATCGATTCCGTGGGAGCGTTCGACCGGACGAACCAGCGGATGCAGATCAACCGGACAGTCTCGGTGAGCGGGATGTCCCAGCAAGCGAGTGTGTACCTTCTGAACGGCTCGATTTACGAGTACAATCCCGCTTACACCAGCCAGTATGGTTCGGAGTGGGTGACCACCGAGGTTGGAGACGCGTTTTTCGAGCAGCAGGACACGCTCACCCGCCAGCGGGGGTTCCTGGCGAACGCCTCGGTAACGACGAACGGGACTGAAACCGTCAACGGGACCGAAATGCGCGTCCTCGAGGCCGATGTCGACGAGGCGGCGACGAGCCAGGTGATCATGGCCCGCCTCGGTGGCGCCTCGGGCGTCGAGTACAACGTAACGAACGTCGATCAGCGCCTCTGGGTCGATCCTGAGACCGACCGCCCTGCTCGGAGTACGGTCTCGATGAACGCGACGGTCACGCAGATGGGGCAGACGGTCGATCTGACGATGGACCTCGAACTGGCGTTCGCATACGACCGTGACGTCTCCGTTACGCTTCCTGAGGAGGCCGACTCGGCGGTCTCACTCGATAACGAGACCAGTTCGTAGCACCACGGTGGAGACTTCCTCCGAGCTCCGCGGACCGACTCGGCTTAGCCGGGTTTATTTCGATCGATCCCGTTGAGAGAGACATGACGACTCGTGTACATCTAGCTCTCCTCCTCGCGACCGTCTTACTTGCCGGGTGTGTCGGGGGCGGAACGACGACGCCGACGGCGACCGAAACCGTCGACGATGACCCGCCCGGGGCGAACGAGTTGCGGGCCGACACGCTGGCGGCGATGGGGAACGTCTCTGCCTACACCGCCGACCAGAACGCGACGATCGTCCAGCATCTCGAAGACGGTGATCTGACAACCACAGTCGACGTCGCGTATGCACTAAATCGGACCAGCCGATCGCTGGTCTCCCATCGGACGCAAGCACGGTCCGGTCAGCAGGTCGCCATCGATCGGTACGTCCTCGATCAGACGCTCTACCAGCGTAGCGAACAGTTCCAGGCGGAGTACGGTTCCGAGTGGATCGAACGCGACGTCACAGAGAGCTTCGCGCGCCACTGGGCCCTCTACGATCAGCTCCGACTCCACGAGTTCTTCCTCGATAACGCCTCGCTGTCCGGCGTCGAGACGACCACCCTCGACGGAGATGCGATCTACGTCTTGGACGCCGAGGTGGATCGTGCCGAACTGAACAGGGGATTGCGGGACGCCCTTGACCTGCCGCCCGGCGTCGAGGCCAACACGACTCTTCGGGCGACATTCTGGATCGATTCCGAGACGTACCGACCGGTCCGAATACAGCGGTCGGCCGCCGGTACCCAGACAATCGACGGACAGTCCGTCGACGTCGATCGAGAAATTGCGACTCGCCTCTCCTATGGGAACGTCTCGGTCTCGCTCCCCGAGAGCGCGGAGGACGCCAGCATCGTCGGCGGGGGTGAGTGATCGATCGGTCGAAAGGTGCGGGTACACGACCGAGAGAACGGGAGACAACTGACTCCGATAGGCTAAAGCGCGCCGACCTGATGCCAACAACCATGCGCTATCACGAGGCCGCAAACTTTCTTTTCGACCTCCGTCGGTTCTCGCCACGTCCTGGCACCGAGGCGACGCGGGAGTTGCTCGGGTATGTAGACGACCCACAGGAATCACTCACTGCGGTCCAGATCGCTGGCTCTAACGGCAAGGGAAGCACTGCACGGATGCTCGAGACGGTGCTTCGGGAGGCGGGACTGGACGTCGGGATCTACACCTCACCGCATCTTGATGACGTTCGTGAGCGTGCCCGGGTCAACGGACGAAAACTGTCGAAGGCGGCGCTCGTCGAGTTCGTCGAGCGGATCGAACCGTACGTCACCGAGAACGCGGCGGCGGGCGACGCGCCGACGTTCTTCGAGACGCTGACGGCCATGGCGCTGTGGGAGTTCGGCCGCCGCGAGGTCGACGTCGCGATCCTGGAGGTCGGCATCGGCGGTCGTCACGACGCCACGAGCGTGGTCGATCCCGTCGCCAGCGCGGTCACGAGCATCACCCTCGAACACACGGACTTCCTCGGCGAGACGATCGAAGAGATCGCGAGCGACAAAGCTGCGGTCGCCCCCGCGAAAGCGCCGCTGGTGACGGCCGCGACCGGTGACGCACTGGCCGCCATCCGCGGCGAGGCCGGTGAGGTCTGCCGGGTTGGAACTGACGACGACGCCGCGGTCACGGTCGGCGCCGCCGGGCGGGACGGCCTGGAACAACTCGTCACGCTGTCCGGGACGGACTGGGCATTCGAGGCGCGGCTCCCGCTGCTGGGCGCCCATCAGGCGCGAAACGCTGGCGTCGCGGCGGCACTCGCCCGACAGGTCGCTGATGTGGACGACACCGACCTCGAAGGCGGCCTCCGACGGGCTACCTGGCCGGGACGGTTCGAAGTCCTCGACCGCGAACCACTGGTCGTCCTGGACGGCGCACACAACCCCGGGGGCTGCGAGCAGGTCGATGAGACGCTCTCGACGTTCGAGTACGACGATCTGCACCTCGTCGTCGGCGCGATGTGCGACAAGGACCACCGCGGCATGGCGGCGGCGCTGCCCGAACCTGATACTGTTATCACTACCCGTCCGGATGTCGGCCGGGCGGAGGACGCGGGCGTCCTCGCCCGGGCGTTCGTGATCGAGACCGACGCTGACGTCGAGACCCGTTCGACGGTGGCCGATGCGCTGGATCTGGCACTCGAGTCTGCCGGCCCGAATGACGCCGTCCTCGTCGTGGGTTCGCTGTACGCCGTCAGGGAGGCGCGCTCGCGCTGGACGCGACCGAAGATCCCGAAGCGCGTCGAGTCACTCCCGGAAGCCCAGGCAGTTCTCGAAGACGCTCACGTCACCGACACGGACGCCTGGGAGACCCGAACTCAGGGAGTCCATCGCGTCTTGAAGACGCGCCTCCAGCCGCGCGAAGCTCGGACGCTCGAAGATGCGCTCCGTTCGGTAGGCGGGGAGTGTGCGGTCTCGGCCGTCGACGATAGCGACCGCGAACGCGTCGACATTGTACTCATGGGTACCCACGCGCAGTTCGAACGCGTCGTCGGACGACTCGACGACCGCGCCGACGTCGGATCGTCGCTGGCCGCGGAACTCCGCGAGGCGCTCTCGGTCGACACCGTCCCAAACGACCACGGTCTCCCTTGGGAGGACGGCACAGCCGTGATGGGGATCCTCAACGTCACGCCCGACAGTTTCCACGACGGCGGCGAGTACGACGCCCTGGCGGATGCACTCGACCGCGCAGAAGAGATGATCGAGGCAGGCGTCGACATCGTCGACGTGGGGGGCGAGAGCACCCGGCCCGGTGCCGATCCGGTGTCCGTCGAGACCGAGCGCGAGCGCGTGGTTCCGGTGATCGAGCGCCTCGCCGACCGGGACGTGACTGTCTCGGTCGACACGCGGAAAGTCGACGTCGCGGAAGCGGCCCTGGAAGCCGGCGCGGACATCCTCAACGACGTCTCCGGACTCGAAGATCCCGGCATGGCTCATCTCGCTGCCGAGCACGATGCGTCGATCGTCGTCATGCATAGTATCGACACCCCCGTCGATCCCGACCACGAGGTTCATTACGACGACATCGTCGAGGACGTCCTTGCGGAACTCACCGAACGCGTCCTACTGGCCGAGAAGGCCGGCCTCGACCGCTCGCGGATCCTCGTCGATCCCGGGATGGGCTTCGGGAAGAGCGCCGCGGAGAACTTCGAACTGCTCGATCGCCTCGAGGAACTCCGCGGGCTGGGTTGCCCGGTCCTGATCGGACACTCTCATAAGTCGATGTTCGGGCTGATCGGCCGCGAGGCCGGCGAGCGCTACGAGCCAACGATCGCAGCTACCGCCCTGGCGGCCGATCGCGGCGCCGACGTGATCCGCGTCCACGACGCGGCAGCCAACGTCGCGGCCGTCCACGTCGCACGCACGGCCGCCGATCCGGATAGCTCCGGAAAATGACCGTCGAAAACGATGTGAACGGGTGCGAGTGACGCACGAACGATGTGACGACTCACTCTATCGTCGTGTGCTCTGACTCCTCGTTCAGCGCGAGGTTCGTCGCGATCTCGGCGTTTCTGACCGCGTACTGGGCCGTCTCCTGAAGGGCGACCAGGACGTCCCTGACCGCCAGCAGGTCGCTATTCGGCATCTCATCGAGGCCCGCCAACAGTTCGTCCTCGAGGTCGTCGATCTCCCGAAAGCGCGCACGGACGTCGTTGGCGATCTCGAAGTCGCGTTCGACGACGGCTCTGACGGCAAGTGCGGTGAGTTCGTCGACCTGTTCGGTCAGGTCTCTGATCCGCTCCATGGTTTCGGTGTCCACGTTGAGTCGATGTCCGTCCGTCTCCAGGGCGATATCTGCAATGTCCTCGGCGTTGTCGGCGGTCAACTCAAGGTTTTTCGCGACTGACCGATACCCGACCAGGGGAAACCCATCCTCCAGTCCCACGGCGTGGGCGAGGTTGGGGTTCTGATAGGCGGTAAAGATCAGCCGCAACAGCAGGACGAAGATCTTGTTGGCCTGCCGTTCGCGGTTCAACGCCCGCTGGGCGAGATCGGGGTTGCCGTGTGCCAGTGCCTTGATCGCCTCGGTCCGCATCGTACTTCCTGTACTCTCTAGGCGTTCGAGCAAGTTTTCGAGGCTGAAATCCGCCGGATCGACCGAACACCGGATAGCGATCCGATTTGGCGTCTCTTCGATGACACCCAGCCCCATCAGCTGCGTCTCGGCGTTGTAGACGGCGTTGATGTGCGAACTCGGCAGCGTCTCGTCGTCGTCGACCTCGACATGGATCACTCGCCGACCGAGGACGTACTGGGCGACGATGGCTCGCTCGACGGAATCCGCATCGAGGGTCGAGACGTGGATCGTCGCCTCTGACTCCCCCGAGTCGACGGACTCGGGAAAGACAGTCAACATGCCCTTGCCGCCGATTCGCAGGGAGACTTCGTCACCTTTCTCGACGCCGTTCTCGCTCGTCCAGTCGGCCGGGAGCGTCATCGCCAGGGTCGATGGACCGAGCTGCTGGACCTTCCGCGTATCCATACACACTGTATGTGACCAGTCGTCCTTAAGTCTATCAATATATGGGGGTATGCCTAGATTGCCAAAAGAAATATCCTAGGCGTTAGACGACTCGGACGAGCCGGCTTTCGACGCGCCCGACTCGAACGCGGTGCCAGCCGCGTAGTCGTTCCTCAAGGGCGCGGTCACCGGTGTCTACCCTGAGGACGCCGATCCCGTCGAGTTTCCGGCGCGAGGCGACGATCCGGATGTCGGACTGTCGGAGGACATCGGGTGAGAGTTGCTGATTGCCGCGACCGAGGACGAACCCCTGGCCGCCGATCGGTGAGACGATCACGACGTTGTCTGTCCCGAGGTTCGCGAGAATCTCGGATTCGCTGCCGTCTTCGATCAGGACCTCTCCGTCCCGCCAAACGTCGACGCCCAGCGGCGATCCCTCGAACCCGAGCCGTGATTCGATCGCGCCGACGGTACTCCCCGGCCCGAACACGTAGGTCGTTCCGGGATCGACTTCGGCCGCGACGCCCGCCGCGAGCGTCTCCACCGTCCCGCCGACTCGCTGCTTGGGGGACTGCCGTCGCCGATCGGCCGGTGTCGTCGCCGTCGAGCGCAATTCCGTCGAGACCACCCCCTCTCGGAAGGCGTTCTCGTCGAGATCGAGGACGTCTCCGGGTTCGGTCTCCTCGAAGGTGGCAACGATCTCCGCGGCGGCCGTCGGATCGACGGCGAAGACGCCCGAGTAGACTTTCACGCCCGCCGGGACGCCGAGCATCGGTATCTCGCTCCCGAGCGCCTCAAGCGTCTCCGCGACGTCGACAGCAGTACCGTCGCCCCCGACGAACACCACCACGTCGACATCCGCGGCGACCAGCGCGGCGACGGCACGTCGGGTGTCCGCCGCCGTCGTCTCGCCGATCGTCGCCGCCGGTCCTGCGGCCGGTTCGGCGACGACCGTGGGATCGAACCCAGCCTCGCGGGCGGCGTCGGCTCCCATGACCCCTGGCACCGTCACCAGTGTCACATCGCCGTGGGGTGCCAGTGCGTCGAGCGTCTGTTGCGCTCTGTCGGGCGCCCGCGGTTTCGCTCCGCGTTCGCGGGCCTCGGCGACCTTACCGTCGGTCCCTTTCAGCCCGACGCGCCCGCCCATGCCGGCGATCGGGTTGAGCAGGAAGCCGACCCGTCGCATACGCCCCCCTAGGTCCTGATCCGGCAAAAGCACGGGGATCGTCCCCGGTCGCGCGGGTCTCCGGGAGCGATCACCCGAGAGCGGAGCGACATCGGAACGGAGTCATTCCGGACGGTGGTGCCAGGGGGCGCTGTCGAAGTCGACGTGGCGCTCGGTCCGGTCGATGGCGTCGATGGCCGCGACGTCTTCCCCGTCGAGTTCGAGATCGAGGCTCTCGAAGTTGTCCCGGATGTGGGCCTCGCTCGTGGCCTTTGGGATCGGATAGGCACCCTTCTGGCGGACCCACGCCAGGCTGACCTGGGCCGCGCTGACGCCGTGTTTCTCGGCGATCTCCATGATCTCGGGCACGTCGAAGATATCTCCGCGGGCGAGCGGGGAGTACGCGACGACGTGATGATCGTGTTCATCGGCGTACGCGCGCAGTCGCTCCTGGGGGAGCAGCGGGTGCAGCTCGATCTGGTTGGCGAACAGCGGCGCGTCAAGGACGTCCAGAGCGCGATCGAGGTTGTACGGTTCGAAGTTCGAGACGCCAACGTGTTCGATCGCCCCGCGCTCGCGGAGTTCGTCGAACGCCGGCAGCGTCTCCTCGGGATCGTACTCGCCGGTCGGCCAGTGGACGTACAGCAGATCGAGGGACTCGACGCCGAGGCGCTCGCGGCTCTTGTCTGCGGCGTCGAGGACGTCTTCGTAAGCGACGCCCGTCGCGGACGGATGGACCTTCGTCGCAAGGAAGATCTCTTCACGATCGACGTCGGCCCGGGCGATCCCCTCGCCGACGGCGTCCTCGTTGCCGTAGAACTCCGCGGTGTCGACGTGCCGATAGCCCATCTCCAGGGCGGTCCGGACGCTCTGGGCACACTGTTCGGGGTCCTCGTTCTGCCAGGTTCCGAGGCCGATTTCGGGTAGCGCCGTCATGTGCGATCACAGGTGTGGCACTCGTATGGGTGTTACCATCCACGGCGAAAAATCACGTCAGGCCTTTCGAACGGGTCCGTGGCGGGATCGGTCAGGTCTTATGATTTCTGCGCGACCGGTCCCGTTCGTCCACTGCGAGTTTACTCTTCGTCGTCTTCGTCGTCTACTTCTTCGAAGTCGGCGTCGACGTACTCCTCGTCGTCGGCACCACCCGCCGCGCCCGGGCCGGCACCGGCCGCGCCGCCAGCGGGACCACCGCCCATACCGCCCATGCCGCCGGCACCGGCCGCGCCGCCAGCCCCGGCGCCCGCACCGGCTGCGCCTTCGGCGGCTTGCTCTTGGTACATCTGCTTGCCGATCTCCTGGAGCGCCTCGGTCAGGTCCTCCGTGGCGCTCTCGTAGTCTTCCTTCGTGGCGTCGTCGCCCTCGAGAGTCTCCTCGACGGCCTCGATCTTGCCCTCGATGTCCGTCCGGAGGTCGTCGTCGACGGCTTCTTCGTTCTCTTCCAGCAGCGTCTCGGCCCGCTGGATGGCACTTTCGGCCTCGTTGCGGGCCTCGATGCGCTCGCGACGCTTCTGGTCTTCCTCGGCGTGTTGTTCGGCCTCTTCTTGCATCTCATCGATCTCCTCGTCCGAGAGGCCGACGCCGCCCTCGATGGTGATCTCCTCGGAGTTACCGGAGCCCTGGTCTTCCGCGGAGACGTTGACGATACCGTTCTCGTCGATCGAGAAGGTCACCTCGATCTGGGGTGTTCCAGCGGGCGCCGGCGGGATCCCGGATAGCATGAACGCGCCAAGCAGTTCGTTCTCCTCGGCGATCTCACGTTCGCCCTGGAAGACGCGGATCTGTACCGATGTCTGGTTGGCCGCCGCCGTGGTGAAAATCTTCGACTCCTCTGTCGGGATGGTGGTGTTTTTCTCGATGAGCCGCTCGAAGAGACCGCCCTTGACCTCGACACCGAGGCTCAGGGGCGTCACGTCCAGCAGGACGATATCGTCGACATCTCCAGAGAGGACACCGCCCTGGATCGCCGCGCCCAACCCGACTGCCTCGTCGGGATTGACGTTCTTCTTCGGTTCCTTGCCCGTGAGTTCCTCGACTTTCTCCTGAACCTGGGGCATCCGGGTCGACCCACCGACCAGCAGCACCTCGTCGATGTCCGATTTCGCGTATCCGGCGTCATTGAGGGCCTGCTCGGTCGGCTCGACGGTGCGCTCGATCAAGTCCTCGGTCAGACTCTCGAAGGTCGCCCGCGTGAGGTCCGTCTCCAGATGGACGGGGCCGTCGTCGGTCGACGTGATAAAGGGGAGGTTGATCTCCGTCTCCTTGCGCGAGGAGAGTTCGACCTTGGCCTCCTCGGCAGCGTCCTTGAGTCGTTGGAGGGCCTGGCGGTCCTCACGGAGATCGATCCCGTGTTCGTTCTCGAAGTCCTCGGCCAGCCAGTCGATGACGGCCCGGTCCCAGTCGTCCCCACCGAGGTCGTTATCGCCGTTGGTGGCGACGACCTCGTAGACGCCGCCACCCAGGTCCAGAATCGAGACGTCGAACGTCCCGCCGCCCAGGTCATAGACTAGCACTGTCTGGTCGGATTCATCGTCTAATCCGTAGGCCATCGAGGCCGCCGTCGGCTCGTTGATGATGCGCTCGACGTCGAAGCCGGCGATCTCGCCGGCGTCTTTCGTTGCCTGGCGCTGGCGGTCGTTGAAGTACGCCGGTACCGTGATGACGGCCTTCTCGACGTCGTCGCCGAGGTACTCCTCGGCGTCACGTTTGATCTTCTGGAGGATCATCGCCGAGACCTGCTCGGGCGTGTACTCCTCGCCGTCCAGCTCGACGGTGTAGTCGTCCTCGCCCATATGGCGCTTGATCGACTGGATCGTCTCCTCGGGGTTCTTGACGGCCTGGTTTTTCGCCGGTTTGCCGACGAGTTGCTCGCCGTCGTCGAACGCGACGACCGACGGGGTCGTGCGGTCGCCCTCGCTGTTGACGATGATCTCCGGATCGCCACCCTCCATCACTGCGAACGCGCTGTTGGTCGTCCCCAGGTCGATTCCGAGAATCTTGTTGCTCGCCATCTTGGCCACATCTACCGGCTTGTCCCGGTTAAACATTACTAGACAGGCCGAACCACGCTCCGGAGTTGCCCCGCTTACGTCTGGCGATTAGGGTCAGCGGGGCCGTTTACAGTCGAGGGTTTTATACAGAAGTGCCGACCCACCCCTGTCCGGACCCGTCGGGTTGGCGGACTGTGTCCGTTCCGTATTTGTCGTCTTAGCTGTCGGTTTCGTTCTCGTCGTTCGAGCCGTCACTGACGGCCACCTGCGCCGGACGGAGTACTTTCTCGCCCATCTCGTAGCCTGGCCGGTGGACGTCTGCGATCGTGCCTTCGGGGTAGTCGGCCTCGATCTGGGCCAGCACCTCGTGACCTTCTGGGTCGACCTCGTCACCGGGTTCCGGCTCGATCGGGGCAACGTTCTCTCGGTCGAGTTCCCGTTCGAACTGCCGGAACGTCGACTCGACGCCGTCCCGGAGGTCCGCGGGGTCGTCCTGTTCGAGAGCGCGCTGTAAGTTGTCTCGAACGTCGAGAAGACGCTCGACGAGGTCTTCCGTGGCACGTCGTTTCTCCTCTTCGCGTTTGCGTTCCATCCGCTTTTTGTAGTTCTGGAAGTCCGCCTGCTTGCGTTTGAGACGGGAATTGAGGTCCTCGATCTCCGCCTCGTGCTCCGCGACGGTCTCCTCCAGTTCGTCGATCTCGGCCCGAAGCGTCTCGATCTCGAGTTCGCGGGCGGCGATCTCGTCGGCGAGTTCCGCGTCGTCGGTCTCCTGTACCTCCTCCAGCAGCTCCTCACGAAGGGAGGCGACGCTCTCGGAATCGGATTCGGGCGTTTCTGCCGAGCCGTCGGACGCACCGTCGGCGTCAGTCGCCCCCTCGTCGGTCCGCTCGACGCTCCCGTCGTCCTGCTCGGTCTCAGTCATGGTCGATACGTGCCCGTCGGCGGATAAAAGGGTTGAGAAACCCGTCCCCTCCGGACGCGGCATCGCTTCAGGTGAAACCTTTAGCATACCGACCGACCAAGCTGCGGTAGTGGTCGTCCTCACCTACGAATCCGGAACCATCCGTGTCGAGGGGGATCCCCCGGAGTCGATCACGTCGATGGACGGGGTCCACTTCGATGCGCGTTCTGAAACCTGGCGAGTGCCGGGCCATCGCTACGCTGCCCTGCGGCAGACGATCGCAGACCGCGGGCTCGAGGTCGAGGATCGCGTCCTTTCGGCGCCGTCGATCGACGTGACTTCGACCTATCGTCTCCGGGAGTATCAGCGGACGGCCCTCGACGCCTGGCGTGACGCCGACGAGTACGGTGTCCTCGAACTGCCGACCGGCAGCGGCAAGACCGTGATCGGGATCGCTGCGATCGAGGCCCTGGGGACGGCGGCGCTGATCGTCGTCCCGACGATCGACCTGCTTGAGCAGTGGCGCGAGGAACTCGGGACGGAGTTCGACGTGCCGATCGGTCAGTTGGGCGGTGGCGAGCAGCGCTTGGAGGCGATCACCGTCACGACGTACGACTCTGCGTACCTCCGGGCCGACGAGATCGGCGACCGGTTCGGGCTGGTGATTTTCGACGAAGTTCACCACCTCGGCGGGGAAGGATATCGAGATATCGCTCGCTTGTCGGCCGCCCCCGCTCGCCTCGGGCTGACGGCCACTTTCGAACGGCCGGACGGAGCCCACGAGGTGATCGCCGAGTTGATCGGCGGGCCAGTCTATCGACTCGACCCGGCGGACCTCGCTGGCGAACACCTCGCCCCCTACGACGTCAAGCGGATCGAGGTCGAGCTGACCGACGCTGAACGCGAAACCTACGAGGAAAACCAGGAGACGTTCACCGACTACCTCGCGAGTTCGGATCTGCAGTTGACTTCCGGTTCGGACTACCGGAAGCTCGTGATGCGTTCGGGGTCGGATCCACGCGCCCGCGAGGCCCTGCTGGCGAAAGAACGCGCCCGGACGGTCGTCCGGACGGCCGACCGGAAGGTCGATGTCCTCGCCGACCTTCTCGATCGTCACGCGGACGATCGGGTCATCGTCTTCGCCGCCACGACCGACTTCGTCTACGAAGTATCCGAGCGATTCCTCCGACCGGCGATCACTCACGAGACGGGTACCCGCGAGCGCCGCGAAATCCTCGAGAACTTTCGGTCTGGCACGTACTCGACGGTCCTCACGGCGAACGTGCTAGACGAAGGTGTAGACGTGCCGGCGGCCAACGTCGCAATCGTCCTCGCCGGGAGCGCGAGCCAGCGGGAGTTCACCCAGCGGCTCGGACGGATCCTTCGGCCGACCGACGAGGACGCCCGGGCGCTGCTGTACGAGGTCGTCGCAGCTGAGACAGCCGAGGAGCGTGTCGCCCGACGACGTCGTTCGGCGAATGGGGTGTGACCGCCGATGGCATATCCCGGCGACACCTGTCCGTCGCTTTTTCGGTCACCGGACGAGAACACCACATCGTGCTGAGAAAAGACCTGCTGCGGGTCTCTCGGGCTGGCGGCGACTATCAGCCCCAGTTCGTCGACGGGGACCATCGCGACCTCGCTGCCCGGACGATCGGCGTCTTCCAGGGCCACGTCGGCGAACACCGCCGCACCCTCGAGGCGGCACTGTCCGACCTAGAGCGGGCGGCACCGGACTTCAAACTCGTCCGCGGGTTCGCGTCGCTGCTCGAACGGGATGCGACCTTCGAGACGCGGGCGCCACTCCGGCCCGAGCGTGCTCGGCGTGCGGCCTTCGGCGCTGCCGAGACGGTAGGGGTCGTCACGGCCGAGGACCGTCAGCGGGCGCTCGAACGGGCCGGCGATCAACTCGGCGCGGACGCCACGGCCGTCTCGGCATCGTTGTACGCCGACCGGGAGGCCGAACAGGTCCTGACGGCGTTCGATCCACGCTGGACACCGGCGGAATTGCTCGAACAGTATGACCTCTCGCTGGCCCAGACGGCGCTGTTCGACGCCACTGAAGTTCGCGTCCGGTCGAGTGATCCCCGGACATTGGTCTCGGTAGTCAAGCGGCTCGGATTGCTCTATGAAGTCACCAAAGTCGACGGCGAATGGGAATTGCACGTCACGGGACCGGACGCGCTGTTCGCATCTACCCGGCGGTACGGAACCCGCTTCGCCCGCCTGCTTCGGAGCGTGGCGACGACCGGGCAGTGGCACCTCGCGGCGACGATCGACGACGACGGCACTGAACGGCGGCTGGAACTGTCCGACGCTGATCTGACGGTCCCGGGTGTCGAACCCGTCACGGACCCGAGTTACGACAGCGAGGTCGAGGCCGACTTCGCGACCCGGTTTGCGTCGCTGTCGCTCCCCTGGGAACTCACGCGCGAGCCGGAACCGCTGGAAGCCGGTGCGAGCGTCGCTATCCCCGATTTCGCTCTCGACTACCGCCACGGCGACTTCCGGGTCTACTTCGAGATCATGGGCTTTTGGACGCCCGAGTACGTCCGGAAGAAACTCGCACAGTTCGACGCGATCGAGGACGTGGAGTTGCTCGTCGCCTTCGACGAAAGCCTGGGCGTCGGTGAAGAGATCGAGGCGCGCGATCACCGGGCGATCCCGTACTCCGGGCGGGTCAGAGTCAAGGCCGTCCGGGCGGCGCTCAGGCAATACGAGGCCGAGCTAGTCAACGAAGCGGCGGCCACGCTGCCCGCCGAACTCGAACCCGACGCGGATGTGATCACGCTCGCGTCGCTGGCCGCCGAGCACGGCGTCAGCGAGAGCGCCATCGAACAGGTGGCGTTCCCCGCCCACGAGCGGGTCGGGCGCACGCTCGTCCGCCCTCGCGTGCTGGATGCGCTGGGAGATGCGATCGAGGCCGGGATGGACCTCGACGATGCGGAAGGGGTCCTCGAGGAGTACGGGATCGACGACGCTAGTGCCGTGCTCTCGCGGCTGGGATACCGCGTCGAGTGGGAGGGGCTGGGCGGCGGGACACTCCAAATGACAGAGTGAGACGCCGTCTGAGTTCTCGGAGTGACTTACAGCGCCGATGGGTTATTCGACGCTGTGGTACGGTTATCCGGAGAACGGAACCCACGACTCGGCGACACCAATCCGCAAAATTAAATTGCTTACAGTCGAGTTGATCTATCTAGATGACAGAAAAGACGTGGTTCGACAGTACGTTCGACGAACATTTGCTCCTCCGGGACATGGTGCTTGTCGTTGTTCTGGTCTTCGGGTTCGGCATTCCGATGGGGGCCTTCCTGGAGTTTGGCTTCCGCTGGGGTATCGCATCCGGCGTCGTCTTCGCAGCGCTGTTTCTTGCTGTCATGGAAAGCCTCGCCCGGCGGAACGGCGAGTCAATGTTCCGGTACTTCCTGGGCGGCGACCCACTGGCCAAGGAATAGTTCAAGGGGCTCTCGAAGCCGAATCGGCTGTTTCTGTTGACGAAGGCCGCTTCGTTCACGGAGGCGGAAATCACTATTCATCAGCCAGTGGATCCGGCGTGTTGGAACACCTGTCTCGATCGGGCTCAACTTCGGAGCTCACGTCGCCGCCCCTTGGGCACTTGCGAGCGGAGTTCGTCGTAGACGTACAGCCCGACGCCGAGCGGTTCCCGTTCGCCGGCGAGGTCGTGCGTGACGATCAGGTAGCCCCAGTCGCCGTCCCACTCGGGCTCTTGGTCCTCGCCGGCGAGGAACGTCCGGGCTTGCTCGCGAGAGAGGTGGATCACGTTCTTCTCGGCGTGACCGCCAAAGCGCTGGACGGCCTCCAGGGTCGGCTTCCAGTGTTCCTGTCGCGTCCGCAGGAACGCCATCCCGAGCGCTTCGATCTCGACGGGCGACGGGAGATCTCCCTGGAATGCCCAGATCTTCCCCGAGCCACGCTCCCAGAAGGAGTGCTCGTCGAACGTCTCCGGCGGGACACCGAACCGCTCCGCCCAGAAATCGAGGACTGCCTCCCGAGTCGGCCGTCCCGGGACCTCGCGTTGGCTCTCGGTCGCCGGCAGTCGATCGAACCGTCCGCTATCGTTTTCGGGAGCGCCCGCACCGCCCCCCTGCGTGTCGTCTCCGCTATCCCTGCCGTTCCCGTCCGGGTCGGTCATCCAGTCACCTCCAGTTTCGCGACGAAGAACCCGCCCGTATCGTTGAAATGCGGATAGATCCGCCGGGCTTTCCGGACACTCGGGTCGTAGGATTCACCCTCCCACTCGGTGACGCCGGGACGAGACTCCAGGGGCAGATCAACGTCGAGAAGCCGGCAGGGGAGTCCATCCAGGGCGTCGTCTAAGACGGCCTCGTTCTCCTCGGGGGCGAACGTACACGTCGAATAGACGATCGTCCCGCCCTCGCAGGTTACCTCTACTGCCCGCCGGAGGATCCCCTTCTGGACGCCGGCGACTCCCTGCACGTGCTCGAACGTCCACTGTTCGAGGGCATCGGGGTTCTTCCGGATCGTCCCCTCACACGAGCAGGGGACGTCCACCAGCACCCGGTCGTAGGGCTCGCCGTCGAACGGTTTCAGCGAGTGGTTGCGGGCGTCCTCGTTCGTGACAGCGACGTTCGTCACCCCCAGGCGCTCGGCGTTCGACCGGAGCGCCGAGAGCCGACCCAGATTGTTGTCCGTGGCGACGAGCAGGCCCTCGTCGTCCATCAGCGCGGCGAGTTGGGTCGTCTTGCTGCCCGGCGCAGCAGCGGCGTCCCAGACACGCTCGCCGGATCGAGGATCGAGCACGCGCGCCGGCAGCGCCGAGACTTCCTCTTGGCCGTGGAGCCAGCCCTGTACGTACGGCCAGTTCGAGCCGGGATCGCCCGCCGGGAGTTCGAACAACCCCTCGTGCCAGTCTGTGGGTTCGTAGGCGATTTCCTCGTCATCGAGCGCGTCCCGTGCCCGCTCGACGGTCGTCTTCAGCGTATTCACCCTGACGACCGAGGGGAGCGGCCGCTCACAGGCCGCCCGGAATGCCTCGAAGTCCTCGACGATCGGCTCGTAACGCCGCAGTACGTCCATCGACTGGGCTTGGCCGGCCCCGGGCTTGTCGGTTTCGAACGGCAGGTGGTAGCTCCCGGCAACACCAGCCGTCCCCGCACGTTTTTGTCCTCCGGACAATCACGTTGACGTATGGCACACGTTGCCGTCCACGAGGAGCTCGCTCTCGAGGAACCGGTGTTGATCGAGGGCTTTCCCGGTATCGGCCTCGTCGGGAAGATCGCCGTCGATCACGTCGTCTCGGAGCTCGAGATGACCCACTACGCGACCTGTCACTGTGAGGGGCTGCCGGAAGTCGCGGTCTACCACGAGGGCGAGGCCGCTATTACCGGCGCAGTCAGGATCTACGCAGACGAACAGCGGGACCTGCTTGCACTCCAGAGTGACGTACCGGTCTCGCCGCGGGCGGCCGGCGAGTTCGCAAGCTGTGTCAGTGGTTGGCTCGAAGAGGAAGGGGCCCTTCCCGTCTACCTCAGCGGGATCCCGGCTGATCCTGACGGGGAACGAGTGCTGTACGGCGTCGCGACGGGTGAAGCAGAGTCGCTTCTCGGAGCCCATGACATCGATCCGCCGGCCGAACGCGGCGCGATCAGCGGCCCGACCGGCGCGCTCATGTACGAGGCCAGTCGCCGTGATCTGGACTGTCTGGGACTTATCGTCGAGGCGGCCTCGCAGTTCCCTGATCCCGCCGCCGCGAAAGTCCTCCTCGATGAGGGAATCAAGAAGTTCGCCCGGATAGATGTCGGGACTGACACGCTTCTCGAACAGGCCGAGGAAATCCGGACGGCCCGGAAGCAACTCGCCAGACAGATGCAACAGGCACAGGAGGAGAGTTCCCGGGCAGAACCCGTCGGGATGTACCAATAAGTCTGACAGACCATCTCTCTCCGACGGTCGGCACGATGTGAGCGGCCCGGCACAACTCGACATCCTTTTCGGCGAATCCGGACTACTGTCGGGTGATGGTAGTCGCCGGAGTGGTCGCGACCGGGCTGGCAGGCGTCGTCTTCGGGCTGGCGCTTGCGGCCCCACCGGGACCGATGAACGCCGTCATCGCCGAGGAGAGCGTCATCCGTGGATTTCGGTCGGGCGTCATTGCCGGCTGTGGCGCGATGGTCGCCGACGCGACGTTTTTGGCGCTCGCTGCGCTGGGCGTCGTCTCGATCGTCCGTGACGTGACGGCCCTCCAAGGCACAATGGTGGCCGTCGGCGGTCTCCTGATGTTGTACTTCGCCATCGACGCCGTTCGGGAAATCGATCAGACGTTTACCGATTTCGACGACGAGCCACCGGGATCAGACGCCCGCGGGTTCAAACGGGCGTTCCTGCTGGCGCTGACCAACCCCTATCAGATCGTCTTCTGGCTGACCGTCGGCGTCGGTCTGCTGACGCCCGGCACTGTCGATGTTTTCTCGCAAGTACCCTACGTCGGTGACGCACTCGCCGGGTTGCTGGTCGTCCATACAGGCGACCCGGCGCTGATCGTCGGGCTGTTCGGCGGTATCGTCGTCTGGATCGTCGGGTTCCCGGCGACACTCGTCGGGGCCGGCCGTCGGATCGATCGGTTTGCGTCCGCTGTGGCGGCGATCAGCGCACTCTTCCTGGCGGGGTTCGGCGTAGTCTTCCTGGCGGATGCCCTCGGTACGTTCGGCGTGTTGTGACGGTCCCGTCAACTCAGTTTTCGGCGTCCGTTTCGGGTTCGATGGCGGCGACTTCCTCCTCTAGCCATTCCTTGAACCACCGGACGCGCTTGAGTCGTCGGTGGAGGTGACTCTCGGCGGCGTCGCTCTCGATGCGCTCACGGGCGTCCTCGCCGCGATCGACGACCCGTTCGACCATCTCGGCAGCGTCAGTGTGGCTCCGGGACTCATAGCCCATCCGCAACAGCAAGAGTGCGACCCCGTTGGACCCGACCTTATCGAGGACATCAGCCTCGATGAGACAGCGCGTCTCTAGGGGCAGGTCCATCAGGTCGCCCTGGTAGGAGTGATCCCGGATTGCTTCGACGACCTGCTCGACGAACGATCCCGGATAGTCCCCATGTGTCGTGAGGAACTCCTTGGCGATGCGAGCGCCCGCCTCGGCGTGCTCGTCCTGTTCGGCTTCGAGTTTCGCAATATCGTGAAAGAGGGCCGCGACACGGGTGACCTGGACGTCGGCGCCCTCTTTCCGGGCGATGTCTGCCGCGAGTTCGACCACGTTGAGGATGTGATTGTACCGGTACTCTGCGGAGTGCCAGGGGTACCACCGCATCCGGCCGCCCGCCTGCTCGTTCTCGACGCTGGCTTCGAGATAATCGTGGACGAACCGCTTCATCTCCTCGACGTCCGCATCCGAGACGGGTGACTCCCGGATTTCAACACCCACAGAACCACCTCCGGCGTCTTCGCGTAGTGCTCATCTTGGCTAATAAATGGCGGGTTCGGCTCTTTAGCGTTACGACACCGATAGAAACCGCCAGACCCGTCGAAACGGACTCAGTCCCACTGTTCCCGTGTCACGGACCACTTGTCGTTCTCTGTACTGCCACGAACGCTTGGACGGTCGCCGGTTCGCTTAAGAGGACCGATCACACAATGCGTACCATGGAGATACGCACTGCGACACCGAGTGACAAACCAGCGATCCGGGACGTCGCCAGACGCTCGCTCCAGTCGTCGTATTCACTGAGTCCTCAAACGATCACCAGCGGGATCGAAGAGTGGTACGGGGAGCAACAGCTCGATGCGAGTCTCGAGTCCACCGATCGGAGACTGCTCGTCGCCGAATCCAACGACCAAGTCGTCGCGTTTTCCGAGAGTACGCTGACGGCCGATCGGCCGTGGGTCACCGGTGAGGAGGATCAGGGGCGGGACGCTCTCATGCTGTGGCTACACGTCGATCCCGAACACCGTGGCGAGGGGGTCGGGACGACGCTGTTCGACGAGACGATCGATCGGCTCCGCGAATCGGGTGCGACGACCGTCCAGGGACGAGTTCTCGCGAACAACCAGGCTGGGACTGACTTCTTCGAGGCCCACGGTTTCGAACGCGTCGGTCGAACCGAGATCGAGATCGGCGGCCGGACTCACGTCGAGTACCGCTACGTCGCCGAGCCGACGGGACTGGAACCGCTCGAATCGGGTTCCCAGACCGTTTACGTCGATCACGACGAGTCCGAAGGTGGATCGGAAGCCCCGTTCCACATCGTCTACACCGATCCAGACCGGGAGAACCGCTATGGCTACTACTGTGACAACTGCGGACAGCTTGCTAACGCGATGGACGCGATGGGCCGTATCGAGTGTGACGATTGTGGAAACCGACGGAAACCGACTCGCTGGGACGCCGCGTATCTCTGAACGGGCGCCCATCCGCACTGATTGGAGCTCGGCTCGTCTGCTTGCGATCGGCCGTTCTGTCCTCCCGTCGACCTCCGTTCGATCGTGGCCACTGCACGAACGTGTGCTTTGTTAGGGCACCTCTAGACTCTTATCGAATACATTCCAGAAAATAACTTCTGGTCATCCCAGCTTCAACGGCCGGCAGATCCCGGGTATTCAAGACGGGGCCGTACGGAGGTGCAGGTATGCGATTTGGCATCATTAGCACGGCCGGCATCGCCCGTAAGACGCTCATCCCGGCGATCGAACGAAGTCCACACGAGGTGACAGCCATCGCCTCCCGGCACGGCGATCGTGCTACAGCGGTCGCGGAGGACCTCGACATCCCGAATGCCTACGGCAGCTACGAAACCATGTTCGAGGACGCACCGATCGACGCCGTCTACAATCCGCTCCCGAACGGTCTCCATGCGGAGTGGTCGAAACGGGCAGCTGACGCCGGCTTGGACGTTCTCTGTGAGAAACCGATCGCCGAGGACGCCGACCAGGCGGCAGAGATGTTCGAGTACTGTGCCGACCGAGACGTGACGCTGATGGAGGCGTTCATGTATCGCTTCCACCCGCGAACCGAACGGGCGGCCGAGATCGTTCAGAACGAACTCGGGGAGGTCCGGGGTGGTTCCGCGACGTTCACCTTCCGGCTCGATGACCTCGAGGACATCCGTCTCGATCCCGATCTCGCCGGCGGCTCCCTGATGGATCTGGGCTGTTACACTGTCAGTGCGATGCGATTGTTCCTCGGTGAGCCCGAGCGAGTCTACGCTCGGAGTGTCGACACCCGCGATAGCGGCGTGGACACGCAGTTAACCAGCGTACTGGAGTTCGAGTCGGGCGCGACAGCACGGATGCACTGCGGGTTCGACACCCCCTTTGTCGAGTCCTACCGGGTCGAGACCGAAGACGGGTGGCTCGAAGCCGAGAACGTCTTCGGAGCCGACCCCGACCAGACCGTCTCTATCGAGTACGGGACCGATGGCCGACGGACGACCGAAGAATTCGACCCGGTCGACCCCTATCAGCGAGAGGTTGAACACTTCGCCGATGCCGTCGAGGCTGGCGAGACTCCCCGGATCGACGATGTGGAGTCCCTCCGGAACATGGCTGTCATCGACGCCCTCTATGAGAGCGCCGAGTTGGGCGAAGTTGTGACCGTCGAATCATATTAATCGGGTGTGCTGTCGTCAGTCGTCTCTTTGGCCTCTTTCGCTATTGTTTGTAAAAACGCCATAATTTATACTAACCTTTTTATCTGTGACTCGCCAACCATATCGAGAAGATGGTACCCTCTAGCCCGGGATCGGACAGTAGTCACAGATCGCCGAGACGGAAGTCCGTGCTGTTCTGTGCCAACTGTGGTCACGACAGCCACGTCCAGGGAGACTGGGTCCTCCACGAGCGACGCGGCTCGCGGTCGGTCTGGTACCAGTGTCCGGAGTGTGGTCGCGCGGTGTCGGTCCGGCCGACACGGTCACTGGAGGAGTCACGCCTCCCGTCACCCATCTCGGCAGGGGGTTCCCGGAAGACCTACGGGACGCCGCCGAGAGAGCGATCCGATGTCGATCTCTGGACGAACTTCTGGGACACCTACCGACATGTGACGACGGCCTGGCTCCGACCCTGGAGTGAGGTTGACGTCACGGCCGATTGAACGCCGTCGTTCGACGAACGAGATTCCACGCCTGATTTTGGATACTGAAGTCAGCTTCTGCTTCTCGGTGACGCTGCTTTCCCGTCTCAATGTTGTTTGCGTAGACTGCCTCCCGAATTGGGGTCAAAAAGACAGTACTTTGTTGTCGTGGGCCGATGTATGCTTTTGTCCACGTCGCAGATTCGCTTTTTATCCTCACAGAGTCCGATCGGAATGTCGACGAGCATTCGCTTGATATCGTCTCGTCTCTCACGCCACAGGTTCTACAGTGTCGGATAAAACGTGCTTTCACAGTCACCGTCCGATGTCAGGAACACGGCGAACCAGCCCGTCCCGGCCCAGTCGACACCAGCGTACAGACGCTCCTCTCGAAGGCGACCAACGTACAGATTGGGGTGAACACGGTACCGTGGAAGTTTAAACCCAAGTGGAGATTGCCAAGCGGATTCGAACCGCCGTCGTTCCACACCGCTTCACTCCCTGCTTCGAATCCGCGAGGTGATTCGTCGCTCGCGTGTTTGCTCGCGACAGAATAGTCCCGGGCGGATTCGAACCGCCGTCAGAGGCTCCAAAGGCCTCTATGATTGGCCACTACACCACGGGACTGCAAGAAATCCTTGATGTCCGGCATATAATAGCGTTATCCTTGGCACCGATCGCTGGACTGGACCGGTCTTGTTCCGGTAACACTTCACGAACCCGCCGACCGATATGGACTGGGGCGTTCTCGACTAATAACCCTTTTCTGGCCTCCCTCGAACAGGTAGCCGATGGAGGAGCGAACCCGTGCGTATCTCCGAGGTCGGTTCGGTGACCATTATCGCCGCACAGCGGTGACGCTGCCACCTGACGCCCACGAACGCGAGTGGGGATACATCCCCTGGACAGCGAGTCCCGGGGAAACGATGGTTCGCCACGAGTCGCTGCTGAATCTGGGTGATCTTGAATCGTTTCTCGCACGGGAGCGGCCCCGCCACGTCTACTTCTCGGCGGGTCGCTACGCCGATCCGAGCGCGTCCTCGATGGCGGCCAAGGACTGGCGCGGTTCGGACGTGGTCTTCGACCTGGACGCCGATCATCTTCCGTCTGTCGACCCTGCCGAGGCGACCTACGCCGAGATGCTGGCCGCCTGTAAGGACGCCCTTTTGCGACTGCTTGACTTTCTGGAGAACGACTTCGGCTTCGAGGACCTGACAGTTGTCTTCTCGGGCGGTCGGGGGTATCACGTGCACGTTCGCGACGATAGGATCCAACAGCTCGAGCGCGAGGCCAGACGGGAGATCGTCGACTACGTCCGCGGGATCGGTCTCGACCCCGACGGCCTGGTCACAACGAAGATGCGGGGCAACGTCACCGCTCGAGCGCTCAAGACCGAAGGTGGATGGGGCAAGCGCGTCCACGAGTCGTTGTTGGCCTTCGTCGACGAGATCGAATCACTTTCCGACGAGGAGGCGATGGCTCGCCTCCAGGAACTCGATGGGATCGGTGAAGGTCGGGCCAAGACGGTCTACGGGGCGATCGAGGCCAATCACCGGGCTATCGAGGACGGCAACCTCGAAGCGGGCGGCCCGGGGATCCGGAAACTTGTCGAGGCACTAACGAGCGAAGTCGTCGATACGCAGCACGCGCCGATCGACGAACCCGTCACGACGGACACGAATCGCCTCATCCGACTGCCTGGCAGTCTTCACGGCGGGAGCGGGCTCGCGGTTCGGCGGATCGACCGCGACGCCATCGAGCATTTCGATCCCTTGGTCGACGCCGTCCCGGAGACGTTCGAGGGCCACGATATCGCCATCGAGGTGACAGATCCGGGAGAGGTCGAGCTCGCTGGCGATAGCTTTACACTCTCTGAGGGAGACAGTATCGTTCCGGAGTACCTTGGCGTGTTCCTCATGTCGCGAGGGCGCGCCGAGAAAGGCCCCGAGTAGCCGACGACCATGGACCTAGACGAGATTCAATCAGTACAGAGCCGCGAGCGCCAGACAGACAGCCTCCAGCAACTGCGCGATTCCTTCTACGAGGAGGCTGGTGAATTCGTCCGCGCGCTACGCGAGGAGCGCGAGCGCGCCGCCGAGCGTGCCGACGATCCCTTCGACGCCCCCCAGGTCAACCGGCTGAGCGACGACATTGCGACTGCCGAACAGACCCTGGAGGCGATCTACGAGCGCCGCGTCGGCAAGATCGTCAAGATGGCATCGCTTGCGGCTGCGGATATGCCAACCGAAGACGAGGGACTCACGACCGAGGAACGTGACCTCTTCGAGTCGCTCGTCGGGTCTATCGAGCAGAGTCGCAACCACGTCTTTGACGTGCTGGAAGGTGAGACGACTGGCGGGAACCCGGACGTGGATACCAGCCCCTCAAACGAAACAGATCTGAATCGAGGGCAGCCCGTACCTGAGGACGAGTCCCAATCGATCGAACAATCGCCGGAGCAGCGTTCCGAACCTGCGGACCACCTAGATCCGGAATCGGTCTCTGCCGCCGACTTGATGGGTGCGGACGGGGGGACGCCGACCGGTGGATCGTCGGAGGACTCATCCGCGGACGGCGAGGCACAATCACGACCGGTTCCAGACGAACAGCCCCCGCAAGCGGCGGTTGGGGAGTCTCCACGTCGGGACGGCGGTACCGCGCCGGTCGAGCCATCGTCCGAGGCAAGCGGAATGGGCGAGTCGACCGCTGACGACGACAACACGTCCACACGATCGGATCCCACCGTCGAACGGACGACAGTCCGTATCATGGACGACGTTGGAGAGATCCTCGGCGTCGACGATCGAGCCTACGATCTGACTGCCGACGACGTCGTCACGCTGCCGGCAACGAACGCCGATCCGCTGGTCGAACAGGGTGCTGCCGAGCGTCTCGAGTGAGGTTTTCTCAGACCGCCGGTCGTGCTCCGATATCGACAGTCACCGTCTCCGCGTTCCCGTCGCGGATGATGCGTAGATCCGTCGGCTCGCCGGGCACCGTCTCTAACGCCAGGACGCTCGAGAGGGTGGCCCTCGTGGGGACAGGCTCCCCGGCGAGATGAGTGATAACGTCGCCACCCGCGGGGGCCAGCCCGCCGTCGGCTGACTGCTCGCCGGTCGATCCCTGTAGAACGCCTGCCGACGGTCCATCTGCGACGACGCGAGACACGTAGACTCCCGTGGCTTCTTCGAGATCGTTGGCAGCCGCGATCGCGGGCGTGACGTTTTCCAGGCCAACGCCGAGGTAGGGATGGTCGTACGACCCGGTCTCGATCAAGGCGGGCACGACTTGCCGTGTCAGTGGTGCCGAGATGGCCAGTCCGATGTTGTCACCGCCCCCGGCACTGATGACGCCGACGACGCGTCCTTCGAGATCGACCAGCGGCCCGCCGCTGTTGCCGGGATTGACCGGCGCATCGGTCTGGATCGTATCGGGGATCGAGAAGTTGTTCGGGGCCGACAGTGTCCGGTCGACGCCGCTGACGATTCCCGAGGAGACTGTTCCCGAGAGTTCGTAGGGGTTGCCGATCGCGACGACTTCGGTTCCGACCGGTGGATCCCGGGAGCGCAAGGGGAGAGCGGTTGCAACGTTGGGTCGATCGTCGACACGCAGGACCGCTAGGTCGCTGTAGGTGTCGGTCCCCTCGATCGTGGCGTCCCGCCAGCCTGTGGTTCGATAGCGAACGAACAGATCCTGGGCGTTCGCGACGACGTGTTCGTTCGTTACGAGGTGTGTGTCGTCGTAGACGAATCCGGTTCCGGCCCCGGTTCCTCTGGCCCCGGTACGGACCCTGATTTGCACCACCGAATCCCGGACGGCACGATAGACTTCGGAGAAGCGAGAGACGTTGGTCCCGTCGAGTTCTTTGATCGTCTCATTCCTACCACCGAGCGGCGTTTGTGTCGTCCTCTCGGGTGTCAACGGGTCCGTCTCCTCCTGGGGGGACTCGGCACAGCCGGCGAGAGCGAGAACGGCTGTGGCACCGATGCCACGGAGAAACCCCCGACGAGAGACGTCATCTGGGGACATACCTGGTTAACGGTTCCGTCCCGCATAAACGCTTGGCCGCCCCGGAATCATCGTATGCATCATTAAGTATGTGACTACCCTACTCACTGACGACCATGGAACTCACCTGGCACGGTCACTCGACCTGGAGTGTCGCCCTCGGAGACACGCAACTGTTGATCGATCCCTTCTTCGACAACCCGAAGACGTCGCTGTCGCCCGCAGACGTCGAGCGCCCCGATTTCGTCCTGTTGACCCACGGCCACGCCGATCACATCGCGGACGTCGATGCGTTCCCTGATGCGACGGTCGTTGCGACGCCGGAACTGGCCGGCCACATCGAAAACGAGCACGGCAACGAGACCGTCGGAATGAACCTCGGCGGCACCGTCGAGGCCGGGGACGCCTTTGTGACGATGCATCGGGCGGATCACACCAACGGGATCAACACGACCCACGAGATCGGATCGGCGGGAATGCCGGCCGGGTTCGTGATCTCCGACGCCGAGCCGACCCAGGTAAGCGACGACGAGGCCACGGCGTTCTACCACGCCGGCGACACGGGACTGATGACGGAGATGCGCGACGTCATTGGGTCATTTCTCGAACCCGACGCCGCTGCGGTCCCGATCGGCGATCACTTCACGATGGGACCGGAGCAGGCCGCGATCGCCGTCGACTGGCTCGATGTCGATCACGCCTTCCCGATGCACTACGACACGTTCCCGCCGATCGAACAGGACGCCGATATGTTCGCCCGCGAGGTGAACGCCGTCGGCAGCGACGCCGACGTTCACGTCCTCGAGGGCGACGAGACGTTCGAGCTCTGAGCGCCGGTCGTTCGACGCCCGTTTTCGTTACCACGTCGACTCGAGGTCGATTCCGTAGACGGAGGCGGGCGTCTCGATGTGGGCTGTCCGGACGGCATCCACTCGTCCCCTGTCAAGCAGCCACTCCACGCGTCGAGGCACTGTCTTCGGGCCGAGTACCGCGCCCGGACGGTCCGGGTCGTCGATGAAGTCTGTCTCCATCAGGAACGGTTCGTCCTCCGCGACGGCGACCTCCAGTTCGTCTTTGTCCGAGAGGACGCTCTTGGTCGGTCCCTGGAGGTGCCCACCCGAGTAGTGCTTGACGACGCGTTTGGCGGGCAATCCCCGCTCCTCGGCCCAGGTTGCGACTTCGTTGAAATCCTCGCCGCCCTCGGTGTGTAACTGGACGGCACAGCCCGTCTCCGCCCCGAGTTCGAAGGCATGTTTCATCACGTCGTTCGAGGCCGCCCAGATAGGATCGCCCACGTCGTAGTGTGGACGACCTGACTTCAGCGCGAGCGCCGGGCCGTCGGCGACGAATTCCGCGGCGACGTCCAGCCCCGCCTGCATGATGTCGCGTGCTTCCTCGGGCGTGTAGCCCCGCCCAGTCAGTTTCGAGATTAGTGCGGGATGGACCCCAAGTACTGGCCAGGCCCGTCCCGGGAGGACCTCGCTGGCCCGTTCGACCGTCTCGACGGTCGTCTCGAAGACTGCCCGGAATATCGACTCGTCGTCGGCGACGTCTTCGAGCATCCAGGACGGCTTGTTCACGACGAGCAGGTGGGTCCCGCCAACGCGGACGAAGTCTTCGACGGCGTCGATACCCTGGCCGTGCTCGGGATCGAGGTGGAGGTGGTTGTCCAGAATCGGTCCGTCGTACTCCTCGCTCATGGTCGAACGGGGGAGTCACTCGCCCAAAAGCCGTTCGTCTCTCCGTGTGCGTATCGCCTGCGAAACTATTCACTTATCGAGGGTATGGCTCTCGTGGGCCGTACTCGCCAGCGCGTCCGAGCGCCCGTGCTCGCCCGGGGCGATCGCGACGGTCCGACACCCCCGTTCGGCGGCCACCTCCAGTACAGGCTTGAAATCCGTGTCCCGGGAGGCGACGACGAGCGTGTCGATCTGCCCCTCGGCGACCGCCCGTGTCGCGTCGACGGCGAGTTTCACGTCCACGTCGCCACTGGTCGTCACGACCCCGAAGCCGTGTGCTTCCCCGGCCTGGATGAGGCCCGGCGTCGCGTGTTCGTCGAGGTAGAGGCAGGCCGACGCGAGCCGGCCGTGCTCGGCCGCGATCATCCGGAGGTTGTCGAGGTCCACGTCGAACTCCGAACGGAGCACGTTCGGCCCGTCGACGAACAGACCGACGCCGCCCGACCGCCGGCCGCGGACGCGATCTAGCAATCCCATGGCCAGGTCGACGGCAGGAACGGACTTGGAGATTCCGTCTCGAAATCTGTGGGTACCTAACACGCCACAGAGGCGACGCGATTGACGGCATTTATTACGGAGCGGTCCATCGATCCTGATGTAGCTCGCTCGGTTGGTGTAGTCCGGCCAATCATTTCGGCCTTTCGAGCCGATGACCTGGGTTCAAATCCCGGACCGAGCATTCTGCGACGAACGCACGTGAGTAGCGAATGCGAAAGGAGGGATTTGAATCACGCGAGTCGCAGCGTTCGAGTGACCGCAGGGAGCGAGGACATCCGTCTCGCCATCGGGTTCAAATCCCGGACCGAGCATTCTACGAGAAACGTACGTGAGCAGCGAAGCGAGAGACGAGATTTGACTCATGGCAGACCGAGCGTATCGAGGTCTGGCATCGGGATCAGCTCCCGATCGAACACGTAGTAGGCGACTACTGCGAGCAGGTAGATCACGAACAGTCCGCCCAGGGCGAGGCTCGCGGTCGTACTCAAGCCGCTGGTCATCGTGACCGTTGGTCTCGCGAGTTACACCCTACAAGTGCCGGTTCTCTCTTGGCAGATCGGACAGACGGCCGAGGGTCCGGAACGCACCAGTCATCGACACTGACGAGATGTGGTTGGGGGAACAGATCAGGAAGAATCGAGAGCGGCAGGCCTATCCGTGACCGTCCAGAGATGTCGGGCATGCAAGCAGTCGTGCTCGCCGCTGGACAGGGCACGCGAATGGCCCCGCTCACTGATAACACGCCCAAACCCATGTTGCCCGTGGCCGGGCGACCACTCGCCGCCCACGTCGCCGATGCGGCTGTCGACGCCGGAGCCGACGAACTCGTTTTCGTCGTCGGCTACGAGGCCGACGATGTCCGATCGTATTTCGGGGGTTCCTATCGAGGGGTGTCCGTGACATACGCCGTCCAGTCGGAACAGGCTGGAACCGCTGACGCGCTCCGCGCGGCCAGCGACGAACTCGAGGGCGCGTTCGCCGTACTCAACGGTGATAACCTCTACGACTCGGCCGAGATCGAGCGGCTCTTCGCCGACGGCCCGGCGCTCGGCACCTACGAGGTACCGGACCCCTCGAACTACGGCGTCGTGTCGATCAACGACGGATCCATCGCGGAGATCGTCGAGAAGCCCGACGATCCGCCGACAGATCAGATAAACGCCGGCGCGTACGTTTTCCCGTCGAAGGCCCGAGAATGGGTGGCTGTCTCCGAGAGTGAACGCGGGGAGTACGAGATCACAGACATCCTTGCGAGAGTCATCGATGACTACGACGTGACGCCGGTCGCGTTCGATCGATGGATGGATGTCGGACACCCCTGGGAATTGCTGGAGGCCAACGAGTTGTTGCTCGAGGGGATCGACCGCGACGTCAGCGGGACCGTCAGCGACGCGGCCGACCTCCGTGGGACCGTCGTCGTCGAGGACGGAGCCACGATCGAACCCGGCGTCGTGATCGAGGGGCCAGTGTACGTCGCAGCGGGTGCCGAGATCGGCCCGAACGCCTACCTCCGAGGATCGACCTACCTGGGAGAGGACGTACACGTCGGCAACGGAGTCGAGATCAAAAACAGCGTGATCCGGGCGGGTTCGGCTGTCCCGCACCTCTCGTACGTTGGCGATAGCGTGGTCGGGTTGGACGTGAACTTCGGTGCAGGGACGAAGGTAGCCAACCTCCGCCACGACGAAGCTGACGTCCGCGTCACGGTGAAAGGCGAACGTGTCTCGACCGGGCGGCGCAAGATGGGGGTCGTGACCGGCGACGACATCAAGACCGGTATCAACACAAGTATCGAACCGGGCGTCGTTCTCTCGTCCGGAACCCGCATCGAACCTGGTGAGCGTGTCTCTCGGGATCGCTGACCTGTCATCAAGTCGTCCGGGATCGAACTGGCTGGACTCGCTATCGAATTGCCTGTGTCACCGATCCTGACCGGGCCGTGCTCCAGGCCTTCAAACACATTTCGAAGCGAACCCAAAACCTTGAATATTGACTAAACGTTCAGTTATTCTATGCACCGGGTGTCACGGATAGACAGATTCGTTCCAGGGAGCGCCGAGGCCCCCGGATCAGGCAAGAGAGAGGGCCAGTGACTATGGACGGGGTACTGCAACGCGATGGGGGGCAGACAAATCAGGAAGCGATCGACCGGCAGATCCACTCCTGGCTGACCGGCGCGCCGACCCAACTCGCCGCCGATGCTGCCCGACCGTTCGACACAGACAGCGACCGGTTCCGTGGTCGATTTCTGTTGTTGGGAATGGCCACGACGGGCGAGCGCCAGCCGGACGATCTAGGAGTTCAGGCGGCAGCGACCGTCGAACTGCTCTATGGGCAGGCATTGTTGAACGGACGGGCGTCGGGCCTCCTCGATACAGGCGTTCAGGGCATCGATCGCTCGCGCGCGTTACTGGCGAGCGATTACCTCCACTCGTTGGCGTACGCAGGCCTCCGTGATCTCGACGTTGAGCCGTCGATCGGGAAGGCGTGCTTTCGGTCCGTTTCGGCGGCCAGCAGCCGACTTGCCTCCGCCTGGGAACGCGTCGAAGAGAGTGGGTCGGAATCGATCGATCGCGTCCCGATCGAACCGATCGTTACGGCGACGGCGGGCGATCTCGCCGGCTTGCTCGGGCGTGCGGACGAGGACTGTCGGCGGGCGTTGCGGACGACCGGAGCTGTCTTGGGTGTCGCCCGGGGCCATTCCGACAGGGATAACTTCGAAACGGACCAACTTCAGTCGGTGAACGATCTGCTTCCCGAGGAGTGGATGGAATCTGTCTTCGGAGACGGGATCGGTACCGACAATGTCGACGAACTTGTGGCACCACTGCCGGATTCGCAACCCCTCTCTCGCCTTCGGGAGCTTGCCGACTCTGTGTTCGCTGGATCAACGAATCGAATCACGCATGACTGATAGATTGTACGCACCGTCTCGAACGATGTGCCGATGGGACGGAGTGCCGGCCGCTCGCGGTAGAACCTGTCTCGTCACGGCGGCCCGAGGCGGATTCAGACGGAGGGATGTCTGTGATTGATGCTGATCCTGACGGTGACACGTCGACTCGAGAGGCTATCATGCTCGCGACATTCCAGGCGTTGTGTACCCACGGGTACGCAGGGACGAGCATCTCCCGTATTGCCGAGGAGTTCCCGAAGAGTAAATCATTATTGTACTATCACTACGAGGACAAGGAGGAACTGCTTTCGGACTTCCTCGCTCACCTCCTCGACCAGCTCGAATCGGAACTACATGACGATGTGGATGAGGCCCCGCTGGAACGCCTCGAAACGCTGCTCGATCTGCTCGCTCCCCACGACCCATCTGAGGAACGCATCCGGTTTTTCCAGGCGACGATGGAGATGCGGGCACAGGCGCCACACGAACCGGCCTATCGCGAGCAGTTCCAGCGGACGGACGACCTGGTTATCACGGTCTTCGTCGACGCAATCGAGGACGGCATCGCGGACGGGACGTTCCGTGACGTCGATGCCGAACGGATCGCGGAGTTTATCCTGACGTCGCTGTACGGGACCCTCGACCGATCGGTTCTCCTCGAGGACCCCGAGCGTCTCGAAAACCTGCGTGACGAACTCGACCGATATATCGAGGAAACGCTACTCGCCGACGACTAGTCGTCGTGGTTGTCCCGTCCGATGGGAGCCGTGCGGGACGCGATCGTTCTCGTGGACGGCTAGTCGATGTGGATGGCCGGCTTGCCGGGTTCGGCACGGTCGGCCAGTTCCACGTTCTCGGTCGTGTCCGCTGGTTTCACGACGACCGTCACGTCGAACTCCTCGCGGAACAGCCAGCCGGCCCGTTCCAGCAGCGCACGTTCCCGTTCCGGATCGAGCACTGGTTCCAGCGAGCGACGGCGCTGTTCTAACTCCCCGAGATAGGGGCCGGCCGCCTCGCGATGTTCGGCGACGAGGTCGTCCTCGAGGGCCTGACTGACGACTGCTTCGTCGGGATCGGCGTGGCGAACTGCCTCGTAGGCGTTGAACTTCCACTCGGGGGCGACGACGAACGTGATCCGTTCGGGGTGCTCGATCCCGGCGACCTCGGTGATGTCCCGGACGTCTTCGCGCGTCCGGTCGATCAGCGCTCGTTCGATGCGATAGTCGTCGGTATCTCCCGCCGAGTCGGGCCAGTCGGCCTCGACGGCCAGACCGTCACACCGGAGCATGTTCCACAGTTCCTCGGCAAGATAGGGCGTGATCGGCTCGATCAGGACGGCCAACGTCTCCAGCCCACGGCGATAGGCATCCTCGTGTGGTTCGCCTGCGTCGCGGTATTGTCCGAGCAGCCCAGCCAGCGACCGGATCTCGCTGATTGCCCGGTGGAATCGGAACGCGTCGAACTCCGCCGTCGTGGCGGCGATCGCCCGGTCGATCGCCCGGTCGAGGTACTCGTCTCTGGGCTCTCGATCGGTCCGTGTAGGTTCCCGATCGACGAACGCATCGACCATGCTGTAGAGCTGTTGCTGGAAATCGTACGCCGAGCCCACGTCCTTGGCCGTCCACTCGAAGTCTTGTCGCGGGTGAGCAGCGCTGAGGACGAACAGCCGCGTCGTTTCCGGGCCGTACTCGTGGGGCGTGATGACGTTGCCCGTCGTCGTCGACATCTTCTCGCCGCCGTGCAGCACGGTCCCCTGGTTGACGAGCCGCTCGACCGGCTCGCGGGTTTCGAGGATGCCGAGATCGGCCAGTGCCCGGGCGAAAAAGCGGATGTAAAGCAGGTGGAGCACGGCGTGTTCTTCCCCGCCGACGTAGACATCGACGGGCAACCACTCGGCCGCGAGGTCGGCGTCGAACGGGGCGTCCGTGAGGTTCGGCGAGAGAAAGCGCAAGAAGTACCACGAGGAGTCGACGAACGTGTCCATCGTGTCGGTCTCCCGGCGGGCGGGTTCGCCACACTCCGGACAGGTCGTCTCGACGAACTCCTCGTTCGCTTCGAGCGGGTTGCCCGTCGCGGGCTGGTATTCCGGCAGTTCGACCGGGAGCTGGTCCTCGGGGACGAGTACTGGGCCACAGTCCTCGCAGTGGACGATGGGGATCGGCGTCCCCCAGTAACGCTGCCGGGAGATCAGCCAGTCCCGGAGGCGGTAGGTGACGGCCGACTCCGCACAGTCGAGTTCGAGGAGTCGATTTCGTGCCCGTTCACTGTCCAGGCCGTCGTACTCGCCGCTGCCGACGAGCACCCCCTCCCCGGTGTAGGCGACGTCCTCGACGGCGACATCCTCATCTACGTCCCTGTCGGGTTCGACGACCTGCCGGATCGGTAGCTCGTGTGCGGTGGCGAAGGCGTGGTCGCGCTCGTTGTGGGCTGGCACGCCCATGACGGCCCCGGTCCCGACGTCGTCTAAAACGTACTCGGCGACGTAGATCGGCACCTCCTCGCCGGTCAGCGGATGGATCGCGTGGTGTCCCGTGAAGACCCCGCCGGCTGTCGGGTCTCCGCCACTGTCATCGTGGCTCCGGGTATCCGCGAGGTAGTCCGCTACCGCCCCCTCTTCGTCGGCCAGTTCGGTCGCGAGGTCGTGTCCCGGAGACACTGCCAGAAACGTCGCGCCGTAAATCGTGTCCAGCCGGGTCGTGAACGCCTCGACGCTCCCGTACTCCGGGACCTCGAACTCGACGCGTGCACCCTCCTGGCGGCCGATCCAGTTGCGCTGGATCTCCCGGACGCTCTCGGGCCAGCCCTCGAGGTCCCCTAACCCATCGAGTAACTCCTCGGCATAATCGGTGATGGTGAAAAACCACTGGTCGAGTTCCCGCGTTTCGACCGGAGTCTCACAGCGCCAGCAGACGCCGTCCGTCCGGACAGGACCGGCGTCCGGACCGGATGCACCGTCGTGGTCGTCCCCCTCCTCGTGGGGGTGTTCGACCTGTGCGTCGGCCAGGACCGTCTCACAGTCGGGACACCAGTTGACGGCGGCGGCGTCGTACTCGACGAGTCCGGCCTCGTAGAACTGCTCGAAGAACCACTGGTTCCAGCGGTAGTAGGATGGGTCGCTGGTCGTGAACTCCCGGGACCAGTCATACCCAAGCCCAAGGTCTTCCATCTCCTCGCGCATGCTCTCGATGCAGGTCTCCGTCCAGGAGCGCGGGTCGGTAAAGCGCTGTTCGGCAGCGTTCTCAGCGGGCAGACCGAAGGCGTCCCAGCCCATCGGCTGGAGCACGTCCTCACCCTGGTGGCGACGATAGCGGGCGTAGGCGTCGGTGATCGCGTAGTTGCGGACGTGACCCATGTGCAGGTTCCCCGAAGTGTAGGGGAACATGCCGAGGACGTACGTCGGGTTGGTGGCCCCGTCGGGACATTCGTAGACGTCCTGTCTGCCCCACTCGTACTGCCAGTACTCCTGAATTCTCGCGTGGTTGTAGTGACTTCGGTCCATGTCGGTCCCGCTGAATGTAGCGAGTTCGGGCGGGCGGAGGCATAAACCTGATCGACAGTTCGGACGTGGCCGCCAACGATTTGTCCCGCTGGCACCACCTCGTCGCATGAAGCTGACGTTTCTGGGAACCGGCACCGCGTTGCCGACCGGCGAGCGCAACCAGACCGGCCTCCTGGTGGAAACCGACGACCGACGGCTCATGGTCGACTGCGGTAGCGGCGTCCTCGGTGCGCTGGCGACCACTGATCGCGGGTACGCCGATCTCGATGCCGTCCTGTTGACCCACCACCATCTCGATCACCTCGCTGACCTGCTTCCCTTGCTGAAGGCCCGCTGGCTGGCGGATGCGCCGTCGCTCTCGATTGCCGGCCCCGAAGGCACCGCCGAGTTGTTCGCGGACCTCCTCGACGTTCACGAGTACCTCCGGGAGCACGTCGACCCAGTAGTGACCGATCTCGAAGCCGGGGAGACGACACTGGCTGGTCTCGACGTCCACGCCAGGGACGTCAGCCACTCGATGGCAGGCCTTGGCTACCGACTCTCACCGGCGGGATCGTCGGGGCCGGCGGTCGTCTGCAGCGGTGATACGGTTGCCGATCCGGCGTTTCTCTCGCTGGCCGCCGGCGCCGACGTTCTCGTCCACGACTGCTCGTTCCCGGACGACATCGAGACCGACAATCACGCGACGCCATCCTCCCTGGGTAAGGCACTTTCCGAAGCCGACATCGACGTTGAGACGATCTTTCTGACACACCTCTACCCGCAAACGGACGGCCGCCACCAGGAGATGCTGGCTTCGATCGGCGAGCACTATCAGGGCGAGGTCAAATTCGCCCGTGACGGGCAAGCTATCACGTTCTGAGACGCGTGCTCACTCGCCGTCGCCGGTGATTACGTCGTCGGCCCGACTCCGTAGGATCACCCGTTCTGTCTCGATGAGCGTCGGATACTCGCCCTCGCCGAGATAGCGGTAAGCAAGCGTATCGATGTGCTTGCGGGCGCCCTCGGTCGTCGTCTCGACCACTTCACCAGTCTCTGAGAGGAACCGGTAGGGGTTTTCGGGATCGATCATACTCACCGAGACCGTCGGGTCACGAGCCACGTTGCGCTCCTTTCGCCGCCCGCGTTCGGTGTTGACCAGCACCCGGTCCCCAACGTCGTAGTCGATCCACACAGGGGTGGTGTGTGGAAGACCGGCCGGTGTCATCGTCGTCAGGTGTGCAAACGTCTCTTTCTCGAAAAGTCGTGGTACACTTCAGGGATGGCAGACGTCCTCGGTGCTTCTCCCCCGCTACTTCGGCTGCCGATGGCATCATTGCTCGCCCTCGCCCGGCCGAGGACCATCCTGTTTCGTCTCAGACTCGGTCGAGCGTAACTCTGAAGTCCGCGCCGCCGTCCACGCTTTCCCGCAGAGAGACAGTCCCGCCGTAGGACTCGGTGAGTGCGCGGACGAACCCGAGTCCGAGTCCCGTCCCGGAACTCTCGGGTCCTTTTCGTCCCATCTCGAAGATGTCTTCCCGGACTGCTTTTGGGACGCCACTCCCGTCGTCGGCGAACCCGACGACGACGGTCTCGGTCGTCGGCTCTTCGGCGTAGATGTCGACTGCGACGGGGCCGTCGTTGTGGATCGCGGCATTCGAGAGAATGTTCGTGAACACCGAGTCTAGCAGATCGCCGCCGTAGACCTGGTACTCGAAGTCTGCGGGTTCGAACGCGACCGTTAGATCGTCGTACTGGGCGGTGACGTCTCGGACTGTCTCCTCAAGTTCCCGGCGGAGCGGCTTGGGCTCGGGTTCGCCGGCTTCTTCGAGCGTCGAGACGAGGTTGCCAACCCGGTCGACCAAGTCGGAGGCGCTGCGAGCGGCCCGATCGATCCGTTCGGCGTAGTCGAGGGCCTGATCGTCCACTTCGTCGAGAAGCGCGTCGGCGAACCCCGTGATGACCTGCAGGTCGTTCCCCAGGTCGTGGCGCAGGAGACTGTCGTACATCTCGATCATCTCCTTGCGGGTCTCGAGGTCGTTGCGTGCCCGTTCGAGTTCCTCCCGCGAACGGATGTTGCTGATGGCCGTGGCGGCGTGAGACGCCAGAATCGAGAGCGGTTCGGCGTGTTCGTCGCCGATCGCGTCGCCCTCAGTCGCCCGCAGGACGAGCACCACGATCACCTCGTCGACGATGCTCGCCGGGACTGCCAGGGCGGCCGTCACGCCCGAGTCGTCTGTGACTCTGGCGTCGGCACCCTCTCGCGTGACCGTCTCTCCTGTTTCGATGGCTTCCCGGACGATCTTTGCCCCGTCGTCGCCCGCTCTCAGTGCCGGGTTCGTACTGCCGTTGACTGTCGGTTGCCCGTCGCGAACTTCGACGAACGTCGCGTAGGGGAACTCAAACAGCAGCGACATCGCCTCAAGTGTGAGCGAAGCCACTTCGTCGGCCGTTTCACAGCTGTTCAAGGCCTGACCGTATCGATTGAGGTCGGCGACCTGTTCCGCGAAATCCCCCTGATCTTCGAAATCCATTGGCGATAATCGCTCTCCGTCGATCGAAGCTCTCGCCCCCGACAAAAAATCGTTTCGTTAGCCGCCTCTCAGTCACTGCAGTCGATACCGGAGCAACGCCGCGATCCCTCCGAGATTCGCGAGTTGCTGGCCGGGATCGAACTCCCGCGAGAAGACAGTTACCTCGCCGCCCTGCTGTTCGGTCCGTTCGATCACGCGATCGGCGTCGATCTCCCAGTCGCCCTCTCCCGCGCGGGTTTCCCGGAGGTGTTCGTCGAGGATAAGGAGGTGTTCGATCGCGCCGTATTCGGCCGCTTCGGTCACTTCACTGGGGCCGTACGCGACCTCGACCCCGTCGGCGATCCGGGCCATGAGTTCGTCGATCAGCTCGGCCTCCTCGGCGATGCGCGTCTCGGTCTGGACGTCTTCGACAGCCCCGCGCTTGAGCACTTCGTGAACGCCACGGTCGCCCACTGCACTCGTGTCGACGGTCGTGATCGAATCGGCGAGATCCGTCGTCTCCTCTTCGATGTACGCCAGCGCGTCCTGTTTCGTGAACCCGGGACCGGCGAGGATGATCGCATCGGCGTCCGTCCGGGAGAGCACCTCGGTGAGTTCCGCAAACAGTTCCTTCCGCGGACGGGCGTAGTCGCCTTTCCCCGTCGGCCCGGTGACGCTCGCTCGTTCCTCGGTCCCGTACTGGGCGACCGTGTGGACGTACGCCTGCCCCTCCTCGACCGTCGCGACGGCCACGTCCGGCGCGTCGGTCGCTTCGACGGCCTCCTCGATCCGTTCGAGTTGATCCGGCTTCCAGTACTTGCCGACGGCGATCTCGTCGTGTTCCTCGACGTTGAGCGTGTGATGCTGGCCGAGTTGGTCCTCACGGGAACAGTCGGCGATGACGCCGCTGACCCGCAGCCGGTTGGCGAAGCGGGCGAATTCCACGTCTTCGACTTCGAGAGCGGCCCAGATGTGTTCGCGCTCCCCGCCCGTATCCCGGAGTTGTTCGTCGTTGCGCTGGATCCGGCGCGTCGTATCGCCCGAGACCCGGTCGCCCGGCTCGATCACGTAGGTGAGATGCCAGAGATCGTCGAGACTCTCGGGGACGAGCGTCAGCCGCTCGCGACCGCCCTCGAGGTCTTCCCGCTCGGCAATGCGCATGCTCGCGGGTGGGGGACCAGCGAGTAAGTGCCTGCTGATTTCGGGGTTCCAGTCGGCTGGCGTGAAACCGATCAATTGGGTCCTCCGGCTGATGGGCATGAAACCGCTCAATGTGGCTTTGTGCCACGACACAAGACAACGGACTCCACGAAAACGCATTTATCTCCGGCCGACGGACGGCTAGCTATGGTCGAAACAACCGAGAAAGACGGGATGACGTGGTACCGCTGTGAGCAGTGCGAGATGCTCTTCGACGAACGGGAGGACGCCCGTCAACACGAGGAGGCCTGCGACGCGGAAGACCCCTCGTATATCCAGTAATTAGCGCTCGTTCCCGTCTCGCCGGGCGCTTTCGTCCCGAGATTACCCCTCTCCGTCCGGGACAATCTCGAAGGATCGTTCGCCCATCTCGTCTTCCTCGAAAACAAAGACTCGCCCGTCCAGCGCGTCGAAGTCGACCGTTATCTCGACGCGGTGGGAGTGACTTTCGGCTCGAACGCCCGGGAAGACCGTCGTCGCCTCCTCGGGATCGAGCAGGAGCCGACCTACACCGGTCGATTCGAGGATGTCCTCGTGGGTGACGCGATCGTTGACGTAGACGAGGATTCCCTCAGTCCCGCTCTCGTCGGTCACGAGGACGTGTGCCTGCTTGCCCGGCGCGGTCGTGACCGATCCTTCCCGGCGGGCCGGGACACCGTGATAGAACGCCTCCCGACCGTCGAGGTACTCGACGGTGACGCCGTCTTCGGTCAGCTGGACGCCCACCGTCTGCGGGGGGACGTCCTCGCGGATGCTCATACTCCTCCTGGGTGCGGTGCGATGAAAAACGCCGCGTTCCGGGACGGGAACCAGCACACGTAAGTATCGGCTCGTCGAGTTCGTGCCCACATGGACGGCACTGCCGTGGCACCCGCCGCCGGGACCGTACTGAACGCGCTGGCGACGGGCACCGGGTCGGCGTTCGCCATCGACGTCGAGTTGCACGCCGAGGTAACGCTCGACGGTCGCGGGGACGTGACCGGCACTGTCGCAGGTGAACCCGACGCCGACACGGCGCTGATCGAGCACTGTGTCGAACTCGTCACCGACCGGTTCGGCGACGGAGAGGGTGGAACGGTCCAGACGGACAGCGACATCCCGATGGCCTCGGGACTGAAGAGTTCCAGTGCGGCCGCCAACGCGACGGTGCTGGCGACACTCGACGCTCTTGGCGCCAGCGGAGAACTATCCAAGGCCGACGCCGCCAGGATCGGTGTCCAGGCCGCCCGCGACGTGGGCGTCACCGTGACTGGCGCCTTCGACGATGCGAGTGCGAGCATGCTCGGCGGAGTGACCGTGACCGACAACACCGAAGACGAGTTGCTCGCCCACGAGCCCGTCGAGTGGGACGTGCTGGTCTGGACGCCGCCCGAACGGGCCTACAGCGCCGATGCCGATGTCGAGCGCTGCCGCCAGATCGCGCCGATGGCAGATCTGGTGGCCGACCTGGCTCTCGACGGCGCGTACGGACGAGCGATGACCGTCAACGGTCTCGCGTTTGCCGCCGCGCTCGGGTTCTCCCCGGATCCGATGGTCGAGGCAATGGCCCACGCCGAGGGCGTCTCGCTGTCGGGGACGGGACCGAGCGTGACGGCAGTCGGGAACCGGGAAGACTTAGAGCGTGTGCGGGAAATCTGGGAACAATACGAGGGACGGACATGGATGACGACGACACAACGGGACGGCGCCCGGACGACGTGAGCGACTGGCCGGCCGAATCGCGACCGGACGACATGAGTCTGGACGAACTCCGCGAGGAGATCCGCTCGATCGATGCCCAGCTCGTGGAGTTGATCGCCCGCCGGACGTACGTCGCCGACACGATCGCGGCGGTCAAGGACGAACGGGATCTGCCGACCACCGACGAACAGCAGGAACAGCGCGTCATGGACCGTGCCGGCGAGAACGCCGAACAGTTCGACGTCGACGCCAACCTCGTGAAGGCCATCTTCCGCCTGCTGATCGAACTGAACAAGGTCGAACAGCGGGAGAATCGCTGAGCGAACAAGAAGTGCCTGTTCCGTCTATCTGCTGTCGAAAGGCGGCTTCTCAGTACGTCCACAGGCGACGAATGCGCGATTCAATCTCCGGGTAGGTGTCCCCCAGCGTCTCCGGGTCGGTCTCGCCGTCGACGTTGATGACGTGTACTTCGCCGCGACGGCCGCTGTAAACGTCTTGAAAGTCGTAGACGACACCGAGGAGATCGGTTCCATCCGGGACGTGTTCGCTCGCTTCGAGCGCCTCGATCTGGCGGTCGACGTTGTATTCAACGAGGTGATTGATCGCCGCTTCGCGTTCGAGACCGTCAGGGAGTTTCTCCAGACCTCGTTCGAGCGACGGGGCCAGCAGGTCGACGCAGTGTTCGATCCCCGGCGGTTCGTCGAGGCCGTCAGTGAGGTGGTCGTAGGTCGCCGTGACGGCGCCACAGCCCGTGTGGCCGACGACGACCGCCACGTCGGTCCCCGTGTGAGCGATCGGGTAGAGGACGTCGCCTGAAATGACGGCTTCGCCGTCGACTTTCTGGATGACCCGGTTGCCGATGTTGCCACACGTGAACAGGTCGCCCGGAGCGTCGTTGCCCCACATGTGATCCTGGAGTACCCGCGAGTCCGAACAGCAGACGGTCACTGCCTCCGGGCGCTGGCCGTCCTGGAGCGGGCCGAACTGGTCGTCGAACGCCTCGGCGTGGGCAGCATTGCCGGTGAGCATCGAGATGAAAATGTCGCGCATACGCGAGCAGAACCCTGCCGACGGTTTAGGGATTGAGATTTCTGGTTCGTGGAGTTGTGTCCCGGACACGGTTGATCGGCGCTATCGAACTGTTCGTGGTCGGGGACTGCTCTCGGACGAGCGACCGTCGGGCGTCTGTCGAATGGCCCCGAAACGTACAACCATAAAGTAGCCTCCTTGCGGAGATACCAGTATGGCCGAGGAGGAACTCGACGAGGTGGACAAAGCGATCCTGTATGCACTCCAGGAGGACGCCCGGAACATGTCCTCGGGAGACATCGCGGAGCGAACCGGGACCTCGGATAGTACTGTCCGCAAGCGCATCCAGCGGCTCGAAACCGATGACGTGATCAAGGATTACAGCGCTAGAGTCGATTACCAGCAGTCGGGCTACCCACTCCGAATGTTGCTCTACTGTACCGCGTCGATCCCCGAGCGCGGTGACCTGATCCCCGATATCCTGGCTATTGACGGTGTTGTTTCGGTTCAGGAACTGGTCACCGGCGAAGAGAACCTGCTCGTGACTGTCGTCGGCGAGTCCGACAGTGACATCACCCCTGTCGCACAGGAACTGCTCAATATGGGCCTGACTGTCGCCGACGAAGTGCTCGTCAGAACCCACGAGACGACCCCGTTCGGCAAGTTCGACACCGGAACCTCGTCCGAACACCGTTCATAGCTGCAGACAGTCGACGCCGCCACAGTCGGCGAGGCTCTCTCGGTGACGCCACCGATCACGGACTACGACACACTCGCTCTGTCAGAACCCTTTGTTCTCATCCGGGACGAACCGGCCGATCACGCGTCTGTCCGGGCCGAGAGTCCTTTCGATTACCTTGTCAAGAGTGTGTGGTTTACAAAAACACAATGTTCTATAATGAGTATTTTACGAACGGTTTGTGACTATAGGAAGATTTAATAGACAAACTGTTCTCAAATGGCTATAGAAGCGACCAGAACCAGACCCTAGAGCGGACCTGGGCGATTCAGATGGGTCGTGAGTGACAACGATGTCAGGACGCACCTCGAAATCGACTGTCGGAGCGCTCCCGGACACGACGGTGGACTCCTCGATCGTGCCCGGTGCACTGACGTGGCTCGTGTGGACGCTGTTTGCCGCGAGCGTCGCCGTCCTGGCCGCGCGAGTCCGACTGGCCGGGGCCTGGGAGATCGCGGGCGTGCTCGCCATCGACGGTCTGACTGTCCTGCTGTGGGTGGTCGTCACGTTCTTCAGCGGTATCGTTCACAGCTACTCGCGTCGCTACATGGCAGGCACCCCCCACGAGACGAGCTTTTTCGCCGGGATCTTCGGATTCACGGCAATCGTGATGGGGCTGGTCGCGGCCGACCACGTCGCCCTCTTTTGGCTTTTGTGGCTGGCGATGGGCCAGGTGATGGCGACGCTCGTCGGCAGCGTCCGGGGATGGAAACAGGCACGGGCCGCCGAGCAGGTCGCCCGTAGGTACTTCCTCGCAAGCAGCGCCGTGCTCGGCCTCGCACTCGCAACACTGTGGTGGACGACCGGGTCGACGACAGTCTCGGGGATCGCCGCGGCTCCGGCCGGTCTCGGCGGGCCGGTGTGGGTGCTCGCCGCCGGGGCTCTCGTCCTCGCGGCGATGATTCAGTCCGCGCTGGTGCCGTTTCACACCTGGCTGCTCGCCTCGATGACGGCACCCACGCCCGCCTCGGCGCTGATGCACGCCGGGTTCGTCAACGCGGGCGGCATCCTCCTGATTCGCTTCGCCCCGGTGCTCACTGTCGACCCGACGCTCATGCTTGCGGTCGTCGTGGTCGGGGCGCTGAGCGCACTCCTCGGAAAACTACTCAAGTCCGTCCAGCCGGACGTCAAGAGCAAACTGGGCGGATCGACGGTCGGACAGATGGGATTTATGATCATGCAGGCCGGCCTCGGTTTCTTCGGGGCCGCGATCACCCACTTGATCCTGCACGGCTTCTACAAGGCCTATCAGTTCCTCAGTGCCGGCGAACGGATCGAGCAGACCAGTCCGGGTACCGCGACCAAACAGGCTCCCGGCGTCGTCGGCCTCGCCGCTACGGTCCTGACCGGGATCGGTGGCGGCGTGGTGTTCGCGGTCCTGACCGGCGAGGGAATGCACTTCGACAGTGGGATCGTCCTCGTGATGATCGTGGTGATCACGACGCTACACGCCGCTCGTAGCGTCGTGGGCCAGATGTCGCTGTCGGCCCCGCTCCGGTACGGCGCGGTCCCGGCCGTGTTCGTCCCGGCCATCGCTATCTACGCACTCGTCTACGAGGCCGTCTCGGGGCTGTTGGGTGACCTTCCAATCGTGGCTGCCCCCACCGAACTGACCGTCGTCCACGGTCTCGTCGTCGGGGGATTCCTCCTTGCATACGTCGCCGTGGACACCGAGTACTACGAGCGGAGTACGCGACTGTACGTCACGCTCGTGAACGCGACGCAACCGCCAGCTGACACCGTGTTGACCACCAGGAGAGAATACAATGAGCACTGAACGCACGATCGAAACCGGGATCGAGAAGGCAGCCACCACCGTCGGGTCGGTCTGGCCGATTCACTCGTTCGTGACGGCCAATCCCCTCTCGGGGTTCGAAGAGATGCCGTTCCCGGAGGCGGTCCGGCAGGCGGCCGATTTACTCGGTGGTCGTGGGTACCCACGCCGGGAGACGTTCCGGGCGGCACTCACTGCTGGTCAAATCGACCGCGAAATCCTCGAATCCGAACTCGCCGACCGGGGCTACGAGGATGCCCCGGCGGCGCTGCTCGAACGGATGGACACTGCCGTCGAGGCAGAATCGCCCGATATCGCCACGGAGCGCGCCGAGCACGTCCTGACGAAGTGGCTCGCGGCGTTCCTCGACGAGGGGCGCGCGAAGTGGCCGATGCCCGACCGCGAAAACGGGTTCTACGCCGCGTTTCACAACGTGATCGAGCACGACGAGCAGGTCCCGGCTAAAGGAATCGTCGCCGACTTGCCCGAGGACCCCATCGAGGTCATCGGGACCGTCCTGGAACCGTACCCCGAGAGCCAGTGGATACCGATCTTCGAGGAGCAACTGGCCGCCCTGCCCGGCTGGACCGGGTTCGTCAAACAGCGGGCCGAGAACGACGGTGCTTGGCAGTCGACCTACCCGATCACGTTGTCGGGCTATCTCGCGGCTCGTCTCGCGCTCCTGTCGGCGTTCGATGCAGATCTCGACCCCTCGCCCGGCCCTGACGACACGGCACCCGAGAGAGCCGAGGACATCGCCGACGCCTTTCTGTGTGCGTGGGAGCGGAGCTACCGCACCGAACTCCTCGAAGCAGTCGCAAGCGAGAGCGAGGCGCTCGCGGACGGTGATCCGGCGGATCGCCCGGACGCCCAACTCGTGTTCTGTATCGACACGCGCTCGGAGGTCATTCGTCGCCACGTCGAGGCAACGGGCAAATACGAGACCCACGGGTACGCGGGCTTTTTCGGCGTCCCGATGGAGTATCAGGGATACGACGACGAGGTGTCTGTCGAGGCCTGCCCTCCGATCGTCGATCCCAAGCACCGCGTCACCGAGTTCCCGACCGACCAGGACGGACAGGCCAGCTACGAACGCTGGTCGGCGATCCGCGAGAGCGTGGGAAAACTCCTCGAGACGCTGAAATCGAACCCGGCGACTGCCTTCGGCTTCGTCGAGAACGCCGGCAGCGGCTACGGCCTCGCACTGGCGGCCCGGACGCTCGCCCCCGGGCGAGTTCGTGATCTGTTCGACACGGCTGACGATGCGGTACCGGACGATCACGAGTTCTGTGAGCCTCTCGTGGATCACCAGCACACCTACGCTGGCGACGTGCCGGTCGGACTGACCCACGAAGAGAAAGTCGAGTACGCCGCGACCGCCTTCGAATTGATGGGCATCGAGACGTTCGGCCGCCTCGTCGCGTTCGTCGGGCACGCAAGTGAGACGGCGAACAACTCGTTCGATTCGAGTCTTGACTGTGGTGCCTGCGCGGGCAACCCGGGCGGGCCGAACGCCCGCGTCCTGGCGGCGATCTGCAACGATCCCGATGTCCAGGCGGCACTGGCCGATCGTGGCATCGATGTCCCCGAAGACACTGTCTTCCTGGCTGGCGAGCACAACACGACCACCGACGAGATCGAACTGTTCGACGACGCGGTTCCCGAGAGCCACGCCCCGGATCTCACCCAGTTGCGGGACGATCTGGCGACCGCTCGCGAGTCCGCCGCCGAGGAGCGCGTCTCGTCGACGGGCCGGGAAGACGCTGCGGCCGTCAGCGAGACTGAGCGTCGCGCGGCCGACTGGGCCGAGACCCGCCCCGAGTGGGGGCTGGCCGGCAACGCTGGCTTCGTGATCGGCCCGCGGGAACTGACCAGTGACCTCGATCTCGACGGCCGTGCGTTCCTCCACTCCTATGATTGGTCGACCGATCCCGGCGGCGACGCCCTGGAGTCGATCCTCACCGGGCCGATGGTCGTCACCCAGTGGATCAACACCCAGTATTACTTCTCGACCGTCGACACCGCCGTCTACGGGAGCGGGTCGAAGACCACTCACAATCCGGTCGGTAACGTCGGCGTCTACCAGGGCAACGGTGGCGACCTGATGACCGGATTACCCGCACAGTCGCTGCAAGCCGCTGCTGACCAGCTTCACCACCAGCCGCTTCGCCTCTCGACGATCGTTCACGCCCCGGTTGAGCGCGTCACGGACGTACTGGCCGAACACGAGTCACTGACCGAACTGCTTGACAACGATTGGCTATCGCTGTCGGTCGTCGATCCGACGCAGAACCACCGGGTGTTTCACTACGAAACGGAGCTGTCGTGGCGGCCACTGTCTGCAGGAACTGAACCAGACCTGAATGTGGAACCGGATCCCGCTGTCGCAGACGATTGACCCTGCAAGCTGTCGCCGGGGTTGTAATGCGGTCGGGTCGCGTCATTCAATACCACCGCCGACAAAACCACTGTCGTGAGCGACGATCAACCCTCGCGTCACGACCGCCTGGACCGCCACCAACTCGGGGGGTCGCGCAACTCGCTTCGTCACTGGATCTGGACCCGGAACCCGATCTGGATGCTCGTCGTTCCTGCGATCATCTGGGTTCTTAGACTGGTACCCAGCGTCCGCCTGAAGAACGTTGTCCTGCGGGCACTCGGTGCCGAGGTCGGCGACGGAGTGGCGCTTGCGTTCGGCGCGACGCCGGACATACTCTGGCCCGATCTGCTCGTCCTCGAGGACGACGCCATCGTCGGCTACGACGCGACCCTGCTCTGTCACGAGTATCTTCAGGACGAGTATCGGACGGGCGAGGTCGTGATCGGCGAACGGGCGATGATCGGCGCCGGGGCGATCGTCCTGCCGGGCGTCCACGTCGGCCAGGATGCACAGGTTGCGGCGAACTCACTGGTGACCGAGGACGTGCCGGAAGGGACGACCGTCGCGGGCGTACCGGCAGAAGTCGTCTCTGGAGAGTCCTGAGGCGGCTACCGGATTCTGGTGATCCCCGATCGGAGCACGCGCTGGTTGGGGATGATGAACTCGCCGTCGTCGCTCTCGACGTGTGTGACGAAGACGTCGATCTCCTGGACGACGCCACGGTTGCCGTCGATCTCGACCTCGTCGCCGATGCTGTATGGTTCGGACAATAGCAGATAAATCCCGGCCGCACCCGCACGCAGCAGGTCACGGAATGCCAGACCGATCAAAAAGAGTAGCCCGACGGCGTAGACCCCGAGTAGGACGATCAGAGCAGCGGTCGCCACACCGAGTTGGCCAAGCGCGACCAGCCCAGCCACGTAGAAGATACTGTATTTGACCAGTGCCGGCAGTAGCGTTACTTCCGGGAGTTTGATGCTCTTGAGACGTTCGCTGACCGCCAGCGAGGCCTTGTCGCCGACCACGAGCCCGACGATCACGACGATCGCCGCGAGGAACAGGCTCGGGAGATATCCCGTAACGCGCGTCCAGAATAGCTGGGTATCCATCAGCTGGGCGATCTGCAGTGCGATAAACAGTGCCAGCACGTAGACGAACAGCGCCGATAGCTGAGCGAGGACGCCGACCGTCGACAGCCCGAGGTTACGCATCGTTCGCTCGAAGACTGTCCCCTCGACAGCCTCGTCGACGTTCATCCGCAACAGGAGGCTGCGTGTCCCGCGCCAGACCAGATACCCCGCCACGGCGCCGATAAACAGGACGATAACCGCGACTGTCACCGCCGTCTCCTCGGAGAAGAGTGTCCGAATGATTTCGGCGACGTCGACCATCAATACTCCTCCGGATCGAGTTCGAGAATCAGCTCGCCGCGCTTGAACGCCCGGACCAGTCCGTCACTTTCCGAAAGGACGATCGCCGTGGCGTTGGTGTCCCGCGTGATCGCCCCGGCCGCCATGTGACGGGCCCCCAGGCCCTTCGGGATGTCCACGCCCTCGGCGGAGGGTTCGAGGTACCGGTAGGCCGAGACGATTTTCCCCGCGTCGCTGATAACGAACGCGCCGTCCAGCCGCGAGAACTCCTTGAGCATCACGTTCACGATGGGATCGCCCACGTGGACGTGGCTCTTCTCGAAGGGATTGTAGCTGAGCGGGCGGGACTTGTTCATGACCTTCCCCGCGTCGCCCACGACGAACAGCGCGCCGACCGGCTTGCCCTTCTGGCCCTTCTTGCCGAGTTCGATCGCCACTTCGACGACGTCACGGATAACTCCCGGCTCCGCACGTGAGTTGACGAACAGATCGTAGACGCCGGATTCGGTGAACTCCCCGGCCCGAATCCGCACGGCCGTGTCCACGTCGTCCCCATAGGTCGTCGCCAGACACAGCAACTGGTCGTTCTCGCCGACGTACTCCTTTTCGAGCGCGCCCTCGATGCCGAAGCGAATCCGGTCTGAGAGTTCCGAGAACTCCACCGGCAACTCCACGAACTGATCTGCCCCCCGCTCGTCCTCGTCGCTCACCACCACCACGTCGTGGTCCTCGATCAATCGATCGTGGAGGTCCGATCCGGGACTGAAGAGCACAACCCCATCCAGATCGGCCGCAAGTGAACCGAGAACGTCGTCGATCTCGCTCATTATCGTATCAGATAACCTAACAGGAAAAAAGCTTTGTGGGCGGGTCCGACGGGGATCGATTTCGGGGATTCGCGGTAGGCAACACATCGTGCGTGAAAAATGTCCCCGCTGGCATCGTCAGTCCTGCCAGTACTGGCTGGTACTGTCAGTCTTGCCCAGTTTCGCACTGGTCTGACGACTCGGCGAGACAACACCGATCCCACGACCATCCCGTGGTGAGCGTGACAGTCCCGTCGCGATTCGGGGTGTCTACTCTCGTCGATACGGTGTCTCCCATCGCGTGCCCGTACACGCTGAGGGTGGTCGTCTGCCGGAGCACGTTCACCGGAATGTACAGTACGGTCGAGGCAGTTGGGCCACCGAACCATCGCCAGGTCCTGCGGGCGTTGGACTCGGACAAATAGACACCGCGACCATAGAGCGGTTCTCCCTCCCCGCCGATGTCGTACTGTTCCACCGTTTCGCCCGTGCTGTCGTGCAATTCGATCCGTTCACATCGGTATGCGAGGTCCCGGTCGTCTTCCCTCGCCGGAACACGCGTCCGCTCGAAGGTGAACTGGACGGGCTCGTAGGTCCGTTCGAGGACGCTGTTCGTCGATTCGAGGCTCGAATCCAGTACCCGCAAGTAGTCCATCCCACTGGTCTCATCCGGCTCGACGGCGGTGGACTCGTGCCACTCGTTGAACGACGTCACCAGGAGTCCACCGACAGAACTATCGACGTGCTGGCTCGCAATCTCGGTCACGCGCTCGAAACGGTCCTGGGTAGCGGGCCACGTGAATTCCTCCGCATCTGGGGTCTCGAAACCGGGAATCGTCGTCGGGAAGAAATCCGTCTGCGTCGCGTCCGCGGCTGCGTGCCACTGCAGGTACAGGTCCGCGAGACGCTCGTCGAACGACGCACCGCCGGACTGTGATTGCTCAGCCAGTCCGGCGATGGTGTACGTGTTGACGCCGTCGAACGCACGCATTCGCTGCCGATCAGCGGGCGTCGGTGCTGCCGTTCCGGTCATGTCCGCTAGTAAGTACACGTCGTGATCGATCCGATCACGAAGCGCGTCGATCGCTGCCGGGACGTCACCGCGAAACTCCCGGGCGCCGTAGACGAACACAACTGGCCGGCCGTCGATCCGTTGATAGCTTGGCCGATCGAACAACCTTTCGAGGGACTTGAAATCCGAGACGAGCGTCTCCCGGACACGCTCGTCTTCGATGTCGACGCCGCCTTCGCCCGACAGTCGGCCCACCGTTTCGTAGAGGATGGCAAACCCGACGTTCGTCCCATCTAGAGCCGGTGCGAGTGTCGAACGGATGATCTCGTCTGTCCGTGTCTCCGGCCCCCACCAACTGGCCGACAGCCAGTCGATGCCGGCGGAGTCTGCCCAGTCTCGATGGCGTTCGACCACGTCTCTGGACTGCGAGTCATAGACGCCCATCTCGGGCGTTCGTACGAGCCCGTCAGTGTGCCCGCCGGGTCCGTACCACGGGTAGTAATGCGCACCGACGAGCAGCTCGTCAACTGTCGCCTGTGTCACGCGTTCGCCCTCCTGTGAATCCATCTCTCGGCTCGTCTCCGCCGACAGCTGGGTTCGGTCGGTCTGTCTACCCCGATCGGCTTCCCCCCGACCGCCGCGACGTACACGGAGAGCGCTGACCGTCGCTCCTGTGGTGAGCCCAGTGAACAGGAACGATCGGCGGGTTGACTTCCCCATGTACGGATCTCGGTTGGCACCGCTCTTTACCTTCTTCCTCCAAATACAACAACTGATAATGGCTTCTAGCCTATGTGTTCGCATTATGCAATCGAGCTTTAGAACGATTCAATTCACGTATCTCTTGGTGAGCGTGTCTGAGACGCGATCGATACCGGCGGAAGAATGTCATCGGCGCTCGGATCGGTGAGATCGAACGCTGTCGATTCGGTTTTCGATAGCTGAAATTAGCGGCCGAACACGGCGTGAAAGTGTGGCGAGTGGATCTGTTTCGGGGAGTCCGAAGAGGCGAGCTGACAGCACCAGAAGCGGGAACCAAATCATGTAGTTCTGGAGGGACCGCCAGTGGAACCAGAGAACGACTGCCGGGAACGCGAGGATGCCGACGCCGAGCCGATCGTAGTACGTCCAGGCCACGTCGAGCGTCACGACGAACGCGAGGACGACGACGATCGTAAATGCCGTTTTGACCGTTCCCGGAGACAGGGCTGTCATCTCGAGTAGCGGATCGACGAACATGGCTGGTCCGACGCCACTAGATGGCAGAGAGGCCCTGATCGGGATGGTGACGGCATGGACGTATTCGGCCGGACCCGTCCAGAGCACGAACGGGAGATTGATCACCGCCGTCGCTGCGAGACCGGTTGGGATCCACGTCTTCAGATAGTCGAGTCCGTGCGTCCGGTAGGCCATGATCGCGAAGAATGGGGCGATGACGATCGGCTGTGGCCGGTAGGACGCCGCCAGGGCGAACGCCACCGCGCTCAACCGGGGCCGGTGAAAAGTCACCAGCGCGAGGATAACGAACACGACCCAGCCCATGTCCGGCACGTAACTCGCGGGGAAGATGATCAGATTCCAGTCCAGAAGGAAAAACACCGGAACGAACACGCGCAGTTCCTTTCTGGCCACGGCCATCAACAGCAGTGCGACGAGTGCGACCACGATGACGTCCTGTAAGGCCCCGCTAATGCCGAGTACCCGTGCTGGGGTATACCAGATCGTCGCCATCGGTGGATAGTCGAGTGTCGTCACGATGGTCTCCGGATTCGTGCGATCGCCGGCCCCGACGGGCGTTCGGTAGTACGCCGGCACGTTCGCGAGAATCTCTGCCGTGTAGTTCGCGTGGTAGGGATTGACTCCGGACAGCAGTGACTTCGCCCCCTCGTACTGTAAGACGTACGCGTCGGTCATTCCCCCGATTACGCGTGATCGGACGGTTGGTGACGCGAACACCTTTTTCAGAAACAGGTATCCCGTTCCGACGTACGCGATCGGGACGAGATATGCCAGCTTTCCCATTCGGTCGGCCCACTCCGAACCGACACTACAGAGAAACAGAAACGCGAGGACGTACAGAGCGATCGTCCCGGCCATCGCCAGCGGCGGCGACACGTACGTGAACGTCGCTTCGAGACCTGTTCCGTCGATGGATTTCTCGCCCGTGTTGTACAGGACGAGGTTCCCGTAAGTCATCGCCAGCAACCCCATAGCGATCAGCCCCAGATTCAGTATCTGATCGGATAGCCACTCATATCCTTTCTCTCCGGGTTCGGGAGTGGAACCGTCAGGTCCACCCAGTCGGTTGCTCTCGCGAAACGAATCCGCTCGCGCCGATACCCGCACGCTGGACTGACTCGTTGACTTCTTCTCATCGTCGGCCGTCGTCATTGTTTTTCCCCCTGCCGCGTCGTGATCTGTGTTCGTACTCCCAGTCCGACGAGTCCCTCTAGACGTTGCCGACATGGTTCCACCCACGTTCCGCGATCGTCGCGCGTCACGACGTATTCACAATTCGTGGCTGTCGCTGCTGTATCGTGGACCGCTACGCCCGCCGGATTCGGCGATCGAGTGCGTGGCAACACGTCGCTGTAGATCAGTACTTGCCCCAGCCTGGGATACTGCCCGAAGTGCGTACTCCAGGGGAACCCCCACGTCCCGGTGAACGCGAGGTCCGCCGCTTCGGCGTCCGTCCGGGCGATCGTCTGCCCGGCCGAGACGAACTCCCCGCTCGCGATCGACCCATCGCTCCCCCACTCGACGCGCTGTGGTTTCGCGGGTTCGCTCACCAGACCGTACTGGAACCCCAGTACGGAGACCACGAGTACCGCTGCCAGCAGGACAGTGACCACCGCCGTTGCTCTGCCTGCGCGTGCCGCTTGTCCTTCTCCATCCGTGCCGGCCACAGGGGTATCGAGCCACTGGCGGCCGTCTCCGGCGATGGACGGTTCGATCCTCGCGACCGTCGCCGAGAGGACCCAGCCACTGCCGATGGCAAGCGGTGCCAGCACGGCCCAGGTGTAGTACTGGTGGATCTGGTAGCCGTTGGCGAGCAGGATCGGGATCGCCAGGCCGCTCGCCAGCCAGCTCCCGAGCACTGCCGTTTCGAAGGACGGCTTTCGTAGCCACTGGATCCCGGTCAGGAGACATCCCCCGATAGCGAGAGGGAATGTGGCCACCAGACTGATCGACAGCGGCGTCAGACCCCGCGCCCATCGCAGCCAGAGTCTGTCCAGAGACAGTAGTACGGAGAAGTCGTTCCAGAGCGCGTATCGAACGAGTCCACCCCCGTCGACGGGCTGTACGCCGGTGGCGACGTACACCACAAGGACCCCCAACAATCCGACGTATACGAAGACTCTAGCCCGTACCCACTGCCCCGAATACGCGGCAATCACGACCAGCGGGAGGAGGATCGTCGCCTCCCAGAGGTGGACCGTGATCGCCGCGAGAAACGCCCCCAGGGCGAGTCCGAACCACTGCCGTCGCCCCGTTTCGGCCGCCAGCAGCATCGCGGCGACGCTCGCGGTCGTCAGGGCGATGCTCAACGTCTCCGGCATGTATCCTGTCGAAAGGTACCTGAACAGCGGATGGATCCAAAGTACTGCTGCGGCGAACATACCGGCTCGGTGGGATACAAGCCGGGTGCCGACGGACGCGACCAGCAGCGACGCGACGATGGCGGCACCGAGACTGACCACTCGTCCCCCTTGAACGAACCCCAGGCCGACCAGCGGCGCACTCAACAGGCTGTGCAAGTGGATCGAACTCAAACTCTCTGCCGGCGTGTTGTAGAGGAACTGCCCGATCGGATCCCGCCAGTACGCCAGCGCCTGGAAGTACCCCGCGATCTCCCGATCGAAGTAGAACCACTTCGGCATCGGTACCAACACCCGCGGCGCTAACAGCACTGCCGGCAGTACCCCCAGGACGATTCGCGTCCCCCATTCCCGTCGCATACGATCGAATTTCGCTTACTGGTATCAAATTTTTCGTTTTAGAATTACATTATGGTGTGTCTCGAATACGGGGCCGAGGACCCACATAACCGTCCACAGTGGCCTGCTTGCGGTGAACGTCTCACCGGCTCGCGGTTGCACTGCTCGCTACCTCGAGACACGACCAGCGGGAGTATCTCGTTCTGGGCGGACCGGATTTGAACCGGACCGAGAAATGCTCGCTCACTCCGTTCGCTGCGCCTTGCTTGTAGGGTTCAAATCCTCATTGTGCATTTGCGGCTCACGGATTGTTCGCCGCAAAATGCGCGGGACCGGATTTGAACCACGCCCGAGAACCTGCGCCGCAGGCGCAGAACCCCGGTCTACCACAAATCCGCTCCTGCTTTTCACTCACTCCGTTCGCTCATGCGCGGGACCGGATTTGAACCGGCGGACCCCTACGGGATAGCGTCCTAAGCGCTACGCCTTTTCCTGGCTTGGCTACCCGCGCGCATTCGGCGCTATCCGGTAGGGAAGCAAGAAGCTATCGCTTCGCCCCGCGCCGTCAGGAAATATAGAGCGGTTTCTCGTTCGGTGCCATCTCCGGCTCTCGCCCCATGCCACCACACGCCCGACAAACTTTCTCACCTCGTCGACCAGTCCCGCCGCATTCCGGGCACGTCGATCGGTCACTGGACATACCATGTGCATGTTTGTCATTCACACAGTAAAGGCTTACTCCTCGGACAATTCTTGGAGCGCGGAGATGCATCGAGCCATTTCCACGGCGCGACTGACAGCGGTGTCGGACCGTCTCCCGATGGAATTATGTGCGGACGCCACGCAGTGAAGATCATGTATCGCGCCCGCGATCAGGTCGAAAACGAGGCGTACGTCGAGACGATCGACGAGATCGGCGACGCCCTCGACCTCTCCGACCGTGCACGCTCGCGGGCCACGGACGTCTTTCTCTCGAATGTCCCCAACGACGAACGCTCGAAGCGTGCGGTCTTGGCTGCGAGCGTCTACGTCGGGTCATTGGTCGCCGGTGATCGCCGCTCGCAGTCGGCCGTCGCCGAGGCCGCCGATGTCTCGCGGCTCACCGTCCAGCAACGGTGGAAAGACCTCGTAGAAGAGACGGGCTTCGACGCGCCGGAGTGGTGATCACGTCACGGGGTCCCGACCGTCGCGTTCGGGCGTCAGATTCCCGTGTTCGTCGATCTCGCCGGCGACGATCCGTGTCGAAGAGATCGGATTGCCGTCCGCGGCCGAAACGTGCTCGACGACCTCGATCTCCAGTGGGTCGTGGCCCTTCTCCTCGCGGATCTCGTTGACGTGTTTCCCGCCGGTCTCGGTCTCGGGCGAGACGACCAGCACGTCGAACTGCTTCTCGGTCGCGATGCCAGTTGGCTCCTCGAGCTTGCGGATTTCGAATTCCCGATCGTAGTCGGCCCCAAACGACGCCAGTTCGTCCTCCAGATCTGTGAGTCGTTCGTCGTAGGGACGAACGGACCGCGCTTCCTGGCGGGTCGAGGGCGCCAGTTCGTCACTCGTCAAGCCGACTGTCACGTCGCCGAGTTCGAACGCCCGTTCGAAAAGTGCGCGGTGGCCGTCGTGGATCGGATCGAACGTCCCACCCAGCGCAACGTTCATGTCCCATCCCTCGACGGCGTGCGATTTAGTGCCTTCGGAACGCTCACCGGATGGTCACTCCGACTCCGTGTCGGCGGCGTCCTCGACAGAGATCGTGATCGGCTCTGCGGTCGCCTCTTCGCTCTCTGTAAGGTGTGCATCCAGGTTGACAACCGTGTTCAACTGCTCTTGCACTTCGCCGACCATCTCACTGACCAACTCACTCGGCGAGATCGCGCTGTACTCGTAGGGGTTGTTCCCGGCCCCGTCGTGTTTGCGCTTGGCCCGCGTGACGATCCCCTCGTCGTGTAACTCCGCCAGGGCCTCCCGGACGGTACTGGGATACAACCCCGTTCCGTCGGCGATCTCTTCGCTCGTGCTCTCGGGATCGACCCGCAGGTGGATGTAGATCCGAGCCCTCGTTTCCGTGTCCAGAATCCAGGCTAGCAGGTCGATCAACCGTTCGTCGAACTCTTCGACGGCCTGGTCCGCACGGTCCTGCAGGTGATCACGCACTTCCGCTTTGGCGTCGTCCGATCCGTTTGACGAGTTTTCGTCCCCCTTCATGTTGTTTCTACGAGGACGGAAGTCCGTCCCGCGTAAAAATCCTCGGCTATCGGGGGTCCGAGACGAGTACCGACTCACAGACTGCGTCGATCCCCCGCTGGCGTTTCAGCCGCCGCTGTCGCTCGGCCCCGCTCTCGGCCTCGTAGAGGTCGTCGATACGATCCAGATCGAGCCGGTCTGCGTCACGTTCGATGACGCTCCCGAGATCGACCGTCCCGTCGCCGTTCCGGGTGACGAACGAGGCCTCCCGGCCCTGGCGTATGGCGCGCCATTTGTTCTCGTCGAGCAGTTCCCGACGGAGGCTGTCAGTTGATTCGCCGTCATCGTAGCGGTCGGACAGATCGAGGACAAGTTCGTATATGTACTCCACAAGCGCGAGTACTCGATCGGTCTCCGCTTGGGCGTCCGGGACCCGGATTTCTAGCGTCCCGTAGCCCGTGTGGGGACGGACGTCGAACCAGAGTTCGCCGCGATCGTCGACTGACCCGGATTCGATCATGCGTCGCTCGTACTGCCGGAAGTCGGCGAAGGAGTCGAACGCGGTCGGCATGCCCGTGTTGGGAAGCCCCTCGAAGATTTTCGCCCGGGCGGACTGCAACCCGGTGTCGAAGCCGTTCCAGAACGGTGAGTTCGCCGACAGCGCGAGCAGTACCGGCAGGTGCCAGCGGATCTCGTTGCCGATCCAGACGGCCTTCTCGGCGTCGTCGATGCCGACGTGGACGTGCAGCCCGGCGGTCGTGTTCCGGTGTTGTGGGTACTGGATCCGGTCGAGTTGGGACTGATACCGTGGTTTCTGGGCGTGTTCGAGTTCCCGCCAGTGGGCGGCCGGATGCAGCCCCGCCGACGCGATATCGTAACCGTGTTCGTGGGCGTGTTCGAGTAGCGCGCCCCTGATCGCTGCCAGTGTTTCGGGAGCCTCCCCGGGGTCGGTGATCGTCGGGGTCTGGGTCTCGACGACGAACTTGAACAGTTCGTGGTCCAACCGATCTTCGAGGATCGCCGGCGGCTCCGTCTCATAGACGAGCGTATCAGTGCCCGAGACCGGACGGGCCTGCTCGTTCACGACGAAGTGCTCCTCTTCGATACCCAGCGTTCCCAGCCTGTCGAAATGATCCTCCGGGGCCGTCGCCATCGCCGCGCCGTTGGATTCGGGCGGGCTAAAGGGTTCTGTTCGACGGAACTCAACGCGGCTCCGCACACAGCGCCAGGTGGTCGTCGTGATACGGCTCCAGGCGTTGTCGGGTGCGGATCTCGTAGCCGGTCTGCAGAGAGTCGATCACATCCTCGAAGACGGCCTCCGGCGAACGCGTCACGTCCTCGCTCCGGGCCTTGATCGCCATGAGCAGTCGGCCGTCGTCTTTCAGGAATCGGCGGTTGGCCAGCGCGACCGCCGCCTGTCCACGGGTCGCCACGTCCTGGACGATCACGTCGACCGGCTCGACGACGTGGGCGTAGGTCTCGGGCGCGCGAGCGTCCTTCAACAGCGGGAACAGTCGCTCGCGCTCGCGGGCCACGTCCAGCAGGTCCCGCGTCGGCCGGGCGGCGAACTCCACGGCGTAGGTCGGCCCCGCGAAGTCCGCGACGTGACTGACGGTCGTCCCGCTGGCCGCGCCGAGGTACAGCACCGTTTCACCGCCACTCAATCCCGTCTCGACGCCCTTCTCGAGCATCGCGCCGAGCTTCGACCGTTCGGGATCCCACCGCCGCCAGCCCTCGACGACCGGCTCGCCGTAGACGGGGGGTCCCCGTGTCGCAAGCGCTTCCTCTCCGTCGAAGACCCGTCGTTCGACACCTTCGGGGAGACTCATTGCCCACCTCGTGAGCGGATAGCCGCGATGCGTTCGTCGAGTTCGGCGTCGAGTTCGGGGCGTCGATCCCCGCTGTAGTGGTCGATCCGGGCCGCGATCGTGAGTTTCCCGGCCAGCGCCCGGGCCGCCGACCCGCGCTCGTGCGGGTCGGTCCCACTGACGTACTCGTGGGTGTAGATGACGCCGTGCTTGGGCGATGGGGCCGACCCCTGGAGGTGGGCAAAGAGCGCGTCCTCCGCACCCAGCACCTGGACTGTTCCGCTGGGTTTTTTCGCCAGCGCTTCGAGACCGCCGGCCAGCGAGATCAGTCGTGCCGCGAGCACCGGCCCGGCGAGCGCCGAGAGGTTCGGTGCGACGTCGGGCGCGGTCGCCTCGACGTGCCGTCGCAGTGCCGCGGACTCATCAGTCAGGTCGGCGACACGACGGGCGAGTGCGATCAGCCGCCTTTCGAGTGGATCGGACGGCTCCCGCGTCGCGAGTTCCCGAGCGTACTCGACGCCGGTCCCGGCGTCCGAAAAGCGGGTCCCGGCCCACTCGGCGACGCGCTCGGCGAGTTCGTTCGCGGTCCGCTCACAGTCGTTCATAGCACGAATACTATGTTTTAATTGTTGGTCATCTGACCTTTCACGTTCCCGAACTTCTTCGCGGGTTGCCGCAATCGTCGCTTCGTGAAGCTTGTCGTAATAGTCGTCTTCGTCGTCGGCGAACCCGGCTTCGACCGCCCGTGCCGGCCAATCCGCCGGGGATTCGGACATCCCGTGTTCGATCGCGTCACGGGCACCGCTAAGGTCGTCGGGGTCGACGTCTTCGAACCACCCCGAACTGGTCGCGTCGTCGGTCATGGTCAGAAAGAATTACGGGAATCGTATATGAATCCCGGTATCAGGGTAGAATAGTGGTCAACGTATCTGCGATTGTTGCATCCGCATTTATTGGGGCGGTAGCAACCGGACTAATCACGTTGTTAGTTAGGGAACTTAGAGGGATACTGAATACGCGAAGAAGGCGTGAACGGTTCCGTGAATCATTAATTGGCGAAATAGATGCAGGGACCAGTAACGTAGAAACGGCTGAGATCGTGACAGAAGTTGGTGGTGGGATGATGCCAACTAGTGTATTCGACAACGGGACGGACAAGCTGGGGTTGTTGACTGAAGACGAAATTCAAGAAGTCACGTCATATTATGCAAGTGCTGAAAAAATAAACGCCCTTGCCGAACGTATCACATTAAACCCCGAAGAAGCAAATGACCCGGATTCCCGCCGTGAAACCCCATTAGCAAGCGCGTATTATTCTGAAAGAGATTATGCTATAGAACAGGGGGGAGACGCTATCACCAAAATTCAACAAAGCAAATCGGAAGTTGGCCTACGTGCATACATTTCCGACTTTCTAAACCGATAGCAATTCTGAGCTAAATTAGACGCCGAATTTGTATATCCGTTCACGGTAAAGCGGTTCTATATCTCCGTAGTAGCTATGGATATAGTGGTCTATGCCACCCGCCGGGTCGACCGTACCGCCTGCCGACGTATCTCCGCGCATATACTTGATTAGTTCGCGGTTCACGTCTTCTTCGACCCGCCAATACGTCGTGAATCGGTGCCGACCGTAGTGTGACGTCACCGCCCGGTGTTGCTGATTTTCTTCGTATTTCGGGTGGAAGTGACGCTTCCACGCGTTGTTTATCGCTTCGTCATCGACCTTTGTGTTATTCGTCCGACTAAGGAATAGCCACGGTTCGTCGGCTTCCGGGCGGATAAGCAGGTAGTTAATCCATAGTCGGCGAAGTTCGTCGTCAATCGGCAAGACGCGGGGCCGCTTCGATTTGTTGCCTTCCCGGTCGTGCGGGATGTAGACGGAATTTTCGAAGGGTTTGACGTGCGGTGACACCCCCAAGTCGTCGTAGTGTCGGGCGACTTCGCGGTTCGCTATGTCGATTTCGCTAATCTTGATATTCGCCATTTCCGACGCCCGAAGCCCCAACTTCAGTTGGGTGACGATGAACGCCCGATCGCGGATATGCTTCACGTCAGCGACGACGTCGCGCAAGTCGTCGACGCTAATCCGGGGCGGTTCCTTCACCCGCTTGGTCGATAGCGATAGGCGTTGTTTCGCTTCCAAGAACGGGTTATATTCGGTCGGGTGGGGCATTTTGGAACTCCGTTGCCACATCGTATAAATCGAATTCAAGTTCCACAGTTTCTTCTTCGCGGTTCGGCGGCTATTCCCCCAGCTGTCTTCGGTGTCGATTTTGATTTCCGGGCCGTTTCGCCAATAGCGATCGACCTTGTTCCGAACCCACGCGCCGTCGGTCGTATCGTGTTCGGGGCGACTGTCGCCCGGTTCGATTTCCATGCGTACGAACCGGGTAATGTGCTCAGAATTCGGGCACGCCGGGTGCCGGTCTTGGGTCGTCATGAATTCGCACCAATCCCGAACCGCCGCGTTGTAGGACGCAATCGCGCCTTCGGACAAGTCCTTGTTTGCTAAGACTTCGTCAAAGGCGAAATCGAACGGGTCGGCGTCGATTTCTTCGAACTTGTGTCCGTACTTTGCTAATGGATCGGTTTCAAGACCGAATGCATCGGCGAATTCTTGTCCGTTTGTATCTAACATTTGTGTCACCGTTTGTCGTTTTGTTCTAACTTCCGTCCCCACACGTCGCCCGCGAAACCTCCATCGACGACCGCCATTCGCACCGGGTGGTAGACGTGCGGGTGGTCGACATGCGATTGTAGCCACGAATAGAATTCGTCGATCGGTTGAAAGTATTCGAAGTAGACCGTTTGAAGCTTCCGCGTATGGTTGTGACGCCCGACGTCGCCGTCACGCAAGGCGACTAGGAACCGTTCGATATGACGCGGGGCGGCTAACGCGTGGTGCCGCCCGACGTCGGCCATGAACGTCTTGAAGTACCGACCCGCCTTTTCGTAGCGGTCGCGTGTCGACTTCGTGTCGAACTTCGCCGTCTTGTCGTCGAAGAAGTCCCCCCACACGTCGCGGGCGTCGTACGCCGCGCTATGGTTCCGAAGGTGGTACTTGTCGGGCACGTCGTCGATCGTTTTGTAGACCCCCATACGGTGCCGGACGTCGTCGGATAACCGGGGTCGGTCTTTGGGGGCCGGCACTATACCCACCCCCGGTCGTCGGCGACTTCGTCACGCAGGTAATAACCGTCGTCGTCGGCCCGCAAGATGTCGCCTTCCATGTCTTCCAAGTGGGAAGTGACCCGACCGGCGGCGGTGTCGATAATGTGTTGCACTATGTCGTCGTACGTCGCGCCGGGGTTCGATTCGACGTATTCGGCGATAGCTTGCCGTTCGCCGTGATAGACCGCGTCTTCAAGTTCGTCGATACGGTCGCGGGCACGGTCAAGTTGGGTCTTTAGGTCGTTCCGTTGTTCCCGAAGTTCCCGGTTCGTTTCGTCGGGTTCGACCGACGCGGCGTCGAACTTCTTCAACCCGGCTTCGACCATAGCTTCGATGAATTCCGACCGCGACCGGAACCCCAATTCGTCGACCCGTTCTTCCCACCGTTCTAATTGGTCGTCGTCGGGGTAGGTAGCGACGTGCGTGTAATCACCCATCGTCGACCACCCACAAGTTCACGTTCCCGACCTTCCGCCGGTCGATCGTCCCGTCGTCGGCCATTTGTCGAAGCTTCTTGTACGCCAATTCGTACGAACACCCGACGGCGTCGGCGACGTCTTTCGTGCCGGTCGCCCCGCCGTCGGCTTCGATAGCCGCGACGAAGTCGTCGGGCGGGTATTCTTCCGTGAATTGCCCGGTTTCGTCGTCGCGGTCGCGTTCGTCTGGTGCCATTACAATTAGTTTGTATTGGGATAGGCACTTAGCCCTTTCCCAAGCCGTTTGTATTGGCTAATCGGGTCGGTTCGACCGCCGAAGAAGCAAGTGTCGACCGCCGGGGTCGTCGTAATCGCACCCGCCGATCGCCGACGGAAGTAGCCCAATCCCGACGACGTCGAAGCCCACGTCTTCGAAGTCCGACACCCGCGCCGCACGCGGGCCGTGTGCCGGCGTCACGACGTGCGTGACGGCGTCGTCGAAGTAGACGGTGCGTGTTGGATTACTGACGACCACGACGCGAATGGGGCCGTCATTCGTCCGGCACGCCCCCGTCTGTCACCGCCGTCGCGTTCATCAACCGATTCATTTCGTCGTCGACGTCGTCGGGGTCGTCGCCGTCGAAGTGGGCGACGCACGCGTCGAAGTCTTCGAAGGTTTCCCCGTCGGGGCCTTCGATCGGCTTGTCGATTGGTTCGTTCTACATACGGCGACCCTAAAACGACGCACGGGCGGTGCGTACGTCCCTTTAGTCCGTTTTACCCCCCACCCGTCCCCGACCGGGTCGCACGGCTATTGGGCGGGAAACCGCAAGACGGCGAACTAAAACGGGGTAAAACGGTCTACCGAACGAATTGCTTCAAGATACGCCGGTTCAGATCGGTCGTTTCGTCGGCCTTCGCCCACTTGTCGACCCACTTGTAGAAGGTCGGTTCGGACACAAAGCCGTATTCGTCGGTGTCGTAATGCGACGCGGCTTCAAGTTCGCTATTGATTCGTCGTAAGGCCCCGCGAATCGACCCTTCTTTTTCCAAGACGTGCGGAAGTAGTTGGGGCATATCGTAGCAAAGGGCGAATTCGATTTCGATTTCGCGGTCGCTTGGAACCGTGTGGTCGTAATCGGCGTCTTTGCGTAGTTGCCGACATTCCCGCTTGTCTTCGGCGACCCATTCTTCGAAGCGTTCCCGCGTCAATTCCTTCCGTTGTTCGCGCCGATATTCGTGAACGTCGATTTGTTCGGGCATTTCGATCGACCCTAATGACGTCTATGTCCGGGGGGTACTTTCGTTTAATTCCGTTTAGGGGCGCTATACACATATCAGGGAAACCGCCGGACGGCGGGGTGTATAGTGGTGTGTTTAGTCGATGGTGCCCGCTATACACGCCGGTAAACAGTCGGCGATAATCGCCCGACGGGGCGGTGTATAGTCGGATAAACAGTTAGATTTGCTAACTATCCGCCGGCCAGCTACCCGAACGTAGGTCGTATTCGAAAATACCTAACTATCCTCCGTATGATGTTATCGTATGGCAACAAAAGGCCACCCGATCGACGTTCTTACTGAATTGACGTCGGGCGATAAAGTCCGGCTTCATTTTGATGATTCACACCACACGTCGCGGTTTCAGCCTGATTCACCTTGGGATACAACCGTCCGATATTCAATATCGTCGCGGAAAGACCATCAAGAAGGGCATGACGTAGACGAGATTGTGACCGAAACTGAAGTCTATTTTGAAGTTCCGCCCGAAGACGACGACGCCGATGAATACTATATGATTCACAAAAGCCCAATGGTCGGGGATGAAACCGTCAGTATTCTTCTTTACAAAGAAGACCTATCCGGAAAACATTACGCTACGGGCGGGATAGCCGGCGTTTCGAAGATAGAAGTTCTTGATTGAAGCAGGGTCTTCGTTTACTGATTCCCAATTCGTTCGATCCGACCGACGACTTCGCTTCGGGTCGTCGGGTTGTCGGACTTCACAGGCGAATATTCCGTATATCCGTCCCGATGAATAGTGTATTCCATTGTATACTTTTCATCTGTTGATTTGGGTTCGAATGTAATCTTATATGTCGTAGACCGGGTATGTATTCGTCGATTTTCTTCGTCATGAAAATAACCATCTTCTTCATTCCGTTTCCATTTCATATTAGAAACTACGTTCCACGTCTTCGGGTTGTCCATGTCGTCAATAGTACCGGACGGGGAATTCGGTCGAAGCCAAACTTCAATTTCATCCCCTGATTCAAGCGCACGAATTCCGATCGGGTCGTGTTCCATATCGAATAATGCTGTTTGAAGTGGTTAAAATCCCCGTGCCCCACATTATCCGCCCTAAGCAAAACTGGGTTTTATAATAGTATTCGTCTTTTATCGTCCATCGAGCGCACGGCGTGGATCAACTGCTGATCGTCCGCCCGTTCGCGCTCGGCGACCGCCGCGTCGGTGGCCTCGATCGTCGCGTCCCGGAGTCGGTCGTAGTATTCCGACTCGTCGTCTACGAACCCGGCGTCGATCGCCTCGTTCGGCCACGCTTGGGGTCGCTCCGCGGATCCCTCACTGATCGACGCCGCGGCCGCGGCCACGTCGTCGGGATCGACGTCCTCGAACCACCCCGTGTTCCCGGGGGTGCTGGCAGTCATACCTACTGATAGATCCTCCCGTCCTAAATGCGTTCTCGAACGCCCCGGTTTCGAGCCACTCGCGAACGATAATCCGAACCGCTCGGTCTCGATCCGGGCCGGTGAGGCCCCGAAGCGCTCGACAAACGCACTGACGGGCGAAAAGGACGGGGCCGACCGCTCAGCTTACGTGTACTTCCAGCGATCGCGTCCGGGGGCCGTCACACTCCACGAAGAGGATCGACTGCCAGGTCCCCAACGCCAGATCACCGTCGCTGACCGGGACGGTCACGCTCGGCCCGAGAAGTGTCGCTCGCACGTGTGCGTCTGCGTTGTCGTCGATCCGGTCGTGGGCCCACCCCTCGTCGGCGACGAGATCCGATAACCCCGTCTCGATGTCGCCCAGCAGCCGGGACTCGCCTTCGTTGACTGTCACTGCGGCCGTCGTGTGCGGGACGAACACGGTCGCCGTCCCGTCGGCGTCGGCGGGCAGCGCCTTGGCGACCCGATCAGTCACATTCAGGACCGAAAGGCGCTCGTCGGTACTCACAGATAGTTCGGTGGCCATGCGCGATTCCTCGGCCAGGACTCCCAAAAGAATTGCCTCCCGACCGTCTCGCTAAAGCGGCGATACACGTCGATCAGGGCGCGTGAAACACCGTCGGCAGTACCTATAAACCGCTGACGCCCGTCGATCAGGGTATGAAGCTCCGTACCGTAGCCGGCGTCGCCCTGGGTGCGATCGGCGCGTCGGCCCTGGGGAACCGCCTGCTCGCCAACCGGGCCGGTGATCTCGAACCGGCGTTGCGTGGCATCGACGACACTTACCGCTGGCGCGGGTTCGACGTGGCCTACACCGAGGCCGGCGACCCCGACGATCCCGACCTGCTTTTGGTCCACGGAATCTCCGCCGCATCTTCGAGCCGGGAGTTCCTCGAGGTTTTCGACGCGCTCTCGGCGGAGTATCACGTTGTCGCCCCTGATCTCCCCGGGTTCGGTCGATCTGACCGGCCGCCGCTACTGTACTCGGCATCGCTGTACGAGACGTTCCTCGCGGACGCGATCGCCGATCTCGTCGAGGATCCCACCATCGTTGCCTCCTCGCTGTCGGGGGCCTACGCAGCGGGAGCGGCCCGGGAAACCGACATCGAATCGTTGGTGTTGCTCTGTCCGACCGACGAGACGATGGGTGATCCGCCGCGGCCGTGGGTCCGTGCGTTCCTCCGGTCGCCGGTAATCGGATCCGCCATGTTCAATCTGATCGTCAGCGAATCCGGTCTACGACACTTCCACGATGACCACGGGTACGCCGACCTGTCGAACCTGACCGACGAGACCCTCGACTACGAGTGGCGCAGTGCTCACCAGCCCGGCGCTCGCTACGCGCCAGCGTCGTTCCTCGGGGGCTTTCTCGACCCAGCGGACGACCTCGAAACGATGCTGGCCGACCTGAACGTCCCGGTGACGCTGATCTGGGGCCGTGACGCCGATACCACGCCGGTCTCGACCGGACGACAGCTGGCAGCGGCGGCCGACGCTCGCCTGATCGTCTTCGACGACGCAAAGCTTCTCCCGCATGTCGAGCATCCCGCGGCGTTCGTCGACGTCATGACTGGTGGGTTCGAAGAAGATGACGTGACGACTCTCGCCAGCGGCTGATCAGTGTCGCTGTACCGGATCGTCCGGACTCACATTCCCATGTCTTTTGCGCCTTCGGGAACCGGCAGTGTGCCGGGATCGACACCGAGCAGTTCGGCAGCGTGATCCAGCGCCATGTCGAACCCGTAGTACCGTTCGAGTTCGTCACCGTCCGGCGACGGGCGGACCTTCAACATGGCGTATCCCTCTCGGTTCTGGGCGATCGCGGCACTCGATCCGCTCCCCTCGAATGCCAACACACGCTCGGATTCAGTCTCGTCGTATCGCGCCGTAATCCCCTCGTCGGTACGCGTCTGCTCTGTCATAGGGGCCTGTTACGGCGCGATCGGGTCGTAGTTGTCGGTCCCAACGCGTGTGGTTGTAACCGCTTTCGAGTGTTCTATACGCTATTGAGCGTTCTATAGCCCAACGTGGGTGTGTTTCGGCAGCGGCCGAATCGGATCCGACCCTTTCGATGTCTATCGGATTGCAGGTGAATCGAAGGGGATCATCCGCATAGCGAACGGCTGGCAATCTCCGGATTTACCTGTCTCATCGGCCGGCGAGCCAGCCGCCGAGACCGCCGAAGACGAGCGGGAACGCCACGCCCGTGATTCCGACGATGGCCGCCGTCGAGAACAGATCCGCGAGCGGTGAGGTTCCGACGGAGAGGGCAAAGGCCGGTAGCGAGAGCACCGCCATCGGAAGGTACCCGGCTACGACGCTTGCACCCCGACGGAACCCATCGGCGCCCGTGGGCGCATCCGCGCCGATCGCCGTGCGAAAGCCGGCCCAGAACAACAGTAGCATCGAGATGGGTGCGAAGACGGCGAAGATGGCATTTCCGGCCGTCAGTAGCGGCACCGCCGGCCAGAGATGAAACGCATAATAGAAGACGATCGCCGACGCGAGAAAGCGGATCGGCCCGCCGCCTGACGCGAACAGCCACCACAGCACGAACGCGACGGCGACACCGAGCACCCACGCGACTGCACCGGCCCTCGCACCCTTCCGGAGACCGTCCCGGTCGCCGTTCGCGGAAGCCATATGCTGGATTCACCCGTGCATCCGGATAGCTATTGTGGAACGGTCCCCGATAGTGCCGCCAGTCTGACTCCCGCGACACTGTTGTATCGGTCCTCGATCCCCATCCCCATCGCCATCGAGCCATATTTCGAGCCGTACTGAGCGTCTTGTACTGGATGTCCCCATCCCATACTAGAAATTGTTGCTGGGGTCGGCTGTGAATATGTGCAAGAGTGTAACGATGCGCTTAACTTTCGCCTCTCCGAGATTGGACGTATGTCTAATTCGGTAAATCCGTTCGAGAGTCTGCAAGAGCAGATCGACGACGCATCGGCGTCTCTTGATGTGGGTGATGATGTCCTGGAGGGGTTGAAACAGCCCCAGCGCGTGCTGGAGATGAATCTCACCGTCGAGATGGACGACGGCTCCTACGAGACGTTCCGGGCCTACCGATCGCAGTTCAACGACGCACGCGGTCCCTACAAGGGCGGCATCCGGTATCACCCTGGCGTCACCCGCGACGAGGTCAAGGCACTGTCAGGCTGGATGGTCTATAAGTGCGCGACGGTCGGCATCCCGCTGGGCGGCGGCAAGGGCGGCATCGTCATCGATCCCAGCGAGTACTCCGAGAGCGAACTCGAACGCATCACGCGTGCGTTCGCGACGGAACTCCGGCCGCTGATCGGCGAGGATCGCGATGTTCCTGCGCCGGACGTCAACACCGGCCAGCGTGAGATGAACTGGATCAAAGACACCTACGAAACCCTCGAAAACACGACTGAACCCGGCGTCGTCACCGGTAAGTCCCTTACCAGCGGCGGGAGCGAGGGCCGGGTCGAGGCGACGGGACGCTCGTCGATGCTGGTCGCACGGGAGGCCTTCGAGTACCTCGATCGAGACATCAGTGAGGCGACCGTGGCGGTGCAGGGCTACGGGAACGCCGGCTGGATTACGGCCGATCTGCTCGAAGACCTCGGGGCCGATGTCGTCGCTGTCTCGGACTCCTCGGGCGGGGTTCGGACCGACGACGAGTTCGACCCGCGTGCCGTCAAGGAACACAAACGGGAGACCGGCAGCGTCGTCGGCTACGACGGTGCCGACGCGGAGCTGACCAACGACGAACTCCTGACACTCGACGTCGATATTTTGGTACCCGCCGCACTCGAAAACGCCATCGACGAGGAACTCGCCGCGGACGTCTCGGCAGACGTGATCGTCGAGGCAGCTAACGGCCCGTTGACCCCCACGGCCGACGACGTTCTCGCCGAGAAAGACGTCCTGGTCATCCCGGACATCCTGGCGAACGCAGGCGGTGTCACCGTCTCATATTTCGAGTGGGTCCAGAACCGTACTCGCGAGTACTGGAGCGAACAGCGCGTCAACGAGAAACTGGAGGACGTCATCGTCAGCGCCTTCGACGACCTCGTGACTGCCTACGAGGACGAGGACCTCGCCACGCTGCGGGTCGCCGCCTACGTCGTCGCGCTCCGGCGCGTCCTCGTAGCCAGCGAGGAAGGCGGCACCTGGCCCTGAATCGCTATTCGTTCGGCCGGTTCAACCTCTTGATCGAATTCTCTTGGTCCGATCTTTCATGTGCCGTTCCTGGCGAACGGGTGCTCTCCCGTCCTGGGTATCTGCGCGACGGCACCATCGCTCACATGGCGTTTCTTTCTCATCACGATTAGACGGATTGTCCTCGGCAGTGCGTTCTCGTGCCAAGAGTAGTAAACAGACCTGAGAGTCTTTCTCGATCTAATCATATGGTAATAATGAATATAGAGAATTATAGAACGAAAATAATATAATAATGGTACGTATTCCCGGAAAATATGTCCGCAAGAGGGAGGGACCGGAAGCTGTTCGCAGTCGTCCCATCGATGTTGCTAATCGTGTCGGTACTACCAGCGGGGGTTATCGGTGCCGAGACGACCGTACAAAACGTAGGGAACACGCCATCGGACGGGGATACACGCTTCGAAGAACCCACCGATGGGCCGCCAGTCGTGTTGAAGGCCCAGGCGATCGATCGGATCAAGAATTTCTCGGCGCAATCGAACCAATTAGAAGCTGCGAAGGACCGCGCTCGAACGCGGCTCAACGAGTCGCTTGCGTATTACCAGGGTCCAACGCGGGTCGGTGACCAACACGCCTTTATCGATGATGCCGTGGCACTGCGAGCGCTGACTGACTTCCACGGGACCGACCAGAAGGAACGCCTCGACCAGATTATCGAATTAGTCGCGCGGGCGGACAACCGCTCTGCTCGACAGGTGATCCGGGACGCCGAGGATGCTTTCGACGCCACTGAAGAGCGTCTCGGGTCAGGCACCTATCATAGCGCCAAAGCCCACGTCGAGAACGCCCGCCGACAGCTCGCCCGGGCCGAGCGGATTCGTGACCGTGCTGAAGATAAATCGGGGATGCAGTCTATTCGCACAACAGCGCGGGCCGTCCGGACGTACGGCGTGGCACTCAACCAGGCACACACTGCCTTGCGGCTGATTGATCGGGAGGTCGGCCCGAAGGTGACGCTGACGCGACGGATAGATCCGGCCCACAATGGAAGCGAGACAGTCCAGTACACGCTCGTCGGGAACGTCACTGATCCGACCGGCCTTGACGCGGTGAGTGCCACCGCGACGATCAACGACAATCGCACGGTCGCCCTGCCGCTTCGTGGCGGCTATACCAACGCCACCTTTGCGAAAACGATCAATCTTACCGAGCGTGTGAATACGATCGAGATTGCTGTCGCTGGCGAGGACGGTCAACAGTCGAACCACAGCAAGCAGAGGGGCAAGAAGAAAGGCAGGCAGAAGGGCAAGAAGCAGGGGGAGAAGAAAGGCAAGAAGAGAGGAAACAACGGTAACGGCAAGGGTGGCGAGTCATCCGGGCAGAACCGGGCAAGCACGGTCGTGCTTCGTTTGGACGGCGACGGCCTGCCCGATACCTACGAGACGAACGTGACGGGTACGGATCCCTTGAATCCCGATAGTGACGCGCCATCAACGGACAGCAACGAGGACAGCAACGGCACGATCGACGGCCACGAGGACTTCGACAGCGATCATCTCTTGACGATCCGAGAACGTGAACTCGGGACCGATCCGCTCGATGCTGACACTGACGATGACGACTTGCCCGACGGCTTTGAAGAGTTCGTCATCGGGACGGACCCACTCGACGCTGACACCGACAACGACGGCACAATCGATGGCGCGGAAGACCTCGATAGTGACGGCCTGAGCAACGCTGCGGAATACGATGCTGAAACATCGCCACAGTATGCAGATATCGACGCTGACGGGCTGACCGATCCGCAGGAACTGGCTAACGGCACCGATCCGTGGAGCGCGGACACCGACGACGACGGACTGAACGACGACGTCGAGCCGACTGATCCGTTCCATACTGATCCGCTGGACAACGACACCGACAGTGATGGTATCGAGGACGGCAACGAGACGTACACGACCACGGCGAGCAACGAGACACTCGGGGCGGGCGTCGAGTTGACTGGCCAGGGTAACGTCGCCGGGGGGACCGACATCCGACGGACGAGACGATCGCGGCTCAAGAGCGGACATGTCCAGAACACATCGGCCACACCGGTCGTGTCGTTCACGTCGGACAGGACCTTCGAGAACGCGACCCTGCGTTTCGCCTACGACGAGAGTGCCGTCCCCAACGGTGACGAAATCAATGTCTCGGTGTATCGGTTCGATGAATCGCTCGGGACGTTCGTGCCCATCGAGTCGACAGTCGACACGGAGGCCAACGTCGTGACGGCGAACACGACGCACTTCTCGCTGTACACGGTCTTCTATACGCCCACCTGGCTCGAACCATTCCAACGTGGGCCGGCGGACGCAGGTAGTGGGAGCGAGCCGTCAGCTACGAACGAGACGGTTCTGATCGAGACGTTCGACGATAGTGATCTGTCCGACTGGGAAACCGACGTTTCCGGGAACGCCAATGTGAAAGTCAAAAACGAGCAACTCCAGTTGCGCGTCTACAAGTGCTCACAAGCGAAGGCAACGCGATCGTTGGGCACCCTCAATGGAACGATACGGGTCAGTTTCGATTGGGGAACGGCTGCAGATGGCTGGTGGGAAACCTCTGACTGGAGTCTCCGAAACGCCGACACTGGTGAAAAGATTCCCTATACGGTACTTTCTGGAGAGGACATCCAAAACCCAGACAGCTCTGGGACATCGAAGACAGGTTCGGTCGCCGTGCGGGCGGAAGTATCCGGTGACGTACCGATCGAGTTCGAGGTCTCTCCATCGAGTTACTGTAATTATCCCGATCACGGCGACACCTATCTGACTATCGACAATCTGAACGTGACACTCGATCGATCCCGAGACAGCGATGGCGATGGGATCCCCGACTACCGTGAGGAGGCAGGTCTGCTCACATCTCTTGGGAACCGAATCGAGACCGATCCCTATCGTATGGATACGGACGGCGATTCGCTTCCGGACCCGACGGAGTTCAACTACGGTGACCCGGTCGAGGTCAACGGCTGGTGGATGGGGTATCACATCTTGAGCAATCCGGCCCGTAAAGACACAGACAGCGACGGTCTCGACGATTATGAAGAAGTTCGCGTGTGGGACACCAACCCCCATATCAGTGACACAGACAACGATAATCTCAACGATCAAGTCGACCCAGATCCAGTCGAGGAGAATGCTCTCCCGGAAGTAGAGTATACAACTGCGAGATCGTACCTCATTTATCAGGATCAGTTTAGAGTGCGTGCAAGTGGAACCGACGGGGCTGAAGACATCGAAGATATCACTGTTCACAAATACATCGACCCACCGAATCCTCTCATTGGCGATCAGTGGCAAGATGCGACAGGGACAGTTATCTCATCATCGGGAGAGTGGTACGAAATTCGCTTCGACTATCGAGACGAGCGTCGTTTCACCGAGGCACGACCAGATCGTCTCAAAATCATGGTGACCGATGAGCTTGGAAATGATGTCACCATTCTCCACGATAGAGAAAACGGCGATGGCGTCGTCAAAGCGGGCCTGGCTGCTGGTGCGACAGTCGCTGTCCCATCGTCAACTGTTGGATCGTTCGGTGGGCCGCCGGGATGGGCCGCCGTCGCAGGGGTGACTGTCGGTGCCACCGTCGTCGGTGGAGCAATGGAACTTTCCGCTGACTCAGTCCACGGCCACCACCAATCACAGAAATTTGAAATTTCCGTGCCGTCGACGGAAGCTGTTGGATCCTGGGAGACGGCTTCGGGTCTTGAGGTTGCACTCACGACGGGGACGGTCTACGCAACTGAAGTCTCTCACGGGCGCGAGTACACTCGTGGTTTTGGCTGGGAGTACATCGCTGCAACGACGAGCCTCTCGCAGGCGGACATCCAACATGTCATCGAAACCGGGACGGTCGTCGAATACGGCTCCAACAAGTACGTCATCGGCGATCCGTTGTCCGACAAAGACAAAGCGATTCTGACGATTATCGGTGGCATCGCGGTCGCCGCCGAAAGCTACGAGTCAACGACTGATACCTGCGGAAATGAGGTTCACATTCCAGATGAATCGACTAACGATCATCCATATAAAGATGGCAGCACAAAGGACGATCTTATGGATGCACTCAAAAATCCTGCTGATGGGAATATCTGGACAGACGGCCACTTCTTAGCATATATACATAAAGCATCAAACGGCGTATGGCACATTGTCAGAGTGAGTCCAGACAACCCATTCGTTGATCTTATCACCAGTACTAGCTTAACTGACCCAGATTGGGACGATATTGAGGACGTACAGGATGAGCTTGAAGAACGGGATTACAACCCATCAGGTTGCCAACAATGACTGCAGACTGGACATCGATCCATCAGGAAGCGAAGGATGCCCGGAAGAACGGAGACCTCTCTATCAGCGGCGATAGATATCTTCAGCTTAGCTACTTTCGGATCGGAGGTTCCGGGCTCACACCCCGAAAGATACTACTCTACCTGAATAATTTAAAATACGCTGTCGTCTGTTACAGGGTCGCCGGAGACGACGAGCGTTGTGAAAACGTCGATCGACAGGGTATATTGATCTGTGAAGACGTTCTCAACGATCGGATTGACGGCGACGACGTAGAAAAGAAAGCCTGGGCCGCGCTCGCACACGAACATATCGGAGATCTTCGACGGATCGCAGGGTTAGACGATCCAGACGCCTATCAAACGGCCAAACGACATTACGAAACGGTGGAAGCTGCGGGTGCACCCCATCCAATTATGGCCTGGGCCAACGAGGAGGAATTTTATCAGAGTTCGAGATTTATCGGACATCTAGCGGATGCGGCCAATCAACCCATCGACGCTGAGACAGCCCGTGACCTCCGGAGCCTCTCGCTGACTCGTCGAATCACATATCGCCAATCGACGTTCGACGCGATTCTCTCAGCACTCGACCAGAAAGAGACACTTGACTGGAGTGAGCGCGTGCTATCGACATCAGGTCCCGATCCGTGATCTCATTCTATTGAATTTGTTCAGACGCACTCTATCGCACGTTTCAGGCCCTCTACCGGAAAAAATTTGAACCCTCTCGATCACCTTTTCAGTTCACCAAATACATTTTCCGGTTGCAGCCCTCGAAACGCTCATTTCTTGGTAGTCTGAAAGGGCGGGATGCCGAGGGCTTTCAACGTACTGCCGCTGATCCGAGTAGTACGTCCGATATCGCTGTTGTATAGCATTTACACAAGGCCCTGTGATGAATTATATAATTCGATGAAAGACGCAGTTGATGATATCAAGAATGACGAACAGAATGAAAAAGAACCTGACCGAGATATAGACTGTTGACAATGAAGAAAACTGCTCACGAGTTACAGCAGCAAGCCAATGACGTTCGAGGATCCAATCGACTCGTCTCCGCGGGAGATCTGTATACAGCAGCAGCACACGAGTATGCCGGAGCGGTCACAGAACACATCTTCCCAGAACCTGACTCGACGCCAGGTGCAGTGAGTATGTTACGACATGCCGCGATGTGTTATCGAATCGCGGATGACGATTTCCGGACACAGAACCGATGCGATATGGGCATCTTGCTCGCTGAAGACTACTTCGAGTACATCGAGCGCCAAGAGTTCGGCCCCCAGTCGTTCGGAGCGTTCCGACGGGGTGCGTGGCCCGAATTTATCGGGGATCTTCGGACGATTGCACAGCGAAAAAACGCCGAAGAAGCGTATGACCGGGCCCACGAGATATATGAATCAGCCGGTGACTACCAAATCTCGACCGGTGAACAGGAACATATGCGACTCACGGGCTTCTTCCGGAACGTCCGTCTGGGACTCGGCCACGATATTTCCGATGACGCACTCGAACACCAGCCGATGGGACCATCGACGACCGACTGGCTCGAATACAAGCGCGAACGCCTTCCCGAATATCTCGATCAACTGGACGCACAAGGTGAGTGGCCTCTCGAATAGCATTCCGGGAGAGATTCACCCGATAGCACCGAATACCGTCTCAACGAGAGGTACAATGTTGTCAGGAAATATATGATGGCGGAGATCGATATATCGAGTAAAAAGGACCAGACGCCGGAGCATAATCCGGACGATAGGTTTCTGACGGGAATTGCAGTATCACGGAATACAAGTAACGCTGCAGTGAGTGCTTCCAAAGCGAACGGGCGAAAGCGTTCGAGTGGCGCAGTCTCCGTGTTCGATCGTTCCAGACACCGCTACGTCGTAAGACGGTTTTACGAAGCTGAATTGAATTGCAGTGGTGGTGTGCAGACACGAATTCTGGTGGGGCGTGATGTTTTGCCGATCCACGTCGTACTCGTCGTATGGCTACCTACGAGCGGTCGGTCGTCGTTCGCGCACCCTTCGAAGACGTCTGGGAGTTTCACGCGACGATCGACGGACTGGAAGCGCTAACACCGGGATGGACGAACCTCCGCGTCGAAGCAGTGCGTGGCCCCGACGGCGAGACTGACCTCGAGGAGATGGTTGCAGGCACGAAAGCGACGGTGTCATTGCGTCCCTTCGGGATCGGGCCGCGCCAACGAGCGACGACCCGTATTGTCGAACGCGAGCGATCAGCCGACGACGGGTACTTTGTCGACGAGATGACCGGCGGTCCCTTCGCCCGCTGGCGACATACCCACCGCTTCGAGGCCGTTCCGGGTGGCACACGAGTGATAGACCACGTCGAGTACGCTCTCGCCGGTGGCACCGTCGGTCGACTCGCGAGTCCGCTCGCAATCGTCGGGTTCGAGCCGATGTTCCGGTATCGCCACCGACAGACGAAAGCGCTACTGGAGTAGGCGGGCCGGACCACACGGGCGATCGAAGCCGTTGGTGGTACTGATCCGACGCAAGTCCCAACAGCTAAACGAACGCGTGCCGATCCACCGCCGTGTCGCGTTCGCTCGATCGCCTCGCCGGGTCTGTCCCGCCGACGACGGGACTGGTGATCGCCGTCCTCGCTGTCTCGACCAGTGCAATCTTGGTTCGCTGGAGTGGGGCCCCCTCGATCGTCGCTGCGTTCTATCGCGTGTTGTTCACGACGTTGCTTCTCGCGCCGGTGGCAGTCTGGCGAGGGCGCGACGCGTTCGGACGCCTTTCGTGGCGCGATCTCGGCGGCGGTGCGCTGGCCGGAATCGCCCTGGCGGTTCACTTCGCTGCCTGGTTCGAGAGCCTTGCCTGGACGAGCGTGGCCGCCTCCGTGACGCTCGTTCAGGCCCAGCCCCTGTTCGTGGCCGCTCTCGCACCGTTCGTCCTCGACGAGCGAGTCGCCCCTCGGACGCTCGCCGGGATCGGCGTTACCGTGACCGGCATGGTTCTCATGTCGGCGGCGGATCTGCTCGGTGCGGCCGTTCTCGGGCCGAACCCGACCTACGGGAACGCGCTGGCGCTCCTCGGAGCACTTGCGATGGCGGGATACGTCCTCGCTGGACGATCGATCCGCCAGCGACTGGCCCTGCTTCCGTACGTGATGGTCGTCTACGCGGCCGCCTCGATGACCCTGCTCGCGTTCGTCGCGCTCGAGGGCGCGCCACTGGCAGGGTATCCGCCTCAGGAGTGGCTGCTCTTCCTCGGGATGGCAGTTGGTCCGGGCGTCTTCGGGCACACGGTCCTCAACTGGGCGCTGGCTCATCTCGAATCCAGCGTCGTCAGCGCGTCGCTGCTCGGCGAACCGGTCGGATCGACGCTGCTGGCGCTCGGTCTGCTCGGTGAGGTTCCTGGGTCGACGACGGTCCTCGGTGGTATCGTCGTGCTCACGGGGATCGTACTGACTACGCGGGCGCGAGGACACGGGGGGTAGGGGGTGTCGAGGAAAGAACGGCCGACTCAATCGGCGGCGTGCTTCTCGATCTCGCCTTTGACCGCCGCGGCGTCGAAGTCGTGATCCGGGCGGATCGTGACGAAGTCGAGGAACTCCCGGGCTTCGAGTAGGGCGTCGACACCGAGACGCTCCGTGGCGAGAGAGACTGTCTCGCGGGGGCCAAGCAGTGGCGTGAGCACGCCCAGGGCGCAGGCGACGTCGTAGGCCCGCGCCTCGGTGATTCCGTCGCGGATGCTCGTCGCGTCGATGAAGTAGAGGTCGCCGTTCGAGACGAGTACGTTCTCGCTTCTGAGGTCGCCGTGGGCGAGTTCGGCTGCATGCATCCGATCGAGCGCGTCGAAGAGATCGGGCGCGAGGCCCCGAACCTCTCGGGCGTCGAGTTCTTCGAACGACCGGAAGGCGGGAACGTACTCGAGGACGAGCACGCCCAGTCCGTCGACCTCGAAGGCCTCTCTGGGTTCGGGAACGTTCAAGCCGACCTCGGCCATCCGGCGAGTGGCCTCGAGTTCGTGCTCGGCCATCTCCAGGGGCGTCCCGAAGTGCTCGAAGAAGCCTTCGGTCCCGCTGGTGAACGCGCCGACGTTGCGACCGGTCGTCAAGATGGCGTGCAGCAGCGAGTGCTGTTCGGAGATGGCCTTTACGAAATACCGATCGTTGACCACCATCGGCGTCGACAGCCAGTTGTCAGCGTCGAGGAACTCCACGCGGCCCGCCGGCTCGTCGTACCGCTCGAGGACCTCGCGGACGACGGCTTCTAGGCGCGGCCAGGCGATCTGCCCGCGCAAGAGCCGGCGAAGTGCCATGGATAGAGAGGGGGCCGGTCGACGCTTGAGGCTTTCTGTCGAGTCCGCCCGCCGTTCGAGACGCCCGCTTGCCTCACTCGTCGAATTCGCTTGCGAGCAGGCCGTAGCGATGGACGTCGATGCGCTCGCCGCGGACGAACGCGTGCTCGCGGAAGACTCCTTCGCGTTCGAACCCGACGGATTCGAGGACGCTCTCCGAGGCCTGGTTGTCCGGATAGACGTTCGCATAGACTTTCTCCAGGCGGCGATCTTCGAACCCGTAGCGAACGATCCGGCGGGTGGCGTCGGTCGCGTAGCCGTTGCGTTGGGCGTCCGGGTGGACGTAGTACCCCAGCTCGGCGATCCCCCAGACGTCGTTGACCTGGTTGAGGCCGATCGTGCCGACGGGATCGCCGTCAGCGCAGATCAGTAGATGGATGTCGTCGTCCTCGGTGAGGCTCCCGATCCACTCGCGTTCGTCCTCGACGGAGAGCGGGTCGACAGCCGCGAGCGTCGGCCAGACCTCCGGATGGTTGATCGCCTCGGCGAGGAACCCCGCATCTTCCTCTTCGATCGGTCGCAACGTGACGTTCTCGCCCCGCAGGAACGTCGGTCCAGGCATAGCTAGCGCTCCCGACCCCGTATCATACATATCTTTCGGGCCGACCTGCTGACAGGGCGAATCGGACCCGACACGTCAAAATGTTCGGGAGCCCCGAATCAACGTATGGGCACGCCACAGGACTCCCGCGAGAATCAGGCCGAGACTGTCATCGATCGACTGCACGACGAATATCCCGACACGACCATTTCATTGAACTACTCGAACCGGCTGGAACTTTTGGTGGCAGTTGTCCTCTCGGCACAGTGTACCGACGAGCGGGTCAACGAGACCACGCCCGACCTCTTTGAGACGTACGAATCAGTCGCGGACTATGCGGACGCCGACGAGGAGCAACTCGCCGAGGACATCTACGGCATTACGTTCCACAACAACAAAGCCGGATATCTGAAGGGGATCGGCGAGCAGCTTCGTGAGGAACACGACGGCGAAGTCCCGGATACGATGGACGCCCTGACCGATCTCCCGGGTGTCGGACGGAAGACGGCGAACGTCGTCCTCCAGCACGGCCACGACGTCGTCGAGGGAATCGTCGTCGATACGCACGTACAGCGACTCACTCGTCGCTTGGGACTCACCGAGGAAGAACGGCCCGAAGCCATCGAAACGGATCTGACGGGCATCATCCCCGAGACAGAGTGGCAAGAGTTCACACACCTCATGATAAGCCACGGCCGGGCGGTCTGTACGGCTCGCAATCCCGACTGTGGGGAGTGCGTGCTGGCGGACGTCTGCCCATCCGAGCGCGGCGATAGCGACGTCGATCTGGCGAGCGGCGAGCCCTGGACGTGACGGGCGTCACCCGAACGGATTGTACTTGAGGGCGTACCTGAGCAGGCCAGTCAGATAGGCGAGCAGCCACAACGCGGTGTAGCCCACCACGCCGATCCGCAGGCGTCCACGCCAGTGACCGAGGTCGTGCTCCTCGTCGTCCAGCGCGTCGAGTTCGAAGTCGGTGGCGCCCCGGAACTCCGCCGAGGCCCACTTCGCGCGGAGGATCCGGACGATCCCGGTCGCCGCAAGGACGAAGAACGCGTAGGCCTGGACACCGAGGAACGCGTGGACGACCGCGACGCCGCTGGTCTGGCCCCAGAACTTCGGGATCATCCAGGCGACCAGCGGGACCGTCGTCAGCGCTAGCCCGAGGGTCACGACGACGAGGTGGCGTTTGAGCACGCCCCACGTGATGGGATCGCTGACGATCATGAGCCAGGCGCCGTAGAGGAAACAGGGCAAACTGAGCGTGACGGCTACGAGGACGACGAGTGCGATCGTGCTGTCGGGGATCCCAGCCAACACATCGACGAGTGTGCCGACACCCGGGATCGAAACGCCGACGACCGCGAGTTGCTCCATCGAGGCGGGATTCGGGCGGGACTCGCTAAAACATGGCGAAGGTAGCCCACATCCTCATTCAAACGACGCGGCGCGCTTCCGCAATCATACGAAGGGAAGCCCGCACCCTCGACCAGAACCGGTAAGCCGTCGTGGCCCCAACGTCCGCCGATGACACCCGCCCGGTCCGCCGACGGGGATCCGGAGCAGGAGACCGACGCAGCGTCGAGTGCTGAGGAAGAACCCTCACTCGCGGAACTCCGCGAACAGGTCGAGGCCGAGTACGACTTCGAGAACTTCGGCCCGGGGGACATGGCGGAGATGGAACCACGGGAGTGGGAGGCGGCGTTCGATCCCGGGACCTGGATCACGGGGGATCGGCTGCTGGATCGCCTCGAGGCTGACCTCCGTCAGCGGGTCGCAGACCGGGACGTCTTTGCGCGGGTCGAACGAGAACCCGACCGGCTGGTTGCCTACTCCGATTCGAGTTACGCCGTCGTCCACTCGGACGGCACGATCGAGGGCGACGGGACCGTCTTGCGGGACGTCAAACCTTCCCTGGCGTTGTGTTCGATGGAGTCTTACGAGGTGCCCGATCCACCGGAGGGTGATCTCTTGCCAGATCCCGAGAATGTCAGCGAGGGTGACGGTGAACTGGGGAACGTTGTCGTTCAGATCCTCTCGCTCGCCCAGTTGCTCGCCGGTCTCGCGCTGGTCGGGTACGCGATCGTGGGCGGGGGCGCGATCGCGTTGGTCACCGGGCTGGCACTGCTCGGGATCGGACTGTTTCTGCTCGTCCTGGTTGCCAACGCCCGCCTCTCGGACGCCTACCGGGCTGAGGAGTATCGTCGGCGACTGCGGGAGATCGGCGTCGGCGACGCCGATCGGCCGGCGTTCGTTCCTGATCCGGGGGAGCCACTCCCCGTCGATGCGGCCGTCGACGAGGAGGCCGATCCGGGAGACCAAACCGACGCCGACGAGACAATCGATCCGGGAGACCGGGCCGACACCGTCGGGGACCCCGTCTCTGAAGCCGAATGAGGGGAGTTCACACGACCACGGTTCGAGCGGCGACCAAATCGGCCGTATAACCGGCAAAAGGCGCCGAGGTTGGCGCTTCCGGTGGGTTTATACAAATTCGCCCCTCAGAATGGCTCACATGCACAGGCGGGACTTTCTCCGTTCGGCGGGTGCTGTCACCGGCGGGGCGGCGGCCGCTGGCGCGACAGCGTCGGCCGCTGCTCAGGAGGGCGGAGGCGGCGGGAAGCCCGATTATGGCGGGTGGTTCTCGGACGTGAGCAACTTCTCGAGCACGGAGGATCACCGGGGCCAGGATGAAGTGACGGTCGAAGTGGGCGTCGAGGGCAACGGCAACTTTTGGGCGTTCGGGCCGCCGGCGATCCACGTCGACGCCGGGACGACCGTCGTCTTCGAGTGGACCGGCGAGGGCAACGCCCACAACGTAGTGGCCGAAGACGAGTCGTACTCCTCGGGTTCGGCCGTCGCCGAGGCCGGCACCACGTTCGAGCACACCTTCGAGGAAGCCGGCATTTCGAAGTACTACTGTAATCCCCATCGCTCGGTCGGCATGAAAGGCGCCGTCGTCGTCGGTGACGACTATGCGTCCATTGAGGCAGGTGCATCAACGCCGGTCAATCCCGAACATATGGGGGTGCCTTTCCAGCCCCATTACGTCGGGATCGCGACGTTCCTGGCGTTTTCCTCGACGCTCGCCTTCACGTTCTATCTGCTGAAGTACGGCGAATCGTCCCACACCAAGGGAGGGAACAACTGATGTCGTCCTCGGATAGCGCCTACGGAGACATCCACCGCTATGAACCGCCCCGCGAAAGTATGACAGCCGCCGTGGCGATCGTCTTGTTGACGGTCGTCGAGATCGCGCTGGTCGGCGTGTTCACCTACGGCCTGATCAGCGGGTGGGGTGTCGCGAGCAACGACGGCGGCTTCGGAAACATGTTCCTCGGAACCGCGATGGCGGCCATGTTCGTCAACCTCGCGTTCATCCTTCTGCTGTATCGCAAGGAGTTCCTCCCGGACGTGATGATCGTCAAGAAACGCCGCCGGAAGTGGGAGGATCTGTACATCCGTGAGGACGATGTCGACGGCGAGTCGCTGACCGACGGCGCCGGTGAGACGTTCAAACGCGCGATCTACCCCTACATGAAGCGATAACTATGACAGGAGATCCAGACAAGTATCCGACCGAATCGGGTCGACGACGGTTCGTGAAGGGGGTCGTGGGGTCGGCCGCCCTCGGGAGCGTCGCAACCGGCGGCGCGACCGCGATCGGACTGACCACCTCTTCGAGCGGCGTCGGCGGCGGAATTACCCAGTACGTCGGGATCGCCAACATCGACGGCCCAGCACCGCGAGGGATGCCGATCATTCCGATCGAGATCGGCGACGACGGCACGATCTCGGGACGGTGGCCGGACACCAGCACGGAGACGGTCCAGGGTCAGCAGGTAACGATCGCCGAAATGGATCTCGGTGGGAAGACCTACAGCGCGTCGTGGTTCCAGTACTGTGGCGTTCAGACGTACGCCGGGATCGCTCCCGGGGCCGACCAAGACAACGCGTTCCGTGCCGTGACGGGAACCTACGACTGGCAGAGTGACATGGAAGACGGACAAGCCCTCACGATCGATGACTTCGACGATTACGAGACGTGGAGCAACGACATCGGACGGGGAGGGCTCGGCAAACCGGCCAAGGCCAGCTGGCGCTCACAGGGCGATGAGATCCAAACGATCCCGGTCCAGGTGCTCCGTAGCCCCGAGATCACGAAAATGGTCAACGGGGAAGGCGAGTACGCCGATCTTTCTGACTCGATTCGGACGTTCTTAGAGGCGGCGACGGAAAACGACGTGATGGCCTGGCTCAACAAGTGTACGCACTTCTGCTGTGTGCCCGGGTTCAAAGCCTATTCCGGCAGCGAACGCTTTGGCGCCGAAAACGATGTCTACTGTCAGTGTCATCAGTCGGTGTACGATCCGTTCCAGCCCGTCGAGCGACAGTTCACGGCGCTCCCGCGCCCAGGTGACTGACAATGAGTCTCGAACGCAAAGACGACCACGACCACGAAGCCTGGATGGAAGAGCGCGAGTTCACGCGCCTGGAGACGGTGTACCTGACCGTTCTGATGTGGCTCGATAAGCGTCTCCGGATCGTCGACTATCTCGAGATTCTGGAGAACCTTTACTACAAGGTCAACATGCAGATGCCAAAGAGCCACACCGAGCAATACGGCCTGGACAACAAGTTCTGGTACTGGTACCCGCTGTACGCACTGGGATCGTTCTCGACGCTCGCCTACATCGTCGCGGCGATCTCGGGTGCGCTGCTTGGCTTCTATTATGCGCCGGCGGCTTCGGGTTCCGCAGGGAATCCGACGATGGCCTACGAGTCGATCACGATGATCATGACGGATATCAACTTCGGGTTCATGCTCCGGAGTATCCACCGCTGGTCGGCCCAGGTGATGGTCGCCGCGGTGTTCCTGCACATGCTACGGGTGTACTTCACTGGCGCGTACAAGGAGCCACGTGAACTCAACTGGCTCATCGGGATCGTCCTGATCAGCCTGACGCTGCTGTTCGGGTACACGGGTTACCTCCTGCCGTGGGATCAGCTGGCGTTCTGGGCCGGCCAGATCGGCGTCGAGATGGCGCTGTCGATTCCGCTGATAGGCGAGTGGGCTGCCCAGCTCATCTTCGGCGGGTTCACACCGAACCCGGCGACCCTCCAGCGGATGTACATCCTCCACGTGTTCTTCTTGCCCTTTATCGTGACGACACTGATCGCCGTCCATATCGCGATCGTCTGGATGCAAGGCATCGCCGAACCACACTAACCATGACAGAGGACACAGACACCACCGAGGCACGCGCCGATGGCGGCGGGACAGGGATCGTTCCACCCGACGACGAGACGCCGACCTGGAGCGAGCGCAAGGCACGCAAACAGGGGCTGGCACGGACGACCTACGAGTACTTCGAACGTGCACGCCGCGAAGATCAGGACCTCCGTCAGGAATCGGATTACGTCGAGCGTGACGTGCTCGGCTTCCCGGCCTGGCCCCACGAGACGATCCGCAACCTCGCGCTGACGAGTTTCTTCGTCGGGGCGATCGTCTTCCTGGCATCGACGTTGCCCCCACACATCGGCGCGCCCGCCAACTCCGGCGTGACTCCATCGACTATCTTGCCGGACTGGTACCTCTACTGGTCCTTTGGCCTGCTGAAACTTGGGCCGCTGAACCCCGATCTGGCACTTTTGGGCGGCCAGAAACTCATGGCCGATCGGACGTTCGGCGTCCTGGCGAATCTGGTCGTCGTCGGCGTGATCGCGATCGTCCCGTTCCTGAACAAGGGCAGCGCCCGCCGACCGGTCGAACAGCCCTTCTGGGCGTCGGTTGGCGTCTTCGGCGTGATCCTTTCGATCACGCTCGCAGTGCTGTCGGTGAAGAATCTCTTCCCGATGGATGCCCACCTCACGTTCGATCTGACGTTCCTGGTGCCGTTCGTGGGAGCGTTCATCACGTACGCCGTGTTGAAGTCTATGCGCGAAGGGTACATGTTCGAACTCAACCGCCGGTACTACCGGCTCCGCCCACCGAAGTGATCCATGAGCCACGCGACACCCACACGACCGACCGAACCGACCGCGACCGAAGGGCGCGAAGAGACTGACGAGTCGACACCGACCGCTGATCCCGGCGGCGGCGATCGCCGAGACGTCGTCGTGCCCCTGCGAGTCTACAAGGCCATCTCGGTCTTCTCGACACTGTTGGCCGTCCTTGCGATCGTCGCCGGATTCATTGCGCTGGACATCGCGACCAACCGGGCCACAGCGGAACTCTCGGCGGTCGATCCGCTGGTGGCAATCGCCGGCCTCGGGATGATTGTCCTCGGGGCAGTCGTCTACGCGTTCTCGACGCGATTCCGTACCGAGGGCATGGGTCCCGATGGAGGTGAGACCGATGGCTGACGAGTTCATGAAGGGCTTTGGAATCTTGGTAACGGCCGGCCTGGGCTGGATGGTCGTCGCCGGCTGGTACAAGACGCCCTCGTTCCAGGGTACCCAGCTACTTGGCGAGTATCCAGAGAGTCCGGACGTGTTCAGTCAGATCGCGATCTATCTCGGCGAGGCGTTGTTTTACTTCGCCATCTTCGGCGCCCTGGCCTTCTGGGTACTCGTGCCGGCGATCAACCAGGCTCGCCAGGCCTACGACGAACGATCGTAATCGACGTTCTCTCTTCTTGGCCTTCGGAAAGCTGTCCTGCTCCCGACGACGCTTTCAGCGATACCATCAGCTTCGAGGCCTATTATTGGCTCTTTCGAGCCAAACGATTGCTCGCAGTTCGTAACATTGGCGTACTGATCGGTACTGACGGTATATGTCTCTAGATCAGGGGGTCTACTGTGACCAATACTCACTCCGTCGATGGACGATACTGCCCAGTATAATGCAAGGTGGCGCCTCCGCCCGCAAGTCAATCGGGACCGAAGGTCTCTGTGACCATGCAACGGGCGCTGTAGACCCGTGAGCAGATTGTGGGACGTTGAACGTCGGCGAATATGAGCCTGCCGCCGACGGCGGCCAACGAGATCCATGCGAAAGCCCCAGTGACGACCCTGGGTCGTCTCATCGTTAGAGCTCGTTGATGGAAGCCTCAACGAAGCGAACGGCGATAGCGCGGAATTTCATTTTGGAGACCATTCGAGCGGGCCTCCGTCCCGCGAGAAGAAGCCGTGAGCGAGTAAGGAGTGTAGTTTACACGACAGCGCCCCAAAGCGGTGCGATCAGGAAAAAGAGGCTCTGGTAGGCGACGTACGTGAGCGTAAGCAGCGACGCGGCAATAGCTCCCTTCGGCCGATCGATCGGGACGTCCCGACGCGCCTCTACCTTGCGCGCCTCGAACTCGAAGAAGTCGGTGATAAACAGGCCGAGGACGAGCACAGAGGTGACGATTCCAGCGTGGTGATGCAGTGTGAGGTAATAGAAGGCGGCCAATACGAGTAGGACGTTCGAGGCGGCGTGCGGGAGAAAGCGCGACATCGCTTCGGCACCACCTTTCTCAGCCGCCTTTAGGTGTTGTCTGTGAGCGAGCACCCGCGTCAGCAGGTTCACGAGCACCAGAACCAGAAGGACGTACTCGATGCTGTCACCAAGCACTGCATCGAGGGGCCCGAACAACGAAACCGGTGGCATAACCGACGCCACGGCCGGTATCCATTAGAGTGTTTCCAAACCGGCACCGAGGTGTGGTTGTTCCGTCACCGCTAAGTCTCCGTTCACTCGGCGGGAAAGAGGGGATCGACGTCGGCGTCAGCCGGGCCGCGGCCGCCGACTGTGTCGTCCGGACGCGGCCGATCAGGATCCGACCGGAACGCCGACTCGCTTTCGGGAACCACGGCCAGCGGGAGGTGACCGTCAGCGCCGACCTCGAGGCGATCGCCGACAGGAATCGTTCCCGCATCGCGACCGTCGACCAGCAACGAGACCGGCGCGTCCTCGCGTTCGACAGTCATCGACAGTGCCGGGCCGTCGGTCGGCAGCGAAACGACCCAGTGGTTTCGTTCCGTCTTGAACGCCCCGACGGGGACGACCGAGAGGCCACGGAGGTCAGGACTGAGCACGGGACCGCCGACCCGGCGGGCGTAGCCGTCGCTCCCGGCAGGTGTCGCGACTACGACGCCGTCGGCCCGGAACGTCGAGATCGGTTCCTCGGGGGTCGAGACCGCGTACTCGGAGATGTGAGCCGGTTCGCTCGTAACGGCCATTACGTCGAGCAACGCCGTCTCGATCCGTTCGTCCTCGCGGTCGACGGCGAGTACCGGCCGTTCACGGATGGTAGCTGATCCGTCGTCGAGTCGTTGTAGTGCCGTCTGGAGCGCGTCCGCGGGAACCGCTTGTAGCCCGCCCGGGACGGCGACCGGCATCACAGGTGTCGAACAGTTCTGGCGCGCGAGGTCGAGCACGGCCGCTTCGCCGACAGCAAGGACGACAGTCGCGTCGTCGAGTCCGCCGGCTGTCCCCGGGCGGACGCGTCTGCCCGCCGATTCGACCAGTTCGGAGACGGCGCCTCGCTCGTCGCCGACGACCGCGATCGGACCGGCGCCCGGATCGTCATTCATCACACGAGTCCTGGCCGTTGGCCCCCAAAAAGGCACCGCACCCGGCGGCGACCGAGCGGGAAGAGTTTTTATTCGACCCTACCGAGGGGAACGCTATGCGGGACGTGCTTTCGGACTGGCGACCGGCTATCGACGAGGCGATCGCGGAGTTGCTCCCACGGGAGATCGGGGATGCCTACCTTCGGGAGTTCTTTGGCGAGCCAACCTACCGTTACGACCCCGCGGCGATCCAGCACGCGCTCTCGGATCCAGTCTGGGACCTTCTCGATCGCGGCGGGAAACGCTGGCGGGCGGTCGTCTTTCTCCTTCTCGTCGAGGGGTTCGGCGAGGAACCCGAAGACTTCCTTCCTTATGCGATCATCCCGGAAGTCCTCCATAACGGAACGATCATCGTCGACGATGTCGAGGACAGGGCCTCGATGCGGCGTGGCGAGCCGGCACTCCACCGCGAATACGGGGTCGACGTAGCGCTCAACGCCGGCAACGCGATGTATTTCCTGCCGTTGAAGATCATCACGCGAAACCCCGCTAATCTGGACGCCGAGACCCGACTTGCGGCTTACGAGATGCTGATGTACGAACTCAATCGGACTCATCTCGGCCAGGGGATGGATATCCACTGGCACAACGAACGGGCCGTCCGGATCGACGAGGCCCAGTACTACGAGATGTGTGCGTGCAAGACGGGCTGTCTCGCCCGGATCGTCGCCAGGCTCGCGGCGATCGTCACGGGTCAATCCACGGAGGTCGAACAACAGGTCGCCAGATACGCCGAACGTCTCTCGATCGCCTTCCAGATCGGCGATGATATCCTCGACATCGAGAACACGCTGGATGAGGCGGGCGATTTCGGCAAGGAGTTCGGCAACGACGTCCGGGAGGGCAAGAAGACGCTGATGGTAATTCACGCCGCCGAGCACGCCCCCGCCGAGGACGTCGCCAGACTCGAAGAAATCCTTGAGGCCGAGGACAACACCGACGAGGAGGTCCTCGAAGCCATCGAAATCCTGCGATCGGCCGGGAGTGTCGAGTACGCTCGCGAACGCGCCCTGGAAATCGCCGACGCCGCCCGGGCGGAACTCGAGGCGGTCGACCTCGAACCCGAACCCAAAACTCGTCTCGGCGAGTTCACAACGTTCGTCGTCGAACGCGAGCAGTGAGCGGTCCGCCAGGTGTCTCCCATTGGTCCCGAATCGCCGCCAGCCGAGTCTCCCGAACGCCAACCGGACACCATTGTGCGTACCAACATATTCACTACCGGGGACATCGAACGGCTCATTATGACTGACGGCGCTACGGACCTATCTCGCCGGGACGTACTCAGATCGGCGGGCGCACTCACCGGTGCAACGGCAGCCGCGGGTGCGGCCGGAACCGCCGCCGCTCAAGAGGGCGAAGGTGGCGGCAGCGGCGGCGGGAAGCCCGATTATGGCGGGTGGTTTTCGGACGTGAGCAACTTTTCGAGTACCGAGGACTACCGCGGGCAAGACGAAGTGACGGTCGAAGTGGGCGTCGAGGGCAACGGCAACTTTTGGGCGTTCGGGCCGCCGGCGATCCACGTCGACGCCGGGACGACCGTCGTCTTCGAGTGGACCGGCGAGGGCAACGCCCACAACGTAGTGGCCGAAGACGAGTCGTACTCTTCGGGGTCGGCCGTCGCCGAGGCCGGCACCACGTTCGAGCACACCTTCGAGGAAGCCGGCATTTCGAAGTACTACTGCAATCCCCACCGCTCGGTCGGCATGAAAGGCGCCGTCGTCGTCGGTGACGACTATCCCGAGGTCGAACTCGGGGGTTCGACCGGGCCGAAAGTCCCCGAGAACGCGAAGTTGCTCGGCGTCGGCAGTGGGTTCCTCATGGCTGCGGCTCTCGGCTTCGCGTACTTCTTCATGAAGTACGGCGGAGACTACGACGAGCAGTAGAACAGACAGCGAGCGCCGTTCTTAGATCTCGATCGTTTTCTCGAGTGTGTCCGCCAGGTCAGTCCGGAGATCTCCGACGGCTTCGAGGCCGACACTGAGACGGACCAGCCCGTCGGTAATCCCCGTCTTGCGGCGTTCTTCGGCCGGCACGGCGCCGTGTGTCATCGTCGCCGGGTGCTCGATCAGGCTCTCGACGCCGCCGAGGCTCTCGGCCAGTGTGAAGATGTCCGTCTCGGAGACGAAGCGCCGAACCGCCTCGAGGGGGGCGTCGAACTCGACGCTGAGCATGCCCCCGAAGTCGTCCATCTGTGCCGCCGCGACCTCGTGGCCGGGATGTGATTCGAGTCCGGGATAATGGACGGTCTCGACGGCCGAGTGCTCGTCGAGCCACTCGGCGAGTTCCCTGGCGTTCTCGCTGTGTCGGTCCATCCTGACAGGCAGCGTTTTGGTCCCCCGGAGAACGAGGAAACACGCGAACGGGTCGGGGGTCGCGCCGACGCTGTTCTGGTAGAACCCGAGTCGTTCGTCGAGTTCGGCGTCGTCTGTGATGAGCGCGCCCCCGACGATATCCGAGTGGCCGCCGAGGTACTTCGTCAGCGAGTGAGCGACGATGTCCGCCCCGAATTCGAGCGGCTGCTGGAGGTATGGCGTCGCGAAGGTGTTGTCCACGGCCAGCAGCGCGTCGCCGTCGTGGGCCACCACAGCAACTCGCTCGATGTCCACGATTTCCAGCAGGGGATTCGTCGGCGTCTCGGCCCAGACCAATTCGGTCTCCTCGGTGATCGCCGCAGCTACGGCGTCAGGATCGGTCGCGTCCACGAAAGAGAATTCGAGATCGTAGTCCTCGTAGACGTCAGTGAATAGCCGGTGGGTTCCGCCGTAGACGTCACGCCCGACGACGACGTGATCGCCCGCCGAAAGCAGATTGAGGACGGTGTTGATCGCGGCCATCCCACTGGCGAAGGCCCGGCCGTGTTCACCGCCTTCGAGACTCGCCAAGTTCTCTTCAAGCGCCATCCGCGTCGGGTTGCCCGTCCGGGAATACTCGTAGCCACGATCTTCGCCGGGAGCGTCCTGGGCAAACGTCGAGGTGGCGTAGATCGGCGGCATGATCGCGCCCGTCTGCGGGTCGGGCTCCCACCCGGCGTGGATCGCTCGTGTCTCGAAGTCGTCGCTGTCGCCGTCCTCGTCGGTCATGCTTTGCCCTCCCATGCGTCGAAGTGGCCGTATATGTTCTTCGAGAGGTACCGTTCGCCGCCGTCGGGGAACACCGTCACGACGGTGTCGTGCGGTGCTTCGCGCTCACCAGCCGCGATTTCCTCGGCGACCTGTCGGGCCGCGACGCTCGCCGCGCCGGAACTCGAGCCGACGAGATGTCCCTCCTCGGCGGCGAGTCGCTGCACCTCGGCGTGGGCGTCCCGATCGCTGATCGTCACGAAGTCGTCGATCTCAGCGGGTTCGAGTAACTCGGTCACGTCCGGATCGTGCGTCCCGATCCCCTCGATCTTGTACGGTCCCTCCTCACGCTCGCGGCCCAGCACTTCCCCGAACGTCGATCCCGCCGGTTCGACGGCGACGACACTGACGTCCGGAACTTGCTCGCGGACGGCACGGGCGATCCCGGTTAGCGTCCCGCCCGAGCCGACGCCGACGACGACCGCACCCACCTCACCGTCGAGTGCCTCGCGGATCTCCGGGCCGGTCGTCCGGTAGTGCGCTTGGACGTTCAACGGCGTCGCGAACTGCTGTGGGACGACGGCGTCTTCGTGCTCCTTGGCGATCTCGTGGGCTCTTTGGGCGGCTGCAGCCATGCCGCCGTCCCCAGAGAAGTGGACGATTTCAGCTCCGAGTGCGTCCATCAGGCGTTCTTTCTCGACGCTGAACCCTTCAGGAACGACGAAAACTGCCTCGAGATCCAGGCGGGTCGCGGCGATCGCCATGCCAATGCCGGTGTTACCGGCCGTCGGCTCGACGATCGCCCCGCCGGGTGCGATCTTGCCGCGATCGAGGAGTTCTTCGAGGATGTGTTTGCCGACGCGATCCTTCACGCTCCCGCCCGGATTGAACGTCTCGAGTTTGGCGTACACCGGGACTGCCCCCGGTGACCCATCGAGTTCGACCAGCGGCGTCTCGCCGATGGTGTCCAGTACTGACGTCTTCGGTGTGTGGTGTGTCGTCATGTCGCTGTGGTCTCGCTGTCGCTTGGTTGTGCTCGATCCGACTCCGAGAATACGGTTTCAACAGCGACAACAACAGGACGTGCAGACGACCGGGTGAGAATCAGCAGACTCGCGGACCGATTGCCTCCGGAGCGTCGATTCACGAGACGACGGATCGGAAACCCGGACTGGCTGCAAACAGTGAGCCATCCGCCGGGTCGTTTTGAAACGATCCATGGCCGAACGTATGCGACGGCGTTTTAATGGGTTTTGATTTGCTGGTCACCGGGACAGCTCAACAGGGCCGTCGTCGGATTTTGTCGAGCGATCGACGACGTCTGACTTGTCCTCAGGGAGGACTTCTGCGCGGACGTTGGCGGGACCGATCCCGACTTGCTCGGCGACGTCCCGAGCGGTCCATTCGTTGTCGCCTGTGAACAGCATGACGTCGATGCCCCGCTCGCGGAGGGCGGCGACGACTTCCTTCGCATCCCCCTTTACCGTGTCTGCGTCCACGACGATGCACGCGAGTTCGGAGCCCCTCCGTGGCTCCCAGCCCTCGATGGTCGCTTTGATCCCGTGTCCGGGGACGTTTTCGAAGTCCACGGGTTCGAGAATGTCTCTGGGCTCTACTCTTTGGCACCGTCGACGATCCTACGAGCGAGGGATGTTCGCTGCCACTCTCTGCCGCCGCGAGGCTGAGAATGTCGCCACATTTGAACAGGACGCCGTTTTATTCGTCGAACAACGGGTATCGAAGTCGGGGCGTCAATCCTCGAGTTCGGTCGGTCGGCGTTTCCTGATGGCGATGGCCATGATGGCGACGATAGCGACGATAGCGATGAGTTTCGTTCGTTTCATCACGATCATCTTCGACGGGAGACCGCATAAAGCATGCTGTTGGTTCGGCAGTATCCGGGACGAGCGACACTGGCTTCTCCGTGTGATTCTGGACCAGTATCGACCCTCGGCGTTGTTACCAGGCTACTTATCAAAGCGGACAACTGTCACGAGCACCCGACGGCCGGCGCTGCTCTCGTTCGTCCACCCCGGTCATATCCGCGTACGCCCGGCTTTCCGCCACGCGAAGGTTTAACAGGTGGTTTTGGCTAGAACATGGCGTGCCCTCGCCCGCCGAAGTGCTCGGCGTCAATCCCGGCGCAGACGAGGAGGCGGTCCACCGGGCCTATCGACGCCGCGTCAAGGACGCCCATCCCGACCAGGGTGGTTCGATCGAAGAGTTTCGCACAGTCCAGTCGGCCTACGAGGCGCTCCTCGCTGGTGATCGAGAGGTGTCAACCCAGTCGACTGGCTCTACAGTGCCCACGACGCTGTCGACAGACGTCGAGTTTGTCGACTACGAGGCGATCGCTGACAAGGACTGGTCCCTTGAGGATAACGATCTCTTCGAGAAGTGTCGAGCCGCGGGTCTGACCGGGACTGACTACGGGCAACTCACGGTCGGGCGCAACGATCCCCTTCTGGAGACCGTCGAACAGTGTGGCCGCTCCTGGCCGTATTCTTGCCGGGGCGGGGCGTGTGCCAACTGTGCGGTCGCCGTTCTGGAGGGTGAATTGTCCCAGCCGGTCAATCACATCCTCCCCGAAGAGGCGATCGATCGCGGTATCAGGCTGTCCTGTGTCGGACGACCACTGACGGACACGCTCAAACTCGTCTACAACGTCAAACACCTCCCCGCGATTGCCGACCTCCGACTCCCGCCTCGTCCCGCCGATCGCCGAACGAGCGATTAAACCGTCACTCGACGATGAGTCAAACGACTGTTTGATCCATCGATAAATCCTTTGTAGTGGCCGTTTTAGCCAGGAGCGATGGGGACGTTATTGCCGCGCCGCGGGGAGCGGACCGAAACCAGTGACGAACCGCAGGTGCTCGGACTCGACGAGGAAGCGGCCGACGAGGCCTTCGCTGCGCTGTCCTCCGAGACAGCCCGTCGAGTCCTGGCGCTGATCTACGAGGACCCGACGACGCCCGCGCAGATCCGCGATGAGATCGGCACCTCACTGCAGAACGTTCACTACCATCTTGAGAAATTGGAGTCCGCTGACTTGATCGAGTCTGCCGGCACGGACTACTCGTCGAAAGGCAACGAGATGACTGTCTACGCGCCGACCAACGAGGCGCTGGTGCTCGTTGCCGGTTCACAGGAGGAACGATCCCTGCTGAAACGAGCCGTCGCCCGCGTATTGGCCGGCGTTGGCATCCTCGCCGGTGGTGCGGTGGCGTTCGGGTTCGCCATCCAGCGATTTGTTACTGATACGACGACCCAGTCAGGGGGCGGCATGGGGACGATGAGCGTCGAGACGGGGGACACTGCAACGGGAGGTGCCGAGCCGTCGCCGTTGCTGGCCGATCCGGCGGTCGCGTTCTTCCTTGGTGGCGCGTTCATCCTCGCCCTCGTCGGGGTCTGGTGGTACGCCCGCAGCCGATAGGAACGCCACCGTCGATAATTAGGGTTCTCAGGCCGGATAGCAAGTGGTTTGGGTGAGGCGGATCAACCGTCGCGCGTATGGACGTACAGTCCATCTCTGAACTCGGTGCCGAACAGCGACGCGCGCTCTTCGAGCGAGACTCCGGCATCGGCGAAATCCGCGAGGATGTCGCCGACATCGTCGGGCGCGTCCATCGCGAGGGCGACGCCGCACTCGCGGAGTTCTGCCGGCGCTTCGACGACGTCGAGGTCGAGGACTTCGAGATCACCGAGAGGGCCGCCGAGGCCTACGAATCCATCGACGAGGACGTCCGCCAGGCGATCGAGACCGCCGCCGAGAACATTCGCGTGTTCCACGAGCGTCAGGTCCCCGAAGACTGGTCCGTCGAGACGGCGGACGGTCGAGAACTCGGCCGGAAGTACTACCCGCTCGAATCGGCTGGCGTCTACGCCCCGGGTGGGACCGCAGCCTACCCATCGAGCGTGCTCATGGGCGTCGTGCCCGCGAAGGTCGCCGGCGTCGAGCACGTCGCCGTCGCGACACCGCCCGCCGAAGAGATCAACCCAGTTACGCTGGCGGCGATGCACGCCGCCGGCGCGGACGCAGTCTACCAGATCGGCGGCGCCCAGGCAATCGCCGCATTGGCTTACGGCACCGAGTCGATTGACCCGGTGGACGTGATCGTCGGCCCCGGCAACCGGTGGGTCACCGCCGCGAAAGCCGAAGTGCGGGGCGACGTCCGTATCGACATGCTCGCCGGTCCCAGTGAGGTGCTGACGCTGACTGACGACATTGCGGACCCGGAGATCGTCGCCGCCGAGGTCGTCGCCCAGGCCGAACACGACCCCAACGCCGGCGTCGTCGCGGTGACACCCGATGCCGACCACGCCGCGGCCGTCGCCGAGGAGATCGACCGACAGGTGCCACAACGCGAGCGTGAAGACATCGTCCGCGAGGCCCTGGCCAACGATGCCAGCGGTGTCTTCCTCGCCGAATCGATGGACGAAGCGGTCGCGTTCAGCGAGGACTACGCTCCGGAACACATCTTCGTCCACGCCGCGAACGAACGCGATCTGCTCGAACGGATCACCAACTACGGGTCGGCGTTCGTCGGCGAGTTCACGCCCGTCGCTGCCGGCGACTACGCCAGCGGGACTAATCACGTCCTGCCGACCGGTGGCTCGGCGTCGATCGCTAGTGGCCTCTCCGTGGACGATTTCGTCCGCCCGGCGACCTACCAGCAACTCTCCGAAGAAGGGCTAGAAACGCTCCGTGAGACGATCACGACGTTAGCCGAGGCGGAGGGACTCGAAGCACATGCCCACAGCGTCGAGACGCGCTTCGAGGAGTGAGAGAACCCGTCCGTGACCGGTGTTGGGATTGACAACCTATTTTGCGTTGGCTTTCGGATCCGTAAGGCATGGATGCTGATAGCCTGGGCTGGCGTCTCGACGCCGTGTTGTTCCTCTCGGTGGTTAACTTGGCCGTCTTGGTGGGTATCGGATTCAAGTACGCGTTCGACGAAACTTTCGCGGTAGTCGTGTTCGCTGGACTGATCGGATACGGCCTCTTTCGTCGCTGAAACGGCCATCGAACGTCGCTCAGGGATTGTCGTTCGTCGACTCTTGTTCCCAGACACGGAACCCCTCGCCCGTCGCCTCGCCGAGTTGCCTGGCCTCGCCCTTCGCTTCCAGCACAGCCGGTGGCTCGAAGCGCGGGCCGAGTTCGTCAGCTAGCTCTTCCATGGCGACCAGGCGATCGTCCAGTCCCGATCGATCGGCACTGGCGAGCGGTCCTTCGACGTGACCGAACCCGGCCTCCATCACGGCATCTATCTCGGCGGGGGTCGCCACGTCAGCCTCGACCGCACGCATAGCCTCCGCTTGCAGGGCCAGCTGGAGGCGCCGCGAGAGTAGCCCCGGAACGTCGTGGACGGCGACGGGCGTCTAGCCGAGTTCCCGGACGAACCCGGCGGCGGTCTCGACCGTCCGATTGTCGGTCTGATCGGCGCGGACGATCTCGATCACGCCCGGCTCGCCGTCGGTCGTGACCGTCGATAGCCCCACGGCCCGCCCAGGCCGTTCGAGGCCGACCGCGATCGCTGTCATCTCCGCCCGGTCGACGCAGGTCCCGAGCATGGCGTCGGCACCGATTTCCTCCTCGATCGCGGCCAGTCGGTCCCGAACAGTTTCGATGTCGCCGCCCCGGGTTTCGATCACGACATCGGCCCCGTCGACGGCAGTTTCGAGGTCGGTCGTGCCGTCGATCCGATCGAGGCGGGCCGCAGGCTGGGGCTCGGCGGCCGCGCCGAGTGCCTCCTCGATCGCGTCGATGGCGTCCATGACGGCGGTCGCCTCCGATCCACAGAGGCTGATCGCGGGCGGATCCCCGGCGGCCTCACCGGTCCCGTGTCCGGATCGGGCCGTTCCCGAGACGGCCGCTTTCGCGAACTGTCTGGCAGCCTCCTCGGTGCCGATGATCGCGACGTTCATGGGCAGACAGTCGACGCGATTCCCGATAAGAGTTTGTCCTCACTCACTCACAGCTAGCGGGTGTACGAACGTCTCGGGGTCGACATCGGTCGATTGGAGCGCCCGAAGCCCGTTCAACGCGATCAGCCCGAAGCCGACCTTCGCCACCACGTCGATGTACGTGATGACCAGCGAACTCGTCTCGGCGTCCATCAATCCGTACCCTGTCGGAGCCAGCACCCAGATGATCGGATAGACCAGCCAGAGGACGATGACGAAGTTCCGGAGCTTCCGGTAGAGGCCGGCCTGCACGACCGATAGGTCCTCGGCGCTGTCGGACGCCTCCACGACCAGCAGGTAGACGACGCCGACGAACGCCAGGCTGCCCGCAAGGAAGAATATCTCTTTTAACGGCGTGGCGAGCAGTGCCCCGATGAACCCGAACACAATTGTCGCAGCCTGCAGACCGACCGCCGCCCCGATCACCCGTCGGCTGGCACCGGCTATCACGGCGATGAACAGGACGTGCAGCGGCGTCGTCAGCAACCAGTCGACGTAGCGGGGGATGAACACTGCCGTCCCGGCGCTTGCATCGAGTGCGCCGATCCCGAGTGCCATCAGTCCGTAGGCGACCGTCGCGATGAGCGTGACGATCACCACGTCAGCGTACGTACGGTACCACTCGCGGGGCAGGACGACGAACCCGTAGGCGAGTCCGATGCTTCCCAGTGCCATCCCGAGCGTGCCCAGCGTGAACCAGAGTGTGATGTCGATCTCGATCATGGGTTAGTCCTCCATTGCGGTCGCCGTCCGGGCGTTATCGGCGCCGGAGCGATCGACCTCGAAGCGTGCGAGTAGCGACTCGAGTTCGTCGGATCGCTGGCGTAACTCACCGGCCGACTCAGAGACCTCCGCGATCGAATCGGTCTGTTCGTCGGCCGCCGACGCCACCGTGTCGGCCTCCCTGGTCGTCTGCTGGCTGATCGCCGCGAGGTCGTCGACCATCGTCATCACCTGCTGAGCGGTGTGTGCCTGATCTTCGGTCGCGTCGTCGATTTCCTGGATCCCCCGATCTGCTTCTTCGGCGTGTTCGACGATCGTCTCTAAGGACTCGACGGCTTCAGTGACGGTTTCGACCCCTTCGCTCATCCGTTCACTCGTTGACTCCATCGTCTCGACTGTTTCGCCGGCCTGGTCCTGGATAGCCTCGATACGGGCCTCGATGTCGCCGGCAGCGTCTTTGGTCTCTTCGGCCAGTTCCTTGATCTCGTCGGCGACCACGGCGAAGCCTTCGCCGCCGCCCGAGTGGGCCGCCTCGATCGAGGCGTTGATCGCCAGCATGTTCGTCTGGTCGACGATCTGTGTGATCAGGTCGACGATCTCGCTGATCTCCTCGACGTCGTCGTCGAGTTCGTTGATCGCCTGTCTGGTGCGTTCGGTCTCTTCCTCGATGGCGTTCATCTCCGTGATGGCCTCCTTGGCGGCCTGTTGACCGGTCTCGCCGACCTCGGCGGCCTCCCGGGAGGTGGAAGCGACCTCCTGGGCGGAACTGGCGACTTGCTGGGCCGACGCCGAAAGGTTCTCCATCTCGTCCGCGATGTCCTGGAGGCGCTCGCTCTGTTCGCTGGCGCCGTCGAAGATCTCCTCGATCGACTGGCTGACTTGCTCGCTGGCTTCGCTCACCTGGTCGGCGTTGCGCCGGACCGTGTCACTCGAACGAGCTACCTCGTCGGCGAATGCCTCGACGTCCGCGACAGTCGCCTCGAGAGCCGCGAGCGCCTCGTTGAGCTCTTCCCCGACGGTCTGCATCGCCTCGTTGTCGCTTTCGGGGTCCACTCGGCGGGTGAGATCACCGTCGGCGACATCGTCGAGGACGGCCCCGTACTCGGCGGCTTTGGTCTCCAAGTGTGAAGACAGTGCCTCCATTTCCTCGCGTTCTCGTTCGGCCTCCTTTCGGGCCGATTCGGCGTCCTCTTGGGCGGATTCGGCTTCCTCCCGGGCCGACTCGGCTGCAGCGATCTGCTCGCGTAACGAGTCGCGCATGTCCGAAAGGGCTGCGTACAGCGATCCGATCTCGTCGTCGCGTTCGCTCGTGAGGTCGACGTCGAGATCGCCCCTGCCCATCGCTTCCGCCCGATTGGCCAGCTGTCGGAGAGAAAGCGCCGTGTTCGATCCGACGGTGACGCCGATCAGCCCGAGGTTGATGATCGCCAGCAACACCAGACCGAGCAGGTCGGCGTTGATCTGGTTCGTGAGCGCGTACGCCCGATCGGCGGGCATGTGCGTCATTACCGTCCACTCCAGCGTCGACAGCTTTGCCATCCCCATGACCGTCTCGCCCTCGCGGTCGAAGGCAACGTCGCCGGCCGAGAGGCTTCCGACGTCGTGTCCCGATGTGGTCAAGATCTTGCTCGCATTGGGGTGGGCCACGTACTCGCCTGCCTCATTGACGACGACAGTCGACGTGTCGTTCTCACCGGCGAGTCCTTCCGCGCGTTTCTCCAGGTCGACCATGTAGACGAGTGCGCGGTCCTCGGCCCCCTCGACGGGCGAGATCACGGCGACGATCGGGTGATCGACGATCGGGACCGAGAACGGGTCAGTGACGTGGACGTCGTCGGGTCCATCGAACGTCGGCGGGTCGGTGGCGAATGCGGCACCCTGCTGGGCCGGATCGAGGCCGACCATCTCGTCGCTCGAACTGGTCAGAAATTCCATCTCGGCCGTGTTCAGATAGTGGACGGCGACCACGTCTTTCGGGACGTTCTCGCTCTCGATCATCCGATCGAGAGCCGGCTTGATCCGGTCGACGTCGTCGGACGCAAACACGGGCAGTTTCGATGTCGTCCGCACGTCATCCGTCACGGCCGACACCCACGTGTCGAGGTGGGCAGCCTGGGCGTTGGCCTGACCCGTGAGATCGCGTTCGACATCGTCCCGGAGTTCACCCGATGTCTGCGCGCTGATCACCACGCCAAACGCGAGCATTACGAGGATCGCAAACGCGAGCGCGACACCCAATCGCGCGGTGTATCGCTCGCGGACGATGGCGGGGAGTAAACCAGAGCTATCGCCTGACATTATCGTGTTTCTCGGGGCAGTTGCCCGTAAAGGTCCGCACCCAATTTTCACGGGTGATAACCCGCGGCTGGCCGAATCCAGCTCCGTGACGGTTTCCACGCGGGATCGTTCCGTCGAACACAGTCCGTCGGGGCGGCTATCTGACCCAAACAGTCATTGTGGCTGGCTGTGACCGTCATACCGAACGATGGCGGACGCAGGTGACCACCCCAGTGGGGATCCGTTCGATCCAGTTCGGGAGGTCATGGCGGAGCCCTCGGAGGCGACCGACTCCGTGCCGAGGCTGTTGGGTCTTCTCGACACCGGGGAGCCGACGGTCCGGCTTGCCGGGACGTTCGGACTCTGTCTCGTGGCTGTCGCCGATCCCGATTCGATCCCGACTATCGTCACCCGTCTGGCCGATCGACTCGAGGGAGAGGGTCGCGCCGAAGCGACGGTCGCTTACGAGTACCTCGTTTCGCAGTATCCCCGTCGCGTCGACGAGGTACTGCGAGAGCGCGACGACTCCGGCCAAGCGACCCCTCCCGGTCGCGGGAACGACAGCACGACCGACAGAGACGACGTCGGTCGCGTTCGTCCGCCGGGGGTCGGCGCCTACGATCCGCGGACGGTCGAACCGAACCGGAGTGTCATCGATCCTGCTGATCCACAGCGCCACCCGGAGGCGGACGAGCCCGACTCCCCATCGAACGGACCGGAGACGGCGGCAGATGATCCGTCCGGGCCGACGCCGGGCAGATTCCGATCCGAGCCGACCGACAGACAGCAGTGGAACCGACTGTACGAGCGTCTCTCGGCGATCGTCGACCACAGCCGCTTCGAGGACCTGATGGTCCTCTCCGGACGGACGCGGGATCGGTACGCCGACGTCTCTCGCGTCCTTGCCGTGAAAGATTCTGCGGAACGTGCGATCGCGTTGCGACTGTTCCACCCTCCTCGTGAGGATCGAGACGCTTTCGTCGCGGATCTTTCAGACGCGCTGGCCGAGTGGCGGGCGGTCGGTGACCACTCGAACATCGTGACGGTGTTCGACGTCGGGGACCGTCCACAGCCTTGGGCGGCGACCGAGCCCATTGTCGAGACGCTGGCCGACCGGGCCGGGCGCCTGGAGCCACCCGCTGCCGTCTCGCTCGCGATCGACCTCGCCGATGGCCTGGCCTACGCCCACCAGCACGGCGTGATCCACGGCGGCCTCGATCCGGAGAACGTTGCTCTGCCCGGCGCTGACGAAACGCCGGAAACCGGCGCGCTGGACAACTTCGCCCTGCTGGGCGTCTACCGGTGGTACGTGACACCGGCGACTTGTCTCGACCCTCGCTATGCAGCCCCGGAGTACTACGACCGTCGCTTCGGCCGCATCGACCACGCCACGGACGTCTATCACCTTGGGGCGGTCCTCTATCGGCTCTTGACGGGCCGACCGCCGTTCGTCGGTCCCTTCGACGCGATACGGGAAAGCGTCATGCAGGACGAACCGCCGGAACCGTCGTCAGTGGCCGATCTCCCGAACAGACTGGATCGGATCGTCACCAAGGCAATGGGCAAACACACCCTGGGGCGATACGAAACAATCAATGATCTCCGGGGAGACCTGGCTCGCGTGCACGAGGAGTTGACTACGGATGCTGAGTGACGGCGGCCTGGGCACGGCGTCCGACGTCGCAATCGGGCTGACCGAGATCGGCGGCAATCCGAACCTGACGTTCGTCTACTTCATCGCGTTCGTCCTGATCGGCGCGCTCGGCGTCCGCTTTTGCGTTTACGCGCTCTGGAACCGGCGGGCGAGTGACCTCCCCTCCCAGGCGTCGATCTGGGCGTCGCTCGCGTTGGTCGGCGGCGCCGCGGCGATCTACGGGATCGTCGGCGTCCTCGACATCGTCGTCGATGGGATTCCCTCCGTCCGGACGGCCGTCTTCCTCGGATTCGTCCTCCTGCTCGCGTTGACGATGCGCTCGATCGCCCGCGAGGGCTCGCTCGATAACGCCGACGCTGACGAGGGAAGGGGGTCCGGTCGGGCCGTCGTTGGCGTCTTCGTCATCGCCGTCGTGGGCGTCCTCGTCGGGGAAGTGCTCGGCCTCGAGCGCCGACCGATCGTGGTGCTGGCCGGCGTCGGTGCGATCGTCTTCGCCACCTACGGCTACTGGTACGGCCGGTCACAGCTCTCCCGGTCGATGGTTCAGGGGACGATGCTCGATACGCTGTTGCGTCACCTGCTCCCCGTCCTTGCCTTTGGCGCCGCCGTTCCGGCGATCGAACTGGTGATCCTCGGCGGGATCGACCGCACGATCGTCCTCCACGTCCAGGTCGTCTTCGTCATCATGACCGCGACGGCATTGATGACTGCAAACATCAAACTCCGGCAGAACCTCGCGCGGTTGTGAGCGCCCTGCGATCACGGACAGGCCGCCGGCTCGTCAGCGATGATCCCGTCGACGCCCATTTTCGCCATGTTTTCGGCCCGGCCGGTGTCGTTGACTGTCCAGGGATAGACCGCGAGGTCAGACCGATGGGCGCGCTCAAGCAGCGCGAAGTCGACGAGCCGCCAGTGGGGAGCTAGCCCGGCACAGGAAAGCCCCGCTGCGCGTTCGATCCCGGCCTCCGCCGAATCGTCAACGATCAGTACCGTCGGCAGGTCAGTCTCTTCGCTCGCCGTCGCGATCACGTCCACGTCGAAAGACGACAGCCAGACCTCGTTGTCGACGCCCTTGATGAGTTTACGGACGTCTCTTATCAGCCCGGCCTCTTTCAATTCGAGGTCGAGACCGACGTCTGCAGGGACTGCCTCCAGCACCGATGAAAGCGTCGGGATGCCTTCTCCCGAACCAGCGACGTCGAGATCCGCTAGTTCCGTGGCGGTCAGGTCGTCAACACGGCCCGTCGCGTCGGTCAGGCGTTCGACGGTCTCGTCGTGGTGGACGACGAGTTCTCCCGAGCCACACCGGCGGACGTCGACCTCGATCAGGTCCGCCGTCGGGGCCGCCTGACGGACTGCTACGAGCGTGTTTTCGGGATACAACCCGGCGAAGCCACGGTGGGCGATACAGCGCATATGCTCCGCGAGGCCCGCCGAGCGGTTAGACCTTTGGCCTCCTGACGGTCGGAGTTCCGCGGACAGGATCGAACGGCCGACCGGACGAGGAACACAATGGCCGCGGGGCAAACTTACAAGCCGACGGCGCGCGACCACTCGATCATGGCCACGGCGAGTACAGCCGAAAAAGGGTTCGGGCTATCGATCCTCTTCGTCGTCGTCGCACTGCTGGGTGCGCTCGGGATGTTGCTGGGTGCCGAGGATCAACTGATCGCCGCGACCGGCTTCGCGGTTGCCATCGTCGCCGGGTCACTCTCGATCGCTGTCCGGCACGTTTTCGATTGAACCAACGGTTTTTATCGCTCGGCACCCAACGGGCAGGCATGGCGGAGTTCAGCGAGGAAGAACGGGCTATCCTTGAGTACCTTCACGAGCGCGTGACGGGCGAAGAAGGGTACTTCCGGGCGAAGGGGATCGCCGAGAGCATCGGGCTCTCGGCCAAGCAGGTCGGCGTCAGACTCCCCCGTCTCGCCGAGAAGGCCGACGAGGTCGACATCGAGAAGTGGGGTCGGACACGTTCGACAACGTGGCGGGTCACCCGAACCTAGCGGCGCCTTTTTTGCCGTTGCGGCGCTGTATCACGGTATGGCCATCCGTCTGGAGCGGGTGATCGATGTCTCGGCCCCGCCGGAGGACGTCTGGACGTTCATCTCCGATCCCGAACAGCGGGCGAGACATATCAGCGTCGTCGAGGACTTCTCGATCGACGGGGACGGCAGTGCAACCTGGCACCTCTCGTTACCTATCCCGATCCTCGATCGGACCATCGCCGTCGAAACCGAGGACGTCGAGGTCCGATCACCCGAACACGTCAAGTTCGTCGGGCGATCGCGGGCGATGCGCGTGGTCGGCGAGCAGGATCTAGCAGAGACCGAGACCGGCACCCGGCTCACCAATCGCTTCACCGTCGAAGGCCGCATCCCCGGGATCGAGCGCTTCTTCAAGAAGAACCTCGAGGACGAGTTCGACAACCTCGAGGCCGGCCTCCGGGAGTTCCTCGATGGTCGAGGCTGAAACTCCCACCCGCCCAACTGCAAATCGAATCAGCTGCCGTCAGGACGAATCGTGACCGTGCACGCAATGGGATCCGGACGGCCGCGGAGGCGGGCGCTGATCTGGTCGCACTTCCCGAATCATTCACGGTCGGATACTTCGCGTTCGAGACCGGCGAGCCCAGCCCAGAGAGTCTCAGAGGGCCGACGCTCGAAGCCATCCCGGAGATGGCTATCGAGCACGACGTCGCTGTGCTTGCCGGCAGCCTCGTCGAGGATCTCGCCGCGACGGCCGACTGTCGTGGAGCCGATCCACCCGCAAGCGAGAGACTGGCGAAGACGTCGGTCCTCACGGCCGAGGTCGATCCGGAGACTGTCGCCGACGTTCGAGGCTCTTTCCCAGCCGTTCGTGATCGAGACGAGTGACAGACTGGGGTGACGGAAACGAGTGACGGACCGCAGTGCTTGAGACGAGTGACGGGTCAGTGTGACAGAGACGAGTGATCGCCCGAACACTCGGGTGAGAGAGCGCCGCGATCGATAGCCGTCTGGCGATCCTGTGGTTCGGTCATCGGTGTCACACCTGGCATTTATTACGCTGACGGCCGAACGGTTTTTCGCCGGCACGACGCTTTTCTCGTCGGAGCCGGCAAACAACGCCCGTCCCTCGTCCACGTCCATGGGTAGGTCGCCCGGACGACCTGCCCAACTCCTCGCCCGGCCATTCGGTCCCGCCCGGCTTTCGTTCACGCGGACGTCTCCTCGGACGTCCAGAGACTGCACTTATCGGAGCGACGGCTCGATCCCCTCGAGTGCGGCCTCGAAGTGCTCGCGAGTAATCGTCACATCCCCGGCATGCTCGTTTGCGGCCTCCGGATCGTTTGCAGTGGCGATCTCGCGGATGGCCCGCAACGAGGCATCACGGACGAGCGCGTCCATGTCAGCCCCGGAGAATCCTTCCGTTTCGGCAGCGATCGCGTCGAGATCGACGTTCTCGCCGAGCGGCTTCCCATCAGTGTGGATTGCGAGGATGGCTCGTCTGCCGGCTTGATTCGGCGGGGGGACTTTCACGTGAGATTCGAGCCGACCCGGGCGCAAGAGTGCGGGATCGATCGCATCCCGGCGGTTGGTCGCCGCCAGGACGACCAGGTTCGGGTCGGCCGCCGCGCCGTCGAGTTCAGTCAGCAACTGGGAAACGACCCGTTCGGTCACCTCCTGGCTGTCGCCACGGCGGGCGGCGATCGCGTCGATTTCGTCGAGGAAGACGATCGTCGGGGCCGTCTGGCGCGCTCGCTCGAACAGCTCGCGGACAGCTTTCTCACTTTCGCCGACGTACCGGTCTAGCAGTTCCGGACCGGCCACTCGGATGAAGTTAACGCCGCTCTCACCGGCCAGTGCGCGGGCCAGCAACGTCTTGCCCGTTCCCGGCGGCCCATGGAGCAAGACGCCGGTGAGTGGTTCGGTCTCCGTCGCCTCGAACAGCGGTCCGTATTCGAGTGGCCACTCGACGGTCTCCCGGAGCGTATCCTTGGTATCCCCCAGCCCGCCGACGTCTTCGAAGTCGACTTCGGGCGACTCGGCGACGTAGGCACGCATCGCAGAGGGTTCGACGCCGGAAAGCGCTCGTTTGAAGTCTTCGCGGGTGACTGTTGGACGATCCCGTTCGCGTCGGAGCGCGGCCATCGCGGATTCAGTGGCGGCGGTGGCAATATCGGCTCCGACGAAGCCGTGCATCTGCCCGGCCAGTCGGTCGAGGTCGACGCCCTCGCTCAGGGGCATCCCGCGGGTGTGGACCTCCAGAATCTCTCGGCGCCCGTCCCGGTCGGGTACGCCGATCTCGATCTCCCGGTCGAAGCGGCCACCGCGACGCAACGCGGGGTCGACCGAATCGACACGGTTGGTCGCACCGATGACTGCAACCTGGCCACGCTCGGCTAAGCCGTCCATTAACGTCAGCAACTGGGCGACGACGCGGTTCTCCATGTCGGCGTCGTCGTCTCGCGCGCCGGCGATCGAATCGATCTCGTCGATGAAGAGGATCGACGGCGCCGACTCCTCGGCGCGTTCGAAAGCCGCCCGAAGCTGTTGTTCGCTCTCGCCTTTGTATTTCGAGACGATCTCCGGCCCCGAGATCGACTCGAAGTAGGCGTCGACCTCGTTGGCGACCGCCTTCGCGATCAGGGTCTTGCCGGTCCCTGGCGGCCCGTACAGCAACACGCCTTTCGGGGGGGTGATCCCGAGTCGGTCGAAGACATCCGGATCCGAGAGCGGGAGTTCGATCATCTCCCGGACGCGGTCGAGTTCCTCGTCGAGGCCACCGATGTCTTCGTAGGTGACTGCGCCCGGCCCAGTCGATCCGTCTCCGTCTTGGCCCTCCTCGAGTGTATCGGCTTCATCGATCGGTAACCCGACCCGGATCTCGGTGTCGTCGTTCACCCGGACAGTCCCCGACGGGTCGGTTTCCCCCACCGAAAAGGTAGCGATCTCCGGAACAGTGACCCGATCACCCGCACGGAGCGGGGTTCCACGGAGGCGACTCTCGATCGTCGATTCTACGTCACCCTCGACCTCACCGTCGATGGGACACAGCAAAACTCGTTCCGCGTCGGTCAGGTTGGCGGGCTTGAGCATCACCGTCGTACCGACCGTCACGTCCGCGTTCGTTCGCGTGTCGGCGTCGATCCGAACGTACTCGCCTGTGCCGTCCTCGGGCCAGACTTTCGCGACTGTCTCGCGCTCACCCTCGATGACGATCGGATCGCCGCTGAGAATCCCCAGACGGTCCCGGATGCTCTCGGGTACCCTGGCGATCCCACGACCAGCATCCCGCTTGTGGGCCCCTTCGACTCTGACCTCGACAGCCCGCTGGGCTGCGACCATGTCCGCGCCTTGGGTCCACCCCGCCTTGAGAATTCTCCCACTGGATGATCGGATCGCCTGGACCAGGTCGACTTCCCATAGTCGCCCGGTATACATTCCCTGTGACTGTGTGCGTGCCGTCTTAAACCACGAAGTATATCGAAGCAAAAACTATCCGCCAGGACATACTAGGGCGAGTATGGACGCCAATGAGAGTCCCCAGGCGCATACTCCCGCCGGAAAAAGAGCAGCAGTCTCCGTCGAAGACCATCTCCGGCATGCACTGGACGCGGCAGACGACGAAAACGCCGAGTATCACATCCATACGGCTCTCCAGATGCTCGTCGGTGACGACTCATCGGAGCACTAGGCGATCGGCCGCCGGTGTCTGGTAAGTCGTCTTTGTGCGGACGCGCGAGACAACGCTGCATCAGAGCCCACAGTCCATATACTCACTTGCGGACCGTAGCATTGTAGTCTTGTAGTCCGTGTTCTCTCTCCTGGCAGTCGGTTCGATTGCGTGACTGGGCTGGTCGGCGCACCGTCTTCTATCGTGTCCCACGCATTGCGGTCCAGTCGGCACTCGCTTCGACGGCGTTGTGGATCGTCAGCCGGGCGACCTCCGGTCGGGCGTTTTTCTCCCCGCCGGCAGGGAGAAAATCGAACGTCGTTGGGTCGCCTCGATCGCCGAGGCGTGCCGTGAGCGTAACGACCGCGCCCGCGTCGGCGGCCACAAACCCGCGCCGGACGTGTGTTTCGCCACCCGAAACTGTCGTTTCGAGCGACGCATCGTACTCGTCTTCGGCGACCGTGACAGAGACAGCGAGTGACCGTTCGGCGGCGTTTTCGACGAGGATCGTTCCACCAGGATACGACTGAGCGGTGCTGTCGATCGAAAGGATCTCGAGACAGCCCGAGACGGAAGCGACACCGAACGTGGATCCGACCGTCGCGAGGAACTGCCGTCTGTCAGGCATCGATCCGTATCCTCCCCTCGTTACGATGATTTGCCACGGTTGTGTCCGCCGTTTTTCCCGTCGGCGAGTATTGGATACTCCAGGCGTAACTCGCCGTCTGCGGTATATTCACGGCCGAGCAGTTTGTTCTCCGTCAGCTCGATCGTCGCGTGGATTGCGAGCGCCGTGGCCGTTTCCGAACCAGGTTCGACGTTCAGCTCCAGTGTACTGATCGTCTCGTCGGCGAGGTCGTCCAGATCGGTGATCGCGATGGTCGTTCCTGGTTTCCGATCGGGTGTGTAAAGCGCCACCGCCGGCGGCGGTGAGCTGTCGCCTTCGACCGGCGAGACCACGGCGACCTCGGCGGGTGACTGTTCCATCTCTGGCATCCAGAGTCTGAGTTCGATCGCGGTAACCCGCGTCCCCTCGCGGTGCCAGATCTCACTCGAAAGGTCGATCACGCCGGAATCGACCCGCCCGTCTACCCCGAAGTGCCCGAGTTCGTCGCCGCCCTGTTTGAACACGAGCGTCTGTCTGCCGGCTGAATCCTTCCTCACCGTCGGTTCGGAGAGAGTCCGCTCGCCCGAGACGGTCGCACACCCCGGCATAACGATCGCCCCCGCGCTACAGAGTCCGGTGAGGAAACGTCGGCGGTCCATTCGTGCCGAGGATCACTCCGGGAGGAAAAAAGGCAAGTGGTAGATCAAATCGGTGTTTGTTCGACTGTCTTTCATGACCACCACGCGGGGTCCAGGGCGGACATTCCCTCGCCGACACAGGGCGGATCGTCGCAAGCGTACGAACGAATGCGAAATCGACGTTCCAGTCCGTCCTTTGCAGTTGAAGCGTGGTTTCTCTGTCTCCACCCGGGCCCGTCGGATTGAGATGTCGGGGCGATCGACCGTCCGACGAACTTTCGATGCGTGATCTAGCAATCGTACGATCGCGTGGCGTTCTGGACGGACACGGCTGCGGTCCGATCGGCCAGCATCGAGTCCGCTGTCAGTAACGTGATCTGGACGGTCGCCGTATCGTTCACCGATAGCGTTTCGTCGTCCTCGAACACCCAGAAGACGTCTGTCGTTACATCACCAGTCCGCGAAAGTGTCTGAGTGGTGCGTTCGTCCGTGTGGGCGAGACTCACTGCGAGTTCCACCCGTCGAATTTCGGCGGCATTTCGATCGTTTCTGGTCGGAATCTGGACACTGACGTTCCCTCGGACCGTGATCCTGTCGCCCGGTGTCCCGCTGGCGAGACACGTTCCCATCGAGTCGGACCCCACGTCCGGCATCGTGATTTCGTCGTTCAACTTGACCGTGAAATCGGTCGATTCGATCGACGCATTGTCGTAAGTTATCTCGTCGGTCACGCCGCCGAGGACCACCAGCGTCCCGACGCTGAACGCCGAAAGCAGGACGAAGACGGCAACAGTGCCGCGGCTCGGGGGCCAATCGAGCAACCAGGGCAGCACGTCCATGGGTACCACCGAGGATCAGCGCCAGCCGATTGGGCGTTTCGATTCGGAGAATCCGCCGGTAGAGCGGTCTCGTGGCATTTCGGTCGCGATCTCGCTGCGGACGCTCACGAGTGGATCGGAGACCTCGTTGACATCGATGCTGCCGAACAAAATCGGGACGGCGTCTGGCCTTGCCGAAGTCAACACATCGAACCAGGAAACCGGGAAAGTTGGTTTTCTGGCACTGAACGTATCGTTCTAAGCCAGGGGTGGGATTTGAACCCACGAATTCTCGATTACAAGTCGAGTGCTTGCACCGCCCAAGCTCCCCTGGCGCATTCGATGGTTAGTCGTCACCCTTTAGTGCGTATCGCTTTCGATCGCTTTCTCGACGGTGAGTCGGTGGGGGTCGTACCCGTGGGTGTCATAGAACGACCGTGCGGAGTCGTTGTCGGCAAGCACCTCCAGCGTGACGGTATCGACACCTGACTCGGCCAGTGCCTTCTCGGCCGCTTCGAGTAACGCCGTCCCGATCCCATGGCGGCGTCGCTCCGGGATCACGTAGAGGTTTTCGATCAGGCCACGAGTTACGGTCCGTTCGAGCGTGCCGGATTCAACACTGAACATGACGAACCCCAGCAATCGGCCGTCTCCCCGGGCGACACGGACGCGGCCGCTGACGATGTGTCGGGCGATCGTCGAGCGAAGGGGACCTCGGTTTTCCTCCGTCGCGAGGTGCGAGCCATGTTGCCATTGGCCCTCGGCGAGGTCGATCCACATATCGGTGAGGGCGTCGGCGGAACTCATCGATGGTGTTTCGATGCGCACGGCGGACCTACGGGAGCAACGACCTAAGGGTATCGCGTTCGCGGGGATCAAATGTCACGGCAGTCGCTACACAGCAGCTGTCCGTTGAAAGAGACGAGTTCGCTCGTCAAGGCACCACAGCGCTCGCAGATCCCTTGATTAGAGTAACTATCGCCGGCGCTAGCTGTGCCCTCGGTCCGGTTCGGTTCGAGGTTTCCGGTAGTGTCCTGTTCGGGTTCGCGACCCAGCGCCATCGCACGGACAAGGTCCGAGGCCGTCACGACGCCGACAGTGTCTCCGCCCTCGTCGGTGACTACCAGCAGGGACCCCTCGATGCCGACCAGGCGGTCGGCTGCGACCTCGATCGGTTCCCCCGCGTCTACTCGCTCGATGGAATCAGCCATTACGTCGCTCACCGTCCCGGCCGTTCCGTCCTTGAGGATCGCATCGAGGACGGCGTCAACCTCGAGCATACCGACCGGTTTGTTCCCACGCAGGACGACAGCGCCGTCGACCCCCTCCTCGCGAAGCAATCGACCCGCTTCCAGGAGGTCGTCGGACTCGCTGACGCCCACGTAGTCCCTGGTCATCACCTCCCTGATCGTGTTACTAACACTCATATATACTCGTACGTCGCGTCTACTCTAAAAGATACCTCCGCCACGCTTAAGGGCTGTTATGTCCAAAATCGTGGGTCGTCGTAGCGCCGGAGAAACCACCGATAGTGGCGCTGTGTGCGTCTCAGGCGTGTTCGAGTTCGAGAGGCCAGAGGCCGGCCTCACGCATCGCCTCGCCAACGGCCGTGTGAAAGGTCGGGAAGTCCTCGAAGTCCGAGCGGTTTACGTGTTCGAAGATCTCTGCCACGCTGACGATGCGCTCGTGGTCGATACGAACCGGATGATCGCCGTACTCCTCGACGAACGTCTCGGCCGAGACGGGGAAGTCTTCGTCGTCGACTTTCTTGGCGATGATCGCCTGTCCGTACTTTCGCCTCCCTTCGCTTCCGTGTTCGCCGTCGGGATCGTGCGGCCAGTCCATACCCGGAAGTGTGTACTCCCGGGCAAAAGAACTGTCCCCACCGGCTATCGTTCTGGTGTTGATCCTGACCACGAAAGGTATTAATGGGAGATGGGCGAGGCATCAAACAACGTCTCAGTGCCGACTGGCGGTGACGTCGTCGGTGCGGAGTGATACACATGGCCGAAGATAACGATACTACCATAGACGGTGGGCGCAGTGACGGCGGGGCCCACAGAAACGGGTCTGAATCGGGTGAGGAAATCGATCGATCAGTCGGTTCCGGCGAGCCATCGACAGGTGGCCCGTCGATCCAGGAGCAACCTGGACAGCCAGGTGACCCGTCGGGGGGTGGCGGCGGCTCGTGGCTTCCCGGCGGTGCCCGATGGACGCCACTGACGATCCTGGCCGTCGTGGTCGTCATTGGCGGTGTGGCAGCCGCGGGCGCGTTCGTCGCAACGGGGGGAGATCTCCCGCTGGTCGGCGGTGACAGCGGATCAGCCTCGCTTGGTGCCGTTCCGGAAGACGTCGATATCGTACTGTACGCCGATGGGGGAATCATCGACGACCAGACGACTCAAACGATGATGGATGGTGTTCTCGAGGCCAGTAGCCAGGATCTCGGGTATTCTGGCGTGCCGAGTTACGACGCGTTACTATCGGAAATAAATAGTGAGACTAACCTCGATGTCGACGCATTCGGTTCCGCGACGATGTTCGCCACTTACCCCGAGGGTTCGGCCGCGACGGCCGAGTACGCCGGGGTCATCGTCGAGTCCGAGTGGTCGACAGACGAGATGGTGAACTCCATCGAGGACACCAGCGGGAGTGTCGACGAGCAGACCTATGCCGGGACGACGGTATACGTCCAGTCCTCCGAATTCGGGACCGATAGCTGGCTGGCACCGCTCGGCGACGGTACCTTCGCTATGGGGTCCCAAGCAGCCGTCACCGACGCCATCGATGTCGAGAACGGAGACACGAACGCATTGAGTGGTGATATCCGGAATTCGTTCACCGACCTGCGGGACGGCTACGTCAAGTTCGCAGCGACCCTTCCCGAGAACATCGGCGAGCAAGCCGGACCGGTTCCCCAGGGCGGGCAGATGACCCAGAACGTCCGGGCTGCCTCAGGTGTCTATTACACCAGCGGTGACAACGTTGGGATGAAACTCCACCTGACTGGGACCGACCAGAGCAGTGCCGACTCCGTCAAGGAGTCGATCGATGGACTGGTCTCGTTCGCGGCGGTCGGGTCCCAAGACAGCCCGACGGCCGATCTGATCGACGCCGTGGCGGTTAGCCAGGACGGGCAACAGGTCACGATTTCGTTCGAATACGCGGCCGAGGAACTCGTGACCGTCATCGAACAGCTGTCCGGATCGGGCATGGCTGCCTGACGCTCTAACGACAATATCCCCGCTCTCTCTATGCGCATCCGTCCGCTCCTCGTCAAAGAACTCATCTGGAGTAAGCGTAACGTCCTTGCCCTCATCGTGTTGCTGGTGGCAGTCCCGGCGGTGTTCGCCGGTGCCAGCGTGGGCTTTCAAACAGTGATTCCTACCGACATGCCGATCGGGGTCGTCGGTGCCGGGGAGAACGTTACTACCGACGACCTGACGATCACGGAGGGAGCCGTCACGTTCTTCTCCGATCCCGTCAGATACGGGTCAAAACAGGCGGCGCTTGACGATCTCCGCCGGGAGCAGGTCTATGCCGTCCTCGAAGTGCCGCCGAACGTCGGCACACAGTCGGCCGAACCTCTGGAGTTCACACTGCACGTCGACGGAAGCTTGGTCCCGTTCCGGGAGACGTCGAAGGTAATCACCAACAACCTCAATGCACGCCTGTCCGATTCCCTCCCGATAGATGTCCGGGTCTCCAGAACGGTGGTCGAACCCACTCACACGCTTCCGGAGTACCTGATTCCGCTGCTGTTGTTCGGGGTCGTGGCACTGTTTGCGTTCACGTTCGTCCCCTACAACCTCGCGAGCGAACGGGCCGCACTCGATCGGATCCGAACCGAGTCCTCTTTGGAGGCGCTGGCGATCGCGAAGCTTGCGTTCTTCACTGCCCTGATGGGGGTCCCCGTTGCCGTCTTCTGGCTGGCGATCGGCCACTTCGGGTACGACATCGACGTGCTGGCTCCGGGAGCTCTCGCAGCGTTGCTGCTGTCGTTTCTCCTCATGGCGACCGTGGCGATGGCGATCATGTTCCTGACTCGGTTCTCGACGAGTGGCCGGTTCGTCAACGTCATCCTGCTGTTCGGATTGTTCGCCTTCGGGGGACTGATCTATCCGGTCGGCTTCTTTTCGTCGATCCGGCGGGCGATTGCCCGGTTGCTCCCCGTCCACTACGGCATGATCGTCCTCCGCAGTGCGATGCTCAAAGACGTCCCCCTCGATCTCTTTGCCGAGTGGATCGCTGGCCTCCTGGCGCTGGTCGTACTGGCCGGGGTTGGCCTGGAACTGACGATCGTCTCGTACAGACGGAGGAGCACATGACCGGCGAGCGCTTCGGCGCACGGAGGGCCATATGAACTCGCGTATCGACGGTGAACAACCGGCCCTGGCGGTCGAGGACCTTCGTCGCGAGTACGGTCCGATCACGGCTCTGAGCGGTGTCTCCTTGGCGATCCGTCCAGGCGATCTCCACTGTCTGGTTGGGCCAAACGGGTCGGGCAAGACCACGCTGTTCCGGACGTTGCTGGGACTGACGACCCCGACGGACGGGCGCGTCCGTCGACCCGAGGCGACCGTCGGCGTCGGATTCCAGCGACCGGTGTACTATCCCGACTTGACCGTCGCGGAGAACCTCAAGGTGTTCGGGCGACTGATGGACGCGTCGAATGGGGAGTGGCGCGAGCGTCTCGTCACCGTGCTTGGTCTGGAGCGGGTCGATCACCGCCGGGCTGGGGCCCTCTCGGGCGGGTACAGAAAGAAACTCGACCTCGCGCTGGCGCTGCTCAAGCGACCGCGGTTCCTCTTGCTCGACGAGCCCCTATCGGACTTAGATGACGTTACTGAGAACAGACTTCTGGAGTTCCTCTCACAATATGCCGAGGCAGGCAACGCGGTACTCGTTTCGACTCACCGCATCGAGGGCTTCGGGTCCGACCTCGATCGATTGACTGTCATGGACGGGGGCCAGATCGTCTTCGACCGCACCAGGGCCGATCTGGATGGCCAAGCCGAATCGATATCCGCAATCTACGCCGACCTCGTCGGATCTGAGTGATTGAGCAGGATAGTGGTGTACTATTTTCGTATTTTAATTTTTGAACAATACAGTATATTTCACGAACAAGACGATAGTTTTTTGCTCCCGTGTGTGGATCAGTCTGTTGTAGCGCTCGTCGCGACTGGCGGCGTGAACGACGATTACACGAGAGGGGAAACTACAACAATGGATTCATCGGGTGGCACACCGGAATCGGATGGCCCGCGTATCGACGCGGAACATACCAGCGAACAGTTTTACATCATCTACGATCGGGCGAACTCCGACGCCTGGATCCAGTCGGACTACCACGTCGATCGTACCGGCTGGCGTTGATTCGAACCGTGCGGGGGACGACGATTTCTGCGTACTGATCACTCACAACGCACGCATCGGCCGATTCAGACGAACAGTATTCATTGGCGTGTCGGTTTCGAACCGGCCGCCTCTCGCGATCTGACCGGATACTGTTCGTCAGTGTGAACGAACCGCAGTCTCCAGCCGTAACGCCCTTGTCTCCGGCCGGATAGGTGTATCCATGCGATCGACGGTCCGTAGACATGTCCCACTCCTGACTGCGGTGCTCTCGGCGGTCTCGCTCGCACTGGTTTTTGGCGTCGTTGGTGGGCTCGTTCCTTCGGGTATGCTCCCCCGCACCTCGGACGCCGTGATCGAGGCGCTCCCACACCTCAATGCACTGCTCAGCACCCTCGCGCTGGTCGCGATTGGGACCGGACTGGTAGCGATCCGTCGCGGTGACGTGCGTGCACACCAGCGCTGGATGGGGACTGCATTCCTCCTCTTCGTGGGCTTTCTATGTAGCTACCTCTACCGGATCGCCATCGAGGGATCGACGACCTTCAGGGGACCGGCGGCGATCGCGCCGTTGTATTACCTCTTGCTCGCGATCCACGTCTCGCTGGCGATCCTCTGTCTCCCCTTGCTCTATTACGTCCTCTTGCTGGCCTACGGGTACGATGCGGCCGAACTCTCGGAGACCAACCATCCCCGCGTCGGGCGGATCGCCGCACCACTGTGGGCCACCTCCTTTGCGCTCGGCATCGTCGTCTATCTCGCGCTGTACGTTGTCTTCCCGGCCTGACAAAAGAGAAGTTCTTTCCCCTCCGAAGAGAGGCCAGCGGTCAGTCGTCGGCGACTTCGGGGACGCCGATCGCCTGTGAGTCGATTTCCCGGTCGGCGGTTTCGCCGTCGATGTCGTAGGGATACTCGCCGGTGACACACCCGAGACAGAGATCCGAACGATCAGTCTCCAGTGTCTCGGCGATGGCGTCGATCGAGAGGTACGAGAGACTGTCGGCACCGATCTCTTCGCGGATTTCCTCGACGGACCGATCGCCCGCGATGAGTTCCTCACGGGAGGCCATGTCGATCCCCATGTAACACGGCGCGACGATCGGCGGCGCGCCGATCCGCATGTGGATCTCTTCGGCTCCGGCGTCTCGCAATAGTTCAATCAACTGCGTCGAGGTCGTCCCGCGGACGATCGAATCGTCGATGAGCGTGACGCTTTTGCCCTCGATCGTGTTCTTGATCGGATTGAGCTTCAGCCGAACGGCCCGCTCGCGCTCGTCCTGGGTCGGCATGATGAAGGTTCGTCCGACGTAGCGGTTCTTCATCAGCCCTTCTGCGAACTCGACATCTTCGGCGGCCGTCGCATATCCCGAAGCGAACGCCCGCCCCGAGTCGGGAACCGGAAGCACGACGTCGGTGTCGATACCCGATTCCTCGTAGAGCTTCCGTCCGAGGTCCCGCCGCGCGTCGTAAACGAGCTGGCCGTCGATGATCGAGTCCGGGCGGGCGAAGTAGACGTACTCGAAGAAACAGTTCGCCGTCCGGTCGGTCTCGACGAGCTGGTACGTGTCGTAGCCCTCGCCGTCCGGATGGAGGACGACCAGCTCGCCCGGTCGGACGTCACGGATCAATTCACCTCCGAGCGTGTCGATCGCGACGGATTCGGAAGCGAGAATGTATCCGTCCTCGAGTTCGCCGATACACAGCGGCCGATTGCCCTGTGGATCTCGGACGCCCAGAACGGTATCGTCGTGCGTGATCGTCAGCGAGTAAGAGCCGTGAATCCGCTCCATGGTGCGCTTGACCGCCCGGACGAGATCGGATTCCAGGAGATTTCGCGCCAGGTCGTGGGCAATAACCTCTGTGTCGCCGTCCGAGGTGAATGCGTGACCCAGCTCGGCGAGTTCCTCCCGGACGGCGTCGGCATTAACCAGATTGCCGTTGTGACTCAAACCGAGCGAACCACTCTTGAACGATACTGTAAAGGGCTGTGCGCAGTCCTTGTCGACACTCCCGGCAGTCGGGTATCGGACGTGGCCGATTCCGACAGGACCCGCGAGTCCCGCCAAATCGTCGGCGTCGAAGGCGTCCCCGACCAGCCCCATCTCCACGTGGCTGTGCTGCTGGAAGCCGTCGTGTGTGACGATCCCGGCCGATTCCTGGCCGCGATGCTGGAGGGCATACAGCGAGTAGTAAAGCGGTCGAGCGGCCTCGCGGTCGGCGAGTGAGACGCCGACGACGCCGCACTTCTCTTCCATAGGCCTATTCGCCGGCTTTGTCCTGCCACTCGTAGTCGCGTCGCTTGGCCGACTTGCCGAAGCCACACGACGAGCAGACGCCCTTCGAGGCGTGATAGGACTTCTCGCCACAGCGCCGACACTTGACGTGTGTCGTCTTGTTCTTCTTCCCTTGACTCGGCGTACCTTTTCCGGTCATGGACGTATCGAGACGACGTTGTCGCCGCGTATAATCGTTGTGTCTTGGGCGTCTTCCAGCACCAGATTCATGTGCTGGTCGTAGCCGGAGAGTTCGCCGACGCGCTCGGTCCCGTCTTTGAGGGCGACGATTACTTCGGTTCCCAGCGACGCCTCCAGTACGTCAAGCGGTTTCTCGCTCTCGCTCATACGGAGGGAACTGTGCGACGGGGTCATAAACGTACCGTTTTATTGATCATTTACGCCTTTCTCGGGACTGACAGCAAACGGCGCATGCTCGCCGGCGGAGGCGGCGAAAGCACCGAGCAGGTCAGCGGCCCGGTCCAGATCGTCGGTGTCGATAACCTCGACGGGCGTGTGCATATACCGGTTGGGAAGGCCCAGATTCACCGTTGGGACGCCGCCCCGCTGGGTGTAGAACGCGTCGGCATCGGTGCCGGTTGAGCTGCCGGTCGCCTCCAACTGGGGAGGGATCCCCTCATCGTCGCCCACGGATCGGAGTGCCTCCACGAGGCGGGGATGGTTTGCGCTCCCGCGGGCGACGACCGGGCCGCCGCCGAGCTCGATCCCGTTCGATCGCTTCCCAGGTACACCGGGGGTATCCGTCGCGTGGGTGACGTCCACGGCGATGATCGCGTCCGGATCCAGATCGAACCCCACCATCTTCGCGCCTTGCGTCCCGAGTTCTTCCTGGACGGTGCTGACGGCGTATATCGTCGCGTCGGCGTCGGCCGCCTTCGCCCGCCGGAGCGCCTCCGCGGCCGTCCAGATCCCCACGCGGTTGTCCATCCCCCGGGCTGCCAGTCGCGTCTCTGCAAGCGATTCCAGTCCTGATGCGAACGTCACCGGGTCGCCGATCTCGACGAGGTCACGAGCGGCGTCGCCGTCGTCGACGCCGATGTCGACAAACTGCTCGGCCACGTCTTCGAGGCGCTCGTCCTCACGATCGCGCAGGTGGATCGCGGTCTGGCCGACGACGCCGGCAACGGGGCCGTCGTCCGTGTGGACAGTGACGTGTTGCCCGCGGGTGACGGTCCGGTCGGAACCACCGATTCGGGACAGCCTGAGATAGCCATCCTCGGTAATGTCACGGATCATGAACCCGATCTCGTCGCCGTGTCCTGCGATCGCGATCGCTGTCCCGTCTCCGCCCTCGTGGACAGCCACGGCGTTGCCGTACTCGTCTGTCCGCACCTCGTCGGCGAACCCTGAGACGTATTCGATCCAGACGCGTTGACTCGGCGTTTCAAAGCCTGAGGGGCTCGAGGTCTCCAGAAGCGAGTCGAGAAACTCCCGCTGTGTGTCCTGCATACAATCGCTCCGAACGGCCGGGTCAAGAAAACACCGCTCGGCGGCGGAACTTCTTTGGGGTCGGCCTCCGACCAGTCTGTATGACCGAGTTCACGGTTCTCGAACTACACTTCGAAAACGGGTCGATTCCAGCACTCGACGGACTCGAAACGGGTGACACCGGCGAGCACGATGACGATCACGAGACCGGCAGTCCTTGCCCCGCCAAATTCCTCCCCCTGTTGGTGGTCCTTGTCGTCGCGATCGCACTCGCCCGCAAGTTTCTCGACGACGGCCAGAGAGACGGAACGTAACGATTGGACGTCGGTTGAGTCCTTGCAAGAATCGCCCACGTTCCGTCGGTCGGCGCTCGCCGGTCCGGCCAGGGGAAGTCCTTTCTTCGCCGACCGGATACCGGGGGTATGAACCTCATCGAAAGCGTTCGGACGGTTGCGGACGCGTCGGGGACGGGACCGATCGACTGGGAGTCAGCGGCCGAGGCGGCGACGGCCGCGACCGATCCCGGTGATCTTTCGCTCGCCGAAGCCGAACGGGACGCCTACGCGGCAGACGTTCGGGCCGCTACCGAGGCGGTCGGGGCCGTCACCGACGCTCGCTTCGACGTGCCCGAATCGATCCAGATTCTCAACCGTCACCACTGGATCGAGGCGAACGTCGAGACCTTCGAGCGCGTCATGGCCCCAGTCCAAGCCCAGGCAGATACTATCCCAGGGGTCGCACGGACGCTGAACACCGGCACCATGGCCGTCACGCTCGGATTTCTCGGCCGACACGTCCTCGGGCAGTACGATCCCGTCTTGCTCGCCGAAGACCCACACGAACTGTACTTCGTCCACCCCAACATCGTCCAGGGGGCCAAGACACTCGATGTACCGATCGGGCGCTTCCGGCGCTGGATTGCCTTCCACGAGGTGACTCACGCAGCGGAGTTCGGCGCCGCCCCCTGGCTGCCGGAGTACCTCGAGTCCCGCCTCGAAGGTGCCGTCGAGGATCTCTCGACCGGGACGCTGGATCGGGAGGCCTTTCGGGAACTCGACGCCGCGATGACCGCTGTCGAGGGGTACGCGGAGCTGCTGATGGATCGGGCGTTCGACCGCCCACACGCCGATCTCCGGGACGCACTCGACCGACGGCGTCAAAATCGGGGGCCGATCGCGGCGGTGATGGTCCGGGTGCTTGGCCTGGGGATGAAACGGCGCCAATACGAGCGTGGAAAGGCCTTCTTCGAGGCTGTTGAGGCAGCCCGGGGGATCGAGGGCGCAAGCGCCGTCTGGGAGGATCCGTCCAATCTGCCCACTGACGAGGAACTGGATACCCCCGCGGAGTGGCTCGGGCGTGTCGATCCCTAACTGGTCACCTCAGGCGCTCAGTAAAACCCACGTTCGACGCTGTCGTCGATCAAGTCATCGAGTTCCGCGTCTAGCAACTCCTCGGCCTCCTCGAAGGCATCTGTGAGATCGTCCATGGCCTCCGGTCGACCGTATGTGTCGAACTCCATCGGCCCGTAGGCCGGACTGTCCAGAGCGTCCATCACGTCCTCGAAGAAGGCATCAGACGTTGTCGGTGCTTCGGCGTGGGCCTTGACGACTTGTTCTAGCTCGCTGGCCGTTTGCTCGGCCTCGTTCTCGTCTTCGGGTGGCGTCTGGACCCCAAACAGGCCGGACCCCTCATCGGGGAACAGCGGTTCGATCTCGTCGTCGAGTTTGCGGGCGACCTCCGCGCCGACCCCCTGCACCTCGTAGGGGTTCTTCGCGTAGGTCTTGAGTTGGTAAACCCCGACGGAGGGATGGCCCAAGTATATGTCTTCGCCGATCCCGCCAGCACGATCGCCGCCGACGGCGCGCCACCCGTCGGGGTCTCGATCGTTCTCGACTACCTCCGCGAGGATGTCCTGCCAGTCTCGAACGCGCATAGCTGTCGGTAATCGATTCGTCAGGATGAACGTGACGGTCCAGGCCGTCGAGTGAACCGCCTCGGGGTCAAGTGGTTCGAGACGCGGAGCGTCTCGTCATCACGGAAATCAAGGATTTCCGTACGACCTCGAGGCTTCCCGTGGATTAGTCGGACACGCCTCGGATACTATTGGGATGATGCCCTCTCGCGGTATCCGAGGTCACGGTCGGGGCGTCCACGGCCCCCGATGCCTGCCGTCATCGTTCGAAAATCGAAGATTTTCGGGATCACGAGAGACTTCGTCTCTCGGTCGACACCTTCCGTACTTGGGGAAGGCTGTTGAGAGCAGGCACATTCCAGTCTTGGTGCTTCTCGATGCCTTTGACGGCGATGTTGATGCTCGCACCCCGGTCGCTGTGGTCTTGATGCCCACAGTCGCGGCATTTGAACCGCTTTTTGTGGCGGTTCGCTCGTTCCGTGTGCCCACACATCGGACACTGCTGACTCGTGTATTCAGGGTCAATCCACGCTGTTGGAACGCCCTCGAAAGCGGCTTTGTACGACGTGTAGTATTGGAGGGCACGGAACGGGAGGTGGTGCAAACGTCGGTTCATCTTTCTACAAGCGGGAAACCCCGCCGTTTACGGCGGGGAGGAACGCGACACGGTGAGAAACAACCGCCGTTCGGTGGCCGACCGATTCCCCACACCAAACACAATCAATATAAATGTAAGGCCTGCATATGAAGTATGGCGGAAGTGCGTCGAACGGTCGTCGTCAAACTCGACATGGACGACAGCGACGCAACTCTCCTCCACGAAACCGTCGAGGAGTACCTGTGGGCCTGCAACTACGTCGTCCGCGACGCATGGCAGGACGACTACAAGCCCACCTCGAAAACGAAACTCCACGACCGGACGTACTCCGACGTGCGCAAACAGACACGCCTGCAAGCGAATCTTGTTCAATCCGCACGCAACCGGGCGGCCGAAGCCATCAAAGGCGTCGTCGCCCGCTGGCAGAACGGCAAGAAAGCCTCACAACCGCACTTCACGACGCCATCCGTTCGATACGACAAACGGAGTGCGACGTTCCACGACGACCACGTATCCCTCTCCACGGTGAACGGGCGTATCGAAGCCGAGTACGTTCTGCCGCCAGAGGGAGATAATCCTCACACGAAGTACCTCCGCGACGACGACTACGAGGTCACGGGTGCGACGCTTCAGTACCGCGACGCGACGGACACCTTTTATCTCCACATCGGAACGAAGGCCGACGTGGAGTCCGAGATACCGGACGAAGGCGACGCCGAGAACAGTACAGTCCTCGGCGTCGACCTCGGTATCGAACAGATAGCCGTCACGTCAACCGGGATGTTCTGGAGCGGTGGATACCTCAACCACCGTCGCCGGGAGTACGAACGGGTCCGTGGCGACCTACAACGGACGGGCACGGAATCGGCCCATCGAACCATCGAACGGATGGGCGACCGAGAGACGCGGTGGGTCGAAGATTACCTACACCGTATCTCAAAAGCCCTCGTCCAAGAAGCCGTCTCGCACGGGTGCGACCGGATAGCGTTCGAGGAGTTGACGGACATCCGCGACCGGATGCCGGGCGCAAAGAAGTTCCATGCGTGGGCGTTCCGCCGGCTGTACGACTACACGGCGTACAAGGCCGAAACGGAGGGTATCGACGCCACGCAGGTAGACCCGGCGTACACGTCCAAGCGGTGTTCGAAGTGCGGGACGACGCTGGACGAGAACCGTCCGTCGCAAGAGAAGTTCTGTTGCCAGAAGTGTGGGTACGAAGTCAACGCGGACTACAACGCGGCGAAGAACATCGGCTTTCGGCTACTCCGTGCGGGGCAAAAGTCTCCACACGGAGGGGCGACCCGTCACCTCGCCCTGAACTCGGGGACGCTGAACGTGAATGGCGGCTACTCGCCTGCCACCCAGTAGGGTCGGCCAGAACGGGAGTCTACCGACAAGCTCCGCCCTTTAGGGCGGAGAAGGTGACCCGCGTGCCGTAGTCGATACTGTCGCGCATCTCTTTGAGGTCTTCAAAGACGAGGCACGGTGTCTCGAACTGTTGGCTCCACTCCACGATGTGCCGACTCACCTTGTGGAGCCGGTCACGGACGAACCGTTCTTCCCGTCCTTTAAGCGTCTCGTGTATACTCGGTTTCTCGGCGGTCTGCACCCGCTTTCGCATCGTGAAGTAGCGGTGGCGCTCGAACTTGATTTCAGGGAAGTCGATAACCAGCGTATCCTCGACGCCATCTGCTGACAGTGCCGACAGTGCCACGTTGTCTTCGTTCACGTCCACGCCAATGACTGTCTGAGAATCGTGTTTGTCACGGACAGTGCGCTCGGTATTCGTGACGTTGACGTGCAACTCGGGCGTCCCATCGTGGAACAATGCTTCTGCCGTTCCGATGTTCCACTCGTCACCAGCGAGCGCGGCTCGGAGAATGTCAAGATGGGCGTCGTCACCTTCCAGCACGCCCTTAACGTGCTTGTAGGGTTTCGCGCTGATACGGAACGCCACAGTTCCGTCGTCTCGAAGCGCGAGGTTGTAGCCTTCTTCGTAGTTGGCTCGAAGCGGGTACGCGCCGTCTTTGGTGTGACTCGGCAGGCCGAAGTCGTCGTACTCGTGGTAGTTTTCCATCGCACCCAGTGCTTTCGCAACGACGCGTTGTGTCGTGTTCTTCACGAGGTCGGCGTCGTCGGCTACGCGGTCGGGAATGGCGTCCCAGTCCACACCCTGCTTGGCGAGACGAATCGTTTCGTTGTATGCCCATCGGGATTCGAGCGTGGCGTCTGTCAACAGACTCTCATTGTCACTCTGAATGTCGAGTTGGAAGTCCAGAGTCTTGATGAGAGCCTGTGAGTCGGTCATTCTTCGTCCTGTTCGGTGGGCTCTGAGGTTCGGACGACTTTCACGTCGGCCCCGCGCCAGCGCTTGGGAACGATGACGTGGGCACTGTTGCCCGAGGGTTTTGCAGTTCTCCCAAGCACTTCTTCGCCTTCGATTTCGTACCTATCCATCTTCTTTGTATAGACTATGTATAGACATAAGTGCTGCGGTCGGTGGATTGGTCAGTAGGTGTCGGCTTCACCCTCGGGGTCAAGCCCCGAGGCACTCGCCTTGCTTATCTGTAGAACCAGCGACAGTCCCGTGTGGAAACGATGTTCGCCCTCTGGGTTCTACCCGCGCGGCAACTCAGTCAGCGGCTTTCGGCCCGTCCTCGGCTGCAGGGAGATCGCGAGTCGCGACGATGTCGACACCAGTGCCACACACGTTTTCGACGATCACGTCGCCGAGTTCGATCGGGGCCTGGACCTCCACAGCCGCGATCTCGCGCATGGCGGCCTCCAGTTCGGGCTTTGGCATCGGCTCGGCCGATTTGACCGGCACTCGCGGGAGCACGCCACCACTGACGCGGGCGGTCGTCGGCAGGATCCGGGTCGGGTTGCGGTACTCCTCTTTGGCGTACTCCGCCCCTCGAGGGCAGGTATTCCCTTCGATGGACTGGATCTCGCCGTCTTCGACTTCCAGGGACACGTCACAGCCGACCGGGCAGGCGATACAGGTGAGTTCGACGGTTTCGGTGCTCATCTAGATCTCCTCCTTCGGAACAACGTCGACCGTGAGACGATTCTCCGGGAGGTCTGCAAGCGCGTCGGCATCGACATGGACGGTAATCATCTCGCCGGGTTCGGCACGACGCTCGAATTCCTGGGCCAACTGCTCGTCACCACTCTCGACCGTGACGAAGACCTCGTCCATCGGCGCGTAGACCCGCAGATACAGTGGGATCTCCTCCCGTTCGTCGTCCACCTTGCTGATCCGTTCGGGGACGACGTAGCTCACCGAGCCGGTGGATTCGATCTCGATTGGCTCCTCGCGGACCTCGATCTCGTCGTTGAGCTGTTTGGCGACCGACCGACCGGCGATCATGCTCTCCTCGGTCACCCAGTCGACCAGGTCATGGACGTGCAGGACGTTCCCACAGGCGTAGATGTCATCGACGCTGGTCTCCCGGCCGTCGTCGACGACCGGGCCGCCCGTTACGGGATGCATGTCCACGCCAGCGTCTTCGGAGAGTTCGTTTTCGGGGATCAAACCGACCGACAGCAGGACGGTGTCACACTCGATGTCGTACTCGGTGCCGGGGATCGGCTCGAAGTCGTCGTCGACTTCCTGAACGGTGACGCCTTCGACGCGTTCGTCGCCGTAAATCTCGGTGATGGTCTGTTGGGTCCGTAATGGGATGTCGAAGTCTTCCAGACACTGGACGACGTTGCGGGTCAGCCCGCCAGTGTAGGGCAAAATCTCCAGGACTGCCTCGACGTCGGCACCCTCGAGATACATCCGTCGCGCCATGATGAGGCCGATGTCTCCCGAGCCGAGAATGACTGCCTTCTCGCCGGGCATCTTCCCTTCCATGTTGATGTAGCGCTGGGCGGTCCCGGCGCTGAAGACGCCGGCCGGGCGATCCCCCGGAATGTCCAACGCCTCTCGCGTTCGCTCTCGACAGCCCATCGCCAGAACGACAGCTTCGGCGTCGATCTCGGTCAGCCCGTCGTCCTCGCTGACGGCGTAGACCGTCTTCTCGTCGGTTACCTCCTGGACCATCGTGTTCAGCCGGATGTCTACGCCGCGGTCAGCGACGTTCTCGATGAACTCCTGGGCGTATTCAGGCCCCGTCAACTCCTCGTCGAAGTAGTGCAGGCCAAAGCCGTTGTGGATGCACTGCTGGAGGATGCCCCCGAGTTCGAAGTCCCGTTCGAGAATGACGATGTCCTCGACGCCGTGATCGTAGGCTTCCTGGGCCGCCGCAAGTCCGGCCGGCCCGCCGCCGACGACCACCAGATCGTGGGCCTCTTGACGGATCGCACTCTCGGCTGTCCCGGCTGACTGGGTCGATTCGATAGCATCGGCCTCGGTTTCAGTCATCGGCACTCACCTCCTCGCCGCTCTCGGTCAGCAGCAGTTCTTTGGTGTCACCGATCAGGACCTCCGAGCCGTCACCCTCGAGTTTGATCTCGGTTTCGTCGACGCCGCGCTCTTCGGCCAGGATTTCGACGACGCGCGGTTGGCAAAAGCCACCCTGACAGCGACCGGCCCCGGGGCGAACTCGTCGCTTGATAGCGTTGATCGTTCGGGCACCGACTGGTTCGTTGATGGCGTCCCGGATTTCGCCCTCGGTGATCATCTCACACCGACAGATGATCTGGCCGTACGCTGAATCTTCTTCGATCAATGCGGCTCGTTCCGCGTGGCTCATGTGTCTGGTCTTGGGCGGTGGTGAATAGTGTGGATCGAACAGCGGATCCTCGGTCAGTCCGCCTTCGAGATCGCTGACGAGATCGACCACGTGCTCGGCGACCGCCGGTGCCGAGGCCAGGCCCGGCGACTGGATCCCGGCGACGTTGATGAATCCCGGGTCGCGTCGTTCGATCTGGATCCGGAAGTCGCCAGTCTCTTTGATGGCCGGTCGAAGGCCCGCGAACTCCCGAATGACATCGTCTTTCGAGAGTTCAGGGATGGTCTCTTGGGCCCCTGAAAGGACCTCGTCTAAGCCTTCGCGGGTGGTGGCCTTGTTCGTCGGACTATCGACCTCTTCGGCGTTCGGGCCGATCATCACGTTACCCTCGTCGGTCGGTGTCACGACGATTCCCTTGGTAACCTCGGTGGGGACGGGGAAGACGGTCCGCTGGACGTCGATGTCCGTCTCCTTGTCGTAGAGGTAGTACTCGCCGCGACGCGGCGTGATCTCGAAGTCATCAACGCCGACCATTTCGGAGACGACATCTGCGTACAACCCGGCTGCGTTGACGACAATCTTGGCCTCGATGTCGCCCCGCTCTGTCTCAACGTGGAACCCGTCGGTAGTCTCCTCGATGTCCGTCACTTCGGCATCGAGTTCGACCGTCGCGCCGTTGCTGACGGCGTTGTTGGCGAACCCGACCGTGAGTTCGAAGGGGTTGACGATTCCGGCTGTTGGGGCCCAGAGGGCAGCGATCGCGTCGTCGGTGAGGTGTGGTTCCAACTCGTCGAGCCGATCGCCCTCGACGATTTCGAGGTCTTCGATGCCGTTCTCGCGGCCCTGTTGCAGTAGCGAGTCGAGTTTCGGGCGTTCGGCTTCCTCAGTTGCGACCACGAGAGCGCCACGCCACTCGATTGGGACATCGAGTTCGTGCTGGATCCGTTCGTGGTAGAGTTCGTTACCTCTGACGTTCAGCCGCCCCTTCTGTTTATCCGGGTCTGCGTTGAACCCAGCGTGCAGAAGGGCCGTGTTCGCCTTGCTCGTCCCAGTACAGACGTCTGGGGCTGCTTCAAGCAACGTAATATCCAGTTCGTACCGGGAAAGTTCACGAGCGATAGCTGTGCCGCTGACGCCGCCGCCGATGACTGCTACGTCCGTCTGGTGGTTCATTGGTGGACTCCGTGCGCCCTAGACAGCGAACAGTCGCCGCCTCACGCCGGAAGCAGCGACCCGAATCGACAATCAACAACGGCTGGGAATGCTTCCCATCAGTGCCGATCGGTCCGGGAGTGGGCTGGCAAGGGCGTCGTGTGATTTGTCTGTTACTGACTGCCACTCTGTGAAACGTGCTACGATATATTAGTCTTTCTCAGGTTTCCCATCCCCTGTGAATCCCTTTCGCGGCGTTTCAATGGGTGTTGTATTTTCGACCGCCATCGTGGACAATACATTACCCGAGTGTTCGATCTGTCGACGGGTGAGTTTCGCTGGTTTTGGTCCGTTCCTGATACGCTCTTTGCACCCGTCTCACTTGATCGGGTTGTCACAGCTCTGTGGTTTTATATAATGCGGTAGTATTAGTTGGTTATAAGACGATCGAGTCCTAGCTGTCACCATGAGCTTCACCGACGAGCTTGAACCAGTCGCCGACGAGTACTGGAAGGCAATCGTCGACCATCCGATGGTCTCACAACTGGGAGACGGGACGCTCGAAGAAGCGCCATTCAAATATTGGGTTCGCCAGGATTACATCTATCTGATCGAGTATGGACGCGTCTTCGCACTGGGAGCCGCGAACGCCCCGTCACTCGGTCAGATGGGTCGGTTCGCGGAGTTACTCGACGCGACGATCAACACCGAGATGGACCTTCACCGGGAGTACGCTACCGAGTTCGACATCAATGAGACCGAACTCGAAGCGACGACCCCGTCTCCGACGACCCGTGGGTACACGGACTTTCTCGTCCGGACGGCCTCTGTTGGGACGTTCGGTGACACGGTCGCCGCGTTGCTACCCTGCATGTGGGGATTCAACGAGACGGCAAAGCGACTCAACGCAACGGGTCGTCCGGACGAGGAGCGCTACGCCGCCTGGATCGACACCTATGCGGGCGCGGAATTTACGGAACTCACCGAGTGGTGTTTAGACTTGATGGATGCTGTCGCTGCGGAGGCGACGAAACCGGACCGCGAGCGGTACCGTGACTTGTTCGAAACGTCGGCCCGCTACGAGTATCGGTTCTGGGACGCCGCCTGGCGCCAGGAGGAGTGGTCGGTATGAGCGACGCCGATCGCACGGAAGCAGTCCCGGATACCTTTCGGACGTACGCGGCCGATCGGCCAGACGCCCGGTTCACCGAGTGGCTCCGCGCTCGGGCTGAGCCCGACTGGTCATCGGCTGTCGAACATCCCTTCGTCAAGGAACTCGCCGGGGGCACGATAGACGATGGCGTCTTCCGCCGGTACCTGTTGCAGGATTACGCCTTTCTCGACGCCCTCGTCGGGGCGTTCGGCTACGCGGTCGGTGACGCTGCGGGCATGGATGCGCGCTCGCAGCTCGTCGATTTCCTCGCCGTGTTGACCGACGACGAAGACGGCTACTTCGAGCGCTCCTTCGAGGCACTGGAGGTGTCCGAGTCGGTGTATGCCCACCCCGAACCGACCGATACCACACGGGCCTTCGAGGATCTGCTCGGGCGGGCGGCCCGTGAAGGTGGTTACGCCGAGACGTTGGCCGTACTCGTCCCGGCGGAGTGGGTCTACCTCTCGTGGGCTGAGGCCCACGTCGATGCCGAACCCGGCGCGTTCTACCTGCGGGAGTGGATCGACCTCCACGCCAACGATGGGTTCCGGTCGTTCGTCGGCTGGCTGCGGGAGGAACTCGATCGGGAGGGAGCCGCGGCCTCGCCCCGTCGACAGGCACGTCTCGATCGATCCTTCCGACGGACGGTCGAACTCGAAGTCGACTTCTTCGAGACTGCCTACAGGGACGATTCCAGGCAGTCCTCGGGAGGGGAGCGCGAATGGTGAGTTCCATGCTCGCGCTCGGGTTGACAGTCCTGACGCTGGTCGCGTTCTCGGGATTGGGGCTGTGGCACTCCCGAGGGCGCGTCGGCTCGGTGGAAGATCTGATCACGGCCCGGGATTCCGTCGGTCCCCGTCGGCTGACGGCCACGCTCCTCGCGTCGGTCATGGGCGTCTGGATCCTGCTCTCGGCGCCCGAGGCCGGTGCAAGCTTCGGTATCGCGGCCGTGGTCGGCTACGCAATCGGGGAGGCCCTGCCCATGCTCGCCTACGCGAAGATCGGTCCCCGCGTCCGCGAGGTCATCCCCGACGGCCACTCGCTGACGGAGTACGCCCACGCGCGGTACGGCGCGGCGATGTACGCGTTCGTCCTGCTCGTCAGCGCACTCTACATGTTCGTCTTTCTCGCGGCCGAGTTGACGGGAATCTCGCGGGCACTCGCACTCATCGCCGAAGTTCCGCAGTGGCAGACAGCCGTCCTCGTCGGTGGGTTCGTCCTGCTGTATACGGGCTATGGCGGTCTCCGGGCGAGTATCTTCACCGACACGATCCAAGCGATCATCGTCCTGCCGCTGGTGGTGCTGGCGGCGGCCGGCGCGATACTCGCGCTGGGTGGCCCCGGTGCCGTCTACACCGGAATTGCGAGTACGAACCCGACGCTGCTCGATCCCGGGTTCTGGCCCGGCTTGCAGTTCGGACTCGCGCTCGCGTTCGCCATTCTGGGTGCGGAACTCATCAATCAGACCTGGTGGCAACGGATCTACGCCGGTGCAGACGACGAAACCGTCCGCAGAGGATTTCTCAGAGCCGCTATCGGGAACGGCCTGATCATCCTGGTCGCGGCGCTGTTCGGCGTCATCGCCGCTGGCCACACGAACGTCGTGACTGACCCGGCGAGTGCGGGATACAACGCCGATGTCTCCTTTTTCCTACTGCTGGGTGAGACGTTCCCCGAGTGGCTCGTCCTGGTCGTGGTTCTGCTTGCACTACTTCTGGTAATGAGTTCCGTTGACACGCTGTTCAACGCCCTGTCGAGTCTCGTGACCGCCGACCTCCCACGCCTGCTGGAGGAGCCAACCGATCGGACGCTCGCACTCGGTTCGCGGGTGTTCACAGTCGCCGTCGCCATCGCCGCGATCTACGTCAGTCTGGAAGCTCGTAGCGTCCTCCGGCTGTTCTTCCTGGCCGATCTGTTGGGGGCCGCAGTGGCGTTTCCGCTGATCTACGGTCTGTTCTCCCGGCGGTTGACCGGCCCCGGTGCGCTGGTCAGTAGCCTTGCCGGCCTCGCGTTCGGCCTCGCGTACTTCCCGGACCTCCGGGAGTACATCACTGCGATCCCGATCGTTGGCGACGCACTGCCGGTTGCAGATCCGTTCTATCTCACTTCCTTTGGCGGTGCGTTCCTGATCTCGACCCTGCTGACGCTGTCCGCCTCTCGTCTCTCTCGTTCGACGTTCGATCACGATGGGCTCTCCGAGACAGTTCGTCGACTCGATGACGGATCCGGAGAACGAGCCGACTGACAGTCTGGGACAGGTGTACAGATCGGTTCGGCTCGCGTGCCATCTCATCGGGACGGGAAAGCCGATTACGCTTCGGCAAGGTGGTCGGCGATGGCGTGCAGTTCACTCTTCCGGAACGGGCGACTATCGTCACGGTCAGTCTCCACTTCGGGCACGTGGGCCGCGATCGTCGAGCGCATGTCGGATTTTGGCGGGAGACGGGCGGCGTCAACTGGATCGCCCACGGTGTCACAGATCGCTGCGAGGGACTCCTTGGTGAAGTCGGTCGACACCTGTCGTTCGAATCGTCCGACGGCGACCCGGATCTCGTTGCGGAGGTCGTCGACAGTTTTGGCCATGTCTGGGGAGAGGTGCGGCCCCGTCCTGTAGATTGCGGTCAGTGGTGTGCCCTCTCTCGTCGCCCACGACACATGTCTCCTCTTGAATACATCCACTGGCGCTCTCCCCGCAAAACTAAGGTATTACGACGCGTATTACCACTCATGAGTGAGGCCACCCGTGTCACGGAGAAGGGACAGGCGACGATCCCGAAGGATCTCCGTGAGAAGTACGATCTCGAACCGGGCGACGAAGTCGTGTGGTTGGACACAGACGACGGTATCGTCGTGAAAAAGCGAACGCGCACGACCGGACGCGGTCTGCTCGTGCCCGAGGAGACCGCCGAGGAGAAACGCACAGAGATTTCCGCGGAGCTACAGCGTCGTCTTCGTGATCGACGAGACCGCAACTACGAGGACGGCTGAGATGGCGACCTACACTGCAGATGCTGTTTCCCTCCTGGTGTATCTCGTCGATGCGCTTCCCACACGAGCGGACCGTCTCTTTGCCGAAGCCGAAGCAGGTGAGACGGTCATCCACACCCCGAGCACAGCTTTCGCGGAAGTTCTCTACGCTGTGGCGCACGACAAGGACGTTCGAGGCGTCACGCTCACAGGAACGCCGGAGGAAACGAGAGAGGCACTGGTAGGGAGTGGTCCGATCTCGATCGCACCGATGACGGGACCCACAGTGACCGAATACGCCCAGATTGTCGACGAATTTACCATCCATGATGGACTTGTCGTTGCGAGTCATCGGGCACGGAACACCGACGCGATCATCACCACGGATGGAACCATTCGCGAGGCCGGGTACGATATTGTCTGGGGGTGAATGGCTGGGGTGGTTCCCGATTGCTACCCATCTACCGACAGCGTTTTTCCCGCCCCAGCCCAGTCAGATGATGTGCAATTCCGCGGGCCAGTCCTCGACGTAAGTGCGACGAAAACCGTGAGCACGCAGTACGGCGAGCGGGACCTCTCGGAAGTCACGATTCGTCCAGACGAGGGCCGCGCGGACCCCGTCACGGTCACCTTGTGGGGGAAGTGGACCGAGACGGCCGACGTGCTGGAAGAAGGCATGGAACTCGCTGTCTACGACGCCGAGCAGCGCGAGTACCGCGGCGAGACCCAATACACGACGGGCGATGAGACGATGGTCGTCGTCGAACCCGAGTTCATCGTTGACGTGACCGACGTCCGCTCGTGGGTGCAGTGTCCCCGGATGTACTACCTGAACAAACTCTCGGGGACGCCGCTGGCGTACCCGGTCGTCAAGGGGACGATCGTCCACGAGGTCTTTGGGGATCTCCTGCGCGGTCGTGACGTCGAGGACGCCGTCGCCGAGCGCGTCGAGGAGGTCGGTCTCGAACTCGGCCTCCTGGGACGGGACGCCGAGACGGTTCGAGCGGACGCCCTGGATCACGCCAGCGCGATCGAGGGCTGGCTCCAGCAAGGCCAGTTGACCGACGGCGGCCAGACCACCTTCGGCCCGACCGAAAGCGAGTGGCGCTCGGAGCAGACGCTCATCAGCCAGCGCTACGGGCTGAAAGGGCGGGCCGACGCGGTTCGGCGCGGGATGCCGGTCGAACTCAAGACCGGCAAGAACACGAACCGGGAACCCCGATTCCAGGACAAGATCCAGGCTGCGGCCTACGCCCTCATTCTGGGTGAACACGGCGATGAGCCACCGAACACCGGGACCCTGCTCTATACCAAAAACGCCGCCGTCGAACGGACCGAAGAGGGTGGCGACCTCTCGCCGGCCAAGGAGTTCTCGATCGGTTCGGGGCTACTGGAGTTCGTCCTCCGGACGCGCAACGAGATCGCCGCCATGGAACACGGGATGGACGTTCCGACGGGCTATGAGGCCGACGCGAAGTGCGAGTACTGCTTCGAGCAGGACACGTGCATGGCCGTCTCGGGCCGGCTCGACCAGGAATCGAAAGCCGGCCAGGTTGGCAATCCGATTCCCGAGGACGAACGCGAGTACTTCGAACGAAATTATCGCGCGATCGAGGCCGAACGTCGGGCTGCCCATCGGGAGTACGCGAAGCTCTGGCGACAGGACGCCGACGAACGAGCCGACGATGATCGGGCGTTGATCGACCTCGAACCCACCGGACAGCAGGAACTCGACGACGGTGGGTGGGAACTCCGGGCGAAAGCGACCGGCGCAACGTCGAAGATCCGCGAGGGCGACGTCGTGCTGGCGAGCGATGGCGATCCGATCGAGGGCGATGCGGAACTCGGGCGAGTGCAACGACTGGGTGGCGAGGTCGAGAGGAGCGAGACCTCGGAGAGTTCGAGCGGCCCAACCACAAGAAGAGGCGAGATTGTCGTCACCGCCGACGAACCGGTCGACCTCCGCCGGCTCGACGTCTATCCCTCTGAACTCTCGACCGACCGGATGCTGACGGCCATTCACGACGCACTGCTCCGCCAATCGAGCGAGGAGAAAGCCGTACTCTTTGGCCGCCGCGAGCCGGAGTTCCGCGAAATCGAGAAGACGTTCGTCGAGAACAACCCCGCCCAGGACCAGGCTGTCGGGCGGGCAGTCGGCGCAGAAGACTTCGCACTGATCCACGGCCCGCCGGGGACTGGCAAGACTTACACGTTGGCGACGCTCGTCGATGTGCTGGTCGATCGCGGCGAGCGCGTCCTCTTATCGGCCTTTACGAACCGTGCGGTGGACAACGCCGTCGAGGCACTGCTGGAGCACGGATTCGAGGACATCATTCGGATGGGCACCGAGACTGGTGTACGCGAGGACCTCGCCCACGTCCGTCTCGATCCGGCAGGTGATCCCGACGAGCGAGCGAGCCAGTTGACTGAGGCACCCGTCGTCGCCGCGACGACCGCCACCTGCGCATCGCGGATCTTGCGCGATCAGGACTTCGACGTGGCGGTCATCGACGAGGCGGGGCAGTTGACCGAACCTGGCGCACTCGCAGCGGTCGCTCGGGCCGATCGGTTCGTGTTGGTTGGCGATCACCAGCAACTCCCGCCGGTCGTCCGCAGTGAAGACGACGTCACCGGCAGAGAGACGGTAGCGGACCTCTCGAAGTCGCTATTCGAGCGACTGATCGACGCCCACCCCGAGGCTGGTGTTCTACTCGACCGGCAGTACCGGATGGCCCAGCGCATCCAGGCGTTCTCTTCCCGGGAGTTCTACGACGGGCAGTTGCGTCCGGCGACCGGTGAGATCGCCGGCCAGACCCTCGCCGACCTCGATGGAGTCGATCCGGCGGCGTTGCCTGCCCACCTTCGCGGACGGGTGACCTTCCTCGATCCCGACGGGCAGGCAAATGGGAACACCAATCCCGACGAGGCCGCGGCCGTCGCCGAGACTGTCGAATCGTATCTGCAAGCGGGAGTCGATCCAGCGGACATCGGCGTGATCGCGCCCTATCGCGCCCAGGTCGCCGAAATCGGCCAGCGCATCCCCGCGGGCGTGACTGTCGATACGGTCGATCGGTTCCAGGGGTCGAGCAAGGAGGTCGTTCTCGTTTCGTTCGTCGCGACGGGGAGTCTCGATGGGCCGATCTTCGAGGACTACCGGCGCATCAACGTCGCGCTGACTCGGGCGAAGCGTGCGCTCGTGCTGATCGGCGATGCCGACGCGCTCTCGACGGACGAGCGCTACCAGCGGATGGTCGAGTGGGCGCGGTGAGCGAGATCGACACTGGCAAGGCGAACCCAGTCCGATCGCCTGGCGTGACGATTTCCACTGATGGAGTGACGGTCGCTGGCAAGTGCCCGCCCGAGGCCGACGCACTCCAGGCGGCCGCCGATCGTGGGTTCGACGCCGTCGAACTCTACCTCGAACGCGACCACCTGGAGGACATCCCGGCGGTTGCCCGGACGGTTCGGCAATCGCCGATCGCGGCCGCCTCGGTCCACACCCCACACGTCACGCCGGACGAACACGCATACTACGAACGGGCCGACGACCTCGCGGTCGCGCTCGATGCCTATCTCGTGTTGCACTCGAAGTACGTCATGCACGTCTTTGCCCCTGACGTGGAGGCGATTGGCTTTTCGGCCCCCCACGGCCACGAGAACAATACCGGCGCCAGCGTGCTGCATCTCGAAGAAATGATTCTCGACCGTGGCACCGACCTGGTGCTCGATACGGCCCACCTCTACACCGCCGAACGCGAGTATCAGAGCGCCCTGGAGCATCTCCTCACGTCGTATCCCGACCAGGTTGGCCTGATCCACCTCACGGACAGCACGCGACGCGACGACGGACTGCCCTTCGGCGAGGGCGATATCGACCTCGAAGCCACAGTCGAGACCATCCGCGAGTCCGCCTTTGACGGCCCAATCGTCCTCGAAGTCAGCCAGGACGCCCAGGCGGCTGCACTGGACGCCTTCGAGCGGTACTGGACGGGGTGACGGCGACTTCACGTGTGTTCCCAAACTATTTACTACAGTTAGCACCGATTATTGCATACGAGGACAAAGATATGGGGACGACTGCACGAGAAGCCGATCTCCCGGACGATCACGAACAAATCCTCACGCTCGTCGACGACGAAGCGCTTCGCGTCGAAGAGATCGCCGAACGTGAAGACATGGATTTCGAGGCAGTACGGGACGCGATTCAGGATCTCTGGGAGCGGAATCTCGTTGTTTCGGGCCCCGATTTCGAATTCGAGGCCGATCGTGATCTGCCGCCGAATCTCGAGTAACTCTCTGATTTCACGAATGACTGGTACGCTAAGTTACGCCCAGCGAATGGAACGTGGACAGTCCGTGCCGGAGGGGCATTTTCGCAATCCAGCCCGTCGGGATCGAGACAGGATCCGATATACGAGGTATTTTCGACGTCTCTCGGGCGTGACGCAGGTCGCACACTCCGAAGAAGCACAGCTCTATCACAACCGGCTGACCCACTCGATGAAAGTCGCACAGGTCGCGAGTGCGCTGGCCCGGATCTTTCTCATCCGACACGATATCGAGCCGGAATACGCGACCGGACGCCGGCTCGGCCAGTCCAATCAGCCAGGGTCGTCTTCGCTGGCGACTTCTCTGGACCCCTACGTCGTCGAGGCTGCCGCCCACGCACACGATCTGGGCCACCCGCCGTTCGGCCACTGTGGCGAAAAGACGCTCGACGATCTCGTTGAGGAAGCAAGCGATCGACCTGCAGGATTCGAAGGGAACGCCCAGTCGTTTCGCATCGTGACGTCCCTCGCCGCACGCAACCCTGACTGGGGATGTAACGTGACGCGAGCGACCCTCAAGTATCCCTGGGACCGGAACGATCCGGCAGCCGAAGACGATGACGGCGAACCCGACAAGTGGGGGTATTACACTGACCCCGGGACAAACGACGCGTCCGCGTTCCACTGGGCACGCCGGCCACTGGAGGGACGAACTGGCCAAAAGGTCCTCGAGGCCCAGATCATGGACTGGGCTGACGACGTGACCTACGCAGTCCACGATTTACAGGACTTCTTCCGGAGCGGATTGATCCCACTCGACGAACTCCTTCGGGAGGCAATCGGTGATGCAGGCTCGCCGGATCCACGCCTCGAACAGTTCGGCCTCGCAACTAACGAGGAACTCGGTCCGTTCCGGGACTATCTCGAGGAAAAAACGGACGTGGACACGTCGACGTTCGACGTCGCCGGATTCTTTACTGATATCCTGCAGATTTTCGACGGGAGTCCGGCTTCGTTGCTCACCCCGTTCGAAAATACCGACGCAGAACGACGGGATCTGAAACGATTCACGTCGATGCTCGTTAGCCGGTATCTTGAGGCCAAACGGTCACAGAATCCAAAGTACGTCAAGCTCTCACAGAACGGCCCGCACTGGGACCTCCTGATCGACCCGGCCTTCGAGAACGAGGTGGAGACGCTCAAGGCGCTCACTGAGTTCTACGTCATCTCGAATCCCGTCTTGATGCAACAACAGGAGGGACAGGAGGAAATTCTCCGGAACGTCTTCAGGAAACTACTTGAGGAAGCTAAAGACGCGAGGGCAAAAGATTTCCCTGCCGCCGCAATCCCGTCGCCATATCTCGAACGTGTCCGTTCATCGAGTACAACCGACACGCCGTTGTACCGGATCGTGGCCGACCTGATCGCGTCGCTGACCGAGCAGCAAGTCATTTCGCTTCACGAACGGTTACACGGGTGGACGCCGGGAACGATCCAGCAGAACCTCATCGGATGATTCGCTGACCCACGTTCGATTCCCGTAGTCCTGAATCGCGGTGGACAATCCATTTGTGGCCTGCGTCCGTCAGACACGGTTAACGAATGTCCTTCGAGGTACCACGCGGAGACGACTACGTCGAGGTCGATCTTCCCGAGTGCGACGTAACGATCGCCGAACTCCCCGGCGGTGAACCAGTCGATGTGCGCGAGGCGGCAGAGGCGGCCGTCGCCGATCCCCACGGCCCGCCACTGCGAGAGCGCGCAAGCGCCGACGACGAGGTCGCGATCGTCATCACAGACGTCACCCGGGATGCACCCGACGGCATTCTGGTCGATGTTCTCTTCGAGGAACTCGACGCCGCCGGCATCGATCGCGAGCAAGTTACTATCGTCCTCGGACTTGGACTCCATCGCCCGATGGACGACGCGGAAATCGAGGCCGAACTCGGTGAGTACGCCGACCTTGCGGAGAATCACGATCCCGACGACACCGTCACGCTCGGCGAAGTGAACGACGTCCCGATCGAGATATACTCCCCTGTCGCCGAGGCCGATCTCGTGCTGACGACTGGCCAGAGCGAACCCCACCAGTACGCGGGCTTTTCCGGCGGCGCGAAGACGGTCATCATCGGCGCGGGCGGCGAATCCTTCATCAAGTACACCCACGGACCGGACATGCTCAGCCAGGACGAAGTCAAGTTGGGCAAGATCGACGGCAACCCCTTCCGGGAGGCCGTCGAGGAGGCCGGCGAGTTGGTCGGCCTGGACTTCTGTCTGAACGTCACGCCCGGCCCCGACGGGTTCCTGGACGCCTCAGCGGGCGACTCGGGCGCTGTTGTCCGTGACCTCGCCGAGACCGCGCGCGAGGCCCTGGCCTTCGAGGTTGAGGGCGAATACGACGCCGTCGTCTCGGGCGTCGGCGCACCAAAGGACGCCCAGCTGTACCAGACGACCCGCGGGATCACCTACGTCGTGCTCTCGGACGGTGCGCCTGTGAAGGAAGGGGGCCGAGTCGTCGTCCCCGCCGTGCTCGACGAGGGCTACGGCGCGGGCCGGGGCGAGGAACGCTTCTACGAGTGGCTCTCGGGGGCCGAGGACGCCGAGTCGGCCTATCAAGCGATGCTCGAAGGCTACGAACCCGGTGCCCAGCGGGGGTTCGTCACCGTTCGCTCGCTCCGACACGCCGACGCCTACATCACCAACAGCGAGGACCCCGAACTCGTCGAGGAGTGTCTGATGCACGCCGCCGAGTCCGTCGAGGACGCGATCGAACCCGGCAGCGACGTGCTCGTGGTCCCGAAGGCGCCAAAGACGCTGCTGGTCTGAGCGTTACTCCGCTGCGAACGCTTCCTCGGCGCCGTCCCCCTCGATCGCCTCCTGAACCCGTTCGTGGAACTCCTTGAGCACGGCCGACTCGTCTTCGGCCAGCACCACGTCGCTGGCCATCAGCGTCGCCAGGCCGAACGCACGCGGCGTCGGCGAGTCGACGCGGTGGTGGGCGATCTCGATCTCGCCGCGCTGTACGTCACCGAGCACGTCCTCGATTGCGTCGACGTTGAGCTTGTCCTCGGTGATCTCTCGATAGGTCTCTTCGATGACGGCGAACTCCTTGAGGTCCTGGGCAAATCCGAGTAGCATCTCGCTGTTGACCTGCTGTTCGCTGGCGGACTTCTCGTAGCCCTTGTAGCGTTTGAGAATCATCAGCGAGCGCGTCGCGTTGATTCGGAAGTACCGCTGGAGAAGGTCAGTGCCGTCGAGGCTGACCCGAAGATCCGCCCGCACGGCCGCGGGATCGATCGATTCGAGCACGCCCACCACGTCGACCTTCCGGTTGAGCGGCATCGAGAGGGTGAAGCCGTGATCGGCGACGGCGACCTGGACGTTTGCGGTAGCCTCCTGGGCGACGCGGTAGGCCAGCAGCCGCGAGAGCCCGTCGTTGAACCGCCGACCGTAGTTAGAGTGAACGTAGTAGCGTCGCTCGTACTCCTCGCGGTCGCGTTCCTCCTCGATGACGAGCCGATCGCCTGTGCTGACACTCTCTTCCCCGCCGTATCGGACCTGCTGGTCGAACATCGTGACGATAGCGCGGACGCTGTGCTCGTCGAGCGGAAACTCCCGCAGCCAGAGTCGAGCCGCCGACTGGCCGCCATTGTCGAGTTTCGCCAGCAACTCCCGCTGGAAGGTTAGGATTTCCCGGCCCAGATCGTAACTCAGCGGGAGGCGTTCGGAGTACCACGAGGGAACGGTCGGGCGCGCGCTCGTGTGATCGACGTAAACCTTCGATCCGCGGCGATAGCGGTACTCGAAGCGATCCCCGCCCAGCACGAACACGTCGCCCGATTCCAGCGTATCGAGATAGGATTCGTCGAGTTGGCCGACCCACTCGCTACCTCCCCTGGTGAGTACGTCACAGGTGAACGAGTCGGGTATCGTCCCGATGTTAGTCATGTAGATGACCCGGGCGAGTCGGCCGCGCTTGCCGATCAGCGACTCGCCGACCGGATATTCCTCGTAGTGGTGCTCGCCGTCTGGTGGATCGTTCGTATCCCGCCAGATCTTCGCGTAGACGTTTTTGTCTTCCATTCCGGGGTAGTCGGCAGTGAGATAGCGGACCAGTTGCTCCCAGTCGTCGTCAGTGTAGTTCCGGTAGGGATACGCTCGCCGGAGGATACCCGTGATTTCGGACTCCGGGCGGACCTCGTTGATTGCCATGCCGTAAACCTGCTGGGCGGCGACATCTTGTGCGCTTTCGGGGACAAACACTCGGTCGACGAACCCTTCCTCGGCCTTCTTGAGCATCACTGCACACTCGAGCAGTTCGTCGCGATCGAGCGCGATCACCCGGCCGGCGACCGTCTCGCCGAGCTGGTGGCCGGCCCGTCCAACCCGCTGGAGCAGGGCCGCTACGGATTTGGGAGATCCTACCTGGACCACCAGATCGATGTGGGGCATATCGATCCCGAGTTCGAGGCTGGTCGAGGTCGTCACCACGTCGACGTCGCCCGATTTCAGGTCGGACTCGATGGCCTCGCGTTTGTCCTTCGAGAGGCTGCCGTGATGACAGCCCGAGTTGGCCTGGTCGTAGGCGTCGAAGCGCTCCCGGAGGTTGTGGAGGACGCGTTCGGCCCCAGATCGGGTGTTCGTGAACACGAGCGTGTTCGTGTGGTCCTGAATGAGGCCGTGCAACTTGTCGTAGAAACGGTCGTTGATCGTCGATTGTGGCGTGTGGATGAGGTCGTCCGTCGGCGTCGTGAGCTCGATGTCGAACTCCCGGGCGAAACGCGCGTCGACGATCTCGTACTCCCGGCGTTCGCCGCCCGGCTGCTCGCGTCCGACGAGGAACTCCGCCATCGTCTCCAGGGGTTCGACCGTCGCCGAACACCCGATCCGCGTCGGGGAGTTCTCGGCCATCGCTTCCAGGCGCTCCAGGGAGACCGAGAGATGGGTTCCCCGCTTGTTGGCAGCGAGGCTGTGGATCTCGTCGACGATGACGTACTCGACGGTCTCGAGTTTTTGCTTGAATTTCGGGGAGTTCAACAAAATAGCGAGCGTCTCGGGCGTCGTATTGAGAATATGCGGCGTCTCGTCGAGCATCGCCTGTCGCTCGCTGTCGTCGGTATCGCCGTGGCGGATCGCGTGACGGAGTTCGACGTCCTCACCGCGATTGTCGAGTTTAGCCGTGATCTGCGAGAGGGGGACTTCGAGGTTGCGGTGGATGTCGTTGGCGAGACTCTTCAGTGGCGAGATATACAGACAGTAGACGGAGTTCTCCAGCCCGTCTTCGCGATCCCGGTCGAACAGTTCGTTGATGATCGCGGCGAAGCTGGCCTGGGTCTTGCCCGAACCCGTCGGTGCGGCGATCAGCGCGTTCTCGCCCTCATGGATGTACGGGATTGCCTCCTTCTGTGGTGGGGTGAAAAAGCCGCCATTGTCGGGGATGTACGGGCCAAACGCTTCGATCCACCACTCCCCGACGACCGGCTCGAACAGCTCCAGGACGTCACCGTCGTCGATCGGCACGGCCTCGGGATCGAACCCGAGATCGACGCCCGCGTCTGCGAGCCGTTCCCGTCCTCTCATCGGATCAGTCGATCTAACGAACCGGATCGCCTTGTGCACTCGGGTCGATCGTGGTCGGATCAGGCCAGCGCCACGTATGCGACAGCGAACGCGAACAGTGCCAGGGTGATCGCCGCCAATCCTGTCAGCACGAACGTCAGTCCACCGGTGATGGTCCAGGGTCGATCGCGGCTGATCACGCCTGTGAGTCCGACTGGGAGGATAGTCGCGACGAAGGGGACGGCATTATCGACGCTGGCTCCGTTCAGGACGAACGCCATCGGTGCATAGACGACGCCGAGAACGGCACCGACGTGGACGTGGCGCCGTGGATCGATGCCGAGTGCCGCAACGGCGACCACCAGCCCGAACCAGATGACCGCCAGTTCCGTTCCGAACGCCAGCAGGAGGTTCGATGTCGGGTCCACGAACGGTTCGACACGGTTCGCGATCGGCACGATGTCAAGTGGGGCGAAAAAGGCCGGCGGCTCACCCGTCAACAGGTCGGTGAACGGATGGACGACCAGACCGAGCAGAGAAGCCCCGAAAATTTCTCGCGGGGAGAGTCCCACTTCGTCGGCGACCGTAGCGACGACGACCCCGAAGGTGGCGAACAGCACCATCACGGTGCCACCGACTGGACCGTCCGCTACCGCGGCGAAGAGGACGATTCCGGACAGGGCTAGCCAGCCCATCCAGCGACGGACTGCCCACAGGGCGAACCCGAGACTGGCGACGACTGCGACGAGCAGCGAGTGTGTCGTCGTCCGGTGGCGGTCACTTGTGGCGGCCCAGAAGTGATCGAACGCCGTCGACCCGTCCGGGAGCGAGACGACCTGGAACGCGGCGTGAACGACGTCGATGTCCGGTAACGAGGCGAACAGCGCCGCTGCGAGGCCGACGGCGACGGCATACCGGAGTGGAATCCTCCCCGAGATGATAGACGGTCCGGCCTCGGATCCGAAGCGTCGTGCGAGTATCGTCGCGAGACCGAACGCGAGGAAGGCGTGACCGACGAACACGGCGGGACTTGGCGGCCGGGGTATATGAACGTCACTCCCGGGGCGATCCGGAATCGACGTCGATACCCGCTGCATCGAGGATCTGCGTGACGAAATCGTTGAGATAGACCGTGCCCCACGCCGCCACGATAGCCGCCCCGATCGTATTGAATATCAGATCCTTCATCGTGTCCTCCAGGCCGTACTGGGTCAACACCGGCGAGCCGCCGATGACGGTGGCGGCAGCGCTCGTCGTGAATTCGATGATCTCCCAGACGACACCGAAGGCCAGCACGAACATGAGGATGAACACGAAGACGAACCGGTCGGGTAGGTGGACATCCGGCCAGTGTTCGTCGAGCGCCCGTGTCGTGGCGTACCCGACCCCGGCGACGATCGACGCCGATAGCGCGTGAGTGACGTGGTCGTATCCGGGAATGGACCGGTAGAAACCTTCCCCGCCCGGAATACCGACAGTTCCCAGTGAGTGAAGGAAGACGGCGGTCGTGATCCAGAGCGTCAGCCGGGGATCCATCGAAACGCTGTAGTCTCGTTCGAGCAGCGGCGGGATCTGCAGGACGGCCAGCCCGATCGCGGCGTTGACCGAGATGCCCACCGAGCGTCGTTCGAGGCCGATGAACAGCAGGCCGATCAGAACGATCTCCATCGCCCAGGTGAGCTGCCGTTGTCGTCGTTCTTCGAGGCGGAGCCGTCGGAGGATGCTCACGCGTTCTCACCCTCCGGTTGCCGGACGCCGACGTATCGTCGGACGTACAGTTCGAAGACGAGACCGGCGAGGAGGCCGGCGACAGCCGAAGCGACGAACTCCCACATGAGGGATTCCTCGATGACGCCCTCACTGCGTGTGGGATCGAGCAGGAGCGTGGTTCCGAGGTACAGGTCAGACAACCACCGTGAGACAGCCCACAACCCGGCGAAAGCGAGCGTCGACACGACGACGAACAGCAGCGCGAACTGGTAGTTCATATCGACCTCCGTGAACAGTTGTAGCTCCACGGCGACGATCAACGCGAGTGCGGCCACCGAGAGGTACGTGGCGACTTCCCGGAAGGCGACGTTCACCCCAAAGGTATAGCCAAGCAGTGGCAACGCGGCGAGGACGAACACTTCCCAGGGGATCATCACGAGTGGGTCACGCCGAACGGCAGGCGGCAGGATCGCCAACCCGCCGACGACTGCGGCGAAGACTGCCCACAGCAGGTTCCCGAGTAGAACGTTCCCCAGAGCCGTCAGTGCGATGATCCCGACCAGGCCCCATCCAAGTGCAGCGTTGATCCGTGACCGTCGTAATAGTGACGCCAGATCAGAGGCAGGCGATTCCATGTCCGGTGATCGAACGCCGGTAGGGAAAAACTACCTCTCTGTTCGGTGGTCGTGGCGACGGGCGTGAGGACTCACTCCCGGAGATCGTTCAGCCGCTCGGCGAGTTCGATGTCGGCGGCGGTGATCCCGCCGGCGTCGTGAGTCGTCAGTCGGACATCGACCTCCCGCCAGCCGATCGTCATCTCCGGGTGGTGAAACGCTTCCTGGGCGAGACCGCCAGCGGCTGCCGCAAAGCCGACACCGTCAAGGTAGGCGTCGAACTCGAACGTCCGAACGATCTCGTCGCCGTCGCGCTCCCAGTCGGTCGGGAGCTGTGCTTCGATCTCTTCGTCGGCAAGCAGGTCTGTCATACGTAGACGCACGTCATTCGGCCAAAAGAACGTTCTGACGGGGGCGAAAGCGCCCGGATCGTCTCTGCTCCCGGGATTCCAGCCCGGTTGGGCACCGGTGGATCTCAGTTAGCGACGGACCCGCTCGCAGATCAGTCGTCGTCGGCGATGGCCGAGAGCCGCTCGTGGATTTTTCCCTCGGTCGTTGATATCGACGGCGGTGCGTCCTCACCGCCGAAGTTGGGGTCGAACAGCCGCAGGGCGGTGTCGATCGTTGTCCAGTCGTCCTCTTCGGCGGCGTCCCGAAGGGACTCGGTCGGCGCGGCGAGCAACTGGTTGACCAGCGAGTCGGCCATCGCCTCGACAACCTCGCGTTGTTCGGCGTCGAGGTCCAGTTTGCCGAAAGCGTCCTGTAGCTCCCGTGATTTCACCCGTTCGGCACCCTCGTACATACTCGAGATGACATCGTCGGCTCGGGTACGCTTATATCTGGTGAGCAGATGTTCGTACTCGGTTTCGATGATAGTCTCGACCTTCTCTGCGGCCACCTCGCGGCTGGCTCGCGTCTCGGCGGTCACGGCCTCGAGGTCGTCGAGGTCGAAGACGTCGATCCCGTCGAAGTCATCCGCTTCTGGGGTGACGTCCCGCGGCTGTCCAATGTCGACGATGACTGTCTGGCCGGCCCCCGCGAAGGCGTCGGTCTCGAGGATCGGCTCTGGGCTGGCGGTCGCCGTGACAACGAGATCGACACCTTCGAGTGCTGACTGAAGCGCGTCCAGTCCGATCGCAGTCCCCGAAACGTCGACAGTCGAGGTGACGTGTTCGGCGTGGGGCACCGTCCGGTTGGCCACCATCATGTCCTCGATGCCAGCCCGTGCGTCGAGGGCTTTGGCCGCCAGCGTGGCGATCTCTCCGGCGCCGACGATCAGTGCCGTCGCCCCGTTCAGGTCACACTCTCGGTCGGCGAGTTCGACGGCTGCGCTCCCCAGCGAGACGACTCCCTCGTTGATGGCCGTCTCCGTACGGGCGCGCTCGCCGACGTGGATCGCCTTCGTGACGGCTTCCTCGAGGACTGGCCCGAGCCCGTCGACGTGCCGGGCGTCCTCGTAGGCGTCTCGTACTTGTCCGAGTATCTGATCCTCGCCCGGCACGAGTGATTCCAGTCCGGCGGCGACGCTCAGGAGATGGCGCAGACTCTCTTCGTGTCCCATCTCGACAATTGCTGACTTTGGAACGTCTGATATCGGCGTTTCGAGTGCTTTCGACCCTACGTTTGGGTCCTCGGTAACGACGTATCGCTCGGCCCGGTTGCACGTCTGGATCACGAAGGCCTCGGCTACTTCCGGGGTTTCGAGAAGTCTCTCGACAGCCGAACGTTGGTTGTCGGCCGACGCCGAATCAATGTCCTCGACATCCGCGTGTTGATGGGCGACGCTGATGCCGGAAACGACGGCTGGCTCTCGCGTCACGCTGTATCACCGATCGCGTCAGAGATCACGCTTACTGCTCTCTTCCGTGGGTTGGACCCGCTGGTATCTAAAGCCTTCCAAACCCCCTCCGTCTTGACGATGTCGCGGAGCACTTCACGCCGGGTCGCTGGATCGACGTCCCGATCGTGCAATTCCGTCCGCAACTCACCCGACAGGTCGGCCATCGCCCCTGCCTGGTCGACGTACGGATCGTCCTCGAGATGTTCACGGAGGACGCGGCTCAGCGCTGGACTCGTCCCCCCCGTTGCGATGGCCACGGTGACGGGATCGCGCCGGATCGTCGCCGGGACGACGACACTCCCTCTCCTACGAGGCCCGCTCTCGTCGGTCCGGTTGACCAGAATATCCCGATCGCGTGCGGCCGACTCGATCGTAGCGTTGAGTGGTTCGTCGTCTGTGGCGGCGACGACGAGTACTGGTTCGAGGCGATCGAGCCACGCTGTCACGGCCTCCGCATCGGGTTCGGCTCGTACCAATTGCGCATCGCCGAAGTCGGTGTCGGCGAATGCCGGACTGAGAACGGTCACCTCGGCTTCGCTGGCGAACCGTCGGGCTTTCCTGGCACCGACGCTGCCGCCGCCGAAGACCAGCACTCGTTCGCCCGTAAAATCGTGAAACAATGGGATCATTCGTCACCTAGATGATTGTGCGGGGGAGTCCGTACGTCCCGAACGCTTTGGCTTACTGTCTGAGTCCGACCATCATAAGACTCGTGGCGAACGTCTCAGGGTGCTTCGATGTCGATGACTTCGTGGCCAGCCTCGCGGAGATCCGAGAGGATCGCGTCCGTTTCGGCACTGTCCTCGTAGTAGAAGACGACGTCGAAGGTTCCCTCCCGCAGGAGCTGCTGGCACTCCCAGACGAACTCGTCGCCTTCGATCGTCAGTCCCTGGTGTTGGTTGAGGCCGAACTCCGGGTCGTCGGTGCCCGAGTAGACGTACGTATCGGCGTCCGTCTCTGCGTGTTCGGCGATGGTGTCGCCGACCTGGAGGGTCACCCGGTTGAGTTGGGCCTCCTGGTCGCCTGTCAGGTCAGTCTCGACGATCAGGCCCCGAAGTTCGATCTCACCGGGTTCGAGAAGTTGTCTCGTCCGTTCGACGAGATCGCCGTCAGTACCGTTCATACTTGTCTTGTCCGCCCCGTGAGTAATACGACTCACGATCCGACGCCGGGTTCCGCCTGTCGGGACATCTCGGTCGCCAACCGCCAGCGACAGAGCTACCGCTGGTGGGTGTCGAGAGCGGAAGAAGGCGGGCGGAACCCGCCGTCAACCGTGTTTACTCGTGGGAACCGCCCCGACTGCGTTTACAGTCGCGTGAGGTTCGTCGCACGCGGGCCTTTCTCGGCTTCCTCGATCTCGAATTCGACTTCCTGCCCCTCCTCGAGGTCAGGGCCGCCGATGTCTTCCATGTGGAAGAACACGTCGTCGTCGGCGTCGTCGGTCTCGATGAAGCCGTAGCCGCCCGTGTCGTTGAAGAAGTCCACGGTGCCTGTCGCCATGGTTACAGCCTCGTGAGGTTCGTCGCACGCGGGCCTTTCTCGGCCTGCTCGATCTCGAACTCAACCTCTTGGCCTTCCTCGAGGTCAGGACCACCGACGTCTTCCATGTGGAAGAACACGTCTTCGTCCGCGTCCTCAGTCTCGATGAAACCGTAACCGCCAGTGTCGTTGAAGAAATCAACCGTACCGGTCGCCATTGCAGTTCGCCAGTAGAGGTCTACACATTAAAATCCTGTGGGTCGACTACCGTTCGCTCGAACAGAAGACTCATGCGCGCCCGGAGTATCCATCTGATTGATGCGTTCGTGGTTTCGTCGACACGCGACTCGCGTGTACGAGCGACTCTTAGAGCGGGAGCTGAGCGGCACGCCGACGCACGTCGCCGTCATCCAAGACGGGAATCGACGATATGCCCGCAAGCAAGGAGCTGACGCCTCTGACGGACACCGCGCGGGTGCCCAGACAACGGAGTCCTTACTCGAGTGGTGTGACGAACTGGGGATCGAGGAACTGACGCTGTATGCCTTCTCGACGGAGAACTTCGAGCGACCGGCTGACCAGCGTGCGGCACTGTTCGACCTCATCGAAGACAAGCTCTATGACTTTGCCGACGCGGATCGCGTCCATGAGTCGGAGGTCCGAATCCGCGCAATCGGTGAGACCGATCGACTCCCTCGACGGGTCCGGGACGCGATCGCCTACGCCGACCGCCGGACCGAGGGGTACGACCGGTTCTATCTCAATGTCGCATTGGCATACGGTGGGCGGGCGGAACTGCTCGGAGCCGCGAGGGACATCGCCGAAGACGTCGATAGTGGTATGCTCGATCCCAACGCCATTGACGTCGAAGCGATCGAGAATCGGCTTTACGAGGGGCCGACCCGGGAAGTAGACTTGATCATCCGGACTGGCGGTGCCGAGCGCACCTCGAACTTCTTGCCCTGGCACGCCAACGGCAACGAGGCCGCGGCGTATTTCTGTGCGCCCTACTGGCCAGAGTTCCGGAAAATCGACTTTTTGCGGGCAATCCGCACGTACGAACACCGTGAGAACTCGTGGCGACGCAAGCGCGCACGGCGGGCACTGGCGCTGATCCGTGCCGCCAGCGGACAAGAACTCGAGGAGGCCAGACGGATCCTGGGACGCTTCCGGGGATCACTCACCGATAGCGAACTCGAAGACATCGACGTTCCAGTCGAGTCTGATCACGGACTTGGTGGTGATTGACGGACCGTAGTCGGTGAGAGAGAACGTGCCAGGACTCGGGAGACGTTCCGTTCAGGCGCGTGCCGACTGGAGGCGACCGTGGGTCTCCTCGAGCAGCGAAATGATCTCCAGGTTCTGTGGACAGGCCGTTTCACACTCCCCGCAAGCGACGCAAGCGTCAGCTCTCGCCGTCTCGTCCATGGAATCGTACTCTTCGAGGACTGCATCGGGTTCGTCCCCCATCTCGATGCGATTGTACAGATCGAAGTTGCGTGGGATCTCGACGCCAGTCGGACACGGCGTGCAGTAATCACAGCCGGTGCAGTCGACGGCCATCAACGCCTCGAACCGGTCACGGGCGCGTTCGATGGTCGCGTGGTCGTCGACCGAGAACTGTCCGACACCTGATTCCGCCGCGATCTCGACGTTCTCCCGGACCTGATCTCGCGTGGACATTCCCGAAAGTACCGTCGATACTTCCGGCTGGTCCCACAGCCACTGCAGAGCCCACTCGACGGGAGACCGATCCGCGTCGGCATCCTCGAAGGCGTCTTGTACGGGATTGGGGAGATCACTCGCGAGCGTGCCACCGCGGAGCGGCTCCATGACTATGACGCCCAGTCCCCGCTGGGCTGCGTACACGAGTCCGTCCCGACCGGCCTGGAACTCCTCGTCGAGGTAGTTGTACTGGATCTGGCAGAAGTCCCAGTCGTAGGCGTCGACGATCTCCTCGAAGAGGTCGAGATCGTCGTGAAAGGAGAACCCGATGTGGTCGATCTTCCCTGTGGCCTGTTTGCGTTCGAGCCACTCGAAGACGTCCAGTCGCTGGTAGGTCTCCCAGTACTCGTGATCGAGGGCGTGGAGGAGATAGCAATCGACGTGCTCCGTTCCGAGTCGGTCGAGCTGTTTCTCGAAGTACTCGTCCAGGTCGTCTCGCGTCTCGAGTTCCCAGGACGGCATCTTCGTCGCCAGTGTAACCTGTTCGCGGTAGCCGTCCTCCAGCGCCTCGCCGACGACACGCTCGCTTTCGCCGTCGTGATATGGCCACGCCGTGTCGATGTAGCTGACGCCCCCGTCGATCGCCGTCCGGATCATTTCGATAGCCCGCTCGCGATCGACCTCGCCGTCGTCAGTCGGTAAACGCATTGCGCCGAACCCCAGGGCCGAAGGCTCCCAGTCGATCGACGCCCCGAACTCTCGGTGTTCCATGTCACCGGATACTGACGCAAGTACCGGTAATTATTGTTTGGTTATATTCTTCTTCACAATATCTGTAACGCGATGACGTGACCCCTTGCCGGTCAATAGGCTGGTTGACGTAGTCGTCTCCGAGACCGACGACGGGAACGCAGAAACGGGGTTAGATGTCCTGGCCGACGCTCCGACGGACACGATCGTACATCTCGTCGGGCGGATCTACATCTTTGGTAACGTCCGCGCCGTCGAAGTCCGAGACGCGGAGTAGCGCCGGCCCGTCTGCCCCAATCTGCCAGTAGAACGTGTACCGCTTAGTGCGGGTCTTGACCGCCCCGTCCGGGGTTTCCTCCGTCGAAACCTCGTGTGTCGTGAACGACGTCCTCGAGGGGTTCGAAGATGACGTGTTGCAACTCATATTTCTAAGTAAGGCTAAACACTTCCAGACATATAAATACCTATATTTCAACAGTATTTGCTGCCGTGTCACCAGTGACCGTGGTATAGATTATACCGGAGACAAATCCGACGATGACTAAATATTTACTGTGAATTGTTACCAGTGTTTGTCTAATTATCATGTACCTATACTAAATCAATCATGTCTAAAAGACAGTTATATACATTATTCTTATCTAATATAGATTGTATTTATTATGCAGCCGGGAAGCGGTTTTGGTGAACACCTGTCGAAGAAGTGCAAGCGATGAGTCGGTTGGACCTTCGTGGTTACGCGTCGAATCGACAGTCATTTTAATCCCCCTACGGAACAATGAGATGCGGGTTAATCGCAGGAAGCGCGTGGGTAGCCAAGCCAGGCCAACGGCGCAGCGTTGAGGGCGCTGTCCCGTAGGGGTCCGCCGGTTCGAATCCGGTCCCACGCATTTTGTCACGAGCAAAACCGCGAGTGACAAACTCGGAAACAGATTTGAACCCTACCAGTCGCAACCCGGAAAGCGAGCGTTAGCGAGCGACCCGGTACGTCTGGTTCCGGTTCGAATCCGGTCCCACGCATTGTTGTCACGAGCAAATCCGTGAGTGACAAAATCGTGATGAGGATTCAAAGTAGAGAAGACGCGCACAGCGGAGCGAGCACGTCTTCGCGTGGTTCGAATCCGGTCCCACGCATTTCTGTCGCTCGCAAACTCGCGAGCGACTGAAATCGTCAGCGGATTTGAACCCTGGAAGACGCAGTGCGCACAGCGAACGGAGTGAGCAAAGGTTTCTCGGAGTGGAATCCGTCCCGTAGCGTTAGGTTTCCGGCCCACCTACTGGGGCGTATAGTCATACGTCGAGGCGGTCGTCGACGAGATACCTGTGTCGGTGGCAGTCGTCTCCGAACACCTCCGCAGAGAGTAAAATGGATACGTCGGGTCTTCTTGCTCGGGTTGGGCTGTCTCGATAGCCCCAATCGCGTCACTCCACCATACGGCTACCGCCGGGCGGCAGGAACTCCTGGATCAGGTCGGGACTGGCGACTTTCCGGACGAGAGTGTCGTCGGCGAAGCGGGACTTGAACTCGCGATAGAGCTTCTTTCCGATGTCGTTCTGTGCGAAACGGCCGGGTTCGACTTCGATCGCCGTCTCCGCCCGGTCGACGATGGCGCTCGGTGGTCCGCCGATCACCTGCGTCTCGGGTTCGCAGGTGATTCCGACGGCGACGCCGACTGGCGTGTCGTCGTAGTAGGTTCGATCGCCCCGGATAGCGAAGCTGCCCTTCTCTAAGTACTCGCCGCTCTCGGGCGTCTTGGTCACCTGGTCGTGTTCGACGCAGTAGACGTCCCCGGCGTACTTCCCGTCCTTCCAGACCGTCGAGTAGGAGATCGCAAACTGGGCGGCCTCCTCACGGCTCGTTTCGGGAATCGTCAGGTCGTCCGGTGCGGCCTCGCTCGGCCCGGTTGCCTTCAGGATCGTGGCGGGTGCGCCGTGGGCCTGCGTGTGGAAAAACAGGTCACCGCGATCGAGGTACTTCTTGACGAGCTCTTCGTTCTGGTCGGCGTTCCGGCCGCCGATGACGAGAAAGCCGTCGCTCGTGTGGAACCACCGGAACCGATCGTACCACTTTTCGCCCGATCGGACGGGGATCGACTCCCGTTCGAGCCAGTTGACGTCATCTTGGTCGTCCTCCTCTGGGCCTTCCCCCTCACCGTCGTCGGCTTCCCACTCCTCGCGGCGCTGCTTGACGGCTTCGAGTTGCTCGCGGGTGTTCTCGATCGCCTCCTCCGCGCCGGCCTTCTTCTCCTCGATTCGCTTTGCCTCCTGATAGAGACGGTCTGCGTTCTTCTCGACGCCCGTGTCGGCTTCGAGTTCGATCCGGTGATCTTCGAGTTCGATCGTGACCGTCCCCTCGCTGCCATCGACGTTCCGAACAGCGTCGGCGGCCGGGATCCCCTGCTCTTTGCCGGCTTCCAGCGTCGATTCGATCTCCTCCCACGGGGTGTCTGCTGCCCGTGCGTCTCCGATCGTCGAGAGGACCTCGTCGACGAGGTCGTAGTTCGCGTACAGGAGTTCGGCCTTCTCGCGTTCGGCCTCGGCGTCGGCCTCGAAGTCTTCGATGGCCTGTTCTTGCTGGGTGATGATCCGTTTCTGTTTCTCGATTTCGGCCGCGAAGTCCGGTCGATTGGACCCGGTTTCCGCCTCGTCCGGGTCCTGTTCGAGGCTGTGGAAGTACTCCTCGAGTGCTGCATTGAAGGTATCGAAGGGCTCGCTCGGGTGATCCTCGTACTCGACTAGCGGCACTGGCGTCACGTCGATGACCGTCTCGCGGTCCTCGGTCTCGTAGTAGAGTCGTGGATCGAGGTCGCCCTCCCGGAGCCGTGTCGAGAGATCGCTGACCGCCTCGTACAGGGCCTCGAATTCCGCGTCGGCGGTCTCCTCGATGGCCTGATTGTAGGGCACACCGGCCCGCGAGCAGAGTTCCTCGCCGTAGAGGCCGCCGAAGTTGAGTTGCGTGGCCAGCGTCCGCACCACGTCGGCGTCCGACTGGGCCATTCGTTCGACGAACCCTTCGTAGTCGACAGTCAACGGGTTGAACCGTGCCGAGGGAAACTCGTAGCGCGACCCAGGCGTGACTGTTCTGGACTGGAGGCGAACTGTCTCCAGTGAGTCGATCACGGTGTCAGTCTCGTCGAGGACGGCGAGGTTACCGTCCCCGAACAGCTCGGCGACGATCGTCGTGTGATCGTCGCTCCGTTCGAAGCGCAACTGGAGGATGCGATCGAACTCGAACTGCTCGACGCTCGCGAGTTGGGCACCGTCCAGTCGGTTGCGCAGCATCATCGCGAAGTTCGGGGGGCGCTCCGGGGCGTCGGGGACCCGTTCGGGGGCGACAGTGTGTACGCGCTTGGGATCGTCGACCTCGATCAGCAGTTCGAGCCGACCGAAGTTCGGGCCGCTCAGCTTGAGACGAAGCAAATCGTCGTCGTAGAGATAGGATTTCTCGTGGTAGGCGCCGACGTACTCGTCCAGTTCCCCGGCGAGTGCGGCACAGTCCACGCTCGTCAGTTCCCGCTTGCGCTCCATGTCTGGACTGGTTGGGGCCGCGTGGTAAGCGTGTCGCTCGCGTATTAGCCGGCTGCGCCGAGAGGTGACACCTCGCCACAGGTCGTATCCGTTCCGTTTTCTTGTCCGTCGACGAAGATCCCGGTCTGTAGCTCGCACGTGTCGTCTAGGGGCCTCTTCGGGCACGTCGACGGTCAGATCGCCGAAGTCGACTATCAGTTTCAGCCGTACCCGACGGTTCGGTGACCGTAATCACTCGGAGAGACGTGCCATGGCGTCCCAGGCGGGATCGCCCGCCGGCGGCTCGATTCGCTCGCCGTCGAGGTGGACGCCCCCCTCGCTGTCTGTCGCCTCGACCGTCCCGATGATTGCGGCCGATGTCCCGCTTGCCTCCATCGCCTTGACGACTGCCCTCGCCTCTTCAGGGGGTGCCGTCAACAGGAGACTCCCCGCGCTGGAGACGGTCCAGGGATCGATACTGACGGCCTCACAGACGGCTTGGACACCCGGCTGGATCGGAGCGGGGTCGCGCTTGACGACGAACCGGACGCCGGCCCCCGTCGCCATCTCTGCGAGCCCACCGACGACGCCGCCCTCGGTCGCGTCGTGCATCGCGTGCAGATCCCCAGCTTCGCTGGCTCGGGTAGCATCAGCCACGCCGAGGATGTCGCCGACCTGCTCCTGTGCCGTCGCGACGGTTGCGGCTGACAGGTCGAGGGCCGCCGGGAACAGCGTCGCGAACAGTCCTGCGGTCTCCGTACCGGGGCCGGTCGTGAGGACGATAGCATCACCCGGCTGTGCCCCGTCCGGCCGGACCAAGTCGGCAGGGTCGCCGACGCCCAGGGCGGTCCCGCCGCCGACCCACGAGTAGTCGATTCCCTCGTAGCGCGCCGTGTGTCCGGCGACGACGCTCACACCGAGTGATTCGGCGTGGCTGGCCATGCCGTGCCAGGTCCGGGCGAGTTCCTCGTCGCTCATCTCCGTGGGCAGCGAGAGACTGACGGTGACGTGCGTCGGCTCGATTCCGGAGACGGCGACGTCCGTCAAGACGATGTCCAGCGCCATGCGCCCGGCACGCTCGAAACCAAGTGCAGGGAGGATCGAGATCGGATCGGTCGCCGTCACGATCGCGTGTTCGTCGACCGAGAGGACGCCGAAGTCGACGCCGTGCTGTGGGCCGAGCGTCACGTCATCGCGGTCGGCACCCAGTTGTGGCGCGATGATCTCTTCGAAGGTCGCGTCGTCTATCTTTCCGCGATCGGGCATGCTCCCGGTAGTCCGGTCGCCGTCAAATCACCGGCGGTTTCGAGGGACTGTCGTAGGACCATCCTGCTGACGGCGTTCGGAACGTCAGTCGGTCTCGACGACGGTCACGTCCGCGGCGTCGAAGCCAAGCGTGACGTCCGTATCGTTCGGTGCGTTCTGCGTCCTTGCCAGCATCGAACGCCCGTTGGACGCGCAGTGGACGCGATAGGCGTCCCCGAGGAACTCGACGTGTTCGACGGTGGCTGGGAGTGTTACCTCCCCAGTCCCGAGATGGATGTCCTCGGGACGGACACAGATGGTCACCTCGCGACGGTCAGGGGGCGATTGCTGAAAGGGGATCGTCGCGTCGCCGATCGTCAGACTCCGGCCGTCGCTTTCGACTCGGGCGTCGAAAACGTTGTTCTCGCCGACGAACGACGCGACGAAACGCGTCGCGGGGTCGCGATAGACGTCCTCCGGCGTCCCGATCTGTTCGATCCGGCCGTCGTTGACCACGGCGATCCGGTCGCTGATCGCCAGCGCCTCCGCCTGGTCGTGAGTGACGTAGATCGTCGTGATCCCCAGTTCGCGCTGGATCTCCCGCACTTCGATGCGTAACTGTTCGCGCAGTCGCGCGTCCAGTGCCGAGAGCGGTTCGTCGAGCAAGAGCACCTCCGGACCAGGTGCGAGCGCTCGGGCGAGCGCAACGCGTTGTTGTTGCCCGCCGGACAGCGATTCGGGCTGGCGATCTTCCAGACCGGCCATGTCGACGAGTTCCAATAACTCGGCGACGCGCTCGTCGGGATCGGCGTCGCCCGGCGGCGACCGGTACCGGAGGCCGTAGGCCACGTTCTCGCGAACAGTCATGTGCGGGAACAGGGCGTAGTTCTGGAAGACGATCCCCACGTCGCGCTGTTCGGGCGCCAGGCCGGCGACGTCCCGGCCCCCGATCCGGACCGACCCACTCGCGGGCGTCTCGAACCCGGCGACGGTCCGGAGGGTCGTCGTCTTGCCACACCCGGAGGGGCCGACGAGCGTGAAGAACTCCCCATCTGCGACCGACAGCGTCACGTCCGACAATGCGGGGACGTCGCCGAAGGTCACAGAGACGTCTTCGAGTGTCACGCCTGGCTCACTCGACTCACCCATTGCATCGCCCCCGATGCTCGACTTACCCATCGTATCGTCCCCCGACGCGATCGATGACCACGAAACTGGCGGCTGTCACCGCGAGCAGGACGGTCCCCATCGCGGTGGCGGGGCCGAGACTCGGCCCGATCGAGCGGTTGCCGACGTATCGTTCCAGGGCGACCGGCATCGTGTGGCTCGCCCCACCCTCGGCGAGCAGGACGGTCGAGTCGAACTCGCCGATGCTGATCGCAAAGGCAAAGGCTGCGCCGGCCACCAGTGGGGCGACGATCAGCGGCAGCGTCACCGTTAGCAATGCTCGGAATCGCGTCGCTCCCAGCGACCGCGCGGCGTCGACGACACGGTCGTCGATACCGGCCAGAGCGGGAGTCACGTTGCGCGTCACGAACGGGTAGGCCGCGACGGCGTGGGCGGCAACGACTGCGATCCAGCCGGTCACGGTCAGCCGGTAGCCCAACACCTCGACCCCGAAGACGAGCGTTTGCAACAGTCCCAGGCCGACGACGATGCCACTGACGGCGATCGGCGCGGACAGCAGCGTTTCTGCGAGGCGACTTCCCCGTCCCCCGCGGGTCGCGACCAGCGAGACGATCACGCCCATCGGGACGGCGATCGCGAGCGTTCCCAGGGCGAACAGCAGCGAGTTGCGGATCGCCGTGAGGGGCGCGATCGTCCCGATAGCACTCGAGGCCTGGCGGGCGAGCAGGAACTCGTAGTACGCCGTCGTGAACGCGCCCTCGGGTCCCGTGACGCTCTCGATCAGCAGGCTGAGGACCGGCCCGAGGAAGACGATCGCCGCGATACAGCCGTAGGCCAGCACCGCCAGTCGACCCGGATCAGTCAGCGTCCGCCACCCGGCGAGCAGCGTCCGGCGCGCCCGGGAGTGACTGCCCGAGCGGGACGCGATCTGTCCGGCTTCGTACCGAAGATAGAGGTACATGATACCCAGCGAGAGTCCCGATTCGAGGACGGCGAGGCTGGCGGCCGTCTCGAGTTCCAGCGATTGGACCTTCGCGTAGAGCCACACCTCGACGGTCTGCAACTCGAGGCCGCCCAGTGCCAGCACGATCGGGAACGACATGAACGAGAACACGAACGCAAGCAGCGTTGCCGAGAGCAACGACGGGAGTAACTGGGGAACGACGACATCCCGAAACGCACGGATCGGCGTCGCGCCCATCGCCCGGGCCGACTCGATCTCGCGAGCGTCGATCCCCTCCCAGGCACCCGTCACGAAGCGGGTGACCAGCGGTGCGTTGTAAAAGGCGTGGGCGACCACGATCGCCGGCAGGGTATAGAGTACTTCAACCGGTCCGAGAGCGACGACTGCGAGAGCGTCGTTCAATAGTCCAGTCCGCCCGAACATCGCCTGAAAGCCGACCGCGACGAGGATAGACGGCAGGACGAACGGGACGATCGTCAGCGACGTGAGCGTTCGCCGCCCCGGGAAGTCGTAGCGGGCGAGGACGTACGCGCCGGGCAGGCCCAAGGCGACGCTTGCGAGGGCCGACAGCGCGGCCTGATAGGCCGTGAAGCCGAACAGTCCGAACTCGACAACGCCAAGAGGCGCGCCTGCGGCGAGCCACGAGAACAAGCCCGCGGGGACGCCTACCGGGTCGACGAAGACGTGGTGGGCGACGCCGACGTAGAACGGATCGGCGAGGATGTCCTTGATCGGTGCCAGTGGGGTCCCGCCGGGATCGATCGCAGCCAGGAGCACACGACCGACGGGATAGTAGAAGACGGTCACCAGTACCACCAGCGTGGCCAGCAGTCCGACCGGCAAGACGAGCCGATCCGACGACAGCCGGTCCATGCTCACGCGCTGACTTCCCGAGCCCAGTCCTCGATCCATCCCTCGACGTTCCCTGCCAGTTCGTCGTACGTGAACGTGACGGGTTCGTCGGGTTCGTAGGCGTACTTCGAGAACTCGGCACCAGGATCGACGCCTTCGACGGCCGGGAACTGGACGTTCCGGACGGCGATCTCGGCCTGCGCATCCGGCGAGAGCACGAAGTCCATGAACTGCCGGCCCAGTTCCGGCGCGTCGGCGTCGGCGAACAGCCCCATCATCTCCGGGTTGGCGTATCCCTGGTCGTTCAGGAAGCCGACCTGGTGGCGGGACATGTCGACGCCCTCGCCGTGGTAGTAGACCTGATCGGTCGAATAGGAGACGACCATCGGGGCCTCCTCGTTCTGGTAGGCCTGGTAGGCCGGCTCCCAGTCTGAAAGGACCGTTACGTCGTTGTCGAGCAGGTTTCGCCAGTACTCGAGGTAGCCGTCCGACCCTTTTTGTGCGACCGTCCACAGGAGGAAGGCCCGGCCGGGATCGGACTGCTGGGCGTTCTGGACGATGAGGTCACCACGGTACGGGTCGGTCGTCAGCGCGTCGAAGGTCGCTGGATTTTCGACCTCGTCCTGGTCGTAGACCAACGAGATGTACCCGGTATCGTAAGGGACCGCCCTGCCGCGCGGATCGGCCTGGAGTTCCGGTTTGATGGATCCAGCGCGCTTGAGGTCGGGCGCGGCGAACAGCGACCCCTCGAGTTCCTGATCGGCCCTGACGAGTTCGCTCGTGTTCAACCCGACGTAAGCGTCTACGTCAAGCGGGGCTCCCTGCTGGCGCCGGAGGATGTACTGGTTGAGCCCGCTCTCCGGGGTGACGAACTCGACTGTCACGCCGTCGTGAGCCGACTCGAAGGCCGATTTCAGCCAGTTCCCGGCGGTGTCCTCCCCGGTGAACGACGAGTACGTCGCTATCCGGAGTGTCTGCTCGGTGGGCGTGGATCCGGTGGTCGTCCCCGTTTGGGTTGTGGTGTCCGTTTCGGTCGCCGTCTCCGTCTCGGTATCGGATTCCGGTGACGACCCCGCGTCGGTCTGTTCTGCATCCGTACAGCCGGCCAGCGCCGTCGCACCGACGGCACCGACTCCGGCCGCTCGAAGGAACGTGCGTCGTTTCACCACCAGGTGGTTTGACTCGGTGGTGATGTCCCTTGCGGTTTCGGCCGGGAACACCGCTGTTCGATCGTCGAGAACCCGACTCGGCTGCGCCACTGGGGACAAGCGACGCACGGAGCAAACACGCGGTCACATCGTCTGTCGGCTACAAATCAGAGTCGCTTGCTCACGTACGGCCCGTCCTGGCGATAGCCCAGTTGTTCGCGGTAGTATTCCCGCGCACCGATCCCGCTGAGGACGGCGATCTTCCCGTAGCCAGCGTCAACGGCCAGTTCCTCGGCTCGCTCGATCAACTGCTGGCCGTAGCCCTGGTGTTGCCAGTCGTCGCCTGCTTCCCCGATGGGAATCTCGCTACCGTAGACGTGCAACTCCCGAACGACGGCGGCGTCCTCAAGTTCGGGACGGACGACCTGCCCGGGGAAGCGCAGCCGCGAGAAGCCGACCAGCAGGTCCCGGTCGCGGTCCTCGAAGCTGATGAAGTGCTCTGTGCCGCCCGCAACGTCGTATCGTTCGACGTCCAGGGTCACGTCTTCGGGCTCCTCGTCGCTGTGACCGACTTCCCGACAGCGGATGCACGAACATGACTCGCCGCGAGATTCCATGCGCTGTCGAGCGAGTTGCCGCAGGTTTGACTTCTGCACCCCGGCCTCGATCAGGGGGGCCGGAATGTCACGCTGGACGCGCTGGAGACGAGTGTATTCGGGAATATCCGGTTTGACGTCGGCGACGAGTTCGGCAGCTTCCTCGCTGGTCAGGGGTTCGAATTCCTCCCGACGGTGCATGTCGTAGGTGACAGTCCCGCCGACGACGAGCGTGGGATAGATCTTCAGGTAGTCCGGCCGCCATTCGGGGCGCTCGAACAGTCGCCGGAAGTCTTCTCGGACCATTTCTGCGGACATTCCGGGCTGGCCGGGCATCATGTGGAAGCCGACCTTGAAGCCCGCATCGCGCAGGCGACGGTTGGCCTCGATGCTGGCGTCGACGCCGTGGCCCCGATGCATCTCGCGGTTGATCGACTCGAAGGTGGTCTGGACGCCGACCTCGACTTTCGTCCCGCCGAGCCGGAGCATGCGGTCGACCTGCTCGGGCCCACACCAGTCGGGTTTGGTCTCGAAGGTCGTCGCGACGTTACGGATCGATCCGGTCTCGTTCTCGGCGATGACGTCCTCCAGGTAGCGAAAGTCGTACTCTGTGGGATCCTGCGCGAAGCTCTCGGTTTCAGAGGGATGGGGATCACAGTCGGGATCGTATTCGTTCATCGCCTGGATGGCCCGCTTGACGAACCACTCCTGGTAGTCGTGGCTCCGGGCGGTCATCGTCCCACCCATCAGGATGAGTTCGACTTTCCCGATCGGGTGACCGATCTGCCTGAGTTGGTGGAGCCGGAGGGTGACTTGCCCGTAGGGGTCGTAGTCGTTCTGGACGCCCCTGGCGGCTGCGGGTTCTTGGCCAGTGTAACTCTGTGAACTCTCGAACTCCGAGTCGGGACCCCCCGGACAGTACAGACACTTCCCGTGTGGACAGTTCTCGGGGGAAGTCATGATCGCGACCGGCGAGACACCCGATGCCGTCCGCATCGGTTTCCGTCGGACGACGGCCGCCAGCTCTTCACGGCGACCGTCGGGCGCACGGTCGAGCAGATCAGAATTCTTCGGAACTTTTGGCGCACCGTACTCCGAACAGACTTCGCGCTTTGCGGCCTCCAGACCGTCCCGGTCGAGGTCGCCCTCGAGGATGCGCTCGATCAACTCGGCGCAGGCTCGTTCGAAGGCGTCGGTCGCATCCGTGGCGTCAACACTCATCAGGTTGTTCCAAATCGCCGTCTCGGGCGAATAAGCGTGTCGTTCGGGGCAGCGTGGGCCAATACGGGGCTCCGCGTCAGACCTTACAGCGACGCGGCGAGTGCGTCGAGGACGGCCTCGCGGACGCTCTCGCGCTGTCCGGCGAGGAACTCGATGCGGTGGCTACGCGTGCTCAGCGCTTCGAGGTCTGCACCTTCGACCGCCTGGTCGGCTGACGACGCCAACTCACGGACGTCCACACTGTGCTCGCTCCGGACGTGGAGTTCGTCGGCGCCGAGTCCGACGATCGCGTCCAGTTCCTCGCCCAGTCGGCGATAGAGTTCGTCGAGCAACAGTGTCGCCGGCGGGAAGTCATAGCCGTGAGTGAATTGCTCGAGATCGAGGACGCCGATGGTCGTGCCGTCGACAGTACGGCGCTCGAGGTTCGCCTCGGCGGTCGCAACCGCCACGTCGACGTTCTCGCGGAACTGCTCGCTGACGTGGCTGGCCAGTCCACGGACGTCCTCGGCTGTCGCATCCTGTTCGCCGAACAGCAGATCCGTGACGAGTTCGCGCTTGTCCTCGTAGGACTGATAGTACGCCCCGAGGGCGATCGCCTCGCGGATCTCGTCGATGGCCGTCTCGTCGAATCCGGCGTCTGCGGCCGCTTCAGCGTATGCATCTGGGATCGTCCCCCAGTAGCTCACCGCAGGAAGGTGGACGAGATCGTCACGGACGTCCGTAGCGACGTGGGCGGCGACTGTCGCCGCCAGTGCTGTCGCCGTCGGACCGCGTGTCGTCCCGTCGGCAGTGGCGATCGTCGTCGCCTCGGCGGTCGGCGCGAGTGCCGTCTCGACGACGTCGGCGATCGCTGGCTCGACGACCGTGTCGATCACGATCCGCGGGACGTCATAGACGTCCAGCAGTTCGAACCCATCGGCGGATTCTTCGGTCCCACCGGCGGCGGCGAACACGAGAAGTGGGAGCTTCTCGTCGTGGCGCTCACGATCGGAGAGCATCCGCGTGACATCGGTGGTCGCGTCGTCGAGGCCGTAGACGTCGCCCTCGATCGGCCGACGGTCGATGTAATGATACTCGGCGTCGTCGCGGTCGTGGCGCTCGCGAACCAGCGGGAGGACAGCCCGCTCGATCGCCGCGCCGCCGACGTAGCCGTCGGCCGTGGCGCTGTGGCGGACGATCACCGGGCGATCCTCCATGACGGCCCGGCGGATCTCTTCGACGACGTCTGCGATCGTCTCGCTCTCGGCTGCAACTGCCTCGTCAGCGACCAGCGGCTCGATCTCCTCGGGGCGAGCCCGGCTCCGGATCGCCGCTTCGATCCCTTCGAGAACGCGTCCGCGTTCGTCGTCTTCCAACAACGTCAGCTCCTCGGTCTCGACCTGGAGGTCGCCGCGTCGTTCCCGGACCTCGCCGTCGATCTCGACGACTGCATCCTCGCCGACGCTCGGATACGCGCGGACGCCGGCCTCGACGAACGCCGCACAGTCGACCGTCCCGGTGCCGTCCCGGAGCTCGAAGACCGTCGGGCCGCTGGTCTGACGGGCGACGACGATCTCCCCCGTCACGCGGACGGTCTCGCCGATCCAGTCGTCGAGATCGTCGACGTCGACTGTCGGCGGCTCCGGCTCCCGATCGGCCCTGGTCTCGTCAACGGGGCCATCAGTTCCGGCAGCTTCCGTTTCTGGGGTCGACTCCGTATCGCCGACAGAGCCGACCGTCGCACCCGAGTCCGAGCCCGTGCGGACCGACCCGGTTGTCTGTCGATCGGCTGTCTCGGTCGTCGTCTCGTCGGTTTCGTCACTCCCGGACGCTTCAGCTGCCTCGTCGTCGGCTGAGGTCGACTCGTCCGCGGTTTCGGTGCTCTCGTCGGTCTCCTCGGGGAGTAACTCGTGGTCTTCGTCCGGGTCGTCGATCAATACGCCGCGGAACTCCTCGTCGGCCTGGCGGATCGACCAGCTGAGGTCGACGTTGCCGTTGTCCCGGACGTTCGTGACGCGGACGTAGACCGTATCGCCCGGTTGCCAATCGAGACTTTCGAGGCGGCTATCCAGTTCACTCTGGTGGAGCAATCCAGTCACTTCGTCACCGATGTCGACGAACACGCCGAACTCCGCGAACCCGTCCACCGAACCGCGGTAGTACCGCCCCGGTGTGAGTTGTTCGGGGGAGTCCCCGCGGAACTCGAAGACTGCGTCTTCTTCGTGGACGTCGCAGATGTGCCCGTCGACAGACGTACCGCAAATGATACACGAACCCATTAAGTCAAGCAAACGGGTCCCGCCTAAAACGGTTGTCGAATCGTCGCTGCCAGAGTTTGGCCGCCCCGGCGACTCACAGGAGCATGCCAGCGGCCTCGAACCCGCGGAACGCGACGCCGTATAGCAGTGTCGCTGGAATCGCCCCGGTGATCGCCCCTCGGGGGTAGTCAATCTCATGCACCGCCGAGATGCCGATCATCAGCAACGCCGACGCGTAGATCGCACAGATCACCCTGATAGCGGGAACGGGGACTCCGGCGAACACGCACGGCGCGGTCGCGTACGCGAGCACCTGTACGGTCTCACTCACGCCGGCTCGCTCCTCTGTGACCGGCCACAGGAGCACTGTCTGAAGGGCAGCGAGCAAGTGTAAGCCAACGGGCGCGACTAGCACGACCGTCGCCAGTAGAACGAACGCGGCTGTCGCCGTCGGCTGGCCGCCGAGTACGGGTGTTGCACCTGGGACGAGGGCGTACCGACTCGCCTCTTCGAGGCCGACAACGAGAGTCAGAAAGACTAGTCCTGGTGCCTGATCTCCGGGTGCCACGGCCGAACGGAAGAACTGACGAGGGGCAACCAGGACCGATAGCCACGCACGGGCGAGTCCTACCGGACCGCGTGTCCGTCCGCTGCCGGCGGGCTCGACCCATTGAGTCACGCTCGGCAGTTTGCGTGCCGACGGTTTGTCGGTTTGGATAGCGGCCACCCATGTTGAAACAGCGGGAGAAATCTCAGTCGTCGGCACCGACGTTTTCGCCGCTCTCGAAGGACGTGGGATCCGGTTCGATGTGGGCGTACTGGACGGCTTCGCTGCCGAGGACTTCGATCATCTCACGGAGGTCGTTGTCGACGAGTTTTCCGTCCTCGTAGGCGCTCGAGGCACGCGGGATCGCCACCTGGTGGGGGATGACCCAGGCGTCGAGCGAGCGCCCGACCGTCCGGAGTTGTTCGAGGGCACTAATCGGGAAGCGCCCGCCTGCAACCGCGAGCAGCCCGATCGTCGTGTGCTCGAACTCGTCGAACCCACAGTAGTCCAGGGCGTTTTTCAGCGGTGCGCTGAACGAGCCGTGATAGATTGGTGTCCCGAGGAGGACAGCATCGGCTGCGCGAACGCGTTCGCGAATCGCGTCCGCGTCGCCCGCGTCGTCTTCGTCAGCATGGTACATCGGCAACTCCCAGTCCCGGAGGTCCAGCAGTTCGGTGCTCGCACCAGTGTCGGCGGCAGCGTCCAGTGCAATATGGAGTGATTTGCGCGTGTAGCTGTCGTTTCCCAGACTGCCACAGATCGCAACGACATGGGTCTCGGACATACCGTGTCCACACTGGCGCGTGCGTGAAAGGGTTGTCTCACCTGCTCGCGCGCTCGATACCGTCGAAGGCGTCGAGGAGATCCGTCGCCTCTCCGAGTAGTCTACGCGCACGTCCTTCCAGCCGGCGCGACCGTTCCTGCCTGCGTTGATAGGCTTCGTGGGACTCCCGCTGTTCGGCCGGGAGTTCGGCCGCGATAATCTGGCGTTTGGCTTCGACGCTGAAGTACTCTCCAAGGGTCGCGTACCCGAGGATGGTGCACTGCTGGGTCACTACCGTCTGGACGTCCTCGCGGTCGACCGGCTTGCAGAGGTAGTCGTCGAACGGCATGTCGAGAATGTCGAAGTCCGGATCGATCGCCGTTACCATGATGACCCGCCCGGCGAAGTCCATCTCCGCGAGTTCCGCAAGGACGTCGTCACCGGACATGCCGGGCATATGACGATCGAGTAGCACGATGTCGATATCGCGACTTCGGGCCGCCTCCAGGGCCGCTTGGCCGTCGTATGCGGTCTCGACCTCACAGAGTCCGCGCAGGCGGAGCGCGTAGGCGTCCGCAACCTCCCGCTCGTCGTCCACGACCAGCGCCTGCGGGAGGTCTTCAGTGTTTCCCATCGATCATTCGTTTTCGGTGGCCGTCCATAAAATACCGGTCCTTCAGGCAGTCCGGACGGCATTTCCACCGACAGCGACACCGAAACCCAACGATCCACAACCGGTGTCGATCAGCGGAGTCTGCATAACTAGAGTCTCTCGTCCGTCTCCCCCTCGATAGCTAGCTGTCATCGATACCACTCGGGAACCTCTTTCTCGATGTACGGATGTCGAGCGAACCAGTCCGGCCCCGAGTTGGCCCCGACCCACCAGCAGCGACGCCGACAGTGGCGCATGGAGACGATAAATGGCACCACGAGGATCCGACGACGCTACTCGAAGCGCTCGGCGACGAATACACAAGGGCTGCCTTCAAGGCCGTGCTTGACCGAGCCCGGAGCGGTCGAGAGGTCGCGGCAGTGACCGATATGTCTCCGCCGACGGCATTCCGACGGCTCAACGTACTCGTCGATCTCGGCCTGCTTGAGACTGAACTCCGTATCGATGCTGACGGCGGCCACCATCACAAAGTTTACCGTGCCGTCGTCGGCTCGTTTTCCGTGAGTATCGAGGAGGGTGAGGTCGATGTCGTCATCGAGCCCGATCTCCCAGTCGGACCTCGATTCGAACAGCCGGCCGCCGCCCCGGCGGACGACTGAGGGTTCGCTTCGCATAGCCCCACGAACCCCCGTATCTAAGTGCCATGGCTGTCCAGGGAGACACAAAGTCAGGCCATCGCAGGCGATGACGGATGTCGCCCAATCCGTAGCCCTCTTGACGCCGACACCGCCGGACCGACGCACCGCTTCATTCGAGCACGAACCATGGTCTCTCATACCACACTTCGCCTCGGGATAACCGCGTTTGCGGGCATCGTAGCCGTCGCGCTCGTGGCGATCCTTCTTCGACACCGCGAGCGAGCCAGTGCCCGGTCACTGCTGGGCGTCGGGGTGGTCACAGCGGTTGGATCTTTCCTGCACCTGTTGGTCGCCGATCTTACGCCGCCGAACGCGGCGCTTGCGGTGACCGGCTGGGACCTCGAGACGACGGCCTGGGTTATGGTCGGGACGACCGTCGTAGTGATCGCTGACGGACTGTGGGTACTGTTTGCTTTTCGTTACGCCGGTCGCTCCCGGTGCGTCATTCAGGCGACTGCCGCGACCGTGGCGACGATCTCACTCGGTGCCGTCTCGATCACAGCGGTCGCACTCGGGGGGCCGACGACGCTTGCCTTGCAGCTGTTGACGGTGGCGTTCCTCCTGGTGGGATTTCTGGTGACCATCGGTGTGTTCTTGCTCGTGTGGACGTCGATCGGTCAGGGGGCAGCCCCGCTCCAGGGGCCACTGGTGTTGTCTGCTGGCGCGATTGTATTGCTGTCCGGAAGTTTCGTCGCGCAGCTCTTCGAGCGGCCGGTACTCCTCCCGGCGTTCTCGTCGCTCGCGAGTGGACTCTTCCTCGTTGCCGTCGTCCGCTATCCGGTCTTCGAGATGCCGGCGGCCGCACGAGTTCTGGGCCGAGATCGAGTCGTCGACGAACTGGCCGATGGCATCCTGATCGCCGACCGACGCGGACAGTTGCGGGACCTCAATCCCGCTGCAGAACAGTTGTTCGACATCTCCCGGGCGTCGGTTCTGGGCCAGCCGATTGGATCGCTCTTTCCCACCACCGTCGACCCCAGTGTGCTAACGGGGCAAGCAGAACCGCTCCGGGTCGAGTTGGCTGACGGGACGGCGCTATCTGTGACCGCCGACCACGTCACCGATGGTCGGAACCGGATTGTTGGCTCGCTCGTGCGTTGTACTGACGTGACCGACCGGCAGCGGCGGGAGGAACAGCTGACGCTGCTCAGTCGATTCGTCGTTGAAGTGATCCGCGGGCGCATGGCTGGAGTGGCCGATGAGGCCGAGACATACACGGCCGACTCGGTGTCGGGTGAGCCTGCCGAAGTTGCGGATCACCTCTGGAAGCGGACGACCAACCTGACCGCCCTCGTCGCCCAGACGCGGTCGATCGAACAGGCCATCGCCGAGAACGGGATCCGCTCAGAGCAGCGACTCGATGCCGGGTCTGTCCTTCGAGAGCTCCGCGATGCTATCGCAACTGGATCAGGACGACAGATCGAGATCGACGATCCCGGCACCCCCATCGAGACGACGATCAGCCCGGAACTGCTGGACGCATTGCTCGAACCAGTGCTCGAAGACGCCTGTGCCCACGCCGAGGCACGCGTCGAAATAGCCGTCGACCGCGACAGACCGACGATCCGGATCGCCGACGATCGGGCAACTCTCGACGACTGTAGGGACCATGGACGCGACGCCGATCTTCCGCTGGCCGTCACGCGTCTGGCGCTCGAACAACTCGATGGCTCTCTCTCCGTCGAGTGGCCCCCAGAGGGACGACGCACGGTCATCGTTCGACTCCCGACGCGTGTCACGCCCGAACCGGGACGGGCACTGATTGAGAGAGGTGACGAACAGTGATCCGGCTCGCCTGGGCCACTTTCGGCGTCGTCGTGCTCGGGACCGGCGCCCTGATCGCGGGGCGAGTCGCCCGTCGGCACGACCAGCCAGGGATCGTCCCCTATGCGCTACTGGCTGTTCTGCTCGCCGGATTGAGCGCGACGATTGCGTCAAGTCGATCCGGCGTGATACCGATCGAACTCGACGCGGTCAGCGACTTGCTCCTCATCGGGGGGTATGCGTTCGCCTCGTTGCTGTGGATCGCGTTTGTCTTCGAGTATACTGGCCGTGGGCCGTCGATAACGCCACGGCGCTGGGTCGGTCTGGCCCTTCTCGGCGGGCTGACAGTCGCGAGTACGGCGATCACCTGGGCCCAGCAGACAGACCGGATTCACGCGGGCCTGCTCGGGTCGATCTCGTATCTTATCACGTTCGTTTTGCAGGTGGCCGTGTTCTCGTTGGGCCTGCTCGGCGTGGTGTTGCTCGTGCGCTCGGCGGTAACCTACGACGATCTGCCGCTGGGCTCGGCGGCGGCGTTCGTGCTCGCGGGTGTTGGCATCACGTTTCTCCCGATCACGATCGGCTACGGTGGCCTGCTCGCTGGTGAGTTAATCTATCGCGTCGTCTTCGTTCAGCTTGCAGTCGTGGTCGGCCTCTTCGCCTGGCTCACGTTCGGAACCGGTGCCTTCGAACGGGGCGTTGCGGCGGGACATCTCGCCCGAGAGACGGCTCTCGACGCGATGTCCGATCCCGTAGTCGTCGTCGACCGGAGGAACCGGCTCATCGATATCAACAAGGCCGCAGCCGAGACCTTCGGCGTCGGAGCGATTCGACACCGAGACCAGTCTCTCGCCGACGTGGCGGATGTCCCCGAGGACCTTTCGGAAGCCCGATCGATCACGCTCCAGACCACTCTCGGGCAACGGGAGTTCGTCGTCGATCGGACCGGGATCGACGACACGGACGGCGATGTACTTGGACATGCCTACCGATTCCGGGATGTAACCGACCGCGAGACCCGCGAACAGCGCATACAGGTGCTCAACCGAGTAATTCGACACAATCTTCGGAACGATCTCGATGCGATCCGGGGTTTCGCAGAACCGATCCGCGATGGGGGACTCCCGGTCGAAGAGTCCGGACAGTACTTCGAACGGATCGGCTCGCTGGCGACCGGGGTGGTCGATCTCGCCGACACTGTCAAGCGATCTGAGCGTGTGCTGACGGATGCACGTCTCGAACGGAACCCTTGTGACCTCGTCGCGATTGCGCGGACAGTCGCCGAGACTACGACGGACGCCGAGGTCACGATCGATGCCCCGGACGCCGTTGCGATCCGGTCCGATCGCAACGCGATCGAACTGGTACTCGAGGAATTACTCGAGAACGCCGTGACCCATACCGACCGGGAGACGCCGTCGGTTACGATCCGCGTCCACTCGACGGGAGATGGTGGGCAGATCGAAGTGCAAGACGAAGGGCCAGGAATTCCGCCCGAAGAGCGGGCCGTCCTCCTCGAAGGGGCGGAGACGCCAGTCAGACACGGCAGCGGGGTCGGCCTCTGGCTGGTCTCTTGGACCGTGACGCGATTGGGCGGGAGCCTATCGTTCGAACAACCGGAACCGAACGGGAGCGTCGTGATCGTGGATATCCCTGATTTGGACGCACCGAACCGACCTGGGACGACTGACGACTGACGCGTGTGATGACATCGTTTAAATCGCTTCTTGCCGAAGGTCCCGGTCAACATAATCGATCACCCGATCGGTCCCCGCACTACCCATGACATCCCTCCAACGACGTCGATTCCTTGAACTTGGCGCGGCAGCGACAGCCGTTTCACTCAGTGGTTGTCTCGGCTCCGGCACTGAATTCCCGTCCTTCGCAGAGTGGATCCCGGCGACGGACGGCGGCGTCCCCGTCGGTTACCTGGACTTCAGCATCGCCACGGACGCACAGGAAGGCGAGCAACTGTTGCCGTTGATCCTCCCTGGAGGCGTGACCGGCGGTCCCGACGAGGTTCTGACTGAGGTTTCCGGCCTGGATAGCGTGGACGATCCGTTGCTCGCCTGGCCCCTGGAAGTCGGCGGTCAATTGATCGGCGGGGCGGCGCTTGGCATCGCCGTGTCCGGGCTCAACTATCTCATCGATCCCGAGCGGCCGGATAGCGGGGTCGAGGAGTTGTTCATGGCGGACACCGTCGCAGTCGGCCGGGGAGACATTGACCTCGCCGAGGCCGACGAGCGATTGCGCGCCGGATCTGACGGTCCGATCGGTGACGTACCCTTCGAGGAGACTGGCTCGATCGAGGAGTTTACGCTATACGAACCGATCGACGACGAGATACTGGACGGCGTCACCGCGATCAGCGAGAGCACCGTTCTCGTCGCTGACACCAGCAAGGAAATCCGACGCGTCGTCGAGACCACGCAAGGCGACCGCGCCGGGGAAATCGCAGAGACCGAGACCTTCGAGTGGCTGGTTGAAACGGCCGGGAGTGGACACGTCGTGGGTGGCTGGCTCGGTCCAATCGACCTCGAAGACGTGTATTTTGGCGACCCGACTGCTCGCCCCGTCAATGGTCTCCTCGGCGCCGCGGACGACGTCCTTGCGTCGGTGGCGTTCGACGCCGGCAGCGGCGATGTCATGGCCGACTTCGCGGTCCAGCGCCCCCTCGATGACGCGACGGCCAGCCAGTTCGAATCGCGGTTCGGTTCAGCGAGCGAGGACCACTCGGTGACCGTCAAAAACGAGCGGGTGACCGCCAGCGGGACTTACAACGAAGATGTCCTCGACATCGAGTACACCCAGCCGGACCGGACGACGACAGCGGTCCCCGACGCGAGCGAGCCTGTCGATCCGCCCGAAACGGTCGCGGCGGCCGTCCCCGACGATCCGTTTGCATTCACCTACGAGGCCGAACAGGATCGCGTGAAGGTCACGATTACTGACGATCTCGATGTGGACGAAGTGACGTTCGAGACCGTCGAATCCGACTACGAAGCCTCGACGACGACGCCACGAGCGGACATGTACCTGTACGTTTACGTCCATCCGGACGGCGACACAGTGGTCGTGACTGTGACCGTCGACGGGACGTCCGGCGTCGTCGCCAGAAAGGAGTTCCCCTGACGGCGTCGAGAGTCCAGCCGCCGCTCAGGGCCGCACGACGACTGTGTTCCCCACCCGGTCGCCGAGCCGTCTATCCGTCTTCGAGACGGCGACCGTCACAATCCCCACCAGATAGAAGACGGGTAGCCAGTCAATCAGTCGGAGGACGTTCCGGAGAAGCGACCCGAGAAACGATGGCGACGAACCGTCCGGGCGGGTCACCTGGATGCTGACGAGGTACTTCCCGAGAGTCTTGCCCCACCGCCACTCCAGCAGCGTATGATACAGAATCGAGACAGCGAGCCAAAGCGCCAGTCCCGCGGCGGCCGGCCCGCCTTCGAGGTTCGTCTCGATCCCCTCGCTCGTGGTCTGTAACTCGCCGGTTGCCAGACCGACGGCGGAAACGGCGATCATGAACAGCGCGATCCAGACGATCGAGTCGATCGCCATCGCGACGCCGCGAATGCCGACGCCACACCTGTCGTGTGTGTTTGAAGTCACAGCTACCCGGGATTTGAGCAACCCGACGTAAAGTTCGGCCCTGTGTGTTTCCACTAGTGAAACACACCGCCCGGGTTTTGTCCTCTGGCCGCGTTCGAACCGCCATGGGACCGATCGCATCGACCGCACGAGACGTCGAAACGGATACCGATACTATGTCGACCCCTTCCTTCGATCGGTCGCTCGACTGGGCGATCGGCGGACTTCTGAGTGTTCTGGGTCTCCTGGCTGCCCTCGGCGGCGCGGCACTGTATTTCGCCGTCGACCGCCCGGAAATCGCGACGATCATTCGGGAAGGGGAGTTCCAGTCCGAGCTACTCACTGAGACAGAGGCGATCGACGCGCTAGTTGCGCTCGGGACGTGGGGCGGTCTCGGTCTCGTCGCTGCCGGTGGTTCGATCGTGCTGCTCGGTGTCGCCGTCATTGTGGTCCACGGTCGGGCTCGACGCGACGGCCAGGGGACGCCACGGTGGATCCTTGGCGTGGTCGGCGCGATTGTTAACACCGTAGTAAGCTTCATCCCACTTTCGCCGCTCCTCGGTGGGGCGGCCGCGAGCTATCTTTCGACCGACCCCGAGGACAGCGGCGTCGCGGCCGGCACGTTCGCCGGCCTGTTCACGATCCTCCCGATCCTCATCACCCTCCTATTCGTGGGTGTTGGGCTATTCACCGGACTTCCGGACGCGACTGCGGGGGCCGCCGTCGTGGTGCTCGTCGTCAGTGTCATCCTCACTATCGCCTATGTTGTCGGGTTGAGTGCTCTCGGCGGCTACATCGGGCGTCGTATCCGGGCGTAATAGTCGGATCGTATCGAAGGAATCCTCACCGGGGCTACGTGGCAATGAGGGATAGATTACCCATCCCGTTGGCTTGAGCAGTGTACAACGTCTCATCCCAGCGCTCTGGAACCTCCTGGCGACAGGTTACTGACGAGATTGCTGTGGACGTGACCGTTGGACTTGGCTTATCACCTGCCGTCGTGGTTTCTTTCCCCGCCAGCAGCGTTGCTGCCACTGAAAGACGCTTTCAGGTTTATAAACGGTCTCATCTTTCCGTTGTATCAAATGCAGTTCACCGTCCGTGAGACCCAGATCACGGTTACCCCGCTGATCCTGCTTGCGATCGCTCTCGGAGGTGGCGTGGCAGGCTACGCCGGATACGATTATATCCAGCAATCGAACGCTGTTGACGATGCCATTGCCGTCGAAACGACCGTTACCGACACAGAAATCAGTAAGTCCGCTGGCCAGGGAATCTCCTATCGCGTCAGTGTCAGGCACACCTACCAATATCGAGGTGCCGAGTATACGAGCGAACAGGTGTTCCCGGGATCGATCAGCCCGATGTACTTCGCTCGGAGTGACGCCGAACGCGTCATCGAACCATACGAAGCCAATGAAACGACGACTGCTTACGTCGATCCCAGCTCCCCGAGTGTTGCTTTTCTCGAGCGGGAGACGACGCTCGCTCCGTTCACGTTCGTGGGCTTCGGTGGTCTCGTGGTCGTTTTGACAATGCTTCATGCCGCCGGTGCGCCCAATCCCGGCCAGAACACGGAGTTGCGCCCGGAACGCGAATTCGAGCCGACGCGGGACGAGACGCTATTCGGGATCAACCGTGACACCGTCAACCGACTCAGCAAGCGCTTCATGATTATTGCACCGGTGGTGCTCATTCTTTCGCTGATCGCGATGGTAGCGTTCCTCTACACAGCGGAGTCGTCGTCGATGCAAGCTAGTTTGACGGACCCGATCGTGCTCACGGTGCTGACGGCATTCGTCGCTGGGATCGCGTTGGTCGGTGCACTCGTGCTTTATGGATTCTGGTCGTTCACCGAGTACCGTCGACTCCGTGAGCGGATCCCGGAGCCGCGGCCGCCGAGTCCGCTCCGACATCCGTCACGACTCGTCACGATCCTCTACACTAACGACGAACTGGACACCTACGGTCGACGGGTGAAACTGACTGGCTTCGCGTTTACCGTGGCCGTATTCCTTCTCGGGGTGTTCGTCTCTATCTTCGTCACAGCAGCATGATATTTACTGCGGCGAACGGTGGGGTAGCTATCGATACCCCAAAACGAACCGTTCTCGTTCGAGGACTCGAAGACAGGAACACCCTTAACAGGCCGCCACTCGGTGATTCAAAACGATGGACGACGGGTTCGAGCACGCACCGATCGGCATTCTCGAAGTGACTCCGGAAGGGGTTGTTCTCGGCGGTAACGCCGCCGCTGGGAGCGTTCTCGGGATGGATCCTGACGCCATCGCTGGCGAGCCGATCGACGCCTTCTTTCCAATATCTGTCGAGAGTCGCGTTCCCCGGGCGTTCGAGACTCCACCGGACGCGGAGCTGTCTTTCGAGGAGTACTATCCCGACCTGGAACGGTGGCTCGCGGTCGATATTGTCCCCTCTGACGGGACTGTTTACGTCTACCTTCGGGACGAAACCGACGACCACCAGCGCGACCAGCAACTGGAATCGCTTCGATCTGACCTCCGCCGGCTGACGATCGGAAACGAACTCATCGCGGACGTACTCGGCGACCTCGTTGAGGCTTCAACGCGGGAGGAAATCGCGGAAACCATTTGCCGACAACTGGGCGAAACCGACATCTACGAGTTCGCCTGGGTCGGCGAGCGCGCGGTGGGGTCCGAAGAGATCACTCTTCGGGCCGCCGCCGGGACGACCGGGCGGACGCTCGACCGGATCGAAGACGCGCTCGACAGCGACGTGGCCCTGCCCGAACTGCGTGCGATCGAGCGTGGCGAGCCGACGATTGTGCAGTCACTCAGTGAGGAAGAATCCGTCCCCGAAGCAATCCGTCGGGCGGCCTTCGCCGACGGACTGGGGTCGTTGCTTGCCGTCCCGCTGACCTACGGGTCGAGTGTCTACGGCGTCGTCGGCGTCTATGCAGCCGATTGCAAGGCCTTCTCCGAGCGCGAACGAGAGAGTTTCGGCACCGTCGGGGAGATGGCCGGGTTCGCCATCAACGCGACTCGCAACCGCTCGTTACTGTCTGCCGATCGGGTTGTCGAACTCACGCTCCGGCTGTCCGATCCCGCCGCGCCGTTCGTCGCGACGGGAGCCGAAACCGACACTCGAATTGACATGAAAGGCGTGATTCCGCAGGGTAAAGAGCTTCTCTGTTACGTCGACGCTGAAACTGGCGAGCAGTCTCCGGACGAGATTGCAGCCACGCTTGCGGACCACCAGGCGATAGTCGAGACGCGAACGGTTGCCGAGTACGACGGCGGCGGGTCGATCGAAGTCCGTCAGCGTGCCGAAACGCCACTCGGGCAACTCCTCAGTCAGGGCGGGATAGTTCGATCGGCCACGTTCGGTCCAGACGAGGATCGGGTCGTCATCGAACTGCCGCCCTCAGAGGACGTCCGCCGGATCGCTGATGCGATCACACGCCAGTACGACGCCGAAGTGCTCGCGAAGCGCGAACGAAAGCGGGACGAGCGCACGACTGGAGAAGTCCGGGACGAGCTGACCGACCGGCTGACCGACCGACAGCAAGAGGCCCTTCGAACAGCCTTCTACGCTGATTACTTCGAATCGCCACGAGAGAGTTCTGCAGCGGAGGTCGCCGACGCCCTGGGGATCACCGGCCCAACGCTGCTTCACCACCTCCGGGCCGGACAGCGAAAGCTCCTGGCAGAACTCTTCGAGGCGACGGTTCGACGGGTCGATCCGGGCCGGTCGTCGGACGGCGCCTGACTCTCTCAGCGGCCCCTCACGTGGCTCAGGCGTGTTCCTCGTACGGCTGGACGACGACGAAACCGCCGGGATCGGCGAACTCCATTTGGAAGCGCTCGCCGGACTCCTGGCCGATCATGTCCGAGACGTTCGTGTTGACCTCGACGTCCGGCGTCGTCGCGCTCCAGGCGACTGTCGCGCCCGGATCGGTCGTGACGGGTGGCTCCATCACGACCGGATCCCCGTGGGTTGTTAGGGCGACGTGGCCCGGACCTTCGAGCGCCACGTTGGTGAAGCCGCCGGCGAAGGCCCCGGCAAGGCTGTCGATCTCGGTGATTTCGTAGGACAACCCCGACTCGAAGGCCAAGACGTCCTCGCCGTTGACAGTGATCGACTCCCCGTCGCCGAGTCGGAGGATCTGGACTTCCTTCTCCTGGTCGGCGAGATAGAGGTTCCCGGATCCCTCGACGCGCATGATCGGTGTGCCCTCGCCAGTTGCGGCCTCCTTGATGAATCCTGTGATGCCGCCTTCGGGGCTCGCCTGGCCGGTGAACGAGAGGTCGCCGGTATAGGCGATCATCGACCCGGCTTTCGCCAGCAACGACCCGTCAACTGCGATGTCGAGCGTGTATCTGTTCTCCAGACCGAACGCGTCGTCGGTCTCCGTCGGTGCGTGTTCGGTGGTGAATTCGTCTACGTTCATAGTGTCACGGAGTCACGCAAACAGACTCCGGAATCAAATCCGAGCCAAGGACAGAAGAACCGCCAGACAGTGTTTCCAAGCGAGAAATCCGATTGGCGGGGAGATCAACGGGCTTCAATCCCAGTGATCTCGAAGCGAGCGCCCCCGCTTGCGGTGTCAGTGATTTCCACCGACCAGCCGTGCAGATCGACGATCCGGGCGACGATCGACAGGCCGAGCCCCGTCCCGTGATTGTCGGTGCTGAATCCGGGATCGAAGACCCGATCTCGCTGTTCCGGCGGAATTCCGCGCCCATCGTCGGCAACGTAGAAGCCCGTTGTTTCCTCGAGCGGACCGACAGTGACGGTCACGCCGGACCCACCGTGCTCGACGGCATTCCGGAAGAGATTCTCGAAGAGCCGTCCCAGGCGATCGGGATCACCAACGACAGTGGGCAGCGATTCCTCGATGACGATGGTGGCGGCGTCGGTCTCGACGACGTTCCACGCCGCCTTCGCGGCAGATCCGAGATCGACTACCTCGTCGGGCTGGACCACGTCGGATCCCCTGGCCAGCGTCAGTACGTCCTCGATGATCCGTTCCATCCGATCGTGGGCGTCGGAAACGTGCTCGAAGTGTTCTGCCTCGCCGGTTTCCCGAGCGGCCCGCAAGCGAGCTTTGGCGACGTCTAGGGGGTTTCGTAGGTCGTGACTGATCACGCTCGCTACGTGATCGAGTCCGACCTCACTGGGCTCTCGAGCGACCCCGGCCGGAAGGGGATTGAACAGGAGTACCCCACCGACGTCCCCGTCTGACGGGACGACCCGTAGGAGATACTGGTCCCCTGACTTGGCCTCGGAGCCTACCTTTCCAGTTTCGACGATAAGCCGGTCGTCTTCCGTCCCAATTACAGCCCTATTGTTCGTACCCAACACGATCGACAGATCGACCGCCTCGAACACTGTTCTCACTGGTTCACCCGGCGTTATGGACCCGAAAGTCGTCTCGAAGGCCCCATTCACCGCTTCAACCACCGGGGTTCCGGTGTCGATCTCAAAGCAACAGACCGGATCGGGCCACTGATCAATGGGGAACGGCTCCATCGTCGTGTTGTCCTCAGTCATGACTCGTGCACTCCTGGCTTTGGCCCCGTAGTACTTCGGTCGAACACGGGCTTGCGTCCGTCATCTGGTCCTGATAGTCTCTGTTTGTCTTATCCAACTAAAGTCCTGAAGGCTAGTAATACAGATGCCACGGTCGGGAATGAACGCCTCGGTCGAGTCAGGATACCTAGCCCGGACAGTCAGGATCCCAACGCACAACTGTTCATACGTGAAGAAAAGACGATCACGATCGACACGGCAGCCCTCGCCACCCGATGGGGCTACCGATCGCAACCGTGGAAACGGATGCGAGCCGGACACAGTCTCGAGCGGGACACTACTCGCGTTGCTCGGGGACGAGTACGTCCGCGAGCTGCTGACGCTGTTGGTTGAGCGGCCACAAACGGGCCGGGAACTGGCGGCGACGACCGAGATGTCTCGTCCGACGATTTACCGACGGCTCGAACGGCTCCGCGAGCACGGACTCGTCCGGACGGAGATGCAGATTGATCTTGACGGCCACCACCGAAAGCGCTTCCACCCCACTGTCGGCAGGCTTGACTTCGAGGTCGGTCCCGACGGGATCGACGCGAGTGCGGAAAACACGGCCGACGATCGATCCTGACGATATCTCTGTCGGCGTTCGGTACGTCACGCTGTCGTCGCGTTCATTGGCAGGTCGAATTCGACACAGTCAGCGCTGTAATCTGACCACAGTCTTTTCGTCCTGTTGACTCGTCTCGACGAGTCCGTCCTCGGACAGATCTTTGAGGAGACTCCGCAGCCACTCGCGGCCGTACTCGCCCGCCGGCGCGTAGTCAACCCGGACTTTCGGCCCGAGATCATCAACAGCTAGGCGATCGTGTTCTTTGAGCGCGCCGATCACGCGCCCTCGCATCTGTCGGCGACTCCCCTCGAAACTCGGCTGAGTCGGCACGTCGGGTGCCGTGAAGTCACCGGTCTGGTAGGCGTCACACCACTCGCGCCAGGGGCACCCTGCCTCGTCACACGCGGGCGTCTTCTCGCAGGCCACGCCGCCGAGCTCCATGATCGCGTTGTTCCAGACTCTCGACTCTCCGCCGGGCATGAGCGTCGTCGCCGCGTCTTCGAACGCCGCGTCCTCGTCGGGGATCGAAAATGCTCGATACAACACGCGCTTGACGTTGGTGTCCACGACCGCGTCGCCGTTGTTGAACGCGAAACTCGCGACCGCGTTGGCGGTGTAGGGACCGACGCCCATGAGCTCGGACAGTTCCTCCGACGATTCGGGAAACTCGCCGTCGTACTCCTCGCAGACCTGGTTCGCAGCCTCGTGGAGGTATTTCGCGCGGTTGTTGTACCCGAGGCTGTGTGCCGACCAGAAGGCGACCACGTCGGCCCGGTCCGCACTCGCCAGGTCGGCGACCGTCGGCCATCGATCGAGGAAGTCCGCCCAGGCGTCGACGACGCGATCGAGCTGAGTTTGCTGGCTCATCACTTCCGAGACGAGGATCGCGTAGGGATCGTCGGTCTCCCGCCAGGGATATTCGCGGTGATCGGCTTCGTACCACTCGATCAGGGCCGCTCTGATCGCGTCGCGATTCTCGGGAAAGTCGACGGCGGGCTCGCTCATCGTCGCGGCGTAGGCCGGTCGGCAGTTTACCTCTGGCGTCCCCGGCAGCGATCAACGTGGTTCCCATCGTGGCCGTCGAACGTCCGGACGTTCCACGGTCAGCCCCGAGCCGAAAGGAGTTTGCGCCCCGGTCGTCAGCTTTCGGTATGGGACTCGACGCACTTTCCGAGGACGTGTCCGAGTCGTACGGTGCACTCGGCGAGGAACTGGCGGTGTCTCTCGACCGGGAGACACGAAACGAACTCGCGATGCTTGAGGCGGCACTCGACCCGGAGACAACGGACGAACTCCTCCGGCGCGCGGTCCACATGCTCTTTCAGAGTACGGTCGAAACGGGGTCGCTCGACTTTCATCTCAGAAACGAGTATGACGTCACCTACGACGAATACCTCTCGGGGATGACGTTCGACGAGATGACCGGTGGCGGATACCAGACCGGGAGCGGTGATCCCGACGATCGACGCTACCAGTTCTGACTGCTCGCAAAAGCCGGTACTAGAGGTCGACGTACTGTTCTTCCCAGTCGCGACGCGCCTCGATCTCGCGACGCCCGCGCCGAGTCAGGCTGTAGTAGTTCGTCCGTCGGTCGCGCTGCCCCTTCTCGACCAGTCCCTTGTCGACGAGCGTATCCAGATTCGGATAGAGACGGCCGTGATGGATCTCTTTCTCGTAGTAGTTCTCGAGTTCTTCTTTGATCGCGAGGCCGTGCGGTTCCTCCTCGCCGGCGATGACATATAGGAGGTCTCGCTGAAATCCTGTCAGGTCGTACATCGGTAATGTCCATATAGAGGTTATTATCCAAATATCTTAAACATGTCGACTCGGATCGGTATTGGGCTGTCGAGTCGTGCGCTGAAACGCGCCAACGAAAGTCCGGAAAGGTAATCGGTTTGAGGATGATCGGTGGGTGTTCGTGAGATGGTACGTCGATTCGTTGATGCCCGACCGAGAGTGGTAATTCCCGACTGCGGAGAGTGTTTGCCGACGTATCAGGTTGGGCTTCGGCGGTCGTCGGTCTCACGCGTCAGATCGGACCGGACTGACTGTACCGTCACTCCGCCGGCTGTCGGCAATGTGTCTGCAGGTACGTAGTTAGCCATCGAAAGAGTGGAAAGCGGCCACGCGGGGAAAAGCCCGCGTGGGCGCTTGCCGCCCTGAATTGGTCCCCGCTGACGCTTCGGCCCTCCAAGCGAAGCGTCATCAGAACATCGAAGGTGGTTTCACTTAAACCTACCGGCCTCTATCCTTTTTTCTGGTCTAGAAGTCAATCGGACTAACTGTATCTGCTGGAGCGGTGTGTACACCGGCGTTGATCCCATCGGTTAAGCACGTTCGGCCGTTCTTTCCATCCATGCGAATACGCGGCGAGCGGGAGTGCAAGGACTGTGGCGCCCGGTGGTCGTACTACGAGACGGGGTCTGTCACGTGTCCAGATTGCGGGAGCCTCCGGAGCGTCGGCGTCGCGGACCGTCAGCTACACACGGCAAGTCCGGCGGAGCTAGATCTCACGGACGCCAGAGCCGACCTGGATCGGGAACCGCTCGGGACTGTCGCTGGCCGTGCGGGTGAAACAGCGGCGACGTTCGTCCGTGAACACGGGTTCGTCCACGCCGGCGAATTACAACCGCTCGATGCGACGTTCGTCGCGGCGACCGAACTCCGTCACGCGGGGGCAGAAATCGCCCGCATGCTCCGGATCGACGACGCGGAGGAGGCCTACCTGCTGGCCTTACTCGACGGTGCTGAGTCCGGGAAGCGACCGTCACCCGATGACGTCCCGGACTCGATGGTTTCGGTACGCGGCCTCGCTGCGGCCTCGGCGGTCGCGGATTACCGTCGTGACGTCCGTCGATATCTCGCGGACGATCCTGACGCGGCTGCCCGGAAGATCCTTGGACGCATTGAGGACCATCGCACCCGCATCGAAGCCCTCGACGGAGCGGTCGCTCCAGAAACTGCCGATGCGCTCGTCGAGGCGACCCGGGATGTCGGGACGTATCTGATCGAAGCCGACGCGACGCTGGCGCCCGCTCGTAAACGACTCGAAGAACTAGATCCGTCTGCTTCGGAGCGATAGAGCAAGATGTCTCGGCGATTCAGGGGAGAGAGACGTCCACGTCGTGTTTGCCTGCGGCGGCTTTGACGGTGTTGTACAGCAACATCGCGCGGGTCATCGGACCGACGCCGCCCGGCACCGGCGTGATTGCGCTCGCTTTCTCCCTGGCGCTCTCGAAGTCGACGTCGCCGACGAGTTCGTAGCCTTTCTCGGTGTCGGCCTCGACGCGGTTGATCCCCACGTCGATCACGACCACACCCTCGCTCAACATCTCGCCGTCGATCATCTCCGGGACGCCCGCGGCCGCGACGACGATGTCCGCCTCGCGGGTCTTGGCCGCCAGGTCCTCGGTGCGGGAGTGACAGACCGTCACGGTCGCGTTGCCGCCCGCAGCCTTCTGCATGAGGAGGTTCGCCATCGGCTTGCCGACGATGTCCGAGCGCCCGACGATAACCGCGTCCTTCCCTTCGGGGTCGACACCCGCGTCTTCGAGTAGCTTCTGGATCCCGTGAGGCGTACAGGGCTTGTATCGCGGGTCGCCTGCGACGAGGCGGCCGACGTTCTCGGGGTGGAACCCGTCGACGTCCTTCTCGGGGTCGATCCGGCGCAGGACCGACTGTTTGTCGACGTGTTCGGGAACGGGCATCTGGACGAGGATCCCGTCGACCTCGGCGTCTGCGTTCAGCCGATCGATCTCGTCGAACAGTTCCCGTGCGGGTGCCTCGGGATCGATCTCAACGTCGACCGCCTCGATGCCGACCTCCGCGCAGTCGTCCTGTTTCATCGAGACGTAGGTCTCGCTGGCCGGGTCCGTACTCATCAGTACCGTCGCCAGCGTCGGGGTGACGCCCTCGTCTTCGAGCGTCACGATGGCGTCGCCGAGGTCGTCCCGTATCGCCGCCGCAACCGCGTCACCGTCGATAATCTCGGTCATCGGGTGGTTCGACGGGGCCACGTCCCTTCAACGTCCCGGAACGGAGGTCAAACCGCCCACTCTCATGGTCCGGTCGAGACGACGCCCACTGTCGCCTCGAAGTGGGGCAACGCCAGTATAGTCAACTGGAAAAGAGCGACCGTCAGTGTCGGGATCCAGACCGACTGCGTCCGCTCGCGTCCCCACGCGGCAATCGCGAAGACGATGAACCAGACGGCTGCAGTCAGTAACTCACCCGCAGTCGTCGCCCCCGACAAGACATCGACGGCGACGGTGAACGAGAGAAAGGCGGCGAAGACGAGCGCGACGGCGTTGGTCGGGGTGAGGGCGTCGCGTACCGACACGGCGTCGCGCATCCGAGACAGTTCGACGACGGCGAGTGTCGTCCCGACGACGAAGACGAGTGCGATCACCAGCAGCGCGTTCGAGCGGGCGAGTCGCCACATCGGGTCGACGAACCAGTGATACAGTCCCGCGAGTGCAGTGACTCCGAGCAACGCCTCACGGGACCCGAGCGTCTTACGGAGTCCACCCCAGATTGCGCCATAGAACAGGATCCCGTATCCGAGAGCGACCAGGGCGCCGGGGACGACGGCGTTCCACCAGAGAAAGCCCGCCGAGAGGTCCGGAATCGCGGCCCAGGACCCGGCGTCGGCGACCGAAGTCCCGATGGCGTGAACGACGAGGAAATATCCAACGGCCGCAAGTAGTGGTCCGACGACAGCGACACTGACTGCATTGAGATCGTCGCGGCTCGGAAGGGTAGCGTGGACGGGACGATCGCGGACGGCAGCGTAGACGACGCCGACGACGACCATCTCGACCGCGACCCAGAACCACGAGCGCCACAGGAGACGCTCTCCGGGAAGGTCGTTCGGTACCGGACCGCCGACGAGAGCAGCGATCTCCGGTGCTATGAGATCCAGCAACGGGAACATTGCGAGGACGACGAACGTCGCGCTGAACTCGATCACGTCGCGGTGACGGTCGACGGTCCTGTGCAGGGCGGATCGGTGGAGGGACATATCGGCGCTATCCACGTAGATGGAAATAATTGCTCGGAACGCGACGAGGCGGTCCCGTTCTCAGAGGATGCCGTGTGACTCCTGCACGTCGCGGTAGAGGTCGAGATACGATTCGACGATCTCCCGGTGGTCGAAGCGAGCGAAGTCCTCGTCGATCGTGCGTCGTTCCAGATCGCCCGATTCGACGATCGCGTCGGCCAGTTCCTGGGGATCGGTGACGCGGAAACTCCGGCGGTGGTTCTCGATGAGTTCGTGGGCGCTGGACTCGGCCTGATATTCGACGATACCGACACAGCCCGCAGCAAGCGCCTGCAGCAACTCGCGAGCGAAGTACTCGCGATAGGCCGTCTGGACGAAGGCATGGGCGCCGCGGTAGATGGCGATCCGTTCTTCCTGGCTACACTCCCCGGCGAACGTGATGCGGTCGTCGATCCGGAGATCGGCGGCCTGGCGTTCGTAGTCGCGCCGGAGCGGCCCGTCACCGACGACTGTCACCGACCAGTTGCGGTCGCGCAACTCCGCCAGCGCCAGCAAGAGACTATCGAGGTTGGCCGTTTCGTTCAGGGAGTGACCAAAGGCGACCTCGGTCTCTTCGCCAGGTTCGGTGTTTTCGATCAGCGAGAAGTCGATCCCGTCGGGGATCTCGTGGGATCGCTCGTCCACGACGCCCCGTTCGCGGACTTGCGTCCTGACCATTTCTGAGGGCGTGACCACGGCAGTCGCTTCTCGGAGGAGGAGTCTGACAGTCCGTGAGTCGGCCAGTCCTTCGTCGCCGTACCACTCGAGGACGACCGGAGCGCGGGCGAGCGTCCCGCCCGAACTGGCTGTGAAGACGGCCCGCGGCGGCCGGGGTCGGACGTGGATCACGTCCGGCCGATACCGCGCCAGCAGGACTGGGAGTCGCGTTGCGAAGGAAGTTGCTGCCGGCGAGACGGTCACGCCGTGATAGGTGACGCCGTCGATCGTCCGCTCGTCGCGGTAGTCATCCCACCAGGCCGCACAGAAGACAGTGACGTCGTGGCCCCGGTCGGCAAGCTGGTGGGCAAGGCGTTCCAATCGTCGGTTTCCCTCAGTGTCCCGATGACGGGTCGTAGTCATCGACACGAAGGCGACCCGCATACTCGCGGTGAATAGGGCCGGTGTCAAAAACCCCCCGTCTTCGGTGGTCCCGGCGATCCGACAGTTCCAACGCGCCGTCGGCTTTAGATCACGCCGGTGACCGTGGCTGCCTCACGAGCGGCCGGTTCGTTCATCCCGTTGCCCAGTATCGTGTAGCGATCACGGATCTCGTGGGCGGTCGTCAGCGCTTCGATCACCGTCGCCTCGTCGATTCCGAGTTCCGCAGCCGTCGTCGGCGCGCCGATGGCCGCAAGTGCGTCCCGGATATCGCGCCACTCGCCGTTCTCACCGCTGTGGAGGTACTCGACCATGATTGACCCGACACCGACTTGATGACCGTGCAACGCCTGGCCGGGAACCAATCGGTCGAGCTGGTGGGAAAAGAGGTGTTCGGCGCCGGAGGCCGGCCGGGAACTCCCGGCGATCGACATAGCGACCCCGGAAGAGACCAGCGCTTTCACGACGATCCAGGCGGACTCTTCGAGACCCTGTTTGATCGATCCCGCGTGCTCGACGAGGAGTTCCGCCGTCATCTGCGATAGCGCCCCGCCGTACTCGGAGTAGGTAACGTCCTGTAGGCGACGGGCGAGTTCCCAGTCTTTGACTGCCGTGTAATTCGAGATGATGTCGGCACAGCCAGCCGTGGTGAGGCGCCAGGGGGCGTCGGCAATAATCCTCGTGTCGGCGACGACCGCGACTGGGGGGTTGGCAGCGACGCTGTGGCGCGTATCTTCCTCGGGAACCGAGGCACGACCGCTGACGATCCCGTCGTGGCTGGCCGCCGTCGGGACCGAGACGAATCCCATCCCGAGTTCGTCGGCAGCCATCTTCGTGATATCGATCGGTTTCCCGCCACCGACACCGATGAGGAAGTTCGCGTCAGCCTCGGTGGCGGCGTCGATCACGCGCTGGACAGCTGCAAAACTCGCTTCATCGACGAGCGTCACGGCCGGTTCATGTCCTCGCTCCTCGAACTGTTCGCGGACGGCGTTCCCGGCGACTTCCCGGGGAATCTCGCCGGTCACGATCAGTGGTCGGCCGGTGAGGTGGAGTTCCTCGACGGCGTCGACAGTTTCCTCGAGGACATCGTGGCCCACCAACACGTTCCGGGGCAACCGAATCCACGTCGACTTCTCGAACATGTCCCGACACTCGCCGCCGGCCTTCATAATCCTTTCCGGCAAGCCGGCTCGGTCTGCGGCTCGCGGACACTCGCCGAACCGCTTCCGCATATCAGAAAAGAGACCGGGAGCGAGTCGAAACTCGCCGGAATTATCTACTCGTCGCCTGCACTCCCTTCTGCCCTCAAGTCCGGTGGTCCGTCTTCAGACGACCTCGACGGTTGCGCCGGATTCGTCGCCAAGCCGGTCGAGTAGTTTCGGGGACTGGGTCTGACGGCCTGAACCGTCGGGATGGCGACAGACGATGCAATCGACATCGTGTGCGTCTGCGCACGACTGGATCACTTTTTCGGGCTTGCCCTCTGTGACTGCCGATTCGAAGTCGACCCCTCGTTCTGCACAGCGCTCCCGGATTTCCCCCAGCACCGCCTCGCTCTTCTCGGTCTCTATCTCTCGGGCCAGTTCTTCCCACCCGTAGACCGAGTACTCGCCGAACCGCCAGGCGTCGATCACATAAACCCCGTGCAGCGTCGCGTCCTCTTCGCTTGCTCTCTCGATGGCCCGTTCGACGTGCGGGCTCGTCCGGTCTCCCTCGGCCAGGAGTAGGGCGATGGTTTCCGTCATACATCATTATTTATAGTTAAAGATCATAGTTCTTGGGGTGCGATCAGTCTAGTTACACTGTTTGTCAGTCCGGACTGCGTCGAAGAGTTTCTCTCGGGCGTAGACGAGTAAGAAAACGACGGTCCGGCTGTGGATCACGTCGTTCAGGTTGACACGGATACGTCCCGCAGGAACGGGGCACCGGGCTGTCGAAGGAACATCTCTCGTCTGTGGGCTTGTCTGCTCGCGACCCATCCAACCGGGCGTGAATCCGGGTTAGGTGGTGAACTGGCTCGGGGGACAAACTCAAGAGGCGAACTGGTTCGGGGAAGGGTGATTACGGAACGAGAAACGACGATACCCATGGAGCAACGCACCGACGCATACGAATCGACGCTCGACGCCCGAGAGATCGAGGGCGAACCGTTCGATGACATCATGGCAGCCCTCGAAGAACTCCCTGCTGACGGGACGTTACTCCTGATCAATAGCTTCGAGCCCGAGCCGCTGTACGATGTTCTCGAAACGCGCGGGTTCAGATACGAGACCGAACAGGTCGGCCCCCAGGAGTGGCACGTCGAGATCCAAGAGGCCTAATCGCTCCCAGCACGTCCGGCCGTCCGGTCCGGACGCCAGAGCTTTCCCCGGACGGACCCAGTCGGTAGCCATGGCACAGATCGAGCGCCTTCGCGTGTATCCACTCAAGGGCCTCGACGGGATCGAGGTCTCGAATGCCTCCGTCCTCGAGGGCGGGACTCTCGAGCACGACCGGGAGTTTGCCCTCTTCGACGCCGACGGCGATGTCCTCAACGGCAAACGAACCGATCGTGTCCACGCGTTGGAAACCGACTTCGATCCGGCGATCGGTGTACTGAACGTCCAACCGCCGGATTCGGACCGACTGGAATTCGACCTCGAGTCGGAGGCGGACCGTCGGCGGGCGGAAACGTGGTTCGGCGAGTTCTTCGGCGAAAACCTGACGTTGCGCCGCGAGGAGTCCCTCGGATTCGTCGACCGCCGGGAGATGGGCCCATCGGTCGTTAGCACGGCCACCCTCACAGCCGTCGCGTCGTGGTTCGAGGAGATGACGGTCGATAGTGTGCGGCGTCGCCTTCGAGCCAACGTCGAAGTGTCCGGCGTGCCCGCGTTCTGGGAGGACCGTTTCGTCGGCGATGGCGCGCCGGCCTTCCAGGCGGCCGGTGTTCGCTTCGAAGGGGTGACGCCCTGTGGGCGGTGCGTCGTCCCTGAGCGCGATCCCGACACCGGCGAGCCGACGCCGGGCTTCCGCGAGCGGTTCGTCGAGATGCGCGAGCGGACGTTCCCGGAGTGGGCCGACAGCGATGCGTTTGAGCACTACTATACGCTGATGCTCATCGCGTCGATCCCCGCTTCGGACAGGGGGTCGACGGTCGCAGTCGGCGATCAGATCGAGATCGTCGAGTGACGGGTACAATCCGTGCCAGGTGCGAATATATTCGGGAGAATCTCTTCTCTGCCACAGTCCGGACCAATGTGTATGCCAGCGACGACACTCGATCTCAGAGAAGTCCCGCCTCCGGAACGCCATCCGAAGATCCACGACGCGTTCGAGAACTTGGAAAGCGGTGAAGTCCTGGAGATCATCAACGACCATGAACCGAAACCCCTGTTCTACGAGTTCCAGGCCGAAGTCGAGTCGTTCGACGCCGACAACTACGCCGTGACGTGCAAGGACGAGGGGACGTTCGTCGCGACGCTTCCAAAGAAGTGAGCGTCCACTCGCCGCTATCCAGACTCAACTACTGTCCGAGTATCCGGTGATGATGGTTCGAGTCGATTACCAGGGGCGAATTCATACCAAACGACGCGTGCCATTGGCAGCAGCCGGGTCCGCCCCCGTCCGTTCTGTCGGGACTTTCCATGGCAGAGTCTCGATCGGCGGTCGTATCGGCTGTCCCCAAGCGGTTTGCATCTCGTTCAGCAACCCCGATCGTGATCCGACGCTCTGAGATCCGTCCGTGCGACGTACAGCGTATCTACTTCGGGAATCGACTCCAGGGCGTGGAAGACGTCGATCATGGCGTCTTCGCTCTCGAACCGGTCGGGATCGACGACCAGCCAGACCGAGCGTTCCCCGACGAACAACAGTTCGACGGGATCGTCGGCCCTGTTCTCGGCGAGCGCGTCGATCGTTCGCCTGACTTCCGTCGAGATGGTGTCGGTGGTCATGAGTGGAAGTCGGGACGGGGTCGATGGCCGGAGTCCGTCGTCGGAGAGATCATGATCAAAGCCGTGGCGGCCGGTCACGCGATCCGGTCGGATCGGTTCCATTCGGGGCGGTTCCGCCGGGCGGCCCTGGTGTCGAGTTGACTTCTTCGAGCGCATGCGCGGCAGTCTTCGCGACGATGGACTCCTCGTCGTTCCGGAGGTCGGCCAGTGCCCGCTCGGCGTCCGGGTGGTCGATCCGGCCGAGGAGTTCAGCGACCCACTCTCGGACGCGATCGGACTCGTCGTCGGCCAGGGCGAGCAGTTCCTCCAGGGCGTCATCACCCTGACTTTTCCACAGCGAGATGACGGCGTTTCGCCGGACTGCATGGTGCTCGTCTTCCAGGGCGGCCGCGATCCGCTCGGCGTGTCTTTCCTGATCGAGATGATCGAGGGCGACGATCGCCTCCGCGCGAACCCACGGGTCGGAGTCCTCAAGGGCAGCCAGGACACCTTCCGGCGTCGGTGCCGCGAGGTTGCCCAGCACCTCGACGGCGAACTGCCGGACGAGCGCGTCAGGATCGTCACTCGCGAGGGCTGACAGTGTCGCGAGTGTGGCCTCGCCCGGATCCTGCTCGGAAAGCGCCAGGACAGCCCGCTGGCGCTCGGTCGCCGTCTCGCTTTCCAGACGGTCGAGAAGGTCGGTCACACTCTCGTTGACGACGGGGTCGGTGTCTGGGGCTGTGAAGTCGGCTTCCGTCGCCTCGCCCATCTCGACGTCGTCGCGGCTGACAGTCACGTCCGGATGGTATCCGTCGTTTTCGGTTGGTTCTGAATCGCTGCCGGTAGGGAACTCGCCGTCGGGATCAGTCATCGATTACACCTCCGGGACGCGATCCGACCAGTAGGGTCAACGCGAGAACGAGCGCGAGGGCACGGGGAATCGTCGCAGGGATCCCTGCGAACAGCAACAGTCCCGCGCCCAGCACAGCGCCGTCGTGGCGTCGCCGCAGTGCAGCGCTCGCAGTCGTCGTCAGCCCGCCCACGGCAAGCGCCATCACCGGGACCGACGCCCCGACTATCCCGCCCGCCACGAGCCCGGTCGCACCGAGCAAGAACGGTGCGATCACGCCCAGGGCGATCAGCAGGCCGGCCCCCAGTGCACCGAACAGCCAGTCCACGTGACCCCGCGAGAGAAAGATCGGTGTTCCTGCGATCCCCAGTAGCGTCAACTGCGAACCGATCGAGCGGGTCGTGGCCGGTTCGACGCCGAAGGTCCCGATCAGGGACGTCGCCAGTCCACAGACGAGGACGAAAGCGACGAGCGACGGGCCGATCCGACGATCCACCTCTGCGTTCAGCTGACTACCCGTCGCGAGAGCCGTCCCCGCGATGATCGCCACGACCGCGGGCGTATACGCCGGCCGGGCGATCGTTCCGATCACGCCGAAAACGCCGACGAACGCCAGCCCGACCGTCTCGTAGCCCTCACCATCGAGTACGGCGATTGCGAGCACTGACCCGGCACAGACGAGTGTCGCCAGGGGCACGAGGGCCGTCTGGAGGCCAACCAGATCGAGCGGGGCCGTAACACGGGCGTTGATTGCGAGTCGGACGCCTAACAGTGCCACTGCGGTCAGCGTAGCCGGTGTTGCGAGCACGTCCCGATCTACGTCCGTGATATTGATCCCACGCACTGTCGTGGGAATGCCGATAGAGCCGAGTGGTGCGACGCGTCCGCTCATCACCAGGTCACCTCGCGATGCCCGGCCGAACGATCGTCTTCGAGTCGGTCGGCCAGAGCCGCGTGATCCGCCGTGACTACTCGATCGAGGAGGATGGCCAGATCGGCGTAGACACCGGCGGCCTCGGTTTCCGCGAGTTCCTCGCGCAACGAAGCCGCGAAGACGGTCAGGTGTCGATCCAGAAAGTCTCGGCGGGCGGCCGCGGCGTCGTTCTCGCCGAGGGCCTCACGCCGGGCGAGATAGCCCGCAAACTCCAGTTGTAACCCGAGGTTGTCGTGGTGATCGCGTTCGTCCTCGTCGACAGAGAGGCCGTAGTACTCGTAGGCTCTCGCCAGATCGACGTTGATCGTCTCCCAGGTCGCGTCCGCACGATGGCTGGATTCGTACAGTGATACCACCGGCCCGTCCTTCTCGACCGAGCCGTCCGTCCGGTCGGTGACGACAGCGTTTCCGAGGGCGAACAGTCGGTTGTACCGCGCGCTGAGTCCTTCATAGTCGTCCCCTGGATCGAGATCCGGGACGGACACATCCAGGGGGGTCTGTGCGATGGCGTCGCTGAGTCCGTTTCTCACACCGCCGTCGACGAGACTGGTGTGGAGGTCCTCGGTCGGATGCTCGAACGCTCGGGCCAGCGATTGATAGAGGACGCCTCGGGCGGCGGGATCGGCTCGCACTTCGTCGGGGTCGAGCCGATCATCCCCGTTTGGATCCACGCCGGTGTTCGTGTCGCTCATCACGATTCGCCCTCCTCTCGGGCCTGCCGGACGCTGAGGGCGGTGACGGCGATCACCAGCGCGATCGCCGCGCCGGCGACGGCCCAGAGAATCGCCTGGAACGGTGCGCCGCCGTCGTCGGGCCCGAACGGGAAGTAGTACCATTCGCTGACAGCCTTCTGGCCGGCGCGTTCGCTATTCTCCCCGTTCCAGATCCCGAGGGCGACGCTGAGGTCCGCGTCGGCGGTCAACATTGTCCGGTTATCGACCGACGCGTCCAGATCGCGCGCGAAGACGACGCTCCAGCCGTCTTCCTCGCCGACGGTGGCTCGGGTCGCTTCGGTGCTCACCGCGGGTTGCTGGAAGACTGTTGTCGTGCCAGGACCTCCAGCGAGCAGTTCCTGGGTGTTTTCGGTGGCCGACCACTGCCAGACATTGACCATATTGCGCTCACTGCCCATCGCGATCGCCGGCTGAGTACTCGCGTTGACGGGGAACTGGAGAGCGGCCATGTCGGCGAACGCACGGGGTGAACTCTCCAATCGATCGCTGCTGGGATCGACCCAGCGCAGCCGGACGAACAGCTTTTCGTCTGTCTGTGCTGCTTCGACGTCGACCTCGCGGACGGTCGTGTCGTCGGCATTCGGAACGCCGCTGGGTGCACTCGCCAGCGGAACGGTGGCCGCCGGCACGTCGCTCCATCCGTCAGCTGTCGGATCGGCCAGCGAATCATCGACGTTCTCGACCGGGATCTCACGAGCCGGACGGGCGTCGGCGATCAGCGGCGCGAGCGCGGCGCTGGCGACCAGCAGGCCCGCGAGCAACCCGGCAACCAGCAGCGGTCGACCCCCCCGATCGATTTCAGTCATCACAGAACACCTCCCGGAACTCCGTTCCGGCGAGCTCCAATTCGCTCACGTTGTTCGCTCACTGGAACACCGGGAGACTCACTTCGTTCGTCTCCCGAGCCCGACGACGGTTCGCTTCGCTCACGCATCGTCGAACACCGAGTCGCCCCGCGACTCGAGCTTGAGGATGACTTCCTGTCGTCAGTCATCCGAAAACACCGGGAAGCGAAGCTTCCCGAGCTCGATGATTCCTTCCTGTCGTCAGTCATCATCGAACGCCTCCAAACGGTACTGCTGGGCCGGGTTCTTGTCCTGGAGGATCTCCATGAGTTCGCTGTGGCCGCCGCGTTCGACTTTCGCGCGCTCGCGTTCGATCGTGTCCAAGGCGTCGTTTACCTGCTCGCCGAACAGTTCTTCGAGGTACGACCGCGGGATGCGCTCGACGTCGACGGTCTCGCCGTCCTCGGAGTGTTGGGGCGGCGCAGTCGGCGGGATGTAGTAGACGTTCGGCGTCGTCTGGTACTCCGGATGGAGGGGCAGGGCGACCTCGTACTGCTCGACGAGCTTGTAGATCGGGCCATCCTGATCGTCGAGATAGCCGACCATGCGGAGTTGCGTCGTACACTGATCGGCACAGGCTGGCGGGTGGACCTCGTCGTCGGGTCCTTCGCCCTCGATACGCGGGTAACAGAAGACGCACTTCTCGGAGCGCTTCGTGACGGCGTTGTAGTAGACTTTCTTGTAGGGACAGCCCTCGACGCAGTAGCGGTAGCCCCGGCAACGGTCCTGGTCGACCAGAACGACGCCGTCCTCCTCGCGCTTGTACAGCGCCTTCCGGGGGCAGGCCTCCACACAGGAGGGATGGGTGCAGTGGTTGCAGATCCGCGGGAAGTAGAAGTAGTAGTTGTTGGGATGCTCGCCGGCACCCTGGTCCTCGTCCCAGTTTGGCCCCCACTCGGGATCGCCGCCTTCCGGTTTGAGGGCCTTGTCTTCGCCCTCTTTGAGGATTCCCTCGTGGTCGAACTCCCAGGCCTCGCCGTAGTCCTCCTGGGATGGGATCTCGCCGACGGAGCGTTCGTTGTGCTCTTCGGATTCCCAACCACCGCCCTTCGATTCCCAGTCGCGAGGGTAGCCTTGCCCGGGACGGGTCTCGACGTTGTTCCAGTACATGTACTCGGTGCCCTCCCGCTCGGTCCAGAGCGTCTTGCAAGCGACCGTGCAGGTCTGACACCCGATGCACTTGTTGAGGTCCATCACCATCGCGACCTGGTGGTCCACCCCGTCAGCGATTTCGACGTCGTCGTGAGCCATCACTCGTCACCTCCTTCTTTCGGCCGAATGTCACAGCGCACGTCGCTGTTGACGCCAGTCGGTCCCCAGAAGTTCGGGAAGAAGTGCAGATGCTCGCCCGAATCCTCGGGGTACTGGACGAGCTGTGTGGGTTTCATGTACATCGGGATCAGCGAGTTGAAGTTGTTCCGGCTGGGGTACTGGTAGCGCTCCCAGGCGAAGTAATGCCGGACGGTCCCGGGTTCGCTGCCGGGGTAGATCTTGGCGTTGGCCTCGATCGTCGCCAGGTCGTTGTAGATCTCGACCGTGTCGCCGTCCTCGATGCCGCGGTGCTGGGCGTCTTCGGGATTGATGAACACCACGGGCTCGCCCCGGTTGAGCTGGAGCATCTTCTCGCTGTCGCGCCACGTCGAGTGGATCGACCACCGGCCGTGGGGCGTGTTGTACCGCAGGGGATACTCGCTCTGGTCGTTGGTCTCGACCGGCCGCTTGTGAGTCGGCAGTTCCTCGCCGAGATCCAGGAACCAGTCGTGATCGATGTAGTACTGCTGGCGACCCGTGAAGGTGGGCCAGGGCTCTTTGTCCTGGACGAAGTCCTTCCAGGGGGCGTAGGCCGTCCCCTCTTCGAGATCAGACGTCCAGTGGTCGCCCGCCGCCTCGAATCGCTGGGGTTGCTCGACGGTGTCGGCGAAGGTGATCTGTCCACCGTCCTCGGGATTGCTCTCCGTCGAATGCTCGAGGACGGCCTCACAGGCCGCCCGGTCCTCCTCCAGGGCACCGTCTTCGCCGGTCTCCCAGTCGCGGACGTAATCGTCGTAGACTGACTGGAGGTCGATCTGGCGATCGAACTTGCGGTCGTCGATCGGATCGATGTCCCGCTCGCGGGCGATTGCCTGAATTTTCTGGGCGAGTTCTTTGAATATCTGCCAGTCGGACTTGGCCTCGCCGAGGGGTTCGACGGCGGGCGTGAACGGATGCACGTAGGTGTGCATGTCCGTCATGTTGAGGTCGTGTTTCTCGTAGTGGCTGGCTGCCGGCAGGACGATGTCGGCGTACAGCGCCGTCGAGTCCAGCCGGAAGTTGATGTCCACGACCAGGTCGAGTTTATCCCAGAGGACTTCCTCGACGGCAACGTTGCCCTTCGCCTGGTTGAAGAAGTTGCCACGCCAGACGAACATCGTCGACGGATCAGGTCGAGTACCGTTCTCGCGTTCCTCGGGATAGACGGGCATCCAGCCCTTCTCGACGGATTCTTCGATCTTCGCACGGGTGTCGGGATCGGTGTTCTCCAGGATACCGGCGTGGTAGTAGGTCCACAGCGTCGTCGGGACGCCACGGACCGAGCCAGTCGGGAACGAGAGGGACTTCCAGCCGTGGAAGGTCCAGATCTTCTCCTGGCCGACGTAGTGATCGACGCCGGTGCCGTTCCGGCCGATGTGGCCCGTCAGCGTGACGAGTAGTTGAATGGCGCGGTTGCCCAGGTCGTTGTGATACCAGTCGTTGACGCCCTTTCCGTGGATAATCTTCGCGCGGTCGACTTCGGCAAACTCCCGGGCGATCTTCTGATGGGTTTCGGCCCCGACGCCGGTTTCCTCGTGGACGTACTCGGGCGTGTAGTTCGCCAACTCTTCCCGGAGGTTGTTCCAGACCGAGGTGACCGAGATCTGCCCGTCGGTCGTCTGGACAGTGGCATCGACGGCGAGTTGCGGGTCGAAGTCGAGTTCAATCGACAGCGAGTCGTCGTACTTGGCCTCCCGCTCACCTAGCGATCCCGGTGCGGCCCGGAGGGTCCCCTCGCTGTCCTGCATGACCATGACTTTCTCGGGTTCCTCGGCGTCGACAGAGAGGCCGGGCACTTCGCTTGCCCGGAGGAACTTCCCTGTGTCATCCCGGACGAGCAGGGGCATGTCGGACTGTTCTTTCAGGTGGGCCTCGTCGTAGCGGTTTTCCTCGACGATAGTGCGAGCCATGCCCAGCGCCAGCGCAGTGTCCGTCCCCGAATTCGGTGCGATCCACTCGTCGGTGTGGACGGCCGTCTGGGAGTAATCAGAGAAGATCCCGACGCGTTTGGCACCCTCGTAGCCGGCATCGAGGAAGTACTTCGCGTCGGGGATGCGCGTGACGTTGATGTTCGATCCCCACGCGATGATATACTCGGCGTTGTGCCAGTCGGCGCTCTCGGCGTTGTCGGTCTGGTGGCCCCAGGTGATGGGCTGGCCCGGCGGCAGGTCCGAGTACCAGTCATAGAAGGAGTGGGAGACCCCGCCGAGCAGGTTTATCAGCCGCGAGCCCGAGGCGAAGGAGACGGGACTCATCGCCGGGATCGGCGTGAACCCGGAGATAGCGTCGTATCGGCCGTCCTGGATCTCTTCGATGACGTGCTCGGCGATCTCCGTCAGGGCTTCGTCCCAGGAGATGCGCTCCCACTCGCCGGCGCCGCGCTCGCCGGTCCGGCGCATGGGATACTGGACACGCTGTTCGGCGTCGACGTAGTCGTTATAGCAGGCCCCTTTCTGGCAGCCTCGCGGATTGGGGTCGGGGAGGCTCTCGTCGAAGCGGGGGTAGTCGTTGGCCTGTTGTTCGCGCCAGACCTGGCCGTTCTTGACGTAGACGTCCCACGAACAGGAGCCGGTGCAGTTGACCGAATGGGTCGACCGGGCCACGGAGTCCCAGTCCCACTCCTCGCGATAGAAGTCCTCCCAGTCGCGGTAGGGGTAGTTACCGATGGGATCGTCGACGGCTTCCAGCCCGTCCAGGGCCCGATCGGCAACGGTCAGGCCGGTCGCGCCGACCACGCCGGCTGCCCCGGCACCCAGCAGGAAGTCACGGCGCGAGAGGCCGTCTGTACTGTCGTCGGATGGATTTGCGTCGCTCATTGGTTGTCGATGAAGACGGTTGCAGTCGCGAGTGTCACTCCGATCACGACGAGTGCGAGCCCGGCAGTGCTCGTCGGCCCCACTTCCAGGGCCGCGGCCACTAGCGCCAGCCCGAGGAGTTTACTCGCCGTATCCACACGTCGATACGTCCGACCGGACAATGCCTGCAAGTGCTCACTCATCTTCGGGCACCTCCACTGGGTCTATCGTGTCCTCAGTGTCTGTTGACGCCACTGGGCCGACATCGTCGTCCGGTTGGGCCGGTGTCTCGGCCGCCTCCCGTTCGCGGTTGATCGTCCAGTGGACGAGTCCGAACGCGACGACGGGGCCGAGTATCATTGTGAACAACAGCGGCAGATTGACGATGTCCGTCGACACCCCGATCGCTTCCGCGAGCAGGTTGTTCATGCCCGCGATCGAGGCGATCATAATGAAGACGACGCCGGCGACGCCGACGGCCGTCTGGACCGGCCGCTCGAAGGGATCGGCCGTGAAGTGAACGCTGTCTCGCCGACGGTCGATAAAGGGCCAGGCGAACACTGCCAGGAAGACCAGCGACGGGAGGGCGACCCCGCCGAGGAACTCAGCGCTGACCTCGATCGGCCCGAGATGGAAGCCCAGCGAGGACGGCAGGACTTTCAGGAATCCGTAGAGCCACATGAAGAACCAGTCGGGCATGATCAACGCCGGCGTCCCGGCTGGGTTGTTCGGCCCGTACTCGGCGATGTTGTGGACGGGCAGGAACCCGGCGAGCAGCGAGAGTGCCGCAAGCGTGAGGAAGAAGACGACGGCACTGACCGCCGCTTGATTGGGGAACGCCGGCAATCCGACGACGACGCTGTCGTCTTCGCTATCGACGGTGTCACGGTCGCGGCCGTCGACGGTCCCGGTGGCCGAAGAACCGACCGGCTCGACGTCACCCTCGCGCTGTGCTTCGGTGTGTTTCTGTCTGACCAGCAGACCCATGTGGACCGCCAGCCCGACGGCGATCAACACCGGGATGATGAAGACGTGCAAGAAAAACAACCGTGGGATCGTCGCACTGGATGGGAAATCCCCGCCGAAGACGATCGCGGCGATCGGATCGCCCAGGATGGGGATCGAGCCGGCGATGTTGAAGCCGATCCCGGTCGCCGTCGAGGCGAACTCGTCGAACGGGAGTGCGTAGCCGGTGTAGGCCGCTCCCATCGCCAGGATCGCCAACGTGGTTCCGACGACCCAGTTGATCTCCCGCGGCTTGCGATACGCGCCATGGAAGAACACCCGCAGCATGTGCAGGCCGATCGAGGCGACAAAGAGGTGGGCCGCCCAGTGGTGGAACCGCCGGATGAACATGCCAAAGGGCACGTCGTAGGTGAGCTGAAGGACGCTCCCGAATGCGGCGGGCAGCGAGTCGCCCTGGAACTGCGCGACGCTGCCTTCGTAGGTCATCTCCGTCGTCGAGGGCTCGTAGAAAAAGCCGAGGAAGATGCCCGTCAATACGAGCATTCCGAAGGAGAACAGCGCGACCTCCCCGAGCAGGAACGAGTCCTCGGCGGGGAAGGCCTTCCCGAGGAATGCCTCGGCCTCGTCCAAATCGAGGCGATCGTCGAACCACGCGTAGACGCGCTGGCTTCGGGACATCACTCACCTCCTGCGCCGACGGGTCCTTCGAAGTCGCCGGTCGCGATCAAATGCCCCTCACTGGCAAGCGTGATTGGGAGTTGTGGCAGTGCTCTGGGTGGTGGACCGCCCGTGACTGTCGCCCCGTTGGTCGGGTCGAACTTCCCGTAGTGGCATGGACAGACGAGCGTGTCTTCCTCGCGGTCGGAGACCGTACAGCCTGCGTGCGTGCAGATCTTCGAGTAGGCGGCGTAGCCCTCGACGGTGTAGGCCATGTTCGTCTCCCCGCCGTAGGCCGTCTCCGGAAAGCGGAAGAGCAGCGTCGGTGCGTCCCCGATCCCAGGTCTGGGCTCGGGGAAGACGGTCAGCTGTTCGCCCTCTGCGAGGCGGTCGGGCGTGATCCGGTTTCCGTCGCCGTCGACCAGCGGGATGCCGTCGCCGTAGATCGGGCCGGTGTAGGTGCGCTGGAAGACCTGCTGGAGGCCCGCGAGCGGCGCGGCCAGGCTCCCCAGGGCCGTGAGCCCGCCCGCGGTCGCGAGGAGTTTGGCGATGTCGCGCCGTTCGACCTCGGCCCGGTCGTCCGTGTAGATGCTCGGTCGGACGGGGCCGGAAGTCTCCCCGTCGTGTTCGCAGGGGCAATCCTCACTCACCGTGACCCCTCCGTTCGGCGACGGCGACGTGGGGCATGAACCAGGCGTAGTAGGCGACCGTGAGCAAGGCCAGGGAGGTGAACAATCCGGTCGCGTACAGCCCGAAGTACTGGGTCCGGGCCAGCGTGAGATACTCGCCGGTGAACAGCGCGGCGAAGGCGATGGCGAGCACCGTCAGCCCGGCCATCGCGACCAACCCCTCGATCGAATCGGGGGCGTCCTCGTAGGCCACGAGCCAGCGATTCTCGGTCTCGAACCAGGGGAGTACCCGATCCGGAGTCGACACCGGGTCGTCCGGATCGCTTCGTCTCACCGCCCGGTTCATGAACTGATGCGCTCCGGCCAGGGCCCCGACAAGGGCGAACAGCGCAATCCAGACGATCACGCCGACCTGGCTCGGTGACAGTTTGTTCGGCGTATCGATCAGGCCCTCCAGTGGTTGCATGTCGGAAACGCTCTGATCGATCGCGATCTCTTCGGCGGGTGGTTCGCCGTGTAACGCCACGAACCACATCGGCAGGAGAACGGCGAGTACCACGACCGCGATGACGAGTGTGGACCGTTTCATGTTGATCACTGTGTGCTGATGCGTCCCACCACCAGTGGTTGCGGAAACTGGTAGGGCGGAGACGTCGGTCCCTTAGACAAAGACGGTCTTCCTCCATAGAAAGACAACCTCAGCGCTGAGGGCTTTTATGTTAGAAAATTGTGAAATATGTTCGGCCGACTGTTTATACGTGATCCCAAGGTGGGGCGAACATGTTCGGGCCAAACGAAATATGGCTCGTCCGGTTGTACGTAACACAATGGAGGGGGTTCGGGCGGAACTCGTCGTCGAGGACCCACGTCGCTGTGACGTAGCCGCTGCCTCCCGCGATTGCGGGCCGGTCTCGTCGGTTTCCCGGAGTGTCGTCCCGGACGCCGAGGGGCGCGTCCACGACGAGTTCACGGTTCGGGAAGGCGACCGTCCGGATACGCTCGGCGACGCGACGGCGATATTCCGGGACGACAAACGGACTATCTATCGACTCCCGCGAGCGCACGGCCAGGGATGTGTCTGTGAGTGTATCGAACGCGAAGGCTGTACCGTCCGTAACGTACAGATCGTGGACGGAACGCTGTTCGTGACTGTGCTTGCCTGTGATCTCGACGGAATCAGAGCGATCGTTTCGACGTTGCGGGAGACTCAGGACGGCGTCAAAGTGGGGAAACTCCTCCGGGCGCCGCCGGAGGACGACCCAGGACCGCTGTGGGTCACTGATCCCGACGACCTGACCGCCCGCCAGCGCGAGGTGCTGGAGACCGCCTACGAGATGGGCTACTTTGAGTATCCACGGAACGCCAGTGCCGCGGTCGTCGCGGACGAACTCGGGGTCGCCACGCCCACATTCACCGAGCACCTCGCGGCCGCCCAGCGCAAACTCCTCGAAGGATTACTGGAGAACTCTCGATCGGACACAACTGCAAGGCAGCGCTCTCCCAAAGAGCGACCGTGAGGGGCGACGGTCACTGCTCGACTGAGACGGCCGCTTCTCGGGTTTCTTCCTCCGTCACGTCCCTGGGGTCTCCGTGGCTCTCGACGGCAAAAAGGGTCGCCACTGTGCGAGCGAGTGCCGGGTCGTCCCGCTGGGCGGCCAGGTCGAGAGCCACCATCGGTCCTGTGAGAATCTGGTCGGCCAGACGGTCACAGAGTCCTTCGAGTTCGCCCCGACAGTCCTCGTCTAGCTTCCGGGTCGCCACAGCGACGTGTCGCTGTTTCGTCCGTTCGGTACGCTCGCATAACCGGTGTTCGACCGCGTCCGGATCGACGTTTCTCTCCCCGTTCGCTCCCGACATGGTCGGAGCGACGAACCCATCCACGAAAAGGCCTACAGCGAACATATTCGTCTCAGGGAAATCCCAGTCCGGCAGCCTCGGCGCTTCGGTCAGTCCTCGAATAGCGTTCGCGCCACTTTCAGGTCCGCTCGCGTGTTGACGTTTTTCACCGAGCGATCGAGATCGACGCATGCCGGTGATTCCTCGGCCGATACGACCACGGCGGAGAGTCGCTCGACCAGCGCGTGCAGGCTCCGGCCAGACCGGTCGGTTTCGAGCGCCTCGGCGAGCGCGCCCCGGCGGTACCAGGCATGGAGTGGGTGGAGTCCGTTCGCCGTCCGTGGAACGACTGCGTCGGCTTCCCCGGCCCGTTTCCCGGCGAGCCACTCGACCGACGCTTCCTCGACCAGCGGCATGTCACAACCGAGGACCAGCGACCATCGGGCATCGGACGCCTCCACAGCGCCCGACAACCCGGCGAGAGGTCCCTCCCGGTCGGGCACGTCGATCACGAACCGGACTAGCGCGTCCAGTACGTCGGCGTAAGCCTCCCGTTGTTCGGCCGTCGCGACGGCGACGATCGGCGTCCTGTCGGTGGCTCTTCCGGCGATGTCCACGACGCGCCCGATCAGGGACATCCCGCCGACCGTTGCCAGCGCCTTCTCACCGCCCTCGAAGCGACGACTCCGCCCACCGGCCAGGACGATCGCCGCCGCGTTCTCAATCGACGGCATACCCAGTCAGTCCCTCGAATAGCCTCTCATCGTCGAGCCGGTCGGCGAGACGCCCGACGGCTGGTTTCTCGACGCGATCGGCCGCGGCGAAGACGCTCACCGGCTGGACGCCGAGTCCCTGGAAGCCGAGGCCGAGGCGGTCGGCGGTCGTCGCAAGCCCGAGCCCTACGTCGGCGCTGCCCCGTTCGATCCGTCTGGCGGCGCTCTCGATGCCGTGAGTCCCGATCCCGTACCCGTCGATCTTCTCCCGGATGCCCTCGGGATCGTCCGACCCGTCGATGACGGCCTCGAAGGCCTCTTGCAAGCCCGAGCCGCGACTGCGATTGACGAACCGATAGTCTCCGTCTGCGAGGGCAGCGACGCCGTCGACGTCGATCCCGTCGGCAAGCAACAGCCCCCATTCGCGGGTCCAACAGCCGAGCGTCTCGGCTGTGGATTCGAAGGAATTCTCGCCGGTGACGACGGCCACGTCGGCGATCCCATCAGCCAGCCAGCGCTGGCCACCAGTCGAACCGAGCGTCCGGTAACGCGTTCGATCGATCCCGTCGATGGCGGCCAGAAAGCCGGGATCGCGCTCGCCGACAGCGAGCAGTTCGGGCGGCCGATCAGATGTCGAAAACAACTCGACGGTGACCGTCTCGCCAGCGTCGAGCCGTCGCGTGTCGGCGGCCATCTCGACGACGCCGTCCGCGTAGGCCAGGCTCGTCGTCGCACCGCTGCCGCGATCGACCGGGTAGACGAGCAGGTCGTCACTCCCGTCCCGGACCAGGCCGACCGGCACGGCGCGATGGCGGCCCTCGTCGTAGCGCTCTGTGCGAGCCAACCGGCCGGTCACAGTCGCGGCGTCGCGGTCGGTTCCCGCCCACTCGCGTAGCGTCGGCCCAACCAACAATCGGAAGATCGACAACGCCGAGACTGGATAGCCGGGCAGTCCCACGAGCGGCGTCCCGTCGTAGCGGCCGACGATCGTCGGTTTTCCCGGTTTGATGCTGACCCCGTGGATCGTCAACTCGCCGTTGGCCTCGACGAGGCGATAGAGCACGTCGCCGCTGCCCGCGCTGGTCGAGCCGGCCGTCAACAGCAGGTCACATTCGGCGGCCGCCCGGGATAGCGTTTCTCGCATCTCGCTCTCGTCGTCCGGCAAGATACCGTACCGGAGAGGTTCGCCGCCGGTTTCTCGGACCGCGTTCGCGAGCGTCGTCCCGTTGACGTCGTAGATCTCTCCTTCCGCTGGGGAAAGTTCGCTACCGGGTGCGACGAGTTCGTCACCTGTCGGAAGGATCCCAACCGTCGGTGCTGTTCTGACAGGAACCGTCTCGCGGCCGATGGCCGCAAGCAGGCCGATCGTCCGCGGGGCGAGGCGCGTCCCCGCGCTCAGCGCTCGATCGCCGGCCGCCACGTCGCTGCCTGCCGACATCACGTTCGCGCCAGGCGCGACCGCCCGCTCGACAGCGACGGTCTCACCGCGGGCCTCGCATCGTTCGATCATCACGACGGCATCGGCACCCTCAGGGAGGACAGCACCGGTTGCGATCTCGACCGCCGTGCCAGCCTCGACAGCCGTCTCCGGACGTTCCCCCGCCGCGAGGCGATCCACGACCCGGAGTTCGATCGGATCCATCTCGCCCGCACCAGCCGTCTCTCTCGCACGGACCGCGTACCCGTCCATGCTCGCGCGATCGAACCCGGGGACGTCGATTCCTGCATCGATCGGCTCGGCGAGTACGCGTCCGCTCGCGCGTTCGACTCGGACGGTCTCGGTTCCGGCCGGGGCCTCGAAGTTCCCGATCGCTTCGCGGGCGCGGGCGGGTGTCACCAGCTCCCGCATTTCACGTCGGTCGGTCATTGACGGCCCTACGGGGGAGTCGCCGAAAAACCCCTCGGCAGGTCCAGGCGCTGTCCGGATCTGCCGTCATCCCGGTCCCGTTTCACCCTTCGGATAGATGGGGTCGATGCCATCGAAAACGGCTTTGAGACGAATCGTCTGGAGCCGGGAGTGAAACAGTCTGCTGGATCGACGCCGAACGGACTCACTCGGTCCAGTTCCACGTCTCGACGGTGACCGTCTCGCCCGCCGCGTATCCCTCGACGGACTCGGGAACGACGACCCACCCCTCGGCGTCGGTGATACTCGAGAGCACGCTCGCGCCCGCGACCCGGAGCGGCTCGATGTGGCCTTCCTCGGTGTCAGTGACACGTGCGAACGTCCGGATGCCGGGTTCGCTCGCGATCTTCCCGCCGAGTTGGGCTTCCCGGCTGTGGATCGGCGCCGGGTCGAACCCGCCGGCCCGAGCGATCGCGGGGCGGAGCAACTGGGTCGCCCCGACGAACGAGGAGACGGGATAGCCAGGTAATACCAGGATCGGCGTCTCCTCGACGTTGCCAAAGCCGACTGGGTGGCCCGGTTTGATCGCCACCCCGTGGACGCACAGCTCGCCGATCGACTTCAGAACTTCGGGCAGGAGATCGCGATCACCGACAGAGGAACCGCCGGTCGTCACAACTAGATCGTTAGTCCCGGCCGCCGTCCGGATCTCCTCGGCCAGCCGATCGAAGTCGTCGGTGACAATCCCCTCCGTGTTCGCCCGGCCACCCCACTGCCCAACGAGTTCCGCGACCATCGTCCCGTTGGTCTCGACGATCTCGCCGCGAGCGGGGTCATCTTCGACGAGTTCTTCGCCGGTTGGGATCACCCCGACATCCGGTCGATCCCGAACGACGACAGAATCGACGCCCGTGGCCCGGAGAAGTGCGACGTCCGCCGGGCCGATCCGTCGACCAGGCTCGAACAGTGTCCGGCCCTCGGAGACATCCTCGCCCACTGGGGAGACATTTTCGCCCGGTGTGAGGGCGCTGGTGACGTCAATTATCCCGTCGCGCTCGGTGACGTCCTCGATCATGACGACGGCGTCGGCCCCCTCCGGCAACGGTTGCCCGGTGTTGACCGGCACGCCCTCCTCGCTCCCGACCGCGTCGGTTGTCGGATCGAGCTGTCGCGGTGATCGATCCGACGCACCGTGCGTATCACTCGATCGGACGGCGAAGCCGTCCATTGCCGCCCGCTCGAAGTGCGGGACGGCCCGTTCAGCGTCGACTGGTTCGGCGAGTACCCGGCCGACTGCAGTGTCGGGTTCGACCTGTTGGGTACGTCCGTGTGGCTCGACGAGCGACAGCAACTTTTCGCGTGCGTCGGGGAGACGCGTTACCGACCCGAACCCCGCGCCGTGGCGATCGGCCATAGAACAGTTCCGGTCCGACGGTAGAAAAACCGGTTGGGACGGTGATCGACGGCGGGCCGACTACGCCGTCTCTTCGCTTCGCTGGACTGTTTTCTCGACGATTTGGACATCCCGAATCGCTGTTTCGGGATACGATCCGTCCGCGTCCTTCTCGGCGGCTTTGACCATGTCCCAGACGACGTTCAATCCCGTCGTTACCCCTTCCAGTGCCTCCATCTCACAGCCCGTCTGTCCCGTCGTCTCGACCGCGAGGCGCAGGCGTATCACGTCGTCATTCACAGTAAACGCCGTATCGATGTTCGTGATCGGAATCTGGTGACACAGCGGAATCGTCTCCCAGGTGTGTTTGACGGCCTGGATCGCGCCGACCCGGGCCGTCGCGAGGACGTTTCCTTTCCCGATCTCGTCCTCGCGGATCGCCGCGATCGTTGAGGCTGCGAGGGTGATCTCCCCCTCGGCGACGGCCCGACGCTTCGATGCGGGTTTGTCGCCGACATCGACCATGTCGGCCGCGCCGTCCTCGACGTGCGTGAACTCCTCGGTCATGACTCCTCGGTCGGTCCTCGGGAAGTTGTAGCTTCCGCACGGCGCGGGCGTGACTCAGGAAAAGACGGGCCGTTATCGCGTCGCCATCGCGACGAGGTGGGCGACTTCCGGGAGAATCAACGCTTCGATGCCCAACCGGGCGGCGTTCTCGCTGCCGGGCAGACAGAACACCGGGACGCCCGCGAGCACGCCGGCCGTCGCCCGCGTCGCCATCGCCCGCGTGCCGACTTCCGCGAAGGACCGACGCCGGAACTCTTCGCCGAATCCCGGGAGGTCGATCTCTAGGACGCGCTCGGCTACGTCGATCGTCACGTCGTCGGGCGTAATCCCCGTCCCACCGGTGGTCACGACGGCGTCGACTTCGGGGGCGTCGACGAGTTCCAACAGGGCGGCCTCGATCGCGTCGGCGTCGTCGTCGACCAGTCGTCGCTCGACGACGGTGGAACCCGCGTCCTCAATGGCTACGGCGATCGCGTCGCCGGCCGGATCGTCGTCGAGCGTGCGGGACGTGGAAATCGTCACCAGCGCAATGGTGATGTCCGCGATGTCGTGATCGTGGTGGTGGCCCATGCGAGCACGCTCGGGCGCCCGCGTTATATGATCGCCGCTCAGATCGTTCCGAGAATTATCTCTGTCTGCTCCCGATCCGGTCCTTCGTCTTCGCCAGTCCGACCGCTTTCGCGGTGTTCCGCGACTGTCTTTGCGAGTGCCGCCTCGTGTGGCGTCGAGTCCCACCCGAGCGCGTGGAGTTTCTCCGTCGATAATAGGTGTGGACTGTCGCGGTACAGGGGGAACTCCTCGGGGGCGAGCATGGCTGAAGCGAGTTCGTTGGCGCTCGCACCGACGGGGTGGACGGGCCGATCCATCGCGTCCGCGATCAGTTCGACCCACTGTCCGAGCGTCGGTGCGTTGCGGTCGCCGACGTTGTACGCCTCGCCGGCTTCGCCCCGTTCGGCGACGATCCGCAGCGCGCTTGCAACGTCCTCGACGTAGGCGAACTGCCAGAGACTGAGGCCGTCGCCCGGAACCACGACGCGGTCGTACGCCCCAACCCGATGCAACCAGTAGTCAAAGCGCTCGGTGTAATCGTATGGGCCGTAGACGACTGTCGGCCTGACAGCCATCGCGTCGACACCTTCCGCGGCGGCCTCAACGACCGCGCGGTCGCCCTCGGCCTTCCTGTTGCCGTAAGTTTGCGGGGAGTCGTCGACTGCCTGCTCGTCGTTGCAGGGTTCCAGTGGCGTCTCGCCCTCCCGCTTTGGGACGCGTTCGGCGCCGTAGGACGAGCCACTGGAGACGTAGACGTAGGCTGAAACGTCGGCGAAGATATCGGTCGCGGCGCGGACGTCACGCGGGTGGTAGGCCACACAATCGACGACCACGTCGGGATCGACCACCTCTTGGGCACGTTCGAGCGCCGCGGTGTCGGTCCGATCGCCCTGCACGTGCTCGACGCGATCGTCCCCGGCGAAGGGGTTCTCGTGGTTCCCCCGGTTGAAGATCGACACCTCGTAGTCGGCTTCGAGAAATTCCTCGACAGTATGGCGGCCGATGAACCGCGTGCCGCCGATGACGAGTGCGCTATCCATGGCAGAGCACAGGGATGGGCGGGACAAACGGGTGTCGCTCCGGCACTCGATGCCGTCACTGCGGCGCCGTCACATCGAGACGAGCGGTTCGTTCGACGTCTCGAGGCTCGGCGGCAGGTCGCTTTCGCCGGTCAGGTACTGATCGACGTGGCGGGCGACGTCCCGCCCGCTGCCGATGGCCCAGACGATCAGTGACGGCCCCATCTTCGCGTCGCCGGCCGCGAAGACGCCGTCGACGTTCGTCATCATCGCCTCGTCTGTCTCGAACGTACCGTCGTCGTTGATCTCGGCGCCAAGCGGGTCGAACGGGGTCGATTCCGGGGCCTCGAACCCGATGGCCAGGATCACCAGATCTGCGGGGATCTCCAGGTTCGATTCGCTCACTTTCTTCTCGGGTGGCCCCTCACCGCCCTCCTCCCAGATGACCCGATCGGCTTCGAGTGTATCGACCCGGCCGTCGCCGTCGGTGTCGACGAACGCGTTGGTGTCGACGTTGTACTCTTCGACGGCCCCCTCCTCTTGGGCGTAGGTCTTCTTGTAGGTCTGGGGCTGTTCCGGCCACGGGTTGCCGGGCGGGCGTTCGACCGGCGGTTTCGGCAGGAGTTCGATCTGGACGACCTGCTCGGCCCCCTGGCGGTGGGCCGTCGCCACGCAGTCAGCGCCAGTGTCGCCACCGCCCAGCACGACCACGTTCTTGCCCTCGGCGTCGATATCTGGGCCGGAGACATCTTTGCCGACGTTTCGGCGGTTCTGCTGGGTCAGGTAATCCATCGCGAAGTGGGTCCCCTCGAGGTCCCGACCGGGCAGGTCGAGGTCGATCGGTTTCTGGGATCCGACGGCGATGACCGAGGCGTCGAAATCGTCCTCTAAGCGCTCGACTGGGACGTTCCCGCCGACCTCCGCGTTGGTTTCGAAGGCGATGCCCTCCTCACGCAATTGATCGACGCGGCGCTGTACGCGGTGTTTGGCGAACTTTTGGTCGGGAATGCCGTAGCGCATCAGTCCGCCGACCTCGTCGTTACGCTCGAACACCGTCACGTGGTGGCCAGCGCGGTTGAGTTGCTGGGCGGCTGCCAGGCCCGCCGGCCCCGATCCCACGACAGCCACTTCGTAGTCGGTGCGCTGTTCGGGTGGTTCGGGCTCGATCCAGCCCTCCTCCCAGCCTTTGTCGGCGATGGCCCGTTCGATGGACTTGATCGTCACCGGGTCGTCGTTGTACGCCAGCACGCAGGAGTTCTCGCAAGGTGCGGGGCAGTTGTACCCCGTGAACTCCGGGAAATTGTTGGTCGCGTGCAGGCGTTCGAGCGCCTCCTTCCAGTCGCTGCGGTGGACGAGGTCGTTCCAGTCGGGGATGATGTTCCCGATCGGACACCCACCCATGCATGTCGGCGTCCCGCAGTCCATGCAGCGTTCGCCCTGCTCTGCGAGCTGCTGCTCGTCCCATTTCTCCGCCCAGACTTCCTCGAAGTCCCCGGTCCGCTCGTCCGGATCACGCTTGCCGATCGGTTGGCGCCGGTGGCGGCGGTAGCCCCCGGGGTGATGTTCGGCCATCAGTCGTCACCCTCCGTTGGGAACGTCGGCGTACTCGGTTTCGGCGGCGGCGACGACCGGACGTCTTCTCCCTGTTCGAGGCGCTCCTCGACGACTTCGGCGAAGGCGTCGGGCATCACCTTCACGAACTGGGCGACGTACGATTCCCAGTTGTCGAGGATTTCCTTCGCCCGCTGGCTGTCAGTGTAGCGAGCGTGGTTCTCGACCATCCGCCTGACCATTTCGCGGTCGCGTTCGTCCAGCGCTTCCAGGTGAACCATGTCCGTGTTGACCCGATCCTCGAAGTCACCGGACTCGTCGAGGACGTATGCCTCGCCGCCGGACATGCCGGCGCCGAAGTTCTTCCCCGTCTCACCGAGGATCACGGCGACGCCGCCGGTCATGTACTCACAGCCGTGGTCGCCGACGCCCTCAACGACCGTCTTGACACCGGAGTTGCGGACGGCGAAGCGTTCGCCCGCCTGCCCGTTGAAGTAGGCCTCGCCGTCGGTCGCACCGTACAACGCGACGTTGCCGGTGACGATGTTCTCGCTGGCCTCGTACCCAGCCTCGGGCGGGGTCTCGATGATCAGTCTCCCGCCCGAGAGACCCTTGCCGGCGTAGTCGTTGACGTCGCCGGTCATTTCGATCGTGACACCGGGCGCAAGGAACGCGCCGAAGGACTGGCCGCCGGTCCCCTCGAAATCGAACGTGATCGTGTCGTCGGGCAATCCGGCTTCGCCGTACGCTTTCGAGACTTCCGAACTCACCATCGCCCCGACGGTACGGTCCTCGTTGGTGACGCGGCCACTGATCTCGGCGGACTCGCCCCGCTCGATGGCTGGCTCGGCCTCCTCGAGGAGTTCCTGGTCGAGTTTCTCTCCGAGACCGTGGTCCTGCTCCATCGTCTTTCGTGGGTCGTCGTCGTAATCTGGCCGCCAGAGGAGTTCCGAGAGGTCGACGTGTTTTGCTCGCGGGTGCTCGACCGCCTTCTGTTCGAGGAGGCCAACCTGTCCGATCAGCTCGTCCATCGTCTCGACGCCGAGTTCGGCCATGATCTCCCGCACCTCGCGGGCGATAAATCGCATGTAGTTGGCGACGAACTCCGGATCGCCGGGGAACCGCTCGCGCAACTCCTCGTCCTGGGTGGCGACGCCGACCGAACAGGTGTTGCAGTGACACTTCCGCAGCATGACACAGCCACAGGTGATCAACGGCGCCGTTCCGAAGCCGTACTCCTCGGCTCCGAGCAGCGCGGCGATCGCGACGTCGCGGCCGGTTTTCAACCCGCCATCAACCCGGACACGGATCCGCGACCGGAGGTCGTTGTTCAGCAGGATCTGGTTGGCTTCGGCAATGCCCAGCTCCCAGGGCAGACCGGCGTTCTTGATCGAGGTCTTCGGCGATGCCCCGGTCCCGCCGGACTGCCCGCTGATGAGAACGGCATCGGCTTTCCCCTTCGCGACGCCGGCCGCGATGATGCCCACACCGGCCTCGCTGACCAGTTTGACGTGGACGTCCGCGTCGGGGTTCGAGCACTTCAGGTCGTGGATCAACTGGGCGAGGTCCTCGATCGAGTAGATGTCGTGGTGTGGCGGGGGCGAGATGAGTGGCACACCGGGTGTCGTCGAGCGCGTCTCGGCGATCAACTCGCTGACCTTTTCGCCGGGCAGGTGGCCCCCCTCGCCGGGCTTTGACCCCTGTGCCATCTTGATCTCCAAGTGCTCGGCGTTAGCGAGGTAGTTGCTTGTGACACCGAACCGTCCGGAGGCGACCTGTTTGTCGGCACACTCTCGCTCGGTACCAAAGCGTTCGGTCGGCTCACCACCCTCGCCAGTAGAGGCGAACCCGCCGACGCGGTTCATCCCCGCAGCGAGCGTCTCGTGGGCCTCCGGAGAGATCGACCCGAACGACATCGAGGAGCTGAAAAAGCGCTTGGTGATCTCCTCGACGGGTTCGACCGCCTCGAGTGGGATCGACTCCCGCTCGTCGGTGTTGAAGTCCAGCAGTCCCCGGAGGGTCTGGAGGCGCTCGTTTTGATCGTTGATCATCCCCGCGAACTCCCGGTAGGCGTCGTAGTCGCCGTTGTTGGTGGCGTACTGGAGCTTGCCGATCGTGTTGGGGTTCCACTGGTGGAACTCCCCGTCACGTCGCCAGTACAGTTCCCCGCCCTGATCGAGTTCGAGGTTGCCCGCGACCGACCCCTCGAAGCCCTGTTCGTGGCGTTCGAGCACGTCGGCCTCCAGTTGCTCGATCCCGATGCCTTCGGTCCGGTTTTCGGTCCCCTCGAAGTACTCCGCAACGAAATCCGAATCCAGGCCGACGGCCTCGAAGATCTGGGCGCCCTTGTAGCTCTCCAGAGTCGAGATGCCCATCTTCGCCATGACCTTCTGGATACCGTCCTCGACGGCGTGGCGGTACTGATCGAGCGCGGTCTCGCGATCGACCTCGAGGACGCCGTCGAAGGCCAGTTCCTCGATGGACTCGTAGGCCAGGTACGGCGTCACGGCGTCGGCCCCGTAGCCGACGAGTGTCGCGAAGTGATGGACGGCGTTGGGCTGGCCGCTCTCGACGACGAGGGCCGTGTGGGTCCGGAGCCCCTCTCTGACGAGGTGGTGGTGGACGCCACCGACCGCAAGCAGACTCGGGATCGGCACGCGCTCCGGGCCGGTTTCGGCGTCCGAGAGAAGCAGGATCTCGGCTCCCTCATCGAGTGCGTCGACCGCCCGTTCACGCACGTCTTCGACGGCGGCTTCCAGATCAGTCTCCCCCGGATCGTAGGTAATGTCAATCGTCGCCGAGGTGATCCCGTTCTCGTCGATATCGGCGATCTTGGCGTGTTCTTTCCGGGAGAGAATCGGCGAGTCCAGTGCCAGTTGCCGACAGTGCTCGGGCGTCTCGGCGAGCAGGTTGTTCTGGCGACCGACGTGCTGTTTCAGCGAGGTGACGGTCTCCTCGCGGATGTAGTCGATCGGCGGGTTCGACACCTGGGCGAACAGCTGCTTGAAGTACGTAAACAGCGTCTTGTTCCGGCTAGAGAGCACCGACAGCGGCGTGTCGTTGCCCATCGCGCCGATGGGGTCCTTTCCGTCCTCGGCCATCGGTTCGATCAGACGCTCGACGTGATCGAGAGTGTACCCGAACGCGCGCTGGTACTTCGTGATGTCGTCCTCGACGTACGTCGGTGCCGTGGCCGTGCCTCCCTCGACGTCGGCCAGCGTTACACGGTTCTCCTCGAGCCACTCGCCGTACTTTTCGTCGGTCAGCCGGTCGAAGATATCGTCGTCGGGAACGATTCCGTCCTCGGCGTCGGCGTAGAACATCTGGCCGGGTTCGAGGCGGTCCTTCCGCTTGACTCGCGAGGGATCGACCTCGATCGCGCCGGTCTCGCTGGACATGACGAGTCGGTCTTCGTCCGTGACGAGATACCGGCACGGGCGCAGGCCGTTCCGGTCGAGGATCGCGCCGACGCTGAATCCGTCGGTGAAGGCCACCAGTGCGGGGCCGTCCCAGGGTTCGTTGATCGTCGAGTGGTACTGATAGAAGTTCTTGCGGTCCTGATCCAGATAGTCCGACTCTTCCCAGGCCTCCGGGACGAGCATCCGGAGGGCGTGCGGGAGCGACCGCCCGCCCTCGACGAGCAGTTCGAGGACGTTGTCGACGACGGCCGTGTCACTCTGTCCCTCCTCGGTGATCGGTTTCAGCTTCTCGATGTCCTCGCCGAAGACGGGACTGGCGAGATCCGCTTCGCGGGCATGCATCCAGTTGAGATTCCCCCGGAGCGTGTTGATCTCCCCGTTGTGTATGATGTTCCTGTACGGGTGAGCGAGATCCCACGCACCCAGCGTGTTCGTCGAGAACCGCGAGTGGACGAACACCAGACTCGTCTCGACGCGTTCGTCCGAGAGATCCTCGTAGTACGTGCGGACCTGGGCGTTGGTCAACAGTCCCTTGTAGACGAGCTTCCGGCGGTCGAGCGAGCAAACGTAAAAACGTTCGTGACCCGGCGGCTGTTGTTCGTCGACCCGTGACTCGATGACGTTCCGGAGGACGTACAGTGCCGTATCGAGTTCCGCGGGATCGAGGTCGTCCCGCGGCTCGACGAAGAACTGCGTCACGTCCGGTTCGCCCTCCAGGGCAGTCGCCCCCAGTCCTTCGTTGTCCGTGGGTACGTCCCGCCAGGTGAGTACGTCGAAACCCTCCTCGTCGGCTACCGATTCGATGATCTCACGAAGCTTCGCGGCCGACTCTTCTCGCGGAAAGAAGACCTGACCGACGCCGTAGTCGTCGAAATCGTAGCCCGCGAGTGCGTCGACCTCTTCGCTGAAGAAAGCGTGGGGCTTCTGAATCAAAATCCCTGCCCCGTCGCCCGTATTCTCCTCGGCACCGCGAGCACCGCGGTGGTCGAGGTTCTCGAGCAGTGAGAGCCCCTCGGAGACGATGCCGTGTTCCTTCTCGCCGTCGAGGTTAAGCAAGACACCGACGCCACAGTTTGACTTCTGGGTTGACCCGTCGGTCAATCCTCGCTTACCGTCGGGTACCGTTGGTGTATTCATCGTGTGTGTACTTATCACAGACCGGCATAAGGGGCGGGGTGCGTGCAGGAATTGCGTCCCCTCCGCTGGCTCTCGAACGACCGGCCGGTATTCTCTCCACACGTGGCGTGTTCGTCTCTGTTATCCACACAATACCGGACGTTCGGTCACTGTGTGGCCGATGGATGAAAAACTATCATGATCGAGGTTGTACGAAATGGCTGGTGTCCATTCTCACTGATGGACTGGACTTTACTTCGGGTGACATTCCGAGCCAGTTGTCAGCGATCGTTACCGCAGTCGGTGTGATTCTTGAGTCTCTTCGCGGGGAGACCATACCAGTCGTCTTCACCGACAACATCGAAGCCTTGTGCCTCGAAGAACCCAACGGCGACGGTCGGCGCACTCACTCCAAGTTCGTCCAGATTCAGTTTGCAGGCGCGGTCCTCTACCCTGTCTACGAGCGCGCTCCCGAACCCCTCTCGTTGGTAGTCGGTATTGGTCGCGATCGACAGAATTTCACCCGTGTCCTCGTCGAAGGCGGCGTAGGCGACGGGCGTGATCTCGGTCTCGGCGACGAGGACAGTCATCGCCTCGCTGTCGATCCAGGTCGTGAGGTCTGTTCGCGGGTCAGCAACGAGGTCCGCGTACTGCTGGCGATCGTAGACGTCGCTGCAGGCGGCCTCGATCGCCTGTCCCCGAAGGATCCCGAGGCTCGGCACGTCTCCGACAGTCGCCGTCCGGATCGTGACTTTCATCGCTCTCGTCTCGACTATCGCCTCCCGACTTATAGCTGCTTGCCGATCGTGGTCGGTCTCTGCACGGTTTCTGGCGAGCGGGAAAGCAAGTCCCGACGCCACTGTGTGTCATCCCATTGCAGTCTGCCGATCGTCCGACTGAAGTCTGACGGTGATTTATGTGTCTTCCCACGCCAGAATCGCCCGGGGGCACCTGAAACGTCACACGCTCCCCTTCCCTTCTAACGACTCTATCGAGACGACCATTACCGTCGATTGTGTGGTTTTCTCCGGTGGGGAGCGATCACCGGTGTTCTGCTGGCAATGGCTGCGTTCATCGAGGCCGAGCTCACTGTCGAAATTGCCAGACTGGTACACTAGATCTATTTTCGGAGAAAGTGCTCTCAGTTGACGCTGTTCCATTCGCCCTCACTGCTCGTCGAGGTGGGTCGCAAGTGCCTCGATAACAGTGTCCGCGTCGATATCCTCGCGGTCGAATCCGACAGGTGGGAGCGACCGACGACGGTGAACAGCGATAGCGTCGTCGCTGGCAGTAAAGTCAGTGCAATTGTCCCAGTGAATTATATTCCGGGCTCGCTGCTCGTATATTTCCAGACCAGACGCCCGTACTCGATAGTGATTCGACTGCCGCATCGCCAAAAGTCCGCCCGCAACAGGGATTAGTAGCTGTCCGATCACGTAGAACCCTTCGGACACGAAAAAGAACGTACTGAAGCCAACGATGATGAAACTCAAAGAAACATAAACGATCCAACGACGGCGAGTCGGCGTCGGCCTCGCTGTCCACTCGCTTTCGACCGTCGTTCCGTCGGTAACTGCCGCCGTATACCGAGTCCGACTCATCAACACGACGAGATAGCCGAACGCGAGACACCCGACAGCCATGATACCGACCGTCAGGAATGGCACCGGATAGACAGTTATCGAACCCGACAAGAATGAAGAGAATTCGATCGAACTCTGTGGGACCGACAGACCGACGAACAGCAGACCGACAAATAATATGCTGGGGACGACGACGAGCCCCCAGCGCCAGGCAGTCGCGCCGAGTTCGACAGCGACCCCACTGATGCGGGTGGTACCGACAGTCACGACTGCGATTGTGACAGCACTCAAAACGAGGATGGAGAGGGTAACCTGAACGGCGGACCAGTCCAGGACAGACCAGCTAATGGCGGCCAGTAGCGGGACGAGCAGCGCCATGACATACAGGCCGACAACGAAACCAAAGCGCACATCCGGTCTTTGATCTGGAAGCGGAGAAGGAGGGTCTTGATTGGTTATCTCAATGTTTCCTATCGCGAAAGTCAGCGCAAAAATATTTCGTGAAGGATTCATGCCACGGTGGCCAGAGTATCGAATCGAAAGCATCACACTATCTTGTGATGAGCGCCTGAGATAGCAGGCACCATTGGTCGATACCAGCCCGCGTATGTCCAGACAGAGAAAGCATATCAACTATAACGAAACCTGTAATTCGACGGCCGGTCTAAGTTCGTTCAATGCACGACTATCATGTGCACACGACCTATTCAGACGGTGATTTGCTTCCGCGAATGGTCGGTGCCGCCGAGGAGGCAGGCTTGGACGGTGTCGGGTTCGCCGATCACTGCAACGTCTTCGGGACAGAGGGCGCTCGCGCCTATCGCGACGCGTTCGGGTTCAACCTCGATCTCACCTACGAGCGTCGCCGCCGAGCGATCGAACGGTCGCGAAACCGGACCGATCTCCGGATTTACGACGCTGTCGAGATGGACTACCACCCGGATTACGAGGACGAGATCGAGGCATTCCTCTCGGACGCGGGTTTTCAATACGCCATCGGTAGCGTCCACGCCGTGGATGGCGCGAACGTCCACGACCGAGAACACTTCGGCAGGCTCTCGACGGCCGAACGCGAAGGGGCGGTCGAGACGTACGTCGATCGGGTGTGTGCGCTCGTCGACTCGGAACTGTTCGATGTGGCCGCCCACGTCGATCTCGTCGAACGGAACCCCGCGTTACGCGGCCTGTTGACCGCGGATCAGTACCGTCGGATCGCCGATGCCCTGAAAAAATCCCGGACTGTCCCGGAGATCAACGCCGGGCGCGTCCTCGACGACTACGGCGAGTTCCATCCAAGCGATCCGTTCGTGCAGACGCTGCTCGATGCGGGCGTCGAGTTCACGATCGGGTCGGACGCCCACGAGCCGGGGGCGTTGATCGACAGCGTCGACCGGCTGGCGGACACTGTTGCGGAACGGGATCTGCCAGTGATCGAACTGGACGTTTGAACTGGCCGAAACTCGTTTTCGACGGCGCCCGATCTTGGGAGATTGCCGAGCCCAGCCTGGAGACGAAACCAGACAACTATATTTGGGGGTCTATCAGTGGGAAGCACATGACGAGTGTAGCGATCCTGGCGCTGGCGGCGAGCGTACCGATCGCGGTCGCGTTCGCCCTGCTCGTGGGATTACGGTGGTCGGCGGCCCGGTCGATGGGCGTCGGCTGGGTGATCGCCACAGTTCTCGGGCTAGCGCTGTGGCAGATGGAACCGACCTGGTGGGCCGCCTCGGCATTGACAGGTGCCCTGGAAGCGATGAACATCGTCCTGATCGTCTTCGGTGCGATCCTCCTGATGAACTATCTGGAGGTCAGCGGCGCGATCAGCACGATCCGGTGGTACTTCCGCGGGATCGCCCGTGATCGGCGCGTCCAGTTGCTGTTGATCGGTCTGGGCTTCGAGACGATCATCGAGGGGGCTGCCGGGTTCGGGACACCCGGTGCGCTGGCCGCGCCGCTTTTCATCGGCCTCGGGTTCCCGCCACTCGGGGCTGCCGTCTTCGGTCTGTTCTTCAACGCTCCGAACCCGCAGTTCGGGGCTGCCGGGACGCCGATCATCGGCGGTGTCGAGAGTGGGATGGGCGAGAGCGTCCTCGTCGGGACTGATATCGTCTCGTTCCAGCAACTGATATCGGCCTGGAGTGGCGTCATCACCGGGTTGACGTTTGCCTTCTGGGGACTGCTCGGCGTCTTCTTGCTCATCTACTGGTTCGGCGACGAGGCAGAGCGTTCGCTCCGGGGTGCCGCCCGTTCGACGGCGCCGATCGCCCCGTTCGCGCTCGTGTTGGGTGTATTGGCCGGCGCGATCCAGTGGGCAGTCGCGTGGTTCATCGGCCCGGCGCTTCCGGACATCGCCGCTGGGTTCGTTGTCCTCGCCGTCGGGATCGTCATGGCCGACCGGGACGTACTCGTGCCAGAAACGGCCTGGGAGTTCCCCGACCGCGAGACGTGGTCGGCGACCTGGCTCGGCGGACTCACCCTCGATACCCTGGAGACGGAGGAACCAACCAAGGAGATGCCCGTGTTGCTGGCCTGGACGCCGTATCTCGTGGTGGGGCTGTTCCTGCTGGTGACGCGCTGGCCGACACTGGATCTCGTTGCGACGTTGCAGGAGTTCACCGTTGGCATCGACGGCGTGTTGGGAACGAGTCAGTCGTGGTCGCTGCGGTATCTCTACCTCCCGGGGACGATGCCGTTTGTCCCGGTCGCGATCGGGACGGGGTTGCTCTACCGTCTCGATGGCAAGAAGACGATGGACGCCTGGAAAGAGTCGGCCCGCCAGATCGCGCCGGCGGCGCTGACGCTGCTGGTGGCGGTTTCGCTGACCCGGATCATGATCGAATCGGCGACCAACCCGGCCGAGTTCGTCGGGATGATGGAGGCGTTGTCGATCGTCCTGGCCCAGGGGGCCGGAGGTGCGCTCCCATTGGTTTCCCCCTGGATCGGCGCGCTGGGGACGTTCGTCACCGGGTCGAACACGACCTCTGACATCCTGTTCAACACGCTCCAGTATAACGCCGCGGCGGAAGTCGGCATCTCGAAGGGCCTCGTCGTCGCAATCCAGAACGTCGGCGGCGGCGTCGGCAACATGGTCTCGGTGCTCAACATCGCGGCGATCTGTGGTGTCGTTGGGATCACCGGCCGCGAGGGTGATATCCTCCGGAAAGTGCTCGTTCCGACCGTTATCTTCGCGACCTTCGCTGGGACGGTCGGGATGCTTCTTGTCTACGTTGTCGCGTAATTTATCACGGACGCTGTGCCAATCTTTCTCTGAGGCGGGATGATGTCAGCGTACGTCGTCGCCCCCGGTGTCTTCTGAGACGGACTATCGTCACTCTATGGGGTCGGCAACCTGTTTCGCTATCGGTATCGACGATCACAGCGAGACGGAGCAGTAAGTCCGGCCTCGGCCAACTGTTCTTTCGCTGTCTATCCCCTGGGACCGATTTCAGTATTTGTTCGACGACACCTACAAACCGATCAGGAACTTCCGTCGGCGTATGCAGGTCATCGGAGTGACCGGCCCCTCGAATGCGGGCAAGACGACGCTCGTCGAGACACTCCTCGAGCGGTTGTGCGAGCGAGGAACGGTGGGAACGGTCAAACATATCGATTGTGAGCCGTCGGTCGATACGGAGGGAAAAGACACGGATCGTCACCGACGGGCCGGTGCTGTCAGAACGCACGGGATCGCCGACGAGTCGTGGTTCGCGACCGGGCAGTCACGCACGCTGTGGGACGCACTTGAGGACCTCTCGGTCGACTGTGAGTACGCCGTCGTAGAGGGGTATGCCGACCTCGACCTCCCACAGATCGTTCTCGGAACGGAAGCCGACACAGACGCCATGCTCGCGGCACCGAGTGTAGAGGCGGTCTCAATCGAGGAGGCACTCGAGGCGATCGAGTCCGTCGAGCCCTACGAGTCGCTGTCGTCGCTAGTCGCATCCGTCGAAGCTTCAGCCGACGCCGAGCGGGCGGGCGCGATCGCGACGTTCACCGGGCGTGTCCGCCGACGGGACAGTCCGGACGACGAGCCGACCGAATACCTCGAGTTCGAGGCCTACGACGCGGTTGCGACCGAGCGAATGGAGACGATCCGGGCGGACCTGGAGGCACGGGACGGCGTCTTTGACGTTCAACTCCACCATCGTACCGGGACCGTCCAGGCAGGCGAGGACGTCGTCCACGTGGTCGTGCTCGCTGGCCATCGCGAGGAAGCATTCCGGGCCGTCGAAGACGGGATCGACCGTCTCAAGGACGAAGTGCCGCTGTTCAAGAAGGAAGTCACCGTCTCAGGGGAATTCTGGGCCCACGAACAGAGTGGATAGGGGTGATTGGCCGCTGGCCGGGACACTCCTCGGTCCGTGTCGGCGACTGAACACTCCTGCTGTCGGGACGGGGCGCGGGCCGATCCCGACCCGACCTACGTTCGGATGGTCGACTGCACCGCTGTAAGTGCTTGTCTCTGGTCACGATCGCAGAGTACGCGGGCGTATTCGAAGACGCCGTCACTGAAGACAGTGACTGATCGCCGGGAATATCGGCCGCGTGTTCAGAGGACCGTCCGCTGGCAGCTCCCACAGAGCGTCTGTTCTTTCACATCGACCTCGCGAACGGTCGGCGAGAAGTTCATGACACAGCGCTTGTTGTCGCAGTGTTCCAGGCCGAGGGTGTGACCGATTTCGTGGACGACTTCCTTGCGAACGCGTTCGGCGAACACTTCCGAGGCGGACTTGTTCGAGATGCCGCCGTCGGAAGAGGTCTGCAGGCGGTGCGTGGAGATGACGCTGCCGTTACCGTCCAAATACGCCAGGCCGAAGACGTAGTTCCGGCGGCGATAGAACAGATCCATGTCGGTGACGGCGACGTTCTTCGTGCCCACGCCCACCCGCTTTGCGAGGTCGATGAACTCCTCGGCGCGGTACTGGTCGCGATCGGCATCGTACGCCCCTTCCGGGACCGACTGAGGATCGTGGACGGTCACGTCGCAGTCATAGACAGATCGCAGGCCGGTCGAGGCTTCACGCTTGACCAGGGCAGGGAGATCGCCGACCGGCACGATGTCGACGTGCATGCGACGACGTATGGAGTGGGCGTTGATAAAAACCTCGCCCGGGGCATCGTTGTTCGGAACGTGCTGGCGTTGGTCCGAGCCGCAATTGGCTTGACGGGTCGGCCCAATTAACCGATACTCATGGAGATCGACGCGGTCGTACTCGACGTCGACGGAGTGGTGGTGGACGTCGCCGATTCTTATCGGCGTGCAGTCGTCGAGACGGTGGCGCGAGTCTACGACGAAACCGTCTCGAAGGAGGTGCTTCAGCCGTTCAAGAACGCCGGCGGCTTCAACAACGACTGGGATCTGACCGACGCCGTTGCGCTGTATGTCCTTGCCCGCGATGCGGGATTAGACTCTGGCGTTGAGGTGTTCACCGAACGCGTCGCCAGGTCCGGCGGCGGGTTCAGCGGGGCCCGGTCGGTAGTCGACGATACGCTTCCTGCAGACGCCCGCGAACGCGTTCACGCAACGCTCGACCGCGAGTACAACCGCGAGGTGTTCCAGCAGCTCTACCTCGGTAGCGAGCGCTACCGGGAGATCGAAGGGACAGAGCCGACGCTCGCCGAACCCGGTTTCATCGAGGACGAACCGATATTGATCGAACCGGCTACTATCGACGCCCTCCGCGCCCGCTTTGACGTCGGTGTTGTGACCGGACGCCCAGCGGCCGAGGCCGACATCGCCCTCCGGCGTGCCGGGCTGTCTGTTCCCGACGAACACTGTTTCACGATGGACGACTGGGAGGGTGGCAAACCGGACCCGGACGCGCTGGTGACGCTTGCAGAGCGCTTCGGAGCCAACGCGATCGCGTTCGCCGGCGACACGCTCGACGACGTCCGCACGGCGGTCAACGCCGAGGAGACCGATCCCGGCCGCACATACCACGGGATCGGTGTCCTCACCGGCGGCCTCACGGGCGAAGACGGCCGCGAGAAGTTCGAACGCGCTGGCGCCGACGCCGTCGTCGCGTCGGTCAACGATCTTCCCGGGTTGTTCGAATAAGCGCACAGTCGGCCGACGCGTCCGACTGTTGCCAATACCGTAGGGGATTAATCCGCGCCGCCCAAGGCAGACACATGCGAATCGCTATTCTGGGCGGTACGGGTGATGTCGGCGAGGGACTGGCCCTCCGGTGGGCCTTTCACGCCGACCACGAGATTGTAATCGGATCACGCGAGGCTGAGCGTGCGGTGACGAAAGCCAATGAGTACGAGGTGGAACTTTCGAGCCACGGCGTCGACGAGGACATCGACGGGCTTGAGAACGCCGAGGCCGCAGCCACCGCCGACATCGTCGTCGCGGCGGTACCTGCTTATCACCTTGTCGACACTATCGAGTCTGTGGCGGAGTCACTGACTGCGGGGACGGTGCTGGTAAGTCCAGCGGTCGGAATGCGAGGCGACAAAGCAGGGATGCACTACAATCGACCCGGGGCGGGTAGCGTCACCGCCCTGGCCGCCGACGCTGCACCGGAGGACGCCCCCGTGGTCGGTGCGTTCCACAACCTCGCAGCCGGGCGGTTAGCGAACCTCGACGTCGATCTGTCGATGGACGTCCTTCTGGTCGGTGACGACGAAGACGCCCTGGACACGGTCGCGACACTTACCGAGGCGATCGACGGTCTCCGACCGCTCGAGGCGGGACCGCTCGATAATGCCCCGGAGGTCGAATCGCTGACGCCGCTTTTAATCAATCTCGCGAAGTACAACGACGGACTCCACGACGTCGGCGTCTGCTTCGAGTGAAGACGTCGAAAAACGAACTCAAGCGGAGGCTTCTTCGAGTGCCGCTTCGATGTCGTCGGCCTGGGTGACGCCGATAAAGCGCTCGACGATTCCCTCGTCGTTCTCGATGATCAGCGTCGGGAGCGAACGGACCTGATACTCGTTGGCGACGTCCTGGTTCTCGTCGACATCGATCTTCTCGAACTCGACGTCCGGCCAGTCGGGTTCGAGGTCCTCCAGAATCGGATCTTGCGTCTTGCAGGGACCACACCAGTCGGCCTGGAAATCCTTGAGGGTAACAGTCATAATGCCTACTGAACTTTGCCGAGGAGGTGAAATAAGGGTTTTCACTACGGCCCTGTTCTCCGTGAGTGAGGACACGCCCCGCCCACGATTCTCTGTACAGACACGATACGTCTGGCGGCGATAGAGGCCCAAGAGTGAACTGTTTCACACCGTTCTGACGAACTCCTCGCCACCTGATCTACATCCCGAGCGCTAACCGCTGGTCCGGAACCCGTCGTCGATATCGGCATCGCTCGAACATCGATCCAGATTGCGATGCACGTCATCGAGCTCGGCTGGCTGCAAGGAGATCGACGCTGTCTGGGTCAATCGGAAAGGGTGTTCCGCTGGTAGCGTCGTCGTTGCTCTCACCTGTCGTCCTGTCTTGGTTTCCGGCACCAGAATGGGTCGGCATGTTTCCGGCCGGTTGTGTCGAATCCAGGTCGTCCGCTAGAGCGTAATCTCTAGTGCTCGCGTTCGGTATGTCCGACGTGTCTTCGGTTGTTTGGGATGGCGTGTCTTCGGTTGTTTGGGATGGCGTGTCTTCGGTTGTTTGGGATGGCGTGTCTTCGGTTGTCGACGCGTTGCCTGCCTGGTTCTCGGTGATGTTTCCGGAGAACGTGATCTCGATTGACTCCGAATCGGTGAGGAAACCGTACGTGCCCATCCCTGTGAGGGTCGCCAACCCCATCGTGACGGAGAGCGCGAGTACGAGGAGTTTGCGATCAGTCATCGTCTCCATCACCCCGTGATCGATTCGCGTTCGCCGACCGCCCATTCTTTGTCGCCTCGACGGTGGTGCTTTCATCCGGCGAAGACGGCGTTCCAGCAGATGGATCAGCCTCTTTCTTACTGTCATCAATACCTACAGATTGTAGGTCTGTCATTTCTTTGGGTTTCTCGACAGTCTGGGCCTCCCCCTGCTCGGGCTGGGGCTCCTCCATCTCCGACGGGTCCATCATCGCTCCGTCGGTTCCGCCGAAGACGAGCAATCCTGCCCCAAGCAGGAAGGCCGCACCCACGGCACCGACTGCTCCGAGCGCCCATGTTTCGACAGTCGCGTAGGCGACCCAGATACTGTACGCGAGGAAAGCGAACAGTACTGCGACCCCGACTCTGAGTTCCTCGACGGAGAACGCGATCGTGTCGTCTTCGTTGTCCGTCTCTCTGCTGGAAGCTGTCTGTCCTTCCCGCTCGCTCGGTGGATCTCCATCGGATCTCGTCGCGTCAATGACGTTCCAGAGTTCGTTCACGACGAACAGGCTGAGCGGAACGAGACCGAGAAGGAGGAACCCAGTCTGCGTGCTGGAGAACATGATGACTCGACCGATCTGGGGGATGATCAGCAGGTAGCCACCGATCGACACTACCTTGCCGACCAGCCGACTCGGCTCGACCAGATCCGGATCAGGATTCTCGTTGTTGTCCCCGGCGGTCCGGAAGGCGACGCTACCGTCGCGGTCGACGATATCGACGACACGATGCGTGGTTGGTGACGACTCGCCGCCACGTCGGAAAGTGATGACATCCCCGACCTGCACGTCTGCAGCCGGAACGCTCCCGACGACGATCACGTCTCCCGGTCCGATCGTCGGTGACATGCTTCCCGAGAGGACGACGTAACTCTGGTTGCCGCCGACCAGTTGCGGGAACGCGTATACAACGAACGGCAGTACGACGACGACAAGGACGACGACCGCGAGGACGCTCGCGATCCGACGCCACGGGATGCGTCGGTACAGTGGGGTCGCTTCACTGTCCGCCAGTTCCGCGTCCTCGGTCATGACGAACACCCCTTGTCATCCAACGTCGCCTCTCCGTCCTCGATCTCGTATTTCAAACCGCAGGTCCCCGGACAGGGCGTCGAGGTCGACCGAGGCGGAGTGGTCCCCGGGAACGTCGATCCGTCATGGGCGTAGGTCCGTCCGCCGGTCGTCGTCCGAAAGATCGAGCCCGTCGGATCCTCGAAGACACGTAGTTCAGTCCCGTACTTGAGCAGGACCGTTTCGAGTGACGATGGAGCATCGATCAAGTGTAATGTATCGCCGTCGACCTCGAAATCGAGCCCATCCGATCGGAGGGTCTCTCCCTCCGCCGCACAGAAAGACACCCAGCTGATATCTCTGCCGGGCCCTTCCGATTCCCCACAAGAGCCGCCAGTCGAGACGAACGGACTCGATCGTCCGTCGTTGCTCCGACACTGTTGGCCGACGAACTCGAGAGCGAAGCCGGATGCGATCTCGCCGCTGAAGGTCTCCGCTAGCGTCCAAGACAGTTCTAGGCAAAGTCGATCGTCTGTACCCAGACAGGACCGTCCAGTCGTTCTCGGATCACCGTCGATCGCGAGCCCGCCAGCGAGAGCCGCCGCGAACTCATCGAAAGTGTCCCCGGAAGCGACGACGGTCTGTGGCTCTCCACTGTCACAGTCCACGTACGACAGCGTCACAGCGAGTGCAGACGCGAGGGCGTCGTCGAGACAGGACGTTGTCCCCCAGACGTATGCGGGATTACTCGTCGCCGGCAGCGAAAGGGAGAGGCGCTCGCTACCGTTCCGGTCGTCCGCCGAGAGATCGATGTCGATCATTGCCGAGCCCCTCGAGTGCGTCCCGCTTTCCGTCTCGATCTGAAGGTCGAGAACCCCCGCAGCAAGAGTGTTCGAGGGGGTCAGTTGGTCGTCATTGAGAAGGGCACTGCTACCGAGACCGAGCGTGACGCCGCTCGCACCAACAGTCCCGATACCGGCTAGTATTTGCCGGCGACTCACTTGACGGTCATCCATCCGTCCCACCCCCACAGGTGTGACAGGTCTCCTGCCTGCCCCCCACCTGTTTGGTATTATCTACCATGGAAAAGCAGGTATATAGTTCTATGATCTCCCTCGATATTTGCTGGGTTTTCGTAGGCATCCGTTCTCCTGTTGACGCTGACAGCCCGGTTAGCTGAACGATCGGGTGCAACTGTTGGCCGCTACGATCCCGGACAGTCGGCGCTCTATCGTGGGTCGATACGTCGCTCGTGGCAGGGAAACCGTCCTCGCTCGACCGTCGGTTCGTGGCAGTTATCACGGGTCTTTACCGTCGTGATCGGCGTTCGTGGGTATCGCTCGGTCATCACAACCTCCGGACTGTGGGGCGACCATCGAAACCCGTTCGGTGCGTCCCGAGAGTAGCGTCATGTGGTACTCAGCCCGGACCCGTCGTTGTGCCGGCACTGTTCGGTGTAGAACCCGAGATCGAAGCTCACGGAGTCACTCTGGACCTCGTTGCCGACGTCGCTCGGCAGCCACCACCCGAACCCGACGTAGTGATTGACCCCAGGTTGGAAACACTCGCGATTCTCGCTGTCGCCGGGACCGGAGAGCTCGTCGAAGTCCGTTTCGGGATCGGCATCGAGTGGGATACCGTTCCCCGATGACAGCGCGTCCAGGTCATCCCCGAGCGTGCCACGGCGAAACACCTCCTCCGGCATGGCGACCGCTTCGAGGATGGCGTTCTGGAGATCCGAGACCATCTCAGAATCGTCCGCACTGAAGTAGTCGGCCGGATCCCCGGAGATCTCGTCCCGGAGGTACGTCGAGAGGAGCGCCACGCCAGGTTCACCCTCACGGCCCGTGGGATCCTTATCGGCATCGATACCGACCGTCAGGATGTTGTGATTGTCCCGGATTGCGCCGGCGACGGCCGCCGTCTCGTCCATCTCGCTTTGGTCGACGGTCGAGTTCGGATTCGCGCCCGTGTACCCGCTGCCGGCCGAGTAGCCGCCCGCCTCGTAGGTCCGGTTCTCGTAGTTCGGCCCACCGTCTGTGAACAGGACAATGAACGTTTCCGCTCCTGTCCGACCGTTTGCGTCGAGTTCTGCAGCCGCGATATCAAGGGCGGCGGGCATCGGCGTATCGCCGTTTGCCGTCAGCCCCGAGAACGTGACGGGGCCATCCGCCAGCGCGGTGAAGTCTTCGATCGACCCGCCACCGAAGCTCAGCCCGCCCACACGGGCGTCGGCACTGGTTTCGAGATCGCTCGCGAGGCCGTTGGCGGCGTCCTCAAGGTCACTCACCTCCGATCCCGACAGCGAACCAGACGTGTCGACCGCCACCATCACGTCGATTGCACCGATCGACGAGTCGACAACGTTGTTGCCGTTGGTGTCGTACCACCAGACAGTCTGGATGTTCTCGGCGAGTTCGGCCATCTCGGCGGTATCGTCGACGTCCGTCTCCGGTTCGGTCAGCCCGTTCTCCGACTCCGTGACGTTCCCTGCCTGCAACCACACGTAACCGGCGTTGTCACAGAGGTGGAAACTCAACGTGAGTTCGCCGAAGTCACCCGGCTTGACGTCCTCGAGGTTGATGAGCGGCTGGACTGGATCATCCGCTCTTTCGTTGTACGTGTCCCCGTTCGTCGTCCGGAGGCCCTCGATAGGGTCTAACTGGGTATCGACGTCGGCCCCGTCCCGACAGGGCGCGTACTCGAAGTTGAGTTCCCCCTCGCTCTCAAGACGCATCTCTTGGACGCCGTCGCCGTTCGGGTCCGGGAACGACTCGATAGCCGTGTTGTCCATGTACTGTGACAGGTCGTCCTCGTGGACCCAAACGACCGGATCCTCGGGATCCGGGAGTCCGACGTATGCCTCGGCGTCCTCGGTCGGTTCAGTGCGGCTGATCCCGGAATCGAGTCCCGCGTCGGCCTCGCCGTCCTGAAAGGAGTAGTGTTCCTCCCAGTCGACTTTCAGGTCCAGGCTCCCGGCGGTCAGCGTGTTGTCTTTGAACGATTCAGTGTCGTTGAAGTACGCTGTCGTACCGAACCCGGCGCCTGTACCCGCGAGGCCGATGGTCCCCAACCCCGCGAGCACTTTCCGCCGGGACAGTTCGTATCGTTCCGTCATTGTGTGTCCCCCACCTTAGGGAGAACTCGCCGGCGGAGTCGAACCGCCGAGTAATGATCGCCCCCGAGACGATCACCCACTCCCGTGCGAGTCAGTCCGTGATTCGATCGACTATTGTGTCGTCGTCTCAGTCGGGCGTTTAGCTCGGCGTGTCGGTCGCTGTTTCAGTTGCCGTGTCGGTCGCTGTTTCCGTTGCCGTGTCGGTCGCTGTTTCCGTTGCCGTGTCGGTCGCCGTCTCAGAGCTCATGCCACCGCCGGTGTTGTGCCGGCACTGTTCGGTGTAGAACCCGAGGTCGAAGCTCACGGAGTCCGTCTGGATTTCGTTGGCGTGATCGACTGGCAGCCACCACGCGAGTCCGACGGCGTTCGTCGTGCTGGGGACGAAACAGTCCCTCGCATCCGCGTCGTGGTCGCTCGGATCCTCGTCGTTCAGTCCGTCACCCGGGACCTCATCGAACGCATTGGTGCGGTTGCCGTCCAACGGGATACCGTCGCTCCCCATACCGAGTTCGTTCAGCAGTTCGCGCAAAGATCCCTGGAAGAACGGCTTCTCGCCGGAGATCGACTTCGCGATCTGGCTGAAGATGTCGAACAGCTCGCTCTGGGCGCCGATGAAAGATTGCCCGTCGCTCGTGGCCATGTAATCGAGCAGCGCGGCGTTGGTCGACCCGAGAGAGACGTCGCCGAACCCGACGGTGTACATCGTGACGTCGTGGACGCTCTCTTTCAGGAGTTCGGCGTTGTCCGCAGGGTTGGCCGCTCCGAACGCGTTATTGAAATCGGTCGACGAGCTGTCGGTGTTGTCGTCGTGACTGGGGTCAGAGAGGTTTTGATTCTCGTAGCCCTCATTCGGCGAGCCGTCCGTGAGGAGCACGACGATCGGCTGGGCACTGCTACGATGGTTCCCGCTGGCGGAATATGTCGGAGTAATGTCGTGCCCGTCGAGTTCCTCGTGAGCGATGTCGATGGCTTGCTCGATGTTCGTCCCGCCGCCCGAAGACAGGTTGTTCACGGCGTCTCGCGCGTCCTGTTTGGTACCCGTCAGCGGCTGATCCATTGACGCCTGGTCGGCGAACGAAACGACGGAGATCTGGGCGTTGGATCCGACTGTATCGATCAAGTTGATCGCCGCGCTTTGAGCGGCTGAGAGTCCGCCGCCGCTCATCGAACCCGAGCGATCCAAGACGAGCACGATGTCGGCCTCGCTAGCCTCGCCGCTCGGCTCATAGACGTTGTCACCGTCCTCGTCGTACCACAGCATCGTCTGGATCTCGTCGACGAGTTCGACGTCGTTACCGGTCGAGTTCGACGTGTTCGGTCCACCCTCTTCGTCCGGGTCGTTTGCCTCGGGTTCGGTATGTCCGTTTTCGGCCGCCTCGATCAGATCACCAGTGAGCCAGACGTACCCGGGGTTGTCACACAGATGGAAGCTAAGCGTGAGTTCCCCGAAGTCGCCGGGCTTGAGGTCCCCCAGGCTCACGAGCGGTTTTGGTTCCGCGTCTTCGTCTTCTTCCAGTGGCCAGTTCGCGACCGTATCTCTGTTGAGCGAACGCAGCTCCCGACCGCCGTCGGGGTCGAGGTCCTCCGGCGTCTGGGCGAAGTCCTCACAGGGAACGTAGTTGAGGTCTTCAGCCTCAGTCGTGTCGCCGTAGAGCACTTCATCTTGAATCGCGTTGTTGTCGTCGTCCGGGTACGCCTCGATCGACGTCCTCTCCATGAACGACCCAAGATCCTCAGTCGCGACCCACACAGACGGACTCTCCGGGTTGGGAAGGCCGACGTAGTCTGTTTCCTCGTCTTCCGATGGTTCGTCGTACCACACGTCGACGCCGTCGGCGTCCATGCCGTCGTAGTAGTGCTCCTCCCAGTCAACCGTCAGGTCGAGTGAACCCGCGGTCAGCGTGTTGTTCTCGTAGGTCTCTTCGTCACTGAAGTACGCTGTCGTACCGAACCCGGCGCCTGCACCCGCGAGGCCGATGGTCCCCAACCCCGCGAGCACTTTCCGCCGGGACAGTTCGTATCGTTCTGACATAGTTTTCCTGTTCGTCCCGCCCACCCCAGGACGGAGCGAACGTAACACAACCCATGTTCTCATCCCTCATAGCTAATCGCCGGATCGTCCGGACAGAATCGAACGTTTGAGGGCCTTAACGACCCGTTTGTATCGCCAGTCCCGTCTCACACTCGGCCTCAATGACCGATTGAACAACGGGAGAACAGTTTCGACCCGCAGGCGTCTCCTACTAATGAAATGTCATCCAAACTATCAGGGGTTTTAATACACTAGACTATCCCTCTTTGCGTTGAGCCTCACTCGAGTGGAGGTGGAGTGAGTCACTGGGAGTGGGACACCATGTTAGCGCTGACAACAAGACAGGCAAGTATCGATCCGGGGGACGTTCACGATGTCCTCCGAAACGACCGTCGTCGCCGGGTGATTGAGTACCTCAAGCAGCATATCGATCCGGTGCCGTTGCGAACACTGGCCGAGCGGATCGCGTCCCGAGAGACTGGGTCCTCACCGCCCCCGACGAATATCAGACAGAGTGTCTACAACTCGCTGCACCAGACGCACCTGCCGAAACTGGACGGGCTCGGAATCGTCCAGTACGATAGGGACCGCAAGCACGTTCGCCTGCGCGAACGGGCACGTGAAATCGAACCGTACATGAACGTCGTGACCAGCTTGGGCATCTCTTGGAGTACTTACTATCGGACGGTGGGGGTCGTCGGTCTCTTCGCGATCGTCGGAGCTGAGACGGGACTTCCCCCTTTTGCGCTCGGGGAGACGCTTGTGTTCGCGACAGTGTTGTTGTTCGTCTTGGCTTTCTCGACGGGCTATCAACTCTGGTCGCGACGCTGGCTTTACGCGTGTGCGGTACTGGATCGGTGACGAACTGGCCATCGGACGGTGCACGTCGATGACTCATCGTTTTCCGAACCGGCCCGGCGGTTACATTTCGTCTCTGTTTTTGGCGTCCCGCGGAGATGTGGGGGGTCGATCGTCCAATCGAGGCGTCCGTGTCGAAAGGCTTAGGCGGATCGGTCAACCAGAACCAAGTATGAGTAGTAACGACGGCGGCGGGCTCATGTCGAGTGCCGGTCTCGTCCGGTACTTCGACGCCGAGGACAGCAACGCGATCCGATTCGATCCCAAAACGGTCGTTGCATTCGGTGCACTCTTTGGCGTTCTCGTTCTCGTGTTGAACATCGTCGTGTGAGTGGACGACCGCGACGTTTTCAAAGGCCGCCCGAGTAGCGGTCTCCATGTACTTCGATCCGCGAACTCAAGACGCGCTTCGCGAGGTCGGCCTCTCGACGACCGAGATTCGGACCGCTTCGGAACTGGTCGTCGAGGCGACCCGGGAGGAGGCCTCGGCTCTCGAATCGTTCTTCGAAGGGATTGAAACAGTCTTTTCTGACATGGACCAGGCCCACTCGGACGAAGCGTTTCCCGAGCACACACTCGAGTACGTCGACCTCTATACCCACGCTGCCGACCTGCGTGGATACGTTCGGTTCGATGGGTGGGGCGTTCCCGCCGAAGGCGGGCGGGTCCTCGAAGATGGGACACTCGTCGAGCTGTCGCTCGGCCCGACGGTCGACGACCGGGTACGGTTCGCACACGACAGGGACGCGCTATGACCGGCTCGGAAACCGACGCGTCGATCTCTGTCCGGTGTCGGGGAATCTACGCCACCGCGCTGACGCGGCTGCTAAATGGGGACAGCAGCTTCCAGGTCGTCCAGGCCTCCCCACCCATCGAACGGCGGTTCGACACCGGGTTCTCGTCATCACCTGCCGCTGTCTCGATCGTTCCCGACGACGATCGCCTCGGGGTCGGGATCGTCGGTGATCCGGACGCCGTCGAAACGGTTCGCGAACGACTCGACGTGGGCAGGGACACACTCCAGTGGGTCGACTCGGCGCCCCGGGGCGCGGTCTTCGACGGCATCGTCACCGAGACACTGGGAAGTGGGGCGATCGTCGATCTCGGCGATAGCGAGGGGTTTCTCCCCTACGGCGCGACCGATGCCCACGTCGAAACCGACGACCGACTTCGGGTCCAGGTGACCTCTCCGGTCTCGCCCTGGGGAGACGACCGTGCCGAACTGGGTACGACACTGTCTGTCGAGGGTGAACTCGCGACGCTCGTTCGGGAGCGATCGACGGGCAGCGCCGCTGGACCCGACTTGCTCGATGTCCTCTCAGTCGACGTCCCGGACGGCTGGCGTGTCTCCTGGGGCCGCGACGCCGAGGACGTCGGCTTTGACGTGCTGGAAGCAGCCATCGAACAGAAGATCGAACGCGCCGAACGACTCGATGTGGCTCTGGCGAACGCCGACGAGAGAACCGACACCGGCGTGGTTTACGAGGGCGATGGAACAGCCTGGGTGTTGTTCGGTCGCGAATCTCGGTTTGCACTCGACGAGCACCGCCGGGAAGTGACGGCGACGATGCCCGGCCATCACCGTATCAAAGCTGGCGACGAACGGGCCAGTGCTGCGGTCGACTTCGTCGAGGATCTCGCGCCCGACCTGGACGGGGAGTTCCCCTTCGACGTGGTGACCCGCCAATTTGGCCCTACAGTGGGCGATCGGATTGCGATCGCCCACGGGAAACCAGACGGCCGAACGATCAGTCTGGGTCGCGGCGAGGTGGTCGAACGCGATGCCGACGAGACCGTCCGGGTCGAACGCGAGATGTCCCCCGGCGGAACCTACGACGCGCTTGGAGTCGAACGGCAGGCTGGCGACGTGGCCGCCACGAAATTCACCGAGGGCAAGTGGTGGTATCCGACAGTCTACCGGAGTGCAGACGGGGAGACACGCGGCACGTACGTCAACGTCTGTACGCCGATAGAGGTGTTTCCCCACGAGGTGCGCTACGTCGACCTACACGTCGACGTGGTCAAGCACGCCGACGGCCGTGTCGAGCGCGTCGACGACGACGAACTCGATGCGGCCGTCGAAGCGGGCCACGTTTCCGAAACTCTCGCTGAGAAAGGCCGCGAGGTGGCCAGCGCGGTCGAGAACGCGCTCTGATAGTGATTACTGTAGCGATTTACCGCGACGACCGCACAACTGCGTGCGGTCGATGTGGAACAGACCGACAGTAATCACTATGAGTCACCCGACGCCGGCGGGGACGGATCGGCCAGCTACGTCAGAAGTCGATGCTCAATCCGCTGTCGTTGTCACCGCTACCGTTGCTCAGGAGGTTCGGGATCAACCACGAGAGGAGGGCATCAGTACTGCGAGTCTGCAACCAGACCGCGCCCTCGCCCTGGAACTCACAGACCAGCCCCTCGCCGCCGAAGAACGTGCGGCCGCCGCCGAACTTCGTGTCGATGTCAATCGCCGCCTCGGCAGCGAGGAACGATCCGGACTGGACGAGCAAACGCTCGTTCTGGAGGTCTTTGTCCACTTCATCGCCCGGTAGCGGCGGGGTGATCGTAATGTGGCCCGGTCGCTCAGCACTGAAGGTGTTCATGAAGAACGACTCCCTGCCGAAGGCCGTGCGCTTCAGCGAGTCGACGATCCCGCCCTGTGTGCCTGTCTCGATCGCGATGCCGTCGGTGTGACTGCCCATCGCGCCCGCCTGGATCTCTTCGCTCTGGCCAAGTTCGACGGTCAACAGCGCCGAAGAGGGTCGGTGTTCAATCTCGTGCTCTATGGACCCGGTGTCGACCCCCTCTAAGTTGAAACTAGGTTTTCCAGGAATTCGAGCGGGGATCGTTCCAATCGGTCAGACACTGGTTTCGGCCCGGTCCGATGCCGTCAGAACTCGAAGGTGACGAAAAAGCGGTGATCGTTGGGACAGGCGGTTGCCCGGACCTTGACGCGCTCGGCATCGGGTTTTTCCCGTCGTTCAGTGGTGACCGACTTGACCGTTGCACTCTGTGGGAGCCCCATCTTCGCCCCGGCGCTGCACTCGGGACAGGCGAGCGTTTCGATCCCCATCGTCACTGGCTTCGGCCGCCATCGGTTAAAACTCCTGCCCAGGGGCAGTTTCTCGGTGCCCCATATATTGGGTACCCGATTGACCGTATTGTCGCCAGAAAGTACGCGTATGGAACAGACTGCGTACGGTAGACTCGGAACCGAGATCGGGTTCCGGGCCGGCGGAAACCGTCCTGTGACTGTTTCGCGGGTCGCGTTGTTCGTCGTGGCCGCGGCGTTCGCCCTCGCCGCCGCGGTCGGTGTTCGCCTCGGGTTGGAGGCACAGGCTGCCATCTATCTCTTCGGGATGGTCGCGCTGAACCTCCCACACGGCGGGTACGAACACTTCGACAACATTCGCCAGCGCGGACTCGATTTCCAGTGGCGGTACGTGGCCGCTTACCTCGCACTGATCGCCGGTTTCATCGCGCTGTTCGTCCTCGCGCCGGTCGCCGGCCTCGCGCTCGCGATCACAGTCGCCGTCCTCAAGGGTGGCTACGGCGGCCTGGGCGTGATGGACGCCGTGACGGGCAGTGGCCACCTCCGGACGGACCGCCAGCGACACCTCGCTTCGCTGGTCCGTGGTGGCACGGTCATGGCGGTCCCGATCGCCTTCTGGCCGGGCACCTTCGAGACGTTCAGCACCTACATGGTCGCCATCTTCCAGCCGGGGGGACTCGAGCGTATCACGTCGTACTTCAGTGTTACACGCCCACTGATCGGCGTCGGGTTCGCCGCGCTCGTGGCCGTTCACCTCGGCGTGGGATACGCTCGCCGGGATGGAAGCGGGTCCTGGTTGGTCGACGCCGCCGAGACGCTGCTGTTGGTCGTATACTTCGCGGTGGTCCCGGTGGTCGTCGCCGTTGGCCTGTACTTCCCGCTGTGGTACTCGATGCGACAGGTCGGCCGGGAGATCGCCGTCGAGAACGACGTCCCCGAGAACGGCGGGATCCTCTCGGGGTACCTCGATAGCGACGACCCCCGCGTCGTGGCAATGACGGCCTGGGGCGTGTTGATAGCCGGCGCGGTTGCGACGGCGACAGTCGTGGGAGCGATCTATCTGGCGGCCACGCGTCCGCTCGGGGGCGCGCCGTTGCTCGCCGGTGGCGTGGCGTTCTGGAGCGTCGCGATCAGCATCATCGCCTTGCCACACGTCGTCGTCGGGTCCTTTTTGGACCGGGAACGTGGCATCTGGTACGTCCCATGACCCGATTCGACGGTAAGCCGCTGGCCGGCCAGTCGATCGACGTGATCGGCGGCGGGTTCGGTGGCCTGACGACGGCCGCCTATCTGGCCGATGCGGGCGCTGACGTGACCGTCCTCGAACGGCAGGGTCGACTGGGCGGTGCTGCTAATCTCATCGAATCCGAAGGATTCCGATTCGATACCGGCCCGTCGTGGTACCTGATGCCCGATGTCTTCGAACGGTTCTTCGCTCACTTCGACCGCACGCCGGATGCGTACTACACGCTCCGGCAACTTGATCCACAGTACCGGGTGTTCTACCGCGACAGCGAGCCAGTGCCGGGCGCTGGCAAACCCTATGGCGATGATCTCGCTCCGTGTGATTGGGTGACGATCACGCCCGACCGAGATCGAACCAAGCGGACCTTCGATGCCTACGAGCGCAGCGGCGGCGAGGCCTTCGATGCGTACCTTGCAGAAGCCCAGCACACCTACGACGTCGGGATGGAACACTTCGTTTACGCGGATCGGTCGCGCTTTCGGGACTTGCTCGATCTCGACGTGATCCGACTGGGGCCGGGATTGAAAATGCTCGGCTCGATGCAGGACCACGTCTCCGACTACGTCGAGAACCCGAAACTCCAGCAGCTGTTGCAGTACACGCTCGTGTTCCTGGGTGGCGCCCCCCAAAACACCCCCGCGCTGTACAATCTGATGGCTCACGTCGACTTCAACCTCGGCGTCTACTATCCCGAGGGTGGGATGTACAGCGTCGTCGAGGGTCTGGTCGACCTCGGCGAGGAACTCGGGGTCACCTACCGAACGAATACTGAAGTGACGGATATTCAGGAAACGACGACGGGGCTGGCGATACAGACCGACGCCGGGCGGCGGCGGGTCGACCGCGTCGTCTCGAACGCACCCCCTGCGTACGTCGAGCGCGAGTTGCTCTCACCGGCCAAACGTGACCACGACCTCGACCACTGGGAGAACCAGACGTATGCACCCTCTGCACTGCTGTTGTATCTCGGCGTCGAGGGCGACGTGGGACCGCTCGAACACCACTCGCTTGTCTTCCCCGAGGACTGGGACCCGCATTTCGAGGCCATCTTCGACGAGCCGGCGTGGCCGGACGATCCCGCCTACTACCTGGCCGTGCCGTCCCTGACAGACGATTCAGCCGCCCCCGACGGCCATCACGCCGTCGTCGCGCTGCTGCCGATCGCGCCGGGTCTGCCGGACACGCCACAACGCCGTCGGGAGTACCGGGACCTGATCCTCGAGGATCTGGCCGAGAACGTCGGCGTGGATCTTCGGGACCGGATCGTCTTCGAGGAGTCGATGTGTGTCGATGACTTCGCGGAACGGCTCAACTATCCCAAAGGAACGGCGCTGGGACTGGCACATACGCTCTTCCAGACGGGGCCGATGCGGCCCTCCCACCGTGCCCGAAAGACGGACGGGTTGTACTACGTCGGCGGGTTTTCCTCGCCGGGCATCGGCGTTCCGATGGCGTTCATCAGCGGCGAGCACGCGGCGGACGCTGTCGTCGAAGACACCAGGGAGACCGGTTCGCTGGCGTCCGTTCTCGGGACCTGATTCCTGGGCACCCCCGACTTTTAGGGCGGTCGTGCCCGTAGCCGAACGTCATGAGCGAGCGAGCGGGCTCGCGGGTCGTCCTCCGAGTTGGCGAGAACCCGGCTGACGAGCCGTTCCCCGAAGAGGCGCTGTGCGAGGTTGCGGAGAACGTCGTCGTCGAGACCGAACGGGACTTCACGGCGGCGCTGGATCGGATCGAGTCCGGCGACGTCGACTGTGTGGTCGCCGATCACGGATCCGGGTTCGACGGGATTTCTTTGCTCGAGAGCGTCCGCCGGACTCGCCCCGCCTTCCCGGTCATTGTACTCCCCGAAACGGTCGATGGCGATGTGAGTCGCCGGGCCGTCCGGGCCGACGCGACCGCCTTCGTTCCCCAGTCGGTCGAGAACTTCTCGGCGGCCGTCCGCGAGGAGTTGGTGGACGTGGTCCCAGTTCGCCAGGGGGATCGGGTGCGAATGCCGATCCACGACCGGACGGCGACCGAGGAACAGCGACTCAAGGAACGTGCCCTCGACGAGGCGCCGGTCGGCATCACGATCGCCGACGCGACCGAGCCCGACGATCCGCTGATCTACGTCAACGACTCCTTCGAGGAAGTGACCGGCTACGAAAAAGAGGAGGCGATCGGCGTCAACTGTCGGTTCCTACAGGGCGAGGACACCGACGCTGAAACGGTCGCCGAGGTCCGTGAGGCTGTCGACAACGAGCAATCGGTGGCTGTCGAGTTACTGAACTACCGACCCGACGGGTCGACCTTCTGGAACAATCTGGCGATATCACCCATCCGCGACGACGAAGGCGCGGTGACGAACTACGTCGCATTCCAGCAGGACATTACCGAACGCAAGGAGGCCGAGGCCGCCATCAGAGAGGAACGCAAGCGTCTCGAACGCGTCCTTGATCGGGTCGAAGGCCTCGTCAGTGACCTCACTGAGGTCCTTGTCCGGGCCGACGATCGGCCGGAAATTCATCGGCTGGCAGTCGATCGCTTCAACTCGGGGACGGAGTTCGACCAGGCCTGGATCGGCGAGTACGATCCAACTTCTAAGACGGTCACGATCGCAGAGTACATCGACTGCAGCCGCGATCCGATGACGATCGACATAGACGACGATCTGCCAGAGACGTCTGCACTCGCCCGGGCGATCGAAACAGGCAAGATACAGACCCTCTCGGCTGGCTCGGTCCCAGGGTCGTGGACCGACGAAACCGAGTACGCTGGTGGGGGCGTCGCGATCCCCTTGACGTATCGACGGACGACCTACGGTGTCCTGGCGGTCTTCGATACCGATGCCGACGCGTTCGACGAGACCGAACAGACGATCCTCGGGGCGCTTGGCCGGGTCATCGGATCGGCTATCAACGATGTCCTCAGCAAGCGGACCGTCACGGCAGACGTTACGATCGCCATTGAAGTGGAACTGTCGGACTCGTCGCTGTTCCTGCTCGATCTGGCCGGCCGAGCCACGGAGGAGTTAGATTATCGCGGAATCCACGTCGGGGACGACGGGGCTGTTCGATTCCTGCTAGCCGTCGATACGGCCGACGAGGCGATCCTGCTTTCGGCACCCGACCGCTACGACGCCGTGACCGATGTCTCAGTGCTGTCGAACACTGACGGCGAACGCGTCCTCGAGTTAGTCGCACAGGGCGCGCCATTCGTCGATGCGCTTGCGACGTACGGCGCAGCGATCGAATCGGTTTCGATCGGCCAGTCGGGCGTGCAGTTGCGATTCCGGGTCGGGACCGAACAGAACGGCCGGGCCATCGTCGAGGAACTCGAAGCGATCTACGAAAGCGTCGAACTGCTCGCCTATCACGAAACGGAGAACGAGGCGACGTCACCGCAGGCCTTCAGAGCCGCCGTCGAATCCGACCTGACCGATCGGCAACTCACGGCGCTCCGGACAGCATACGCCAGTGGTTTCTTCGAGTGGCCACGCGAGAGCGATGGCGATGATCTCGCCGACGCAATGGATGTCGTCCCCTCGACGTACTACCAGCATCTCCGCTCGGCCGAAAAGAAACTCGTCAGCGCCTTCTTCGAATCCTGAGTGGAAGTCCAGCCACCCGAGAACCGCTAGGCGCTCGACATTCCCCAACAGAATAGGTACGGCTTTGAGTCGGCTCCCCCTCCTACTATCAAAGAATGATCGACGGGACCGGAGCGGATCGGCAGCGACAACTGCGTAAGTGTCAGGGGGACGCCATCAGTCGCGATGGTCCCTCCCGTCTCTGAGGAGAATGATAGAACCCATCAGCTATCTCGCCTTCGTACTCGCGTTCGTGGCCGCTCCGGTTCTCGTGGTAGCTGGGGCACTGCTCGTGACCAAGCGATGGCACCGAGCACAGTTGTTCGGAGCGGGATTGTTGGTCGCCGTCGCGCTAACTTACACGCTGCCGTGGGACGACTATCTGATCCGGAGCGGCGTCTGGGAATACGGATCGACGCTCGTCGGCCGCGTGGGCGTCGTCCCCTACGAGGAGTTGCTGTTCGTCGCCGCCCAGACGGTCCTGACGGGCTTGTGGACCACGCTCGTCGTTCGCCCGGACGGGTGCGGCCCGTCGGTCACCCGCCGACAGCGACTCGGTGGCGTCGCCGCGGGCCTGCTGGTGGGCGTCGCCGGGCTCGCATTGCTGTCGATCCCCTCGTCGCTGTACTTGGGGGCGATTCTCGCGTGGTCGGCCCCCGTCTTCGCCCTCCAGTGGGGCTTTGGCTGGCCGGTGCTCGTCCGCGCTCGCCGCTCTGTCGTCTTCGCGCTCGCGGTCCCGACGGCGTATCTCTGGGCCGTCGACAGACTGGCGATCGGGATCGGCCTGTGGACCTTCTCGGCCGAGCGCACGACAGGCATTGCACTTCTAGGATTGCCGATCGAGGAGGCGCTGTTTTTCCTCGTGACGAACGCCTTCCTCGTTCAGGGGCTGGTCCTGCTCGGGTGGGTCGTCGAACGCGACGTGTTGCCTTCCGTCGCCGACGCGATCCGGGACCTTCCGAGTCTGGTGGATTGATCGACAATCGACCCAACCGGGCAGGGCAGTCAGTCGTCTCCGGGGACGGCGTCTCCGGGCGGTTCCTGTACGTAGGCACGACGAGCGGTGAGGACGTACGCGGTCGTCGCGACGGCGATGAACCCCGCAGCCAGGACGGACCTTCTCGAAGCTGGGGCGTCAGACCCTTACCGACGACTGTGCATTAGTCTTGTTTTCATTTCTGCTGTAGCAATCAAACCGTGTTCGGCAGTCGGTTGTCAAATGCCAATAGTTGACGGCCCATTCGGCCTACTATAGTGTGGTAGGACGTGGAGAGGACGGGTGATTTAAATAAACCCTCGAAAATCATAGAATACTCAGTGACTCGATGACCACAGATGACGATCTTCCAACTGTCGAGGAAATCTATACTATTCATGATGAAATCATCCACATATATGACCTGAAACACCCCGGCGTCCGTGATCGATTTGCCGACGAAAAGCTAGCACAATTAATCGAAGAAGCACGGGAATACGACGACGACTTTCAAAGGGCAGCAGTAATCTTGCGGAAACTCCCCTCGCTTCATGTGTTTGAGGATGGAAACAAGCGGACGGCTTTCCTTGTTGTCGTTGAATACCTTGATAGACGAAATCTTGAACCCGCGAAAAGTGGGGACATAGTTGAGCGTGTTATGAAGTGCCGGAAGCGATATTCTGTGGAAGAAATAGCGCGGTGGTTAGAGGATGGATCCATTGATGAAGATAAGCTCCGGCAATGAAAAATACACTAGTGATTTCATTCGGTACATTTTCGGTAGGAATAGAGTACATAGATTGAAGTACATCCGTCTACATAATCCCACTAAGGACGAATATCCCAATAGGGGAGAGTATCACCCACTTATTGGGAGGAAGAACATATGAACGAAAAAGAAGCACAAAAAAGGGCCGATGGTGGACCGAAGGCTGCCTATCGAAAGCGGGTGCGTGACCTGATTTCGAAGCACAAAGACACTCTTGATCTTCTTGAATAGCTGTTTCACCCCCATTTAACCGCCCTCTTGTTGCTGTGTAGTATTAACAGCCTATGACGGCTATTACCGGAGATCGGTAAACTGCCCTTACGCGACAACGGTTATTGCTCATGCGTGAGTCTGTTTTCTGTCAAATTCCACGGGTATGTGGGATGTTTCAAAATCTATTAGAAGACAGATATTGGTAACGCCGATATTACGCTGTCTTGCGATTCGCCACAATCCGCTATGGGGAAAATAAAGATAATTTGAATACTGGGGTATCAATGACTGCCATCTTCCCGAAGCGGAACGCGAAGCGAAAGCCGACCAACGCCCGGAGCGTCGGCAGGTTCAACAGCGACCGGAAGGCGTCAATGCCGCCCGTCTCTTCGGGCGCCGTCTGTCCCCCAGGATCGTCACGCAGGAACAGGGCGACGAGCAGGAACGAGCCGAGCGTGATCGCGGTCAACACCAGGTACGGCACGGTGAACCCGTAGGCGTACAGGAGATAGCCGCCCACGAGGTCGCCGAGCAGCGAGGAGAACGACGCGACCTGGTTGTACGAACCTAGCCAGAGACCCTGCTCTGCATCGGGACTGATCTCTCCGACGATCGTCGCACCGGTGATCCAGAGGACGCTGGCTCCAAGCCTCTGGATCATCCGGAACAGGATGACGTGGACCGCGCTGTCTGCGACGATGAATCCGACGAAGACGGCGACATTGATCAGGAAGCCGGTCAGCAGATACCGCTTCGCGTTGCCGGTATCGACGTATCTCCCGAACGGGAGGACGACCAGCAACTGGACGACCGCAAAGGCCGTCCCGAAAAGCCCTTCGACGAACCCGGTCGTCTCGAAGAGATCGACGTACAGCGCCAGGGCGATCAGGATCGTCGAGTACGCCTGACTCCGGGCGAAGGCCGTGCCCGCAAGCGCGAGGAACTCTCTATCCCCGAGCAATTCGATCGATCGAAACCGTGTCACAGGAGCCAGTTCCCGCAAGTCCACGCGGGAGGAAAATCTCTCGACTCTTACTCACTGGCGAAGTGGTGGGAAAAAGTAGTCGGGCGTCCTCGTCAGTCAGCCGGTTGTGCCGACGTGCTGCCGGTCGAGACAGCGCCGTCGTCGAGGACGCTGTGGCTCCGCAGCAGGATGACCCCGAAGATCACCTTCGCGGTCACGTCGAGCACGGCGAAGCCGGCGGTCTCTGGGCCGATCCCGATGACGCCGAGGCCTTCGGTGCCGACGATCCACCAGACCGGGTACACCAGCCAGAGGACGGCGATCATGTTCCGGAGAAGCTCGAACGTACTCCTGGTGTCGGGCGACAACTCCGCCGCTCTCGCCGTCAGCGTCGAGAACAGGACATACAGCAACACCAACAGGAAGCCGGTGGAGACGCCCCACCAGAGGATACGGACGCCCCCGACGCCCATCCCGGCTGCACCGCTGAACGTCAGGGTCGCGACCGCGCCGGTGAGGATCATCAACACGTCGAGTCCGACGAGCGTCCCGGTCGTGTTGCGGTCAGCGCCCGCGAGTAGCGCGATGTCGTACAGCAACAGCGGCGTCGTCAGGATCCAGTCGGTGTATCGCGGCCAGTAAATCTCCTCGGGAACACCGTTGAGTTCCGTCCCGAGGATGTTCTCGACGACTTCGATCGGGAGCTTCCCGAAACCCGTTGCCATCGCCAGGTAGTTGACGAAGGCGATCGCCGCGATGAACGTCGTCACGACGTAGAACTTCTTTCGCCGGGAATCCCGTACGTTCCATCCTGTCGCGATGAAGTACAGCATTCCCAGGAACATTCCTGCCGTGCCTGCCCACAGCGATATCGTGGTTAGGTTTGCCATGCTACAGGTTAGGACTTGGCTCGGAACTCGGGTAACGGTCGTACCAAATCTATTCGGTAATACATGCCGCTATCCGTCGAGTGAGAGACGTACCGACAGGGTTTCACCGATCCGGGCCGTGGAGTATCTCGAATGAGCAAGGACGTCATCGAGGTCCGCGGGGCCGAACAGCACAACCTCAAGGACGTCGATTGTGAGATCCCACGCGAGGAACTGACGGTCGTCACCGGCCTCTCGGGGTCGGGCAAATCCTCGCTCGCCTTCGAGACGATCTACGCCGAGGGCCAGCGACGGTACATCGAATCGCTGTCGGCCTACGCGCGGAACTTTCTCGGACAGATGGACAAACCACAGGTCGAGTCGGTCGAAGGACTCTCGCCTGCGATCTCGATCGACCAGAAAAACGCCGCCAACAACCCTCGTTCGACGGTCGGGACGGTCACGGAACTGCACGACTATCTCCGGCTCCTCTACGCTCGCGTCGGGACGCCACACTGTCCGGAGTGTGGCCGCGAGGTCGGCGAACAGAGCGCCGAGAACATGGTTTCGCGGATCCTCGAACTCCCGGCGGATACGAAACTGAAGATCGCCGCGCCGATCGTCCGCGATCAGAAGGGGGCCTTCGAGGACCGTTTCGACGAACTCGTCGGCGAGGGCTACAGCCGCGTCGAGGTCGACGGCGAGGCGTACGATCTGACGCTCGATCGCCCCGATCTCGACGAGAACTACGATCACACGATCGACGTGATCGTCGACCGGGTGCAGGTCGCCCCGGACGCTCGCTCGCGGGTCACCGACTCCGTCGAGACCGCTCTCGAAGAGGCCCACGGCGTGCTCAAGGTCATCGTCCCCGATCCCCCCGAAGGAGCGGAGTTAGGCGGTGCAACGGCCCGCTCGACCGGAGATCTGGCCGACGGGGCAGACGGCGACGACGGCGACGGAGACAGCGACGAGGATCGGCTCGTCGTCGAGTTCTCCGAGGATCTGGCCTGCACGCACTGCGGGATCGACATCAGCGAGATCGAGACCCGGAGCTTCTCCTTTAACTCCCCGCACGGCGCCTGTCCGGAATGTGAGGGACTGGGCGAAACCAAAGAGGTCAGCGAGGATCTGGTGATCACCGATCCCGCCAAGCCGCTGAAGCACGTCTTCGAACCCTGGAGTTACAACCGGACGTACTACTCCCGGCAACTCGACAACGTCGCCGAACACTTCGGCGTCGACCTAGAGACGCCCTTCGAGGACCTGGATCCGGAGATCCAGCGCCAGTTCCTCTATGGTACCGACGATCGGGTTCACTTCCAGTGGCAGACCAAGAACGGCACCCGCGAGAAGACCGAGCGCTTCGAGGGCGTCATCCCGAACCTCGAACGCCGCCACGTGGAGACGGACTCCGACCGCGCCCGCGAGCACATCGAGGAGTTCATGGCCACGACCACGTGCCCGAACTGCGAGGGCACCCGGTTGAAGGCCGAATCGCGGGCCGTCCTCGTCGAAGGCACATCCATCACCGACGTCAACGAGATGTCGATCGGCGACGCCCTGGACCTCTTCGAGGGCATGGAAGACGGGATGAGCGAACGGGACGCCACTATTGCCACGGAGATATTGAAGGAGATCCGCGCCAGGCTCGGGTTCATGCAGGAGGTCGGCCTGGAGTATCTGACGCTCGACCGTGAGGCCGCGACGCTGTCGGGCGGCGAGAGCCAGCGGATCCGGTTGGCGACTCAGATCGGATCGGGGCTCGTTGGCGTCCTCTACGTTCTGGACGAACCTTCGATCGGCCTCCACCAGCGGGACAACGATCGCCTGCTGAACACCCTGGCGGAGCTCAGAGACCTCGGTAATACGTTGCTCGTGGTCGAGCACGACACCGAGACGATGCGCCGGGCGGACAACATCGTCGACATGGGTCCCGGCCCGGGCAAGCGCGGCGGCGAGATCGTCGTCAACGGCCCCGTCGAGGACGTCCTCGACAGCGACGAATCGGTCACCGGCGAGTACCTGGCGGGCGAACGGACGATTCCGGTTCCAGACGAACGCCGGGACCCCGCAGGCACGCTGACGATCCGGGGTGCTCGCCAGCACAACCTGGCGGACCTCGAGGTGGACATCCCGCTGGGGACGTTCACCGCCATCACCGGCGTCTCGGGGTCCGGGAAGTCGACGCTGATGCACGACGTCCTCTATAAGGGCCTGGTGCGCGAGATGAACGACAACCGGAGCGTCAACCCGGGCGAACACGACGCCATCGAGGGGATCGACGAGATCGAGACGGTTCGGCTGATCGATCAGTCGCCGATCGGTCGGACGCCCCGATCCAATCCCGCAACCTACACGGACGTCTTCGATCACATCCGGGAGCTGTTCGCCGAGACCAAACTGTCGAAACAGCGGGGCTACGAGAAGGGCCGGTTCTCGTTCAACGTCAAGGGCGGTCGGTGTGAGGCCTGCGGCGGGCAAGGCACCGTCACTATCGACATGAACTTCCTCAGCGACGTCGAGGTGCCCTGTGAGGAGTGTGGCGGTGACCGGTACAACGCCGAGACTCTGGATGTCACGTACAAAGACCGAACGATCGCGGACGTCCTCGAGATGACCGTCGCGGAGGCCCGCGAGTTTTTCGAGGGCCATCCAGGAATCCGCCGACGGCTGGAGCTTCTGGAGGACGTCGGCCTCGGCTACATGAAACTCGGTCAGCCGTCGACGACGCTCTCGGGCGGGGAGGCCCAGCGCGTGAAACTCGCCGAGGAACTCGGCAAGAAGGACTCCGGCGAGACGCTGTATCTCCTCGACGAGCCGACGACCGGGCTCCACCCCGAGGACGAACGCAAGTTGATCGACGTGCTGCACCGGCTCACCGACGATGGAAACACGGTCGTCGTCATCGAGCACGAACTCGATCTCGTGAAGAACGCCGATCGGATCATCGACCTCGGGCCGGAGGGCGGCGAAAACGGTGGGACGATCGTCGCTGCCGGGACACCGGAAGCAGTCGCCCGGACGGACGAATCCTACACCGGCCAGTACCTGCGTGACCTCTTGCCGGAGATCGAGATGGAGGGACCGCGAGCCGATCGCGAACTCGCCGCCCCGCCCGCGGCCGACGACTGACGCGGATCGACAGGCCGAAACTCCTTCAGGGCGTCAGCCGACGATGATGGTCGATCAGCGAACGCACGAGCAGCTATCGGAGACGCTTGTCGGAGAGCCGGTCGAGATCGGTGCGGAGACTGCCGTCGTGGAATTGGAGACGACCGCAGAGATGGCCGTCGACGAGACCGGACTCGTCCACGGTGGGTTCGTCTATGGCGCGGCCGACTACGCCGCGATGCTCGCCGTGAACGAACCGACTGTCGTCCTGACTGGCTCGGACGTCACGTACCCGAACCCGACGCGGGCCGGCGAGACGGTCCGAGCGACGGCGACTGTCACCGAGCGCGACCCACGGCCGAGTGTCGACGTGACTGTCGAAGTGGCCGGGACGGGTGATGTCGTCTTCTCGGGCACGTTCGATTGTGCCGTGCCGTCCGAACACGTTCTGTCCTGAGTTGTCCATCAGCCTGCTCAGCGGGACATCGCATCTGTGTTGGACGATTCCTACCGAGCACCGTCGGGACCTTCATTGTCGCTCCGACCGAGGCCCCGGCATGGCCACCGCACTCGTCGCGCTCGACGAGCACGCCGTCCTGGCTCGCGATGATGGCGTTCCTCGGTCGCTAGAGGCCCCCTGAGTGGGCGACTCCGGAGGTCGACGGTTTCTGGAACCTGTCGCGTTTCCGGGCGTCTTCATCGGTCCGGCTATCACATCGGAGAACTGATCCCCATCACTCAAATGAAGCCGGCCCCTTCTTTAGGTAATGGCACACGTCGAGAAGGACTCTGGAGCGAAACGGGTCCTCTACGTGAACGACGACGAAGCCTTTGCCGATCTCGTCGGGACGAAACTCCCGCGAATCGACCCCACGATCGAAATCACGACGGTGCGTGATGCCGAGGCGGCGATCGAGGCAGTCTCCACGACGGCGATCGATTGTGTGGTCACATCCTACGCGCTTCCGGAGGGGACCGGGATCGATCTTCTCGAAGCGATCCAGGCGCGTCACGCCGACGTGCCGACGATCCTCTTTACCGGACGAGGGAGCGAGGAGATCGCCAGCCGGGCGATCCAGGCGAACGTCTCCGATTACATCCCGATCCGATCGAACGCGGAAAGTTTCGAGTTGCTTGCCCGTCGTATCGACACGCTGGTCGGGGCCAAACGGGAACGAGCGATGGCCGAGCGCGTGACCGATCGCTTCGAGCGGACGCTCGAACGGGCGACCGACGCGATCTACGCTGTCGACACCGAGTGGCGCATCGAGTACATGAACGAGAAGATGGCCGCCCGGATCGATCGCGACCGCGAGGCAGTCATCGGCGAGAATCTCTGGGAAGCGTTCCCGTCGATCGTCGGGACGGAACTCGAAGCGAAGTATCGAACCGCGATGGAAACCGGCCAACAGGTCTCGTTCGAACAGTACGTCAGCTCTCCTTTCGAGTACTGGGTCGAAGTGCGCGCGTTTCCGGACGAGGACGGTCTGACCATCTTCTCTCAGGAAATCACCGAACAACGGGAACGCCAGCAGGAACTGCAGCGCAACGAGACCATCCTCCGGAACGTGCAGGATTCGGTCATCGTGCTCGACGCGGACCGGACCGTAGCGTTCGCCAACGCCGCCGCGACAGCGTCGATGAGCGCCTCAGTCGGGCGCCCGCTCGAGGGAGGCTCTCTCGACGTACTCGTCGAGGAACTCCTCCCGGAGCCGGATGCGGAACGGTTCAGCCGGACCGTCGAGGACGCGTTTCGAGCCATCGAGGACAGCAACGGCGATGTTGAGGGTGATGACGTCGAACTACAGATCGAACTCGAGGCCGCGTCCGGGACGGGGACGTTCGACGTTCGATTGACGCCCTTTCGTAGCGGGGAGGACTCGCAGGTTCTCGTCGTGGCACGGGACATTACCGATCGAACGGACCGGCAGCGAGAGCGACAGCGACTCGCCGAGGAGTACGATGCTCTCCTGAGTAACTCCGGCGACGCGATTTTCCTGATCGACGTGGATACGGCAGATTCGGACGAATTCCGCTTTTCCCGACTCTCGCCCGGCTACGAGACCCAGACCGGCCTCACGACGGCGGAGGTACAGGGCAAGACGCCCCAGGCTATTTTCGGCGAGGAGCGGGGGGCAGAACTCGATGCAAACTATCGACGCTGTCTGGAAGCGGGAGAGCCGATCTCCTACCGTGAGGAACTCTCAGTGGCCGAAGACGCGCGTTTCTGGCAGACGAGTCTGGCTCCGATCGTTGTCGACGGCGAGGTGATCCGGATTCTCGGGATCGCCCGGAACATAACCGAGCAGGTCGTGCGGGAACGCGAACTCGAGGAGACCCGACAGCGATTGGAGTCACTCATCGACGCCGCGCCGCTGACGATCATGGAGGTCGATCCTGACGGCAACGTTCGCCGCTGGAACCAGGGTGCCGAAGAGATGTTCGGCTGGTCGCGCGAGGAGGTCCTCGGCGAGTTCAATCCGATGGTTCCGGCGGACAAACGCGAGGAGTTCGCCGATCTCCGACAGCGAGTCCTCGCGGGCGAACAGATCCGGGGCAGAGAGATCAGACGGGAAACGAAGTGCGGGGATCGGCTGGACCTCCTGCTGTCGGTGACGTCGATCGTCGATTCCGACGGGGAACCGACGAGCATCCTCGCCGTTCTCGAAGACATCAGCCAACAGAAGCAGCTGGAGCGTCGCCTTCGGGCACTCCAGGAAACCGCCCAGCAACTCAGTGGCGCACAGTCGGTCGAAGAGATCGGCGACCTCGCAGTCGAGGCGGCGGTCGACGTTCTCGATCTTGAAATTACTGGCGTTTGGGAGTACAACGAACGGACGAACACCCTCGATCCGATCGTCCAAACCGACGGAGCGGATGAGATTTTCGGCGCACAGCCGCAGTTCGAGGCTGGAGAGGGCCTCGCCTGGGACGCCTTCGAGTCCGGCGAGTTACGCTGGTACGACGACATCCAATCGACCGACGAGGTGTACAACCCGGACACGGATATCAGAAGCGAGATTCTGATTCCGCTCGGCGAGTACGGTCTCATCTCGACGGGTTCGACGTCACCGCACGTATTCTCTGACGCCGACGTCGATCTGTTTCGGATCCTCGGAGCAACGGTCGAAGCGGCGCTGGCACGGGCCAGCCGGGAGGCGGAGTTGACCCGACAGAACGAGCGCCTCGATCAGTTCGCCAGCGTCGTCGCCCACGACCTCCGGAACCCGCTCACCGTTGCCATGGGCTTTCTGGAAGTCGCGGCAGAGTCGGGCGACCCGGCGCACTTCGAGAAGGTCGAGTCGGCTCACGACCGGATCGAGCGTCTCATCGACGACCTCCTCACGCTGGCGCGTGGCGAGAGCACCATCGAGGACGCCGAACAGATCGACCTCGAACCCCTCTCGACTGAAGCGTGGGGCTACGTCGACACCGACGCGGCGACGCTGCGTGTCGCCGAGGACGTGCCGACCGTGGCTGGTGACGCGGGCCGATTGACCCAGCTTTTTGAGAATCTCTTCCGGAACGCCGTGGAACATGGTTCCACGACCCCTCGCTCGTCTTCGACTCGCGACGACGCCGTGGAACACGGTGGCACTGACGTCCAGATCGCTGTCGGGTCACTCCCCGATCGTGCGGGGTTCTACGTGGAAGACGACGGCGAGGGGATCCCACCGGAGCGTCGAGAAACGGTCTTCGATCACGGCGTCACGACCAACGAGGGTGGGACCGGATTCGGTCTCTCGATCGTCGAGGACATCGCGCTGGCCCACGGCTGGACGGTATCGGTGACGGAGGGGACTGAAGGCGGCGCACGCTTCGAGTTCGAGACCGAACCATAGTTCCGGAGCGTACGATCGGTGATCGGAGATCAGTGATCGGCAACCACGGCGTTCTCGATCGTGAAGACCTATAGTTCCCAGGCCATTGCCGGAGATACATGCGCGACGTGATCGTCGTCGGGGCGGGGCCTGCCGGCAGTCGCTACGCTCGCCGAGCCGCCCAAGCGGGTCTGGACGTTCTTGTCTTCGAACAGGGGACGATCGGCGAACCGCTGGCTTGCTCGGGCCACGTCAGCACGGACGTACTCGGGTATGTCCCCGAAGACGACCGTGAGAGGCTCCTCCAGAACGAGATCCGCGGTGCACGCTTTCACCTCGGCGGGCCGGACAGCCGGGCCTATCCCTTCTACAAGGACGAAGTCGTCTCCCAGGTCATCGACCGCGTCAGTCTCGATCAGGTGCTCGCGGAGGCGGCGCGCGACGCAGGGGCCACTGTCCGGGATGGTCACACTGTCACCGCCGTCGACGAGCGTGACGATCACGTCGAGGTGACGGTCACGGGAAGCGCCGGCACCGAGACCTATCGAGCACGGATGGTCGCCGGTTGCGACGGCCCGCAGTCGCGCGTCCGGGACGCAGTGGGGCTTGCGGAGCCGGATGAACTCCTGCACGGCGTGCTCGGATTCGAGACGGATCCCGACGACGGGGACTTCGTCGACGTCCACCTGAACGTCCCGCGGTTTTTCGCCTGGCGCATCCCGCGCGGGTCGGCCGGCGTCGAGTACGGGCTCGCGACGCCGCCGGGTGAGTCCGTCGGCGAACGGTTCGACGCACTCACCGACGAGTACGGCGTCGAGATCGACCGCCGGTGTTCGGGACTCATCCCGATCGGGCCAGCCGACTCGGTCACGAGTGAGCGAGTGTTCCTGATCGGCGACGCCGCCGCCCAGACCAAGCCCTTCACCGGCGGGGGCATTCGCTACGGCATGACGGCGGCCGATCACGCAGCGCGGACGATCGACCCCGCCGATCCCAGCACGCTCTCGGCATACGAGGACGCCTGGCGGGAGGAACTCGGCCGGGAAATCCGGCTGGGCGCGTGGGTCAGACGTGGATATTCGTTACCCGAGCCGATCCAGCGCGCCGGTCTCCGGATATTCTCCGGGAAGATCGGCGTCCACATGGATGAGCCGTCATCGCTGTTCTCGAGGGAGCAATTGCGGGCGCTGTTCTCGCGGTGACGCCCGCCACGGACTGTTACTGGAACGCAGGCATGCGGGCCGACCGATCGGAGCCGTCGATGAACGGAGCGGCCGCCGCCGTCGCGTCGACGCGGTCGCCGATCGTCCACTCGTCGTCGAATGGGGTCTCCACGACGGCAAAGCCGATTGCCGTCCCATCGCTCGGACTCTCGACGGCGCGTGTCACGTGACCGATGTGCCGGTCGTTCGCGTATACAGCCGCATCTGCCTCGGGGACTTCTGTCGCGGTGAACCCGCACAGACGACGGTCGGACGGTTCGGGAGCCGCGTCGTCTGGGAAGGCGTTCGCGACGCCGACAACCGCGGGTTCGGCGTCCCGTAATTCCGTCTCGAACAGCGGTGTCCCGGCCTCGAGTGTCAGGCGCTCCCAGGTTTCGTACCCGAACGGGGTGGCGTTGAGTCCACGGTTGACCATCGCGTCGAAGACTGCTTCGGCGTCCTCACTGGTCGTGACGACCAGATATCCCTCTTCACCGGCGAGACCGTCCTCCCGGATCACGGTAACGCCGATGTCTCGAATCGCCCCGCGGGCAATCGCCAGTGGCGTCTCCGGGGTCGTCGCCGAGCAGACGCTGGCGATCTTTTCGGTCGCTTTCGGGCCGTAGACGCCGAAGACAGTCATCTCTCTGGTCGTTTTTTCGACCGTGTACCCGTTCCCGCTCCACAGTTCGGCCACCGCCTCGACGCGGTCCGACGGGACGAATCCTAGAAGCCGATCACCGACATCGAAGACGTACGCATCGGCAGTGATTGTCCCGTCTCCCAGAACAAAGCCGTAGGTCCCGCTGTCCTCGGCCGGGAGCGCGTTCGTCAGCGACGCTTCGACGGCGTCTCGACGGCTAGGCCCCTCGACACTCACGATCCCGACACCGTGTTCGATGACGCCGGCTACGTTCCGGATCGCGTCGTAGGTGCGGTCGGGGCGTCCGTAGTGGGCGACGACGCGACGGTCACCTCTGACGGTCAGCAGTCCCCCGTACCGCTCGTGGACCGCGGGGATACTCGTCATGCCTCGGACTCACGCCGATGGCGAGATAAATGCAGCGGGTCAATCGGTGCCGGGACGGCCTGTCGGTCGGTCTCTTTCGCCACAGATGGGGGGTTACAGTTTCGAGCGAACGGACTCGACATCCCCGGGATCGACCGCCGGGATCGGCCCGGGGAGCGTCCGCGCGACGGTCGCGGCGGCGACACCGTTGTACAGTGCGGTGTCGGCACCCTCCTCTTCGAGGAGTGTTTGGACGAACGCTCCGACGAACGCGTCGTGTTGGCCGGCGGTGTCGACGGTCTCGGTCTCGATGCTCTCACATTCGTGCAGGACACTATCGTGAATGACCAGCGCGCCGTGTTCACCGCGGGTCATCGCAAGCATCTCGAAGTCCCACTGTGACGCGACGCCGTGGGCGACCTGGTGGGGATCACCCGTTCGGCCGAAGACCGTCTGTAACTGGTCTTCGTTGCCGATCAACACGTCGGTCGCCTCGAAGACTTCGGTGAGAGATTCCCGGGCTTGCTCGGCGTCCCAGAGCCGCGGTCGGTAATCCAGGTCGAAGACCGTCAGTCCACCATCAGTCCCTCCCGCTCCGAGGACTGCCACCAGTGTGTCGATCGTGGTCGGGGCGAGAGCGGCGGTACTTCCGGAGACGAAGACACCGTCGGCCGCCTGGACGCGCTCCATTGGAAGGTCTCCCGGCGTCATCGAGGCCGCCGCCGCGTCGACGCGATCCTGGATGACGATCGGCTCCCGGGGCGCAACGCCGCGCTGGGTGAACTCCAGTCCGACCCGACCGTCTTCGGCCCAGGTGACGTCGGGGTCGACGCCGTACTCGCGGAGTTCGGCGACGACTCGCTTTCCGAGTTGTGTGGCCGGCAATCTGGACGCCCAGACGCTGTCCGCACCTAGACACGCTGCGGTGACCGCGACGTTGCTTTCGGTCCCGGCTGCTGCCAGTTCGACCGCGCCTGTGTCGACGAACTGCTGACTGTCCGGCGGCGACACACGCAACGGCGTTTCCCCCACGGTGACGAGTGAACTCATACCAACCCGGTTTAACGCCCCGAGGTTTAATCTTCCCGATCGATTCGAATGCCGCGAGGGCCACGTCCGCTGGCGGCGACTGATCCCGGATCCCGCATCGAGCGGCGCGAAAGCACGTAGACGGTTCGGTTGCGGAGAGGCGTCTCACTGGTCGATCGCCGTCGTGGGACCGACGCCACACGAAGGCTTTTTTCGTCGGCCCACGAGCGGGCGACTATGCGGACAGCACTCTCCGGGGCTGTGGTTTCCGTTCTCGGACTCTGTGGATACGTCGTCGGTGTGTTCCTGGCCTATCCCGGCCGGGCGTTCTCAGTGACCGCACTGATGATCGGGTTGACGCTCGTCGTCATCGGACGCGGGGAGGGACTGACGTGATCGACGCGCTCGTCTACGACGGGGCGGGCGTCGAGTCCTACGACGACCTCGGGGCGGCACGGGCCGCTGCGGGGACGACCTGGGTGCACGTCGGCGAGGCGACCTCTGGAGAGATCGACGCCGTCGCCGATACGTTTGACCTTCACCCCCTGGCGATCGACGATGTCCGTAACAACGTTCGTGCGAAGGCAGAGGAGTTCAGTGCGTATACTTTCGCGCTGGTGAAGACCGCCCGACTCACGCGCGGCGAGACCACTTTCGAGGAGGAGATCGACGACGAACCGGTCGGGGTCTTCGTCGGCGAGGACTGGCTCGTGACTGTCGCCACCGGCAGCGCCGAGTCGATCGCCCGGGTACAGGAGGCCGTCCGTCGCGGGGACGAGCGCCTGCTAGAGCGTGGCCCCGACTTCACTGCCTACCGCGTCCTCGACGTGATCGTCGACGACTACTTCGAGGTCCTCGACCGTCTCGAGAGACAGATCGAGGCGATCGAGGACGAGGTCGTCGACTCCCCGGACGCCGACCTTCTTGGGGAGATCAACAGCGTCCGTCGGGAGTTGCTGTCCTTCCGGAAGGTCGTCTGGCCGGTCAGAGAGGCTCTCGCGGTACTTTCCCGCGGGGACCTCAAGCACGTCCGCGAAGGGACGGAGAAGTACTACCGGGACGTCTACGATCATCTGGTGCAACTGGTCGATCTGCTCGAAACGTACCGTGACCTGGTGGTCGGGACGCGGGACATCTACCTCAACGCTCTCTCACAGTCGACCAACGAGGTGATGAAGGTCCTGACCGTCGTCGCGACGATCTTCATCCCTCTGACCTTCGTCGTCGGGGTCTACGGCATGAACTTCGCCGACAGCGCCTACAACATGCCCGAGTTGACCTGGGAGTTCGGGTATCCCGCGGTTCTACTCGGCATGGCCGGCGTCGCAGTCGTGATGGTGTTTTACTTCCGGCGACAATCCTACATTTGAGTCGGAACTCCGAACGATTCGTCTCAGACGCCGAGGATCAGCGGCCCGAGCAACACGCCCATCAGCGAGACGCGCCGCGCGCCGAGTCTGGCCGGAAGCAGCCCGAATAGCGTGCTGATTGCGAAGACGACGACGCCGACAGGGCCGGCGAAAAGCCCGGAGAGTATCCCGAGGACAGCGAGCACACCGACTGACAGTCGGACGTGATCGAGTTGTCGGACGGCTCCGAGATACCAGTCACCGACCACCACGACGAGGACGAACCCGACCGCCGCGGCGAGAAGGACGGCTGCGACCAGCAATGGCCAGGCGAGGGGCGCACCTGATCGATCGAGTGCGACGAGGACGCCAGTCCGCGGGTTGCCCAACGCCACCAGCGCACAGAGCGCAAACAGCGTGTTCGACGTATTGACGCCGCTCGTGGTCACGACGAATCCCCGGCTGCCGTACTTCGACGGGGTGCTGACCAGCGCCAGTGTCGCCGCGATGGCACTGGAGACCCCCGGCAGATAGCCGACGATTGCCCCCGAAATTGTACCCAGCAGCGCAAGACCACCGACCGACTTCCGGGTTGTCCCCACGGCGGGGTCGTCCTGGCTCGGGACGCCCGAGCCGCCCATCGCGTCGATCAAGACGGGCGCACCGAACAGCCCACCGAACAGTGGTGCGAGCATGCTTCCGGACGGCAGGACGCCGTCGGCGGGCACGTCGAGCGTCACGATTCCGAGGGCGGCGCTGGCGACAAACGACAGGAGCGCGGCTCGACGGGCGTCATTCGTCGGCTCGGTCGCGATCACCGCCGCCGCGATGACTGTCAACACCACCGGCAGGTGAGCGGCGAGAACGGGATAGACTTCGAGCATGACGAGCGTCACCGGGATCGCGAGCGGGAGCGCGAAGACGACGGCCAGGCCGCTGCCGAGCGCGGAGAGTCGGAGGGCCTCTCGACCGCGGCCGCCGAGAACGAGGCGGTGGCTGGGAAGCGCGGAGGCGGCCATCGCGGCGTCGGGGACGCCCAGCGCCAGTGCGGGCACGAAATCCAGAAACGTGTGAACGACGCCGGCAGCGAGCATCGCCGCGCCGACCAGTCGCGGCGGGGCGGGCACGCTCGGGGCGAGTGCCGCAAGGAGCAACGCGAAGTTGTTGGCGTGTAGCCCCGGCGTCAGGCCGCTGATCGTCCCCAGACAGATCCCGGATAGGATAGCTGTAACAGCGAGGAGGGTCGTTTCTGGGGCGAACGCTAGTCTGACGCCAAACACGAGCACGGGGGCGTTGGCTTCGCTGTCTGGGATAAAGTCGCGGACCAGCGCTATGGAAAATTTCATTAACATAGAGGAAAACAACCTTCACATATGGATCGAGATAAGTGGATGGCAATCGGGCTGGGCGCGGTTGGGATACTGACGTTCGGCATCGGCTACGCACTCGTTCTCGATGCTAGAGTCAGCTATCTACCGGGAGTCGCTCTGACGCTCGGGGGCGGAGTCGTGATGGGGGTCGCGTGGGCGCTCCGATTTCGGGGGCAGGTCGGGACCATCTCACGCCGCCGGGTACTGGCAATCGTCGGAACGTTCGCCGGTGTGGGCGTGGGATCGGTAGCGATCACGCCGGTGGTGGGAGATGGTGATCTCGCCAACCTGGCGTTTCTGGTGTTTTTCATCCCGGCAATCGTCTACTGGATTACCAACACACGGGCCGAGGCTGGGCTCGACCGGACAGACCACCGGACGCAGCTCCTGGCGTACAAGGCCGCATTCTGGGTACTCGTGGTGATCGTTGTGTTAACTGGCGTGTTGCTGTGGGCACGAACGCTGGGAGTGTATACGCTCTCGGCGGAACCGATCTTGGCACTCGTTACTGGCATCGGCCTGTTCGGCTGGTATGGCGCGTTCCACTATTTGCAGACCCACAATTGACTGACCGGACGCATGAACAACGATATCGAACTACGACGGGTCAAACGTGACCTCACTCAAGAAGACCTGGCAGAGGCCCTCGATGTCACGCGCCAGACTATCGGGGCCATCGAGCAGGGCCGGTACGACCCTCGGCTCGAACTCGCTTTCGACCTCGCGGACTTTTTCGATACGACCGTCGACGAGTTGTTCTGGCGCGAAGGGACCGACTGAGTGTTTTCCCGCGGCTCCGATCGAACTGCTGTCACGCAAAAGCGACTCGTTAAGTTACTCCGTGGTAAAACGGTACGCAATGACGGAAACCGATCTCGAAGACCTGCGTCGTGGTACCGATCTCGTCAAGCGTGGCTTCGCGAAGATGCAGAAAGGCGGCGTCATCATGGATGTCGTTAGCCCGGAACAAGCCCGCATCGCCGAGGACGCGGGCGCGGTCGCCGTCATGGCCCTGGAGGCCGTCCCGGCGGATATCCGCAAGCGCGGCGGCGTCGCCCGGATGGCCGATCCCGCCGACGTCGAGGAGATCATCGACGAAGTGTCGATCCCGGTGATGGGCAAGTCCCGGATCGGCCACACGAAAGAGGCCCAGATTCTCGAAGCGATCGGCGTCGACATGGTCGACGAGAGTGAGGTGTTGACCCCCGCCGACGACGCGTACCACATCGACAAGCGGGAGTTCACGACACCGTTCGTCTGTGGGGCCCGCAACCTCGGCGAGGCGCTGCGCCGGATCGACGAGGGGGCGGCGATGATCCGCACGAAGGGCGAGGCCGGCACAGGTGACGTCAACCAGGCCGTCCACCACCAGCGGACGATCAAGGGCGCGATCCGGCGACTCGAAGGCATGAGCCACGAGGAACGCGAGGCCTGGGCGCGCGAGCACGAGGCCCCCGCCGATCTGGTCCACGAGACCGCCGAAATGGGGCGATTGCCGGTCGTGAACTTCGCGGCCGGTGGAATCGCAACACCCGCAGACGCTGCGTTGATGATGCACCACGAGTGTGACGGTATCTTCGTCGGCTCGGGTATCTTCGGTGCCGAGGACCCACAGGCCATGGGTGAGGCTATCGTCGAGGCCGTGAATAACTGGGACGACCCCGAGACACTTGCATCGATTGCCAGCAACATTGGCTCGGGCATGAAAGGCGACGCCAACGTCGACCTGCCCGAAGAGGAACAACTGCAAGGCAGGGGCGTCTGAGGAGCGTTCCGTCGAATACACTGGTCTATTTTCGACCGGTTTTCGACCAATTCAGCGGCTTACGGGTATTTTGCGTAGTAATGATATCGAGGCGCAACCAGCGAACAACCTGTCGGCAGCGGTCAGTCCTTGCTTTGCTCGTAATTCTCGACGAGTAAAGCGATGATGCCGAACGTGCCACAGAGCATGATGGGCAACACGAGGAACGTAGTACTTGTCGCGGTAACGTAGGTTCCGATCGACCGAAGTGGGCCCATGGCCAGCATTTCGGGGAACATTGTGGGGAAGGAACTGAAGCCAATGCTACCCAGGTCCAGTTCCTTTTGGACCCACGGGTCGGCGACCAGCAGCGTCACACTCGCCAGGAAACTGACCAACATGAAGTACGTGATCACGGGTGTCAGCGAACGCGTGAACGCATCACCTGGCGATTGGATGTCTGGACTTCGCCAGGCCCGGAGAAAGCCCATCCCTGCGATCACGAGCATGACGACCACCAGTGGAATAGTGACATTCGCCATATCGGCGACGTTCACGAACGAAAGTGTATGCACTTGGACGAACGCACCGATAGATGTAATCAGTCGATTGACAACGCTTAGTTCGACATCGGACGTATCGAGGAAGAGAAAACTGGAAAGGAACACGAGAACGAGTCCGGTCACGAATGCGACGATGCCATACAGAAGGCCGACACGGCGCTGATTTGGCGAATAATATGCCGCACTGAGGCCGCCAATTGCACCGAACACAAGGGGATACACAAGGCCTGCAAAGACGATGCCATTGATCAGCGAAAAGTCCACGCCAATTTGAGACGACGGGGCAAGCAGTGCGACGACGAGCATGATTGGGAGATAGCCAAGGATGACTGTCATCCCTGTGAGTGCACCATCGACGAGTGGGATATCTCGACCACTAATCCCGAAGTCCACGACGAGCTTTGATACCTGATATAACAGGAACGGTGCGATCAGATATAGAATCCCAAGTGAGGCCTCGGGCGGATTGGCAGTCTCGAAGTCCGAAAAGATGAACGGCGTCACGTGATCTGGCGTGGCGAAGTGGAGGTCAATCGTCGCCAACGCTCCGAGCCGTATCGTCGACACGTCGCCGACCGAAGGGAACAGCACACCGACAAGCCATCCGAGGACAAACATAAAGAGCGCTGCCATCACGCCGCCGACAACGCCCGGAACTACTGGCAGTCGGTCAACAATCGCGCCGGCATCGAATCCTCCGCCTTGTCGAGGTTCGGGTTGGCTTTTCGGAGGTTGACCGCCTTGTGGTGGTTGTTCGCTTTGTGGTGGTTGTTCGCTTTGTGGTGGTTGTCCGCCCTGTGGTTGCTGACTTTGTTGTGATGGGTGTTCACTTTCCGACTCAGTATCCTGTGGCGTGTCACGCGAGGGAGCGTCATCAACCGGACTTGGATGTCCTGGCTGGGCACCCTGCTGTTCACCCCTTGGAGACGCTTGTACTTCTGACTCATTAGACCAGTCCCAGTCACCGTCCTCCTCGGACGTTTGATCCGACTGTCCCATGTTTCCCGTTGGTTTGGTGTCCCTAGTGCCGGTGGTCGCTTGGTCTGGCTCACTCGACGCTGGCTCGCTGGACGCTGAATCAGTCGCCTCTGGTGTCGTTCGGTCCGGTGATGGTTGGTCATCCTCCGTTCGAGGTTGTTCATCTTCAGGTCCGTTATCGTCTGAGATCGTCTCTGTGGACCCCGTCGCGATCTCGGATTCGAGGTCGACACCACATTCCGGACAGGTTTCGGATCCGTCCGGAATCTCCGCGCCACACAGGTGACAGTACATATAGGTGAAAAGTTCCATCGTAGTCAAAAAACTAGGTGATTTGGAGTGTTAGCTCGATACTGTTTCGGTCTGTTTGGGCCCCGGCGAGGGCAACCATCAAGGCCACACGTCTACCACAGGTCAGCATGACCAGTGTCGGCTCCACGTTCGCGCAACTCCGAGAGTTTTTATCTCAACTCTCGACAGTCGAGTGGCGCGTGGCGGCCAGTGCGAGCGTGGTCACCCTCGCGCTCCTCGTGGGGGTGGTGATCGTCCCGTTCGTCGTTCGACAGCTTCGTCGGACCGTGAATCGACGACTGCTCGGCGGATGGCTCACGAACGCCGTCGACGTCGTCGAGGAGTCCCTTCCGACGACACTCGGCCGACTCACTGTTCGGACCATGCAGCTCGCAGTGGTGATCGCGGAGGTACTTGCTCTGCTAATCATCTGGGATCTTCTCACTCCGATCGAGTCACTGATCGAGTCGAGCGGGCTGTCGATGGAACTCGTCGTGCAGTTGCTGCTCACCGCGATACTGGCGGGCGTGGTTTACGTCGTCGCCGACCAGTACAAACAGGCCATCGGACGGATTGGGAGCCAGGCGTCCTGGATGAGCGATCACCAACAGGAGATCGTCGTCCGGGTCGGCCAGATTGTCATCCTGCTGTTCGGTGGGCTGCTCGCGCTGGGTCTCTGGGGCGTCGAACTTCAGGGACTGCTCGTCGGGGCAGGCTTCCTCGGGATCGTCGTCGGGCTCGCCGCCCGCCAGACGCTCGGCTCGCTGATCGCCGGCTTCGTGTTGATGTTCTCCCGACCGTTCACGATCGGCGACTGGGTCGAGATCGGCGGCAAAGAGGGTGTCGTCACCGACATCACGATCATCAACACCCGCCTGGAGAACTTCGACGGCGAGGTGGTCGTCATCCCCAACGACAAGGTCAGCAACGAGGCGATCGTCAACCGCAGCAAGCGCGGCGTCCTTCGGCTCAAGGTCGACGTGGGTATCGACTACGAGAGCGATCCCGAACGCGCCAAATCCGTCGCCCTGGAAGCGATCAAGCAGGTGGATTCGGTCGCCGACGGGCCACCGCCCCAGATCGTGCCGAAAAACTTCGGCGATTCGGCGGTCGTTCTGGAGCTGCGTTTCTGGATCGATCACCCGACGCCGCCGCGGAAGTGGAACGCCGTCTCCGGTGTCGTCACCGGGGTCAAAGAAGCCTTCGAGCGTGAGGGGATCAAGATCCCATTCCCCCAGCGGGAACTCTCCGGGCGGGCCGAAACCGGCGGCTTCCAGGTCGGGGAATCGACCGGCAAAACTGTCACACCGCGGGCGGACGATCCGGACGACTGACCCGGAGCGACTGCTCTCTGTGTCGGGTGGTGCCTTCTGGAGAGTTCTCGTCCAATAGGATGCGCCCCGTCGAGGCCCCTTCGGTCAGTAAAGCGTTGCGCCGTCGCCGATCCGCGTCTGGTAGGTCCGGGCATCGACGTTCGCTCCGTCGAAGGCGTCGAGCATGGCCGAAGCGACCGCTCGCTGGTCGCTCGATCGACAGACTGCCAGGACGGCCGGACCGGCGCCGCTGATCGTGACCCCGGTCGCCCCGGCGTCGAGCGCCTGCTCGCGGACCGAATCGTATCCATCGATCAGCTTCGCCCGGGCCGGTGTGACGACGCTGTCTTCCATCCCTCGTCCCACGAGTTCGGGATCGTCGCGGTGCATCCCGCTGGTGAGGGTCGCTGCGTTGCCGACGGTCTCGACGAGTTGGTCGACAGACGTCTCGGTGGGCACGACCCGGCGGGCGTCACGGGTCGAGACGACGATCTCCGGGAGACAGGCGACCAGCGAAACCGAGGCGTCAATCTGCGTGATGCCGTCCGGCGTCGCGATCGTGAAGCCACCGAGAATCGCCGGGGCGACGTTGTCGTCGTGTGCATCTCCGGAGACGACGGCCTCGCCCTCGGCGGCGATCGGAACGAGTTCCTTCCGTGAGAGCCCGCGATCGTAGAGTTCGTTCAGCGCGACTGCGGCGGCAGCGGCACTGGAAGCGGACGATCCCAGGCCCGACGCCGGTCGGATGCCCTTGTCGATCTCGATCCGGGCGGGCGCGTCGAGCGCGTCGACGACGGCACCCACAGTATTCTTTTCGGGATCTTCCGGGATGTACTGGCTGCCGGCACCGGTCACCTCGATGGTTGTCTGCTCGGCACGCTCGACGCGAACGACGTCAGCGGGTCGCTCGAATGCGATCCCGAAAACGTCGAAGCCACTTCCGAGATTCGCGCTCGTCGCCGGTGCCCGCGCCGTCAGCATATCCCGGCTTTCCCCGACTGCGGGCAAAAAGGTAGCGAATGCGGGCCTCACGAATACCCCCAAACATAAGCCCCCGTCACGCGAACCGCCGTACGAACCCTCCCATGCCCGTCTCCTCTATCGGTCTCCTGCTGACCGGCGGGAGTCTCGCCGGCGGTGTAGTCTGTGCCTGGCTGGCCGCTTTCGCCTGGCATCGGCGGGATGTCCCGGCTGCCAAGCCATTCGGCGGGTTCATGATCGCCGCTGGCATCTGGTCGGTCGCCTATGCCGGCGCCCTGCTGGCCGAGGACGCCGGAACAATCGGTGCGTTGCTGGCGACGGCCGACCTCGCGGCCGCGGGCATACCGCCGCTGTGGGTCATATTTACGCTCGCGTATACCGGTCTGGACAAGTACCGTCGACCGGCGGTCTACGCTGCTCTCTGGGTGGTTCCAGCCGCTTACGCCGGATTGATCGTGACGGCTCCGTTTCACGACTTCGTCGATCTCGCCGTCGAGTTCCGGACTGTCGCCGAGGTAACGGCACCGATACTCGTCCGGGGAACCCCCTACTGGGCGAGTGCCACTGTTGCATACCTGCTCGTGTTCGTCGGCTATGCCGTCCTCGTTCGCTTCCTCCTGTCGGCCCGTCCGATGTACCGGCGCCAGACGGCGGCAGTCATCGGCGGGAGCCTCTTTCCGATGGTCGGCAACGCGGTCTTCGTGGTCGGGATCGGCTACCGAACGGGACTGGATCCGACGCCGCTCATGTTCGCCGTCGGTGGCGCGATCGCAGGGTGGGCACTGTTCCACTACGATTTCCTGTCGGTCGCTCCGCTGGCCAGTGACTTGCTGCTCGACGAACTCCCCGACCCCGTGATCGTCCTCGATACCGACGACAGGATCGTCGATCACAACGACGCGGCCATAGAGGCGTTCGCCGACGGACGGTTGACTGGGCGAGAGATCGAGACCGTCGCGCCTACCTTGCTCGATCGCGTCGCGACTGGCGAAGCAGTCGGGATGTCGGACCCCAACGATCCCGACGATCGAGCGCTGTTCGACCCCCGGACGACCGAGATCACTGGGCCGCGCGGCGAGGAGCGCGGCCGACTGATCGTCCTCCGGGACGTGACGATCCAGCAACGTCGCATGGATCGGATCGAGGCGCTTCAGGCAACCACCGAACGGCTCATCGAAGCCCAGATCGACGACGAAGTGGCCGAGGTGGCGGTCTCGTTCGTCCAGCGCATTCTCGGCCAAGAGGTCGCGGTCGTCTTTCTGGCCGAGGACGGGCGACTCCGACCAGCCGCAGTTTCCTCGGCAGTCGAAGACGCCTGTGACGGCCACCCACCGGACCTGACGGTCGAGGCGGCTCCGTTGTTCGAACAGTACGACACGGGTGAGACGGGTGTCCTGACGGGATCTGACTGGGAGTGGCACCCCTTCGAGACGGCTCGCCTGGAGAGTGTACTCGTGTTACCGCTTGGCGATCACGGAATGCTCTGTATGGCGTCTGAGGCGGGGACGGAGTACCCGCCCGAGGACCGACAGTTTGGGACGATCCTGGCCGGGGCGACAGAGACGGCCCTGGACCGGGTCGCCCGCGAACAGCAACTCCGGGAAAACCGTCGTGTCGTCCGCCAACGGACCGAGCAACTCGAATTCCTCAACGGCGTGCTCAGACACAATCTTCGCAACGGGGTCCAAGTCATCGACAGCAACGCCCAGCTGCTGGCCGCGAACCTCGACGGGGACGACAAGGAACGAGTCGACCGTATCAGGGAGCGATCGTCGGAACTGTCGGAACTCACCGGGAAGATCCGTTCGATCACCGAGACACTCACGTCTGATAGCGATCGGGTCTGGCCGGTCGAACTGGGGCCGACGCTGTCGGCCGCAATCGAGCGCGTCGAGGGGGAACACGACCTCGCTGTAGAAGCCGATGTTGACAACACCCAAGCCGTACTGGCCAACGATTTGCTTGCCGATGTCTTCGAGGCCGTCGTCAGGAACGCGGCTGGCCACGCCGACAACGGGTCGGTCTCCCTCGAGATCGCGGTCCAGCCGATGGGGGAGTGGCTGCAGGTGCGGATCGCCGACGAAGGGCCGGGAGTCCCGGATCACATCAAGGAGTCGTTGTTCGAACGCGACATCGGTGTCAGCCAGACTGCCCACGGGTTCGGGTTGTACTTCGTTGCAGTGATGATGGATCTCTACGGTGGCGACGTCTGGTTCGAGGATAACGACCCGACTGGTGCGATCGCTGTTCTGGAGTTTCAGCGACCGATCGACGAGCAGTGACTCTCTTCAGACCCTCGAAGACGACTGGCCGTGCCCGATCGTAACGAAAAGGCCTATTCGCGAACCCGTCGAATCCGATCCCATGATTGGTGTCGTCGGGGGCGGGATCGCCGGATTGGCTGCGGCCCACCGCCTCCAGCAACAGGGTTACGACGTGACAGTGTTCGAGGCGAGCACGGACCTCGGCGGACTGGCGGCGACGTACGCAACCGCCGGTGATCCCGTCGAGAAGTTCTACCATCATCTCTCGAAATCCGAGGAGACGATCGTCGAATGGATCGAGGAACTCGGCTTGAGTGACGATCTGGAGTGGCGCTACGGCAGCGACGCCTACTACGTCGACGGCGTCGTCCACCCGATGGACAAACCCTGGGAGATCCTCGCCTATCCGCACCTCTCACTGTACGATAAGTTCCGTCTGGGGATGCTCGTGCTGGACATCGACGTACGCGGCGGGATCCCTTCTTTCGACACTTACGAACGACTGGCGGACTTCGAGGACGTTCCGGTCAAGGAGTTCATCCTCGATCACACCTCGCGGGGTTGTTTCGAGCGCTTTTTCAAACCGCTGCTGGAGGCGAAGTTCGGCGACCGCTGGGAGGACGTCAGTGCCGCCTGGCTGTTGGGCCGCGTGAAGTTCCGTGGCGAACGGGACATCCTCAAAGGCGAACTGCTGGGCTATCTCGAAGGGGGGTTTGGCAGGCTCATCGACGCGATGCTTGCCTCTGTCGGCCGAGAAAACGTCGTTACGGGCGCCCGCGTGACCGACCTCGGGATCGAGGCCGACGAGGTCGAATCGCTCACTGTCGAGACAGCCGGCGGGGCTGATAGCGAGACCCAGACCCACGATGTCGATGCGGTGGTCGTCGCAACGATGCCGGACGTCCTGGAACACCTGACGGGCTATGAGTGTGCGATCGACTTCCAGGGAACGATCTGTTCGGTCATCAGCATAGAGGAGTCGCTGACGGACACCTACTGGCTGAACATCGCCGATGAGGCGCCCTTCGGCGCGCTGATCGAACACACCAATTACATCCCGCCCGAGCGATACAGCGGTGAACACCTGCTGTACGCCGTCAAGTACGTTCAGGACCTCGACGACGACCTCTGGCAGCAGGACGACGCGGGCGTCGAGGAGACGTGGCTCGAGGGGATCGAGGATCTGTTCCCCGATTTCGATCGGGAAGACATCAACTGGATCGAGACGGCACGCAACCCCAAGACCGCGCCCATCTACGAGCGCGGTTACCTCGACATGGTCGTGCCCTACGATCTTGGCGATGACGTGGCCGAGGGTGTCTACTACGCGGGCATGGCCTCCCAAGCCCAGTACCCGGAACGCTCGCTGAACGGAGCGATCGTCGCTGGCGAAACGTGTGCCGGGTTGATCGGCGAGTCACAGTGATCGAGGAACGGGACAAACGCTTTTGCTTGCTGTCACCGTCTGAGAATCCATGCCCGGGATCGTGTTTTTCGGGTCCGAGCAGTACGAATCGATCGCGTCGTTTTACGTCGAGGCCGTCGACGCGACAGTCTGGCTCGAACAGTCGGCGTGTGCGATTCTCCGGTACGATTCCTTTCTGTTCGGCTTTTGTGACCGCGAGACGGCCGAGACTGAGGGCGTGTTGACGTTCGTCACCGACACCCGGGACGGTGTCGACGCGTACTACGAGCGACTCGCCGATCGCGCTCGTGGCTCACCGAGAGAGAACGACGAGTACGACATTTACCAGTTCTTTGCCGAGGACCCCGAGGGACGAACGATGGAGTTCCAGACGTTTCTCCACGACACGGATCCAGTCTGACGACGTGGTCGATGACGCCAGTGGCTTCTCCGGAACGGTGTTTCCAGTCGCTCAGGACTCGATCTCGGCGTCCTCGACGGCCTCGGGATCGACGCCGGGGGCGTTATCGACGGCCACTTCCTCAGGTTCCTCCCCGCCGCCGATCACAACCTCGCCATCGCCGGTCTCGACATAAACGTCGTCGGCAAAGCCACCGATCGCGTGGGGGTGTTCGGGATCGTCGAGTTTCTCCGGCGTTGACGGTGCCTCAGGCAGTCCGCTTTCAGGTGCGAACTCGCCCAACGGATCGTCGATGGTGATGCCGTGAGCGTCGAAGAAGTCGGCGTAGCGATCGTAGTGGGCCTCGACCTCGTCGACGGGAAACTCCATCATCTCGGTCCAACCGTGGTTGTAGAAGTCGAAGTTGGCCTGCGCGTGGGTTATCTCTCGTGCTTCGGCCTCGGGATACCCCGCTTGGAGGGCAGCGACGTAGGTGTCCATCGTTGCGTCGAACAGCTCTTCTAGCCGATCACGGCGCTCCTCGCGGCGCTCCTCGTCGGCCCAGTCCAGGAAGAAGTCGGTATGAATATCGACCAGCCGGTCGGCGACCATATCGCCGACGATCGGCGCGGTCAAGCTTTGTTTGGCCGCCCAGTGTTTGACGCTCTGTTTGATCTTCATATAGGTTCGCGTTATGGTTCGAACCCCATCAACGCAGGGAAGTCGGCAGCATCCGGGATCGAGCGATAGTCAAACAGTCGAGTTCCCGGTTTGGGTGGTCCGATTTCGCCGATAGCAATCCACATTAGGCCCCGGTACGAATGGCGTCAGTATGACCACGTCGCACGTGATCCTCGGCGACGGGATCGCGGGCAGTTCCGCCGCGGAGACGATCCGCGAGGCAGATCCCGACGCTGAGGTGACCGTCATCACCGAGGAGGGCGAACCCCTCTACAACCGGATCCTGATCAAGGAGTTCGCCAAGGGAAAACTCCCCGAGGACCCAATCGCGATCCACGAAGAGGAGTGGTACGATGAACGCGACATCGCCCTCGAACTCAACACCCACGTCACGAGCGTCGACACCGACGCGAAGGTCGTCGAGGCCCATGACGGCTCGACCTATGAGTACGACAACCTGCTCGTGGCGACCGGTGGGACGCCGATCGAACTCCCCGTCGAAAACAGCGACGCCGACGGGATCCATCACTTCTGGACCTTCGAGGACGCTCGGCGGATCCGTCAACACGCCGCGGAAGCCGAGACGGGCGTGATCGTCGGCGCGGGCCTGCTCGGAATCGACCTCGCGGCGATTTGTGGCGCCCAGGGCGTCGACGCTGACTACCTGATGCGGGGCAACCGGTGGTGGCGCTACGCGCTGACGCTCGACGGCGCGGAGATCATCCACCAGGCACTCCGGGATCTGGGGGTAGAACTGGTCTTCGAGAGCGGACTCGACCACTTCGAAGTCGACGACGACGACCACGTCAGCGGCGCGATCGACTCGAACGGCGAGTTCCACGATGCGGAGTTCGCCGCAGTCGCCGTCGGTCTGGACTACAATACGGAGTTCCTCCAGGGCACGCCGGTCGAACTCGAGGAGGGCATCGTCGTCGACGAGCACATGCAGACGAACGTCGAGGGTGTCTACGCGGCTGGCGACCTGACCCGCTATTACGACGTCATCCTCGACGAACCGGCACAGAACGGCTCGTGGGGGAGCGCCAAAGAGCAAGGCGCCATCGCCGGGGCGAACATGGTCGCCGACGAACCCGTCGAGACGTTCCGGTACGTCTCCACCTACTCGATCACGCACTTTGACTTCCCGTTTCTCTCCTTTGGCCATCCGACGCTTGGCGACGAATCGGCCGAGCGCAAGTACACCGACGACGAGTGGCGGCGACTCACCTTCAAGGACGGCCACCTCGTCGGCGGCGTCCTGATTGGAGATCTCTCCCAGCAGAGTGCGTTCAAACGGATTATCCGCGAGGAACGACCCGTCGCCGATCAGAAGGAGGCCCTGCTGGAACCAGAAGTTGATCTCGAATCACTTGCCGCACCGGCCGCCGAACAGTAGCGAACTGACCATCTTTCGCCACGGACCGACACGGTTTTGCGCGCCAGTCCGCTCGGTGCTGGTATGCACGGCGATTCGGACGGCGAGATGACCCTCGCTTTCGATCTCGATGCACTGCGACAGTTGGCTCACCCCGACGCAGTGTTCACTGACGCCCGCCAGTGGAGCGAGTACGTCGGCATCGTCTCCGAGGAACCGACGTACGTCGTCACCAACTTCGCGCGGAAACACCGCGTCCGACAGGACTTCTTCTCCGGGCCTCGCGGTCGCATTGAGAGCCTCGAAAACGTCATGGATCAGTTCGAGACGCCGCGGTACGTCTACGTCGGCACCGACGACGATGCGGCGACACTGGCTGAAGAGGCCGGCTGGGAGTTTCTCGATGTCGCAGACGCGGCCGAGGCCGCCGAGTGGGAACTCGGCGATCCTGAACCACCGGCCCAGGCCGAGCAGGAAGAGACTCGTGAAGACTGGCCGTGACCTGTAGAAGGGGAGCCAGGACTGGCCAACGCCGAAATGCCTCGACCAAAAGCGTCAGCGCGAAAGACGCTCGCTCCCAAAGAGCCCAAGCGGAAATATCCTCGCTCATCGGGGTGTTTAACCGCCCGCGGGCGGAATCTCTGGTGATGAGTACCCCTCGCGTCCCCGGGTCGGGTGATCGGATCGAACTCCCCTGTGGCGAGTCGATCGGTCTCTCGGAACTGGACATGGGCATGCGTGAGTTCGACTGTGGTTGTGAGTCGACCCACGCGATCGTCATGGACGTCCATCCGCCGGCCCGCTTCCTGCCCGAGTTTCTGGTCGACGTGCTCCGCGAGACCGTCGAGACGACCGACGAGGCCGAGCAACTCGGTACCGCTCACCTCATGGGTATCGTCTTAGAAGAGTTTCCCGACGCCGTCGTCGCCGAAGATGTCGAAGATGACGGCGACATCGGCTGTGGACTGGTCTGGGTCACGGACTTCGACGCACGCCGACTGCACGAGATCATCATCGAACTCGTCGTCGATTTGATGGAACACGCAGTTAGCCATGCCGACGACGACGAAGCAATCGCGAATTTCGAATCCGAGATGCGAGAGTTCGACGTCGGCAAGTTCGTCGAGGTTTACCGGAGCGAACGCGACTTCGAGGGCGAACACGATACAGCTGTCTGACCGGTCCGTGTGACGGTTTCTCGATCCATCTCGTTTGTATGACGTGCGATCCCGTCGTAGTCTATCGAAACCGTTCGATGGGGCGTCAGACTGCCGTCTGACGGTGATTAATGGTGTTCGGGAACGTTTGTCAGACTATGTTACGTCACGGCGAGTTCGACCGGATCCGCGCCGTGCTTCGAGAGGCGGAGGCCGAGGGGCCGCTGACTGCCAGGGAAATTCTCGACGTACTGGAAGCCCACGGCGAGTCCTTCGATAGTGCCCACCAGGTTGCGACCGTACTGGGGCGACACGCCGAGACGGGCGAAGTCGAAGTGATTCGCGAGACGCCCTACCGGTATCGGTTCGACGACTGTGGACAGTGACCACGGCCGCGAGAAGATGTCGTTCGAACTCCCACCGCTTGTGGCTATCGAACGGTGTTTGTTTAGATCCCGACTCAGTAGTTGTGATGCAGACGAAGTGATTCAACGAAACGGCGCTGTCGTTGTCGCTCGTCACGATGCGGACAGCTGACTACCTTCGATACGATTTTCGAAATTCACTTGCGAGTTTCGTAACCTTTCGCCGGGTTTATTACGACGAACGAACTCCAGACGCACAATGACAGACGAAAAAGACCGCACGATCCTATTGATCGGCAGTGGGCCGATCAAGATCGGGCAGGCGGCCGAGTTCGACTATTCCGGGGCCCAGGCTTGTCGCGCACTCCAGGAGGAAGGTGCGCGCGTGGTCCTGGTGAACTCGAACCCGGCGACGATCATGACAGATCCGGAGATGGCCGACGAGGTCTATCTCGAACCTATCAACACCGAGGCCATCGCCGAGATCATCCGCAAGGAGGAGCCCGACGGCGTCATCGCCGGTCTTGGGGGCCAGACCGGGTTGAACGTCACCGCGGAACTCGCCGAAGAGGGTGTCCTGGAAGAACACGACGTGGAGGTCATGGGTACTCCCCTCGATACGATCTACGCGACTGAAGACCGGGACAAGTTCCGCCAGCGGATGCACAAGATCGGCCAGCCGGTTCCGCGCTCGGAAACCATCGAGAGCGTCGAGGCGGTCGAAGACGCCGTCGAGTCGGTCGGCGGCCTCCCTGTCATCATGCGGACGACCTACACGCTCGGCGGACAGGGGTCGGGCGTCATCGGCGAGATGGACGAACTGAAAGAGGCCACGCGGAAGGGGCTGAACCTCTCGCGGGACGACCGTGTGATGATCACGGAGTCCATCGACGGTTGGATCGAACTGGAGTACGAGGTGATGCGCGACGCCGACGACTCCTGTATCATCATCTGTAACATGGAAAACCTGGATCCGATGGGGATCCACACCGGCGAGTCCGTCGTCGTCACCCCCAGCCAGGTCATCCCCGACGAGGGCCACCAGGAGATGCGTGACGCCGCCCTCGAAGTCATCCGCGAACTGGAGATCCACGGCGGCTGTAACATCCAGTTCGCCTGGCGCGACGACGGGACCCCCGGCGGGGAGTACCGCGTCGTCGAGGTCAACCCCCGCGTCTCCCGGTCGTCAGCGCTGGCCTCGAAAGCGACTGGCTACCCGATCGCCCGCGTAACCGCGAAGGTCGCAATGGGCAAGCGCCTCCACGAGATCGAAAACGAGATCACGGGGGAGACGACCGCTGCCTTCGAACCAGCGATCGACTACGTCGTCACGAAGGTACCCCGCTGGCCGATCGATAAGTTCCGCGACGTCGACTTCGATCTCGGGCCGGCGATGAAGTCCACCGGCGAGGCGATGTCGATCGGACGGACCTTCGAGGAGTCGTTGCTCAAGGCGCTCCGGTCCAGCGAGTACGATCCCGCTGTCAACTGGGCGGACGTAGACGACGAAGAACTCGCGGACGGCTACCTCGGGACCCCGACGCCGGACCGCCCCTACGCGATGTTCGAGGCCTTCGAGCGCGGCTATTCCGTCGAGGAGGTCTCGGAACTGACAGAGATCCGCGAGTGGTACGTCCAGCGGTACAAACGGATCGCGGACGCGGCCGAGGCTGCAAGCGCGGGCGACCTCGAGGTGGCGGCCGAGGCTGGTTTCACGAACCACGAGGTCGCGACGCTCGCCAGCGGCGGTGCGTTCGACGACACTCACGCGTCCTGGCTACCGGATCGGCTACTCGACGAACGCGGCGTCGTCAGCGGGGACGGAGAAGCGACGCCCCAGACCGACGGCGGGACCGACGCCGTCACCGTCGACGACGTCGAGAGTGCCGCGCCCGCCCGGTCGTTCAAGCAGGTCGACACCTGCGCGGGCGAGTTCGAGGCCTCGACGCCGTATTACTACTCCGCACGGGAGCCTCTCTCGGGACTAGAGCGCAACGAAGTCCAGGTCGATCCGGACGTCGAGAGCGTCGTGGTCGTCGGGGGCGGCCCGATCCGGATCGGGCAGGGTGTCGAGTTCGACTACTGTTCGGTCCACGCCGTTCGGGCCCTCGAGGAGATCGGCATCGACGCCCACGTCGTCAACAACAACCCCGAGACAGTCTCGACGGACTACGACACCTCGGACGGCCTGTTCTTCGAACCGATCACCGCCGAGGAAGTCGCGGACGTCGTCGAGGAGACCGGGGCCGACGGGGTAATGGTCCAGTTCGGCGGCCAGACGTCCGTCGACATCGGCCATCCCCTCGAGAAGGAACTCGAGCGCCGTGGACTGGACTGTGAGATCCTCGGCACCTCGGTCGACGCGATGGACTTGGCAGAGGACCGCGACCGCTTCAACCGCCTGATGGACGAACTCGGGATCGATCAGGCCGAGGGTGGGACGGCGACCAGCGAGACTGAGGCCCTCGAACTGGCCCGCAACATCGGCTATCCTGTCCTCGTTCGGCCGTCCTACGTGCTCGGGGGTCGCGCGATGGATGTCGTCTACAACGATGAAGACCTCAAGACCTACATCGAGGAAGCTGTCCGGGTGAGCCCGGACAAGCCGATCCTCGTTGATGACTTCCTGGCGGATGCAGTGGAACTCGACGTCGATGCCGTCGCAGACGCCGCAGGCGAGGGTGGGGACGTCCTCATCGGCGGCGTGATGGAGCACGTCGAGACCGCCGGCGTCCACTCCGGTGACTCGGCGTGTATGATCCCGCCGCGTAGCCAGGAGATCAAAGACGTGATGCCGCGTATTCGTGAAGTGGCCGAGGAAGTCGCGCGCGAACTCGACGCTGAGGGACTGCTCAACGTCCAACTCGCGGTCCGGGACGGGACAGTCTACGTCCTGGAGGCCAACCCGCGGTCCTCGCGGACAGTCCCGTTCATTTCGAAGACGACCGGCGTTCCGATCGCGAAGCTCGCGGCGAAGGTGATGGCCGGCGCGAGCCTCGACGATCTCGATGTCGCGGAACAACAGCCCGAGCAAGTGTCTATCAAGGAGGTCGTCCTGCCGTTCGATCGCTTGCCGGGCTCAGACCCGCGGCTCGGCCCGGAGATGAAGTCGACGGGTGAGGTCATGGGGACTGCCGGGAGCTTCGGCAAGGCCTACCAGAAGGCCCAGCAAGCGGTCGGAAAGGCGATCCCGCTCTCGGGCACGGCGATCGTCGATCTGCCAGTCCTCGGTTTCGAGGAGCACTTCGAGACGCTGGATCTCGACGACTTCGACGAGGAGTCCGAGATCGAGGCGGCCCTGCGCGATGGCGAGATCGACCTCGTGGTCTCGCGGGACCGTGACGTCCTCGAAATCTGCGTCGAGGAGACGATCACGTACTTCTCGACGATCGAGAGCGCAGAGGCCGCCCTTGAGGCCATCGAGTCGGCGGACGAGCCGTTGAACGTCCAGGACATTGCCAGCCGACCCAAGACCGCCCGGAAGTGGGGCGACGACTGAGGCGAGCAGATCCATGGATCGAACCGAACGTGCGCTGGCATCGTTCCTAGACGGCGACGAGGAACTCGTCGAGACCTGGACAGTCGATACGATCAATCGCGGATTCGAACTGTCGCCACCAGGAATGGGGGACAGCGAGACGCTCGGTCTGACCGATCGACGACTCCTCTGGCTGGACGACGAACTCGAGACGGTCGATCTCGAGGTGATACGGCATGTTGACCACGAATCCGTTCGACCGCATTCGACGCCGCTGTTGCTCACAGTCGGGGCACTTGCGCTGGTTCTGGGCGCGCTGGCAACGCCAGCGCTGTGGTTGTTGGCGTCACTGTCCACGGTCGAGACCCTCGCGCCGCTGGCCGTCGGCGTCGGCCTGTTCGTCGTCACATCGGTCCTCTCACACGTTCGCGATGGCGACGTCGATGACGACGAGCACTTTCACTACCTTGAACTTCGGACGGAACGGACGACAGTGCAGATATACGCTGACCTGGAAATCGTCGACGCGATCGGCGAGCGGATCGAATCGAAGCTATCCTGACTGATGAGGGAACCATCAGTTTCGCGTCGGTGATAGCGCAATCGGCAAACACTTTCACCCTTCGCACGTAGGCCGGGTATGAGCGACGTGGACCTCTCTGCGGAAAAGTACGAGAAACACCGGCAAGCGGGCGAGATCCTCGCGGAGGTACGGGACGAAGCGGCCGAACGCGTCGAGGTCGGGGCGAGTCATCTCGAAATTGCCGAGTGGGCCGAAGATCGCATCCGTGAACTCGGCGGGGAGCCGGCGTTTCCCGTCAACATTAGCGTCGACGAGGAAGCCGCCCACGCGACGCCGGGGATCGACGACGAGACGACCTTCGGCGAGGAGATGATCAACCTCGACATCGGCGTCAGCGTCGACGGCTGGTTGGCTGATACGGCCGTAACGATCGACCTTTCCGGACAGGACGAACTCGCCGAAGCCTCTGCTGAGGCGCTCGATGCGGCACTCGAGCTCGTCGAGGCCGGGGTCGAAACCGGCGAGATCGGTCGCGTCGTCGAAGAGACGATCGAAGGCTACGGCTTCAATCCAGTCGTCAACCTCACAGGGCACGGTCTAGACCAGTACGAGCAACACACCGATCCGAACATTCCAAACCGGGCCGTCAGTCAAAGCGTTGTCCTAGAGGCGGGGGACGTCGTCGCCATTGAGCCGTTCGCCACGGACGGAAGCGGCAAGGTCAGGGAGGGCAGCGACGAGGAAATCTTCGCCCTCGATCGGGAGACGTCCGTCCGTGATCGCGGGGCACGACAGGCCTTAGAGCAGATCGTCGAGGAGTTCAAGACCCTCCCGTTCGCGACGCGCTGGCTGGACGTGCGTCGTCCGAGTATGGCACTCAAGCGCCTGAAGCGCGCGGATGCCATCCACGGCTATCCCGTTCTCAAAGAGGAAGCGGAGAACTACGTCAGCCAGAAGGAACACACCGTCATCGTGACCGAGGACGGGTGTGAAGTGACGACCCGGAGTCGGTAGCAGCGAGGTTGAGTGACGCGAGGCCGAACGTAGTGAGGCCTCGAAAGAAGCGAGCGGGGAGCGGAGTGACTCGCGAGCAGCGAGACCGAGTGGAGCGAGGTCTCGAAAAGGCGAGCGGCGACGGGAGGAGCCGTGAGCAGCGAAACCGAACGTAGTGGGGCCTCGGAAAAGCGAACGGCGAGCGATGAGCGGAACGAACCGCGGGCAGCGGGATCGATTGACGAGAATCTTCGCAATCACGCGTCGTTCATGCGCCGCTCCGTTCGCCGGCCACAGTTGAGACATTCGCTCACACGATAGGGTTCCCGCGAGTAGGCAGCGTTGTCCGTCTCGTCGCTTTCGGTCACCAGCGTGACCGAAACGCCGTGTGGACGCTCAGTCCCACATGACGGACAATACTCCGATAGCTGGTCGGTCAGTCCTGACATGCTCGTCATCTACTTCGGGAGAACGGACGATCAGGCTATAAAAAGTGAGGTCCGTTTCGTTCGTTTATCGCAGTAAGTCAGTACGATATGGACTGATACCGGTAGAAGGACCTCTATTTCGTTTATCGGAGGTGTTCAGTCCGTTTCTGCGGGGAAACCGAATCGAACGGCCGAAAGATTCAAATATGGTGATTGATTCCAGACGTTCGGAACGGAATACATTAACCGCCGCGGCGGCGTGTGCGAACATGGACCAGATCTTCGCGCCGTGGCGCATCGAGTGGGTCGAGCGACCGGACAAGAACCCCAATATCGAGGACTGTGTCTTCTGTGAACTCCCCCGGGAGGACAACGACCGCGAGAACCGGGTTGTCGCCCGCAGCGACCATGCTTACGTCCTGCTGAACAACTACCCGTACAACCCGGGCCACACGATGGTCATCCCCCACGCCCACGGTGGCGAATACGAGGCACTCGACGACGCAGCGCTGTTGGATCACGCCAGACTCAAACAGCGGACGATCGACGCCATGGACGCTGCATTCGATCCCGACGGCTACAACGTCGGCCTGAATCTTGGTGGAACCGCGGCCGGCGGGTCGATCGACGATCACCTCCACACGCACGTCGTCCCGCGGTGGGCCGGGGACAACAACTTCATGGCCGTCATCTCGGAGACGAAAGTTATCGTCGAGGCGCTGGAAGAGTCCTACGACCGTCTACACGAGGCCTTTGCCGATCAGGAGGGGACGACAGTCAACGACGAGGACGATGCCGTCCAGCTATAACGATAATCGACGACGAAGACGATGCCGTCCACGATAGCGAGAGTTGATAACGGAGACGAAAGGGAAACACCGGGTCGAGGCCGGCTGTTCAGTCTTCGAGAATAGCTGACGCGGTTTTGCGCCCATCGGCGATCCGCCCGATCAGTCCCGCGCGTGATGTGAAGGCCGAACAGATTTCGATCCCATCGGGCAGCGAGAGGTCGTCCAGTGCCTTCCAGGAGCGGTCGTACGCCGGCATCCCGGGACGGAGCACGTTCACGGAGAGGACCTCGGCTTGGGCACCGGTGATCGTCTCGAATTCCGTGGCGGCCCGACGCCCGATGACGCTTGGATCAGCATCAAGAAATGCGGGATCGCCGCCACCGACGTAGGAGGTGTAGACGCCGTCCCGGCCGAGCATGCTGGCGTTCCAGGTGCTGCCGTCCGTCCGAAACCCATCGTCGATGACGTGAAAGCCGTGGCCGGTTCCGTCAAAGTCAGAGTGGAGGTGGACGACGCCAAGCGGATTGTACGAGAACTGTTCGACGACTGCGGCGGCTTCGTCGTCGACGCCCGCGAGCAGCGCGGCCGTGGTCGGCGCCGGGGTCGTGAACACGACCGTCTCGACGGCGACCGTCTCGCGATCGGTCTCGACCAGGAATCCCTCGCCGTCCTGCCGGACGTCAGTGACCGGCGTCCCCGGGTGGATCGACTCGGCGTGAGCCTCGTACATCGCTTCCGGGAGTCGCCCGAGGCCGTCCTCGAAGGAGATGATCGGTGGCGTCTCGACACCCTCAAGCAACTTCTTCAGCATGAAGACCAGCAGGCTCCCCTCGACGCCGAAACGATCCAGCGCCTTCCCGAGCGAGTATTCGACGTACATGTCGTCGGCATCGGTGCCGTAGAGGCCGCTGTAGAGCGGTCCCGCGAAGCGGGTTGCGACTTCTTCGCCGAACTTTCGCGTGAGGAACGCTTCGACGCTCTCGTCGGGCTTTGCCCCGCCGGTGAACGGCTCCAGCAGGACGCGGGCCTTGCCGCGCCAGGAGAGGAGATCGGTCGTAATCGCGTCCCGGACGGACAACGGCATCGGCCGGAGATCGCCGTCGTAGTAGCCGTACAGCGACTGGTCGTCGTCCCCGTAGATCAGCTCGTCCTCGAGATCGAGCGTCTCGACCAGAGACTCGACCGGTTTCGAGAGGCGCAAACGCTGGGGGCCGTGTTCCACCACGTGACCGTCGACCGTCGTCGAGCGGACGATCCCACCGGGTTCGCTCGATGCCTCGAATGTCTCGACATCGGCGCCCTGCGTCGCGAGGAAATGCGTCGCCGAGAGGCCGGACATCCCCGCACCGACGACGGCGACAGTCACTGTATCACCCCGGTGGGATTCCATCTCGAACGAACCGGTACACGCTGGAGGAAGTGCATAGGGGAACTTCGCAGTCGTCGTATTAAGTCCCGTTGGAACGGATCGACCGTGACACGACTGGGGGGAGCGATCCGTCTGAACACGAAATCACTTTACCGACCGCTACCAACCACGTTCCGATGACACGACGGGGGACGCTCCGGCGCGTTGGTCTGTTGTTGTTCGGAGCGAACCTGCTTCTGTTCGTTCTGAAAGGTGCCGTCGCCCTCGAAACGGGGAGTTTCGCTGTCGAGTCCGAAGCGATCAACAGTCTCGCGGACTCGGTGTACTCGCTGGTGATCGTCGCGGGGCTGTACCTCACCACCCAGCCACCGGACTTCGAACATCCACACGGCCACGAACGCATCGAACCGTTCGTGTCGCTGTTCGTTGCGGTCGGTATCTTCGCCGCCGGCGCGCTCGTTATCTATCAGTCGGGAACTGCCCTGCTTTCGGGCACAGTCGATCCGGTCGAGAGCCCGACCGCCATCGCGGTGCTGCTCTTCTCCGTCGTGGGGAAACTCGCGTTGTACCGCTACTGTCTCCGAGTCGGCCAGGAGTGGCAGTCCCCGGCGCTCGTCGCGACGGCCTTGGACAACCGTAACGACGTGCTGACGGCCGGTGCCGCGCTGACTGGCGTTTTTGGCGCGTCACTGGGGTTTCCGCTGCTCGATCCTCTGGCGGCGATGGTCGTGGCTGTCGGTATCCTCCACACGGGTGTCGAAGTTGTCCGAGATAACGTCAACTATCTCGTGGGGGCGGCACCGCCCGAGGAGCTACGGGCCGAGATCGTCCAGCGGGCACTCGAGCATCCCGAAGTGAAGGGTGCCCACGAAGTGATCGCCCACTACGTCGGCCCGGAGATCGACGTCAGCCTCCACGTCGAAGTCGAGGGCGACCGGACGCTCCGTGAGGCCCACGACATCGAGACGGCAGTCGTCCGAGCCGTCGAGGATCTCGAAACAGTCGACGACGCGTTCGTCCACGTCGATCCCAGGGAACTCGGGGAGTGGAAACCCGACGAACTCGTCGATCGCTACGCCGCGACGGGCGACGCTGCCGGCTCCGACGACGAAAGTCCGACCGACGAGACGTGAGCGATCTTTCTTCCCTGGCATTTGATTTATTTTCTCTTTCAATCCCCCGTTTCGATTTCCTACCGATGACAATCGGCCAAAAGTATATTAATAATCCTCCAAAATGGTGGATTGAAGTATCATGGCTTTACTCGAAAACCAGGTCGCGGTCGTCACGGGCGGATCGAGCGGCATCGGTCGGAACATCTGTGAAACCTTCGCCTCAGAAGGTGCGGCGATCGTCAACGCCGACATTCGAGAGGAACCACGGGAGGGTGGAGCGCCAACTCACGAACTACTCGAAGAGGAGTACGATGTCGACGCGACGTTCGTCGAGTGTGACGTCTCCGAAAAGGCAGATCTGGAGGCGGCCGCTGCCGCGGCCGAAGAGCTCGGCGGTCTGGACGTATGGGTAAACAATGCTGGCATCTTCCGCGGCGAAGAGTTCACGGAGGTCACTGAAGACGAATTCGATCAGCTGATGGACATCAACGTCAAGGGCGCGTACTTCGGTGCCCAAGTCGCCATCGAGCGGATGGTCGAGTCCGGCGGCGGGAGTCTGATCAACCTTTCCAGCGTGGCTGGACTGGAAGGGTCCGGGGATTTCGTCACGTACTGCTCGTCGAAGGGTGCCGTCAGGCTGATGACCTACTCGCTTGCGGACAAATACGGGCCAGAAGGCGTTCGCGTCAATGCTATCCACCCTGGTGTGATCGACACCGAGATGGTGTCCGACGACGTGCCGATCATCGGCGGCGAGAGCGAGGAGGCGTTCCGCCAGCAGGTGCCGCTGCGACGCTTCGGAAAACCGCAAGACATCGGAAGCGCAGCGCTGTTCCTCGCCAGCGACATGAGCAGTTACGTCAACGGCGAGTCGCTGGCCGTCGACGGCGGGCAGACGAACACCTGAGGAGTCTGACGCCGAAGAACGTCAGCCACACACTATCGGATCGAATCGGCGCGTTTTTTAGGCCCCACTTGGCACGGGCACACATGGATACGCCCATCGAGTTCGGCACTGACGGATGGCGAGCTACCCTCGACACTTTTAGCTCGCCGCGGGTCAAGATGGTCGCACAGGCCGTCGCAGACTACCTGCGCGAAGAGGCAGGCCGTGCCGGCGATACCATCGCCGTCGGCTACGACGCTCGCGAGTCCTCACCCGGCTTCGCCGAGGACATCGCAGAGGTGTTGGCGGCCAACGGCTTCGATGTCCTGGTCCCCAAGCGGGACTGTCCGACGCCGGTGATCGCCTGGACGATTGTCGATCGGGATCTCGCCGGTGCGCTGATGCTTACTGCCAGTCACAACCCCCCGGAGTACAATGGCGTGAAGTTCATCCCCGAGGACGGCTCGCCGGCACTCCCAGCGGTGACTGAAGCGCTCGAAGATCGACTCCGGGAGCCCGACCAATTGCCGGAGGACGAACACGGCGAGATCAGGGAAGAAGACCTCTTCGAACCGTACTACGACCACGCGCTGGACCTGCTCAATCCGGACCTCGGAGATCTGACGGTCGTCTATGACGGCATGCACGGCAGCGGCCGGGGCGTGACCGACGACCTCCTAGAGCGGGCGGGTGCGACCGTCTACCGACGGCGCTGTGAGCGGGATCCGGCGTTCGGGGGGACGCCGCCGGAACCCTCCGCGGAGAACCTCGAAGGACTCGTCGCTGCCGTCGAAGAACGCGATGCCGACCTGGGCGTAGCTAACGACGGTGACGCCGACCGGATCGCCGTTGTGACGCCCGAACGTGGTTTTCTCGACGAGAACCTCTTTTTCGCTGCGATCTACGACTATCTACTGGAATCGGATTCTGGAACGGCAGTCCGGACCGTTTCGACGACGTTCCTGATCGACCGTATCGCCGAGGCTCACGGCGAGACCGTCCACGAAGTCCCGGTCGGGTTCAAGTGGATCGCCCAGGGCATGGCTGAGCACGACGCTCTGATGGGCGGCGAGGAGAGCGGGGGCTTCTCCATCCGCGGACACGTCCGCGAGAAGGACGGAGTCCTGATGGCGCTGGTCGCGGCGGTCGCAACGGCCCAGCGACCACTCGACGACCGGATAGACACGTTACTCGCCGATTTCGGCGAAATCCACCAGGACCGTCGCAATCTGGACTGTCCCGATTCGGAGAAAGGCCGCGTCATCGGAGCGATCGGCGATCGGTTACCCGAATCGGTTGCGGGCGTCGATGTCGAGGGCGTCAACGACGCCGACGGGTTCAAGATATTGTTGGCCGACGGGTCCTGGTTGCTCGTCAGACCGAGCGGAACCGAGCCAAAACTGCGGATCTACGCGGAAGCCGAGAGCAAACGGCGGACCGAAGCGCTACTTGAGGCCGGCGTCGATATCGTCGAGCCGATCATTTGAGTGAGCCGGCCGGCACTGATCGCACGGAGCAATCACCCCTGACAGGTCGGACGCTCAGTCAGAGATGTCGGATCGGGCGCTCAGTCGGCTCCGGCCGAAAGGTGTTCGCAGTGTTGTGCCTCCGCGTCGTAACAGTCTGGGCACTCCTCCCGACGCTCGACGTAACGGGTCAGTCGTGTGGCTACGTCGTCGCTCAGGGCGTGTTCGAGACGACAGGCTTCGTCGTGAAACCCCTCCGTCACGTCCAGTCCTTCGACCAGGAACCGTTCTATCAGACAGTGTTTGGCGAGTAGGTCGACGGCGCGTTCCTCGCCGTCGTCGGTGAGTGAGGCGCCACGTCGTTTCTCGTATTCGAGTAGGTTCTGGTCCTCCAGACGGGAGAGCATCTGAGTGACACTGGGTGGTGAGACGCCAAGTCGATCTGCAATGTCTCCTGTCCGGGCGGGGTCGCCGTCGCGCGAGAGGAGGTGGATTTCCTTGAGATACATCTCCACGCTCTCGCTGACCGGGGAGTCGCTGTGGTGGCTCACTGTGCCCTTCGATTGGCGTGTCGACGTAAAATACTCCGGGGTCGGCCCCGGAGTCTGCTCGCTCGATCAGTGCCCACCGCCGACCCGTGCCATTCTACCCGTTTCCAACCCGAGTGCCAGACCGACGTTGACGGCCGTCAGCCAGGTCCCAACAACAAACAGTCCTAGTGCGAGGCGGCGATTAGCCGAAACTGGCAGCGTCGGACTGATCCCGAGGGTCGCCGCCAGCGCCGTCAGCCCGCCGGCAGCACCCGACCAGCGTGCCGTCGCCCAGGCGTCGGCTCGCCCCGTTTGTGGGACCAGATCGTCTATCGAGGAACCCCATTCCGAGCGTCCAGAACAGGGCGGTCACACCGACGAACAGCGGATCAGCGACCAGCCACACGTATGTCCCGCCGCCGACTGTCACGCCGAGAGACAACCAAAGAGCCCACTGGAGCGGACGATCCATACTCCTTGCTGGTGGACCCACCCAATAGTGGCTGTGGTCGAACGAGTTGTCGTGGTAGATCGGGTTGGTTAGATAGTACCCGACAGTCGTCGAGGGCTCGCTACCACAACGGAGCCGAGTCAGGCCCGCGTGGGGGCTTCGATCGGCTGTGGACGTACGGTCACTCGCCAGGAGTGACCACACGTTCCGTCCCTACACTCGTACTGTTTCATTCCGTCACTGGTGCCAGCGTGCTCCCCCGTCGCCCCACACTTCGGGCAGTAAGCCGCTGACCGGCCGGTTATGCTTGTATTCCCCACGGTTACCGATCACATAGAACAGATATCTCATTAACGTTTTGGTTCGTTGCCGTTTCCGTTTCGTTGCGTCCGCTACGCCAATAGCCCGCGGGACAAATCCCCTTGAATGGCCAAAACCGACAGTCGGTGGCGGCATATACCATCTACCGGAAGTGCCTCCGGCTACCGGCTTGGAGATTACCCACGGGCATTTATTCGAATAGGAAATATTAAGCCCCGTCATTACCTAGCCCTGCCAATGCCAGAGGTAGTAGCGACCACGCCAGGACTGTACCCCCTGCCGAACTGGGCGAAAGACGACCTCGCGGACCTGAAAGGACACCAGCGAAGCGACCTCATTCGGGGCGACGAGAGCGGTGAGATCACCGCCGCGTACGATCGCGCTCGTGAGGACGTCCTCCAGACCCAGCAGTCGGCCGGGCTAGATCGGATCGTCGAGGGACAACTCAGGTGGGACGACATGCTGGCTCACCCGCTGGCCGTCCACGACAACGTCGAGACGCGCGGGATCGTCCGCTATTACGACAACAACAATTTCTACCGTGAACCCGTTATTGAGGGCGAGCTAACGCCGGACGGTGACGTGGCGAGCGAACTCGACGCGGCCACCGAGGCGGTCGGGGACGGACTACAGGCCGTCCTGCCGGGACCGTATTCGCTCGCGGATCTCGCGACCGACGAACACTACGGCGACGACGCCGCACTGCTCGATGGTGTCGCCGACTTTCTCGCCGGCGAGGTCGAGACGTTTCCCGATGTCGAGACGCTGTACCTGCTCGAGCCGTCGCTGGTGACCGAGCCGCCGGAAGACGGGACAGACGAGCGCGCCAGCGAGGCGATCGACGCTGTCGCGACTGCGATCGACGCCGACGTAGTCGTCCACACGTACTGGGGTGCTCTGGAGGAGAAGGTCCACGCCCATTTGCTCGACGCAAATATCGACGCTGTGGGCTACGACCTGGTGAGCGACCACGAACAGACGCTCTACAACGTCAACGAATACGGGACCAAAGACGAGGTCGCGCTCGGACTCGTCGACGGTCAGAACACGCTGGTGGAGACGCCGGCAGAGATCCGCGAGCGTATCGAGTGGTTCCTCGCGGAGACGGCCAACGACTTCGAGACGGTGTATGCAACGCCCAACACCGAGTTGTTCTACCTGCCAGTGAACAAGTTCGAAGCCAAGATCGAATCGCTTGCCGAGGCCGCAAACGAGGAGGTGACAGCATGAGCGACACGCGCGAGCAGTTCCGCCCGGACGACCACGGCAACGACCACTTCTTGTTGACGACCGTTGTCGGCTCCTCTCCAAAGCCCAAGTGGCACGACCGCGCCCGTGAACTCTTCGAGGACGAGACGGCCGACTTCGACGAAGAAGAGTGGGAAGAATCGAAGGACGACGCCGCCCGCCTCATCACCGATGAACACGAGCGTGCGGGACTGGACGTCGTCACCGACGGCGAGATGCGCCGCAACGAGATGGTCGAATTCTTCGCCAAGCGCATCGACGGCTACGAGTTCAACGGCCGTGTGAAGGTCTGGGGGCACAACTACTTCGATAAGCCGAGCGTCGTCGACGAGGTCGACTACGGCGAGTCCTGGCTCGTCGACGAGTACGAGTTCACGAGCGATGTCGCCGAGACGCCCGTTAAAGTCCCCATCACGGGGCCATATACACTTGCGTCATGGAGTTTCAACGAAGTCTACGACTCTGAGGAGGAGCTGACGTACGCGCTGGCCGACCTCGTCAACGAGGAGATCGAGGCCCTCGTCGATGCCGGTGCGCGGTACATCCAGATCGACGAGCCGGCGCTGGCGACGACGCCAGACGACCACGCGATTGTCGGCGAAGCACTCGAACGCATTGCCGAGGACGTACCCGAGGACGTCCGACTCGGACTGCACGTCTGTTACGGCGACTACTCGCGGATCTATCCCGAGATCCTGGAGTTCCCCGTCGAGGAGTTCGACCTCGAACTCGCCAACGGCGACTTCGAGCAGATCGACGTGTTCAAAGAGCCCGAATTCACGAAAGATCTCGCGCTGGGCGTCGTCGACGTCCACGACGCCGAGGTCGAGTCCGTCGAACAGATCAAGGAGAACATCAAGAAAGGACTCGAAGTCGTCCCGCCCGAACGGCTGACCGTCTCGCCGGACTGCGGCGTCAAGCTGCTCCCCCGCGAGGTCGCCTACGAGAAGATGGCCAACCTCGTCGAGGCCGCCCGCGAGGTTGAGGCCGAACTCGACGCGGGAACGATCGAGGTGCCGGCTCGCGAGTAACGGTTCGGATCCTTACTATTCGTCAACTGATTCGATCGCCTGTTTCCCGATTTCGACGACGTCACTCGGCAGTCTGTCACTCGCCTGCGCTAGATCGGCCGGAGAGAACCATTCCCACGCCTCCGGTGGCGCCTCGCCGTCGCCGGGAGCGATCTCCCGACTCTCGACCTGGCCGTAGAAGATGAAGTCGACGTGCTGGTGACCCACCTCGCCGTCGTGGACGTTGATGTCTTCGAGAAGAAAGTGCTGTGGCTGTGGGATGCTCTCGGCGGTCGCCGAGGCGAGGTCTCCCCGGGGAGCAACGAGGTCCGGTTCGAGACCGAGTTCCTCACGCACTTCCCGTTTGGCGGCCACGTGTGGTAGCTCGTCGCGGTCGATGTGCCCGCCTGGCGGCAGCCACATCTCAAGTTTGTCGTGTTCGTGCAGTACCGTCTCGCCGTCGTGGACGACGTAGACTGTCGCGACGGAGTGACGCGTCGTCTCCATGGGTGCCTTCGGGAATGCGGGAGAGTTCAACCTGCCGATCGGGCCAGCAACAGAGAAATCGAATTCGGCGGCGAATCAGGCCGTTCTGATGCCTTCCTTGGCTTCCAGCAACTCGTGATAGCGGTTGCGGATTGTGACCTCGGAGATGTTCGCCACTTCGCTGACCTCGTTCTGGGTGACTTTCTCGTTGGCCAGTAGCGAGGCGGCGTAGACGGCCGCGGCGGCCAGGCCGACGGGACTCTTCCCCGAGTGGACGCCCTCCTGTTTGGCGTTCTCCAGCAGGTCGCGGGCGTGGCGTTCGGCTTCTTCGCTGAGGTCGAGGTCCGAGGCGAAGCGAGGGACGTAACTGGCGGGATCTGCAGGCTTCACTTCCAGGCCAAGTTCACGGACGACGTAGCGATACGTCCGGGCAGTCTCGTCCTTTTCGACGCGGGACACGTTGTTGATTTCGTCGAGACTCCGCGGGTTGCCAGCCTGTCGGGCGGCCGCATAGAGGGAGGCCGTCGAGACGCCTTCGATGGAGCGACCGGGCAGGAGGTCTTCGTCGAGGGCGCGGCGATAGATGACGCTCGCGGTCTCGCGGACGTTTTCGGGGAGGCCAAGGGCGGAGGCCATGCGGTCGATTTCGCCGAGGGCCTGTTTGAGATTGCGTTCTTTGGAGTCACGCGTGCGGAAGCGTTCGTTCCAGGTACGCAATCGTTGCATTTTCTCGCGCTGTCGCGAGGACAGCGAGTTGCCGTAGGCGTCTTTGTCCTGCCAGCCGATATTGGTCGAGAGCCCCTTGTCGTGCATCATGTTGGTAGTGGGGGCACCGACGCGGCTCTTCTGGTCTTTCTCTTTGGCGTCGAAAGCGCGCCACTCCGGGCCGGGGTCGATTTCGTCTTCTTCGACGACCAGGCCACACTCGCTACAGACCGTCTCGCCCCGCTCGGAGTCCGATTGCAATGTTCCGCCACACTCCGGACAGACGTGGGTCTCGGTCTGTTCGTTCTCGCTGGTCTCTTGCTGAGTCGCTCGTTCGTGACTTCTGAGGGTCGTATCTGACATTTGTCGAGTACGTAACGGGCAGGATGCCCGAAGAACGGTTTCGCTCAACCTTCTGTTGTCACCAACAGAATTTAAATTCTTTGGTCGGCCAAAACCGGCATCCATCTCCGGATTTCCGATGGGTTACCGGGCTTTCGAAACCCTTAGTGGCAGTGGTACCCAGCGGATGGACATGAGCGAATCGGTCGTCGATCCCGATGAGGTCGAACACGTCGCGGACCTCGCACGGGTGAACTTGAACGACGAGGAACGTGAGCGCTTCAGCGAGCAGTTCGCTGATATTCTCTCGTACTTCGAGACGCTCGATGCGGTTCCCGAAGTCGAGCCGGAGGCTGAACTGACCAACGTCATGCGTCCGGACGAGGTTGAAGCGAGCCTCGATCAGGACGCGGCCCTCGAGAACGCACCCGAGAGCGAGGACGGCTTCTTCAAGGGTCCACGCGTCTCATGAGTCACAACGTCTACATCACCGAAGAGACGATCGAGGGCAGGGATGAGGGCCCGCTGGCGGGCCGGACGGTCGCCGTCAAGGACAACATCTCGACGGACGGCGTGCGCACGACTGCCGGCTCGGCCATGCTCGCCGAGTACGTCCCACCGTACGACGCAACGGTCGTCAAACGCCTGAAGGAAGCCGGTGGGACGATCCCGGGCAAGACCAACATGGACGAGTTCGGGATGGGAACGACGACGGAGACCTCGCACTTCGGGCCGACCGAGAACCCCGCCGCCGAGGGGCACGTTCCCGGTGGCTCTTCGGGTGGCTCGGCAGCCGCCGTCGCCGCTGGCGAAGCCGACCTCGCACTCGGCAGCGATACGGGTGGCTCAGTCCGGTGTCCGGCCGCATTCTGTGGCGTCGTTGGGATCAAACCAACCTACGGACTCGTCTCCCGGTACGGCCTGATCGCCTACGCCAACTCTTTAGAGCAGATCGGCCCGATTGCACCGACGGTCGAAGAAGCCGCGGAGCTTCTCGAAGTCATCGCGGCCCCCGACGATCGAGATGCGACGACGCGTGAGGCCCACGCGGAGGTCGGCGGTTCGGAACCCGAGGACATGCGCGAATACGCTTTCGCCGACGCCGCGGACGGCAACATCGAGGGTCTGGAGATCGGGATTCCCACCGAACTGCTCGACGGTGCGGACGAAGAAGTGGTCGAAACATTCTGGGATGCCATCGACGAACTGGAAGCGGCGGGTGCGAGTCATCACGAGGTCGACCTCCCGTCGGTCGAACACGCCGTCGAGGCCTACTACGTCATCGCGATGAGCGAGGCCTCCTCGAACCTCGCGCGGTTCGACGGCGTGCGCTACGGCCCGACGCCGGAATACGAGGGTAACTGGAACGAGGAGTACGCAGCTATCCGCGAGGAAGGGTTCGGTGAGGAGGTCAAACGCCGGATCCTGCTGGGCACCTATGCCCTCTCGGCCGGATACCACGACAAATACTACAAGAAAGCCCAAGACGCCCGGGCGTGGGTCAAGCAAGACTTCGATTCGGCCCTTTCGGAGGCGGACGTATTGGCATCGCCGACGATGCCAGTCCCACCGATGGAGCGCGGCGAGAGCTTGGACGATCCCCTCACGATGTACCTCGCCGACGCAAACACGACGCCGGTCAACCTCGCGAACCTGCCCGCCATCTCGGTGCCTGCGGGAGAAACGAGCGCTGGGCTGCCAGTTGGCCTCCAGTTGATCGGTCCCGCCTTCGGCGAGCGGACGATCATCCGGGCAGCCAGCACGCTGTCGTAGTACTTCGAGTGAGCGGAGCGAGACGTGACAGACCGAGCGTCTCAGAAACGCGAACGGGTGGTTTTTCGTCCAGGTTTTTGCGTGAGTGGTCCGCTACGGGGACCCGAACGGAAAAAGGTGGTCGCGCGAGCGGACGATCATTCGGGTGGCCAGCGCGCTGGACTGATCGAACGCCGACTGTCAGGAACGGTTCCTCGGTACGTCCGCCGGTTCCGCGTCGAGTACGCCCTGATAGACGTCCGTCAGTCGGTCGACGGCGTGATCGATGCTGATCGTCTCCCGACGTTCGAGACATCGCCCGCTAAGTTCCGCTCGGTCGTCAAGCGCCCGACGAATCGCATCGCGGAAAGCTTCGCCGTCTCCCTGCGGATAGGAGTAGCCGTTGACGCCGTCCTCGATGGTTTCGGCGAGCGCCCCGCTGTCGACGCCCGCAACGGGCGTCCCGCAGGCGTTGGCCTCCAGGGCGACCAGGCCCTGCGTCTCGACGGGGCTGGGGAACGCGAAGACATCAAGCGCCGAGTAAAAGGCCGGGAGTTCCTCGCGGGGGAGAAACCCGAGAAAGCGGACGTCGAGATCGGCTGCTTCAGCCCGCGCCTCGACGTCCGGCCGCGCCGGTCCGTCGCCCCCGAAGACGACCGTCACGTCCATGTCCTCGGTCGCGGCGACGATATCGGGCAGACACTTCTCGTAACCGTGCCGACCGGTGTATCCGATGATCGGGCGATCCGTCGGCAAGTCGTACCGCTGCAGGAAATCCCCGGGATCGACCGGCTGGAAACGCTCGGTATCGATTCCGTTGGGAACGACTTCGACTGTCGCCTCGATCCCGATACGATCGCGGACGTGCTCGCGCGTCCGCTCACTCGGGACGACGACCACGTCCGCACGGTCGAAGAACCAGTGCTCGTACCGCCTGGCGGTCCGTCGGATCGTCCGCTCGACGTGCTCGCCAAGCGAGACGTAGGCGGCGTACTCGCTGGTCGGCGTGTGATACGAGGCGACCAGTGGCAGGTCACGCGACCGGGCGAGTCGCATCGCGCTCATCCCGAGTCCAAAGGGCGTATGCGCGTGGACGAGATCCGGGTCGCCGACGCCGTCGGGAACCTTCGGTACGCCGACGCGGAACCCCTCGTAAAACGGGAACGGAACGCTCCTGACCGGATACTCCCGCTCGTCGGGATCGTATTCGTCCGTCCCTGGATAGACGACCGGCATGTCGCCGTCGCGCTGTCGCCAGCAGTCCCGCCAGGCCTGGATCGTGTACGTGACGCCGTTGACCGTCGGGAAGTATGTGTCAGTGAAGGCTGCGACCGACGGCAGTGTCATGACTCGACGGTTCGACGAGCGCCGATTAATGCGTTGTGCTTCGATCGGTATCGACATCGATTTCCGCGAGACGGCCCTTGCCCGGGTGATGAGTGACGATGCGGCCATTGCGGCCGAACGGATCGAAATCCTTGCGGAACAAGCCCGTTCGGCGGCGGACGCGGACGAACACGACCGCGCCAGGGAATTTGTCCGTCAATCTCGTCGGATCGCCCAGCGACACCGGCTATCGATTCCACGATCTTTCGAGCGTTTCGTCTGTGACGACTGTGACGCGTATCTACTACCGGGCCAAAACGCTCGCATACGGACCCAGGACGGTCACGTTGTCGTCACCTGCGGATGTGGTTCCCAGGCCCGGTATCCATACGACTGACGTCTCTTGGCCCGGCACACTCCTTGCGTTCCGGAAGCACGACGGACAACAATTGCGAGATGTGTGGCCAAGCTTCAAACCTGTTGGACTCCAACACCCGGAATATGAGCGATCCAATGCACGATCTGGATGTGACAGTCTGGGTCGGGAAAAACGGCATCGATGCCGTTTCTGAGGAACTCTCAGAGCAACTGGATGACCGTGACGCAGTCAAGGTCAAATTTCTGCGAGCGGCCAGAGCCGAGGGAGATACCGAGGTACTGGCTGGCGATTTGGCCGAGGCAGCGAACGGGACTGTTCTCGACACGCGAGGTCATACCGCGGTGATACAGCGATGACTGCGTCTGTCGGCGGGATGGTGTTGCAGGCTGACTCCGGGTTCATCGCGAGGCTCTTAGAAAACGCCGGCGTCCCGTATGCCGATGTCGCCGGGGCTGCGATCACGTTCGTACTGGTCGCCGTTGGGGTCTACGTCCTCGGCCGGGCGACGGTCGTCCCGCTCGCCAACCGGCTGATGCGATCCCGGGATCTGGATGCACACGCCCGCAAACCGCTCCGGAAACTCACGGGCGCGATTCTCGGGTTCGTCGCGATCGCGGTCGCGTTCGCCTTCGCGGGGTTCGGAAACATTTTGACCGCCCTGGCGACGATCGGGGCCGCTGCGACGCTGGCTATCGGCTTCGCGTTGCAGGACGTCATCGCGAACTTCGTCGCCGGCGTGTTCATCTTCACTGATCGGCCGTTCCGTATCGGCGACTGGATCGAATGGGACGGCCATAGTGGGATCGTCGAAGACATCAGTCTCCGCGTGACCCGGGTTCGTACCTTCGACAACGAATTGCTAACGGTACCTAACTCCAATCTGACTGACGGCGTCATCAAGAACCCTGTCGCCAAAGACCAGCTACGGTTGAAATTCACGTTCGGGATCGGCTACGACGACGACGTCGACAGCGCGACAGAAATCATCCTCGAGGAGGCCCAAGCACACGACGAGATCCTCGACGATCCCGGCCCCTCGGTCCGCCTCGTCGAACTCGGCGACTCTTCTGTGGGTCTACAGTCCCGCATCTGGATCACCAACCCGAGTCGCGCGGACTTCGTGAAGACTCGCGGTGAATACGTCCAGGCCGTCAAGGAACGCTTCGATGATGCCGGGATCAACATCCCGTATCCGAACCGCACCATCGGCGGCGAGCTGGAAGTGGCCAACGGCGAAGCGGTCGTCGAACCAGTCGAAGACTGAGCCCCACGCGATCGGTCTCTCCGCTTACAGCTGTTCACCGTCCAGCGCATCAAGAACAACTGGGCCATAAAACGTCCCGTCGTGCCTGAGCGTTTCCGGAGATAGCCAGTGCGCCGTGGGGGTCACGTTTAGATCCGGCTCACGGAAGTCAAAGGACGATTGTTTGCAGAGCCAATCCTCAGCGATGTCGCCTGTATAGACGCGCCATATTTCGTGAGCGGGTTCCCCATCAAACTCGAAGACATCTTCGAACGTTCCGATACAGTGACCGACGTGGAACTCGACGCCGAGTTCTTCCTCGAATTCTCGGATGACGGTGTCACGACTGTGTTCACCACATTCGACGCCACCGCCGAGCAGCCGGTAGAAGACATTCCCCGTATCCGGGTCGTCACATTCCGCAACGAGAATGTCGTCACCTCGCTAAACGATCCCAAGCGCAACCGGTCGAATCTCGCGCCAGGACATACGTCGTGCTGCTTGGGTATGGTCCTAAGTGTAGCGAAGGCTCAAAACAATCCTCTGATCTCATGAGCGGTGGCCGGGTGGCTGATACGAAGAGCAGACAGACTAACGGTGGTCGGCGGCATTCCGCAATGAGTAGGAATACCGATGAATGGGAAGTCGGACGCCCGCGATTGCCCGACGTTCGGACGCGGGGAGTCCCGCGTGCCTCCTCCACCCCGCGACCCTGCGAGCGGCAGGTGTCCAGGGGTCCGCTGCTCGCTTCCGCGCCTGGCGAGTTGCCCCCGGTTAACGACACCGGCACGCCCCTGCAGGCGATTCGGCGCCGACCGCTACCCCCGCAGGACGAGGTTTCGACGTTGGCTAACGGGGCCCACGCCCGTCTGTTCGGACGCCCCCGGGATTCGGCCCCCGCTGAAGACCATAGCGCGGGTGAAGAGCGGGGCCTAACCGCCCGGCCTAGTCCGGTCTGAAATTATTCCGGTTGCCCATAAGGGCCTTTCGGCTCGGGAATGTTGCGGGCCAGAAAAAATTCTCTTGCTTCCGTCAGAAGAGGTCCAGCTCGAAGGCATACCAGGCCGCTGCCAGGGGGACCCCACTGGCAGTGCCGAGGAGTGCGTGGCGATGGAATCTGGTAATCGAGAGGACGTCAGTCCTGGCCGTGACGGCCCAGACGACGGTCGCGGCGGTGATCACCAGCCCGAACGCCAGCGCGACTCCGGCGGCGAGGGCGGGATCAGTCCGTTCCTGGCGACCGGCTGCAAAGACAACCACCAACACGACGGCGAAGAGCCCACCCACGAGAGGGTTCAGAGCGCCCGTCGCATAATAAAGGCCGCCGCCGGATGATCCAAGCGGCATCGCTAGCGCGGCGAGAAACGCCAGACAGGCCAGTATCCCTGCAAGCGGGGCAAGACGCGTCCGATCCATATCGAGGATTGCGATCCGCCGGGTCTTAATGGCGACGCTCCGGAGACCGAAAGGCGCACAAGCCACGAGTGGTAATCCGCCGGCATGGGATTCGGTGACACTGCGAAGAAACTCCAGAAGGTGACGAGCGCCGCGGAGGACCTCTACGAGAAGATGAACCAGTTACGCGGCCAGGTACAGTCCCTCCGGGAGGAAGTCGAGACCACGAGCGAGCAGGTCGACGAGATTGAACGCGATCTGGCTGAACAGCGTGCCCTCCTCGAAGCACTCGCCACGGAGCAAGGGATCGACGTCGAAGCAGTCGTCGCTAACGTCCACATTGAGGACGCTGACGCGTCAAGCGCCGAGGAGACGGAAGTCGACGAATCACCAGCACAGTCGGCGGCCGAAACGTCTGATTCTGAGGCGGACGCGACGCAGTAGTCTTCGTTGGTCGGCAGTCACTCTACCAATCGCTGGTGTTCGACTTTCATACAGTGGTCCGCAACGACCCGATAGCCGCCATCTTCCGCCTTCTCGATCGCGTCGTCGTGGGTTATCCCCAACTGGAGCCAGATCAGCGGATCGTCCTCGCGGTCGAGCGCCGCGTCGACGATCTCGGGAACTTCATCGCTCGGCCGGAATACGTCCACGATATCGATTCTATCCGGGACGTCTGGGAGTGAGTCGTACGCTTCTCGGTCGAAGATGGTATCAGCAAAGGGGTTGATCGGGATCACATCGTAGCCCGCCTCCAGCAGGTACTTCGGAATATCGTGGGCGTCCTTCCCCGGCGTCGAGGAACAGCCGACGACGGCGATCGTGTTGCTAGATTCGAGGACCTCTCGCAGGGTTTCGTCGTCAGTGATCGGCATGTATCACGTTCCGGGTGCGGTATGAATAAGCATACCGGCGGTGGATTGACGACGAAGGATGGAGACATTTTTTACAGTGGGTGCATACAGTTTAGATGCACCCGGCAGGGCGCTTAGCTCAGCCTGGACAGAGTACTTGGCTTCGGACCAAGCTGTCGGGGGTTCAAATCCCTCAGCGCCCGTCATTTTGCGTGACGGTTAACATTTGGCCGACGGCAGTACGACGTTTATAAACCACTCCCCGCTTCGCCGATGTGATTTCATCACGTTTCGTGATGGGGTCTCCGGTGTCGTGCGATTCGCCAAGATTTGAATATCACCGATTACAGATAATTATTGTGTATCGTATCATTAGTGAGTTGAATAATAACAAGGCCAAACTCCGTTGCCAGAGACGATAACTTCGAGATGCTTGCCAGATCACTCACGACAACAGACTTCGACGCAACGGTCTAACTAGTCATGCATCGCGAGGGGGACATCGGCCCGGCATTGCTCGCGTACGCCTAGTCGTGGCGTTTTCGTTCGGCTTCAGGTATCGCTGTACTCGGTGACGTGGGTGCTGGCGCGTTCGTGATGATGCCGAACTGCGATCAGAACATTCCCGGAGGCGGAATTAAACTCAGAGTTCAAATGCCTGCGAGTGGCGACTGCGGACAATAATTCCAACGTAGGATTGTGGCGCGGGTCACCTGCTAGTTCTCAATTCCGATCCTGAGGACCGTTTTGGTTGATATCCGATGTTCGGCCGCTCAATAGTAACCACTCTGTTCAGGAAACATAGTGCCTTCAGTCATAGGGCCGCGCGACAATAGCTGCGGAAGAGACAAGATTAGCTTGGATGGCTAGTCATCTGTCCAACATAATACGAGACGAGTGACGTGACAATTATAACCACACCGAGGAGGACTGATCTCGCCTGGAGTTGCCCAGTCATCCCCAGCGCACCGACACTGATCATCCCGATTCCGAGAAGTAAAATCGAGAGTTGCCGAAGACCGATTCCCCTCATAGTCCTATCTTAGTCGGCGGAGGTGGTTAATATTCTGGATCATATCCTCGATCGGTCTAAGTGGAAAGGAAGCAAAAGCAATCAGTGGGACCGGACTTTACTATGGATGGTCATGAAGTGGCTGGTATGGTATCGACCGACGCAATTGAGGGAGTTCTCCTAGGGCTGGCCTGTGGTGATGCACTTGGACGTCCACTCGAATTCACTTCCGCGGATAGCATCGCCAGCGAGCACGGAAGTGTCACGGAGCTGCTGGGGAACGGTACGCACGGCAAACCAAGAGGGACGGTCACCGACGATACCGAACTAATGCTTCGGATCGCACGGAGCCTCGTCGAGAACGAACGCTTTGACGGGCAAGATATCGCCGACCGATTTCTGGAGTGGTTCGAAGACGATCCATTCGATATCGGGTTGATGACCGCCGACGCACTCCGGGAGTACAGCCACGGGACGGACTGGCGGTCAGCCGGTCAGGAAGTCTGGCAACATCGTCAAGAGGGTTCGAACGCCGGGAACGGGAGTGTCATGCGGTGCGCGCCCTACGCGATCGCTTTTGCAGATGAACCGGCCACGCTCCGGAAAGTGAGCAAACAGTCTTCGGCCATCACGCATTACGATCCACGGTGTCGATACGGGTGTGTCATTTTGAATGAGACCATCGCTGGATATCTTCGTGGCGAGGACGAGCCGCTTGCTGACGCACTCGCTCGTGTCGAGGGTGAAGCGCCCGAGGAACTGGTTGAGACCCTTCGCCTCGTTCCTGATCTCGTTTCCCCGGACGACCTCAGAACGACGCCCTACGTCGTGCATACCCTCCAAACCGCACTCTACGACGCACTCACCGCCGATAGTGCCGAAGAAGCCATCATTTCGGCTGTCAATCGTGGTGGCGATACGGACACGATCGGTGCCGTGGCAGGTGCTGTTGCCGGCGCGCGATTTGGCACGGAATCACTACCTGATCGGTGGCTCGAACAGCTCGACTATCGTGAGGGCCTGTCCCTGCTCGCCAGATCGCTCGCGACGACAGAGATCAGCGCAACGGTCTAACCAGTTATGCATCGCGAAGGGCACATCGGCGCGGCATTACTCGCGTACGCACCAGTCGGATTCGTTGCGCTCGCGCTGGGCTTCCAGGGCATCGCTGTGCTCGGTGCTATCGGTGCCGGCGCGCTCGCGATGGTGCCGGACTATGACCAGAATATTCCCGGGATCAGACATCGCGGAATCACGCACACGGTCTGGTTCGCGGGCCTCGTCGGTCTGGTCCTCGGGGTCGCTGGTGTGGCGATTGGTTTCGGGCAGAATGATTTATTAGCAGCCATGGGACTCGGAATGTTCGGCACGGTCGTCGGGTCCGGGACGATTCTCTCACACATCGCCGCTGATTCACTCACGCCGATGGGTGTCGAACCGTATGCGCCTATCCGGGACGATCACTACACCTACGGCGTTGCGCGTGCGTCGAATACACTCGCAAATTACGGGTTGCTCATTCTCGGTGGTGTTGCGATAGTGGTTGCGTTGGCAGCAGGGAGCGCTCTATCGGGTGTTTTCTGACAACATCTCCTCGTGAAATTCAGATTACAGATGCGCAGGTGAGTGGATATATTTAGCCCGAAGAAAGAAATATGTATTCTAAGTCCGTTGGATATCGTATGGCAGACAGCTCGGATCGCGACGGCCCGCCCCCGTTCGATCGCCCGTTCGAAGCCGAGGACACGAAACAGCGCGTCTACGGGACGATCCTTCATGCACGGGACCCGATGACGGCGGCAGAGATCGCCGATCGAGCGGACTGCTCAGAGGATGCAGCACGGGCACATCTCTCCTTCTACGCCGACCTCGGGATCGTCATCCGCCACGATGGGCGTCCGGCCCGGTACGAACGCAACGACGATTACTTCGAGTGGCGGCGAGTGAATGAACTCGCCCGGACACACTCTATTGACGAACTCCAGACACGCGTGTCAGAACTCACCGATCAGATCGAAACGTACCGTGCCGAGTACGACGCTGACTCTCCTGCTGACGTCGATGTCCTCGCATTCGGTGCGGACGACATCGACGACGTGTACGTGGACCTCAGTGATTGGGCGACCGTTATAGAGGATCGTCGTCTCCACGAACGGGCTCGGCGGGAGGTCACCAACTCGACGGTGCCGTCGCACAGCTGACGATGGTACCAGTAGACGACGGCGCAAGTCCCGCGCCGATCGACCGGGCAGTCCTGCAGCAGATGCGGTCTCGATTCGCCGGGAGTCGTCAGACTGATGCCGCAAACATTATCGAGGACGGAAAGCTTCACTTGCGGGTCAAGCTATCTGGTGACTACTATCCGAACGAGGTCTCGGCTCGCTTCGAGATACGCTGGTACCGCAACGACGATTTCAACATCCACTATCAGGAAGAGCGAGACGAGCAGACGTGGCACTGTCGATGGGATCGCCATCCGAACGTCCACAATACACGGGATCATTTCCATCCGCCGCCAGCAGCCAGACAAACCGACGCCCAAGACGATCAGTGGCCGACTGACCACCGAGAGGTTTGTCGCCTCGTCCTGGATTATCTCGAAGACCGTATCGAAACGCTGTGGGAATAGCGGTAACCGAACTGGCTTAGTTCGACGCGTATTCGTCACCAAATTCGGCGAAGTGATCCACGAGTATCTCCATCGTCGTCTCGATATCCTCAACTGAACTGACGTGCCTGTAGAAAACCGTGTTCGAGTCGAACGGGTTTCCGGAGGTCTCTATCGACCAGTCCTCTTTTTGCGTCTGTGCAACGACGTGGTCGTCGATCTCGGGATCGGCATTCTTGATCTTGTAACCGAACGCTCGTAACGCCCCGTCAATGTCCGTCCGAGCGTATTCTTCAGGCGGCATCCAGTACAGATGCACATTCAGTTTGCGGGTTTTGCCATCATCAGGTGCCAGCGGGCCGTACAGAGAGTGGTTGATCCGGGTATGTGCTAGGCCGCTCGACGGGGTTCGATTGGTCCGGATGTCGGGATCGGTGCTTGCATCGAATAGACCCGGCTGTTGATCGACCATCTGCTGATCGAAATCGCGTAGTCTTGCTTCGATCTCGTCTTCGAACTGCTCGATCAATCGAAGTGCCTTCAGATAGCGATCGTTTTCGAGTCCTTTCGAAAGGAAATCGTCCGTCATGGATCGACCCTCTTACGGAGATATGTTAGTTGTTCCTCCAGGGTGTTCGCCATCCGAATCGGCTGGATCGCATCGACGACGTTCGTGGGCTCGGCCAGTCGATCGACGACGGGTTGGGGCTGAAAATGCATGAGTTGCTGTTCGGCGACTGCACAGAAGAGATACGCATTGGCCGCCCAGTGATCGTCAACGACATCACCGCGACCGAAGAGTGTGCGGATCGCCGCCGTCACGTCACGCCAGTAGAGTACGTCGATCGATCCAGGTTCATCCCATGTGACTTGCAATCGACCGCTCTCAGCCGATTCGACCGGTGGCTCGACGATCATTTCGAGACGCTCTGATTTCGATTCGGGGAGGAGAAGGACGTGAGTCCACTCTGGAACGTCATAGTTGCGCTCGACGAGCTGAGCTGTCTCGGGGGTCTTCCGATAATTCTCGTCGCCGAGTTTCACTTCGATCGAGATACCACGTTCGTTGTGGACGACAACGACGTCCGGACGACGATAGGCCTCGTCATCCGTTTTGGCGAGTCGGTCTTCACGTGTGACGGTCTCGGGTGGCCGATCGACAGTGACGTCGAACAATTCGGAGATCAACGCAGGCGACGGACGCAGCAATTGTGCCAGCCATCGCGACCAGTCCGGTTCGACATTCGGTTGTAGGGGTCCACGTTGGTATCGGTCCCCGGTCACATCAGCGGCGAGTGGATCTGTCTCGAACGGGGCCTCCGAATCTGCCCACAACTCGTTGGCTTCGTTCAGCAGGGCAGCGAGTTCGACTGCCGTTTCTTGACCCGTTTCGGCGTAGTCATCCCACCACGGGTCAAGATCCTCCCAAGCATCACTCAGCCATTTCTTGTGCAATGTGTTCGAAGAGGTCGCGAAGCGTGCGATCGGCGTCGAATTCGTCTGCTCCAGCCACCACGAATCGAGGTCTTCCCATGCGGGAGTGAGGCTCTCTGTTTCAAGCACTTGGATTTCAGGAGTGGGTCGAACGATCGATCGAGTTTCGACATATGAGTCCCACCACTGGTCTACGTGACTCCAGTCATCCGGGACGACGTCGATACTCACAATTCGACTGAATCAGACCGGCCATAAAACTGCTGTGTGCTTAGCAGTGCTTAATTCCCTCTCGGGACACCTGCCACCGCTTTCTCGTTTCTTATCGACCTTCTGCACCCTGCTCAACTAGAGGATCCCAATACTATAGAGGCCGAATGTGAGTACAAGAAGGGTCGATAGTAGCATCCCGGCGACCAGCGGCGGATTTTCACGTGCTTTCTCGTGCCAGGCCATCTCCTCGTACTCGTCACGGAACGTCTCCAGATTCTCTTCGTCGTAGAAGTACTTCGTCTTGAACGCGAACCGTTCCGTGACCGCACAACCCGTACAGACAGGCGATTGTTCGAGACGTTCGGTTGTGATGTGGTCCGGACAGTTGATGCTTCCACAGTTGGAACAGTATGTGTAGTCCGTAGTCTGGCCGGTCGTCTCACAGTGGACGCACTGATGAATGCCGTCTTCGACTGTCACGCGTGACGGTCCAGCGGCGTAGTACTCGTAGGGGTACTGGTATTGTTTGATCTGTGTCGTCTGGCGAATTTCGGGCAGGTAGACCGGTGTGATCGACTGCACGGAGATATCGGATTGATTCGGCTCGCACGTCTTGTTGTAGGTGACGTTGTTGTCGCCAATGTAGGAGACGGTCGGCGTGTGACGATCCTGAAGCTGATCGACGGCCCAGTCCTTGTATTCCGTTTCGGTCTGCCCGAAGCGGTGCACGTCCATCGCATCGAAGACGTCAGCGAACTTTTCCTCGTCTAGTTCAGTCGTCTGTCGTCTGTTCTTTTCGAGAAGTCTACGAACAGATCCTTCCATAACCTCGGGCCGCCCGCGCCGAGCATGGACGACGAAGCGATCGGTCTCGTCGATGCGGTGGATTACGCCCACCGACGTTTCGAAGACGGCGTCCACGTCGGCCGTGATCAGGACGATCGGTTGAAATCCGCTCGTGACCGAGGTGTCGGAACGTCTCTGACGGCAATGTTGTCGATGTCTTGGAAGGCCTCTCGAACGGGCGCATCGACGCCACTGGTGGGATCGAACGGACGCAGGGTTTCGTCGCAGATGATCTCGATGCGGCCGTTGTACAGGTCGAGCCCGATCTCGTCGGCGATCTCCCGTAAATCCGTTCCGTCGATAAGCTCGATGGGATATGGATCACCGGCATCGCGCATCTCCGCGGCGTATTCACGTGCCGGTGACGTGAACGTCCCCGTGGTCACGACCATGCCGCGCTTCGGGCCGTCGAAATCGAAGGTCGATACCGCCGAATGGAGCTTCTGTACCACTGGCCGTCCGACCGAATCAGTGTGCTTGCACTCCACGACGATCGCGCGACGCCTCCCATCGACGACTTCCTCCATGAGGATGTCCCGCCCTTCATCGGCCGTTCGTCGAGCCTGTCGAACGTTCTCGTAACCGAGGTTGCGGAAGACGTCCTCCATTAAGTCCTCAAATTCGAAGCCGGAGAGGTCACCCAAGAGTGCCGCGTTGCTCATCACTTTCAGCCCTTGTCCGTATCTGGTATATACGTTCGGCTCTCGTCGAGCCTGACGACAAGGGCTTAACCGAGTTGGTTCGCAGTGTATACAAAATGGGTGGCGAGAAGAAACGCGTCCAGTTCCGGGTGCATCATCGACTCGTCGATCGGGCCGATGCCCTCGCAGACGTCTACGGAGAGGACGAACCGATATCCTGGTGACCGCGCTCCGTGAATATCTTCAGGAAGTAACCCACGACAACGCGCTCACCCAGGAGATCGCGGCCGCCTACTACGCGGACGAAATCTCGCTCGAACAGCTCGAATTGCTCGTCGGTGCTGAAGAGGCCGCGGACCTCAAGGTGTTGAAACAGCAATTGGACGAGGATTTTATCGACGAGGTTGCTGACGCTTGATATCTTCCTTCGCGTTCACGTGATGGAGGAAGTCAAACACGCGTCATAGCGGATAGCCGACTTGTGATGACGCCGACGCTACTCTTGGTGTTCGTTCGAACTGGGAAATTGTCCGGTACAGTTGCTTGCACGTTGCTCAAAGATGCGTAGCGGGAATGTACTGTTACGAGAGAGACTCTTGTATCGCGTAATTCGGCGTCGCCGATGGCCATCCGAAGACGAGTAGCTAGTACTCGCCGACGTCAACCTCGATGCTTCGGAAAATGACCTCCATCGCCATCTTGGCGAGGAAATTCGATACTCCTCAGACCTCTGGGTACACAGGCAAGACCGCATTGTCTGCGGTCTCCGTGCACCAATAGCTATCATCATCTCAAAATAGCTCGTTCGAGAGGTCCCCGAAGACATCTTCCAGTCGTTTTACTGCGTTCGGCGCGATACGTTGGGCAGCCATCGGCTCGATGATTCGAGAAGCGAATACGGCCGCAGCGAGTTCCTCGTCGCTTCCTTCCCGATAATCGACAAAAGGCCCGTCCGTCTCGATCATCGGACCGTGGAGTCGTTCCGAAAGTGCTTGCGCCTGTTCCTGTTCGTCCATCGTGCGGAAGAGTCGAGGATGTTCCTCAATACCGCTGTCCGGAGTCCATTCGTCGTAGAACGCGTGTCCCACCTCGTGGGCGAGGACCACGCCTGTTTGGAACCCGGGGAAGTCGTCTGAATCAGCTCCAATCTCTATTTACCCGATTCCGCGCCAGTATTTCCCCCGGACAGTCTCATCTTGAAACGCGACATCCTGGTCGATCCGCTCGACGACATTCTCGGTAGTCGCCAAGTCAGCGACTTGATTCGCACGACGCCGTTGTTCGTCTAACGGAATCGTATCGACGAACGGAAAATCAATTCCCGTCATGTTTGCCCGCCACTCCGAGGCCGTTCTCGTGATCGGTTCATTCGATTCCTCGTCGCGCTTGCGTTCGGCCTCCTCGCGCTTGGTGTGAAGCTGCCGGGCTTCCTGTAGGGACTCCCCACCACCGCGGAGCGTGAATGGTGTGTCGTCGTCACCGAGGCGGACGAATCCATCGTCTAGTTCTTGGATACGGTCGTCAATTCGGTCTGCGAGCGTTGGAGACGGAAAGCGACTCATTCTGCGTTTCCTCGCATCTTACGAGAGTGGGCTGATATCGCTCGAACTCTTGCCCTCGTCACTGGCCCTCCCTTCGTTGGGGAACTCTGGGTTGGTGAGTTCCTCTGAATCCATACGAACGAACTGGACGAAGTTCTCCGCTGCGGCCAACTTCTCGCTTGCCCGTTGGAGATGCGTATCGACGGTGCTTGGTGAGATATTGAGGATTGCAGCTGTTTCGTCTCGGCCGAAGCTGCCCTTCTCCCGGAGTGCGTAAACGTGAGCCTGTTTGTGGCTCAACGGTGTGAGGTCGCCAAAGTGCCATGCTTGAAGGAGTGCGTTTCCGACGCTGGATAATTCTGTCTCTATGTTGGCCCGGCTTAGTTCGCGAATACAGGCGGACATAAGCCGACTCTCACACTCGATAGTATACTCCGGGATGAACTCTTGGTTCTCAAACTGTCCGATCAGGATGTTTCCTCGGCCGTGAATGTAGTAGGCTGCAAGACCACTGAACTCGCCATTGCTGATGACTCGTCCGACAAGGACTGCATCTTGATCTGGGAGTTGGCGGGGCAGACCGAATTCGGTTGCTTCGGAGACTGTCGGCTGGTGAGGCATCGTGTTACCACATATTTGTAGCAAACCAACTTAAATATATCGCCGACAGATAGCCATTCGTGGCGACACCACCGTTCCTCTCAGTACTCGTTCGAACCGGGCAGTTATCCAGTACAGACGCTCGCACAGTATCAGAATAGTATTTTGAGTGGAAATATTGACATTGTCTCCTTACAAAGGAGCTAATAATGCCCTTTGTTGGCCAACTCAACGGGGAGGTGGTTTTCCCTGGGTGGGTATCAGATTCGGCTGATGTCCTTTGTCCGGACTGTGGTGAAGAAATGTATGTGCGGGGTGGCCCAAATACAGATCGACTCCAGCATTTTGTGCACTATGCGAATGATCGGAAGTGTCGTGGCGAATCAGAAGAACACCTCAAATGGAAACAACAAGTCTTCCGGGCATTTTCGAAGCTTGACCTCTCGCATCAACAGTCGCTCTTCTTTTGTTTAGAAGGAGAGGTAGATGTCTCAAATACCCCATCTGAACGAGACATCCGTCGAGCTGATGTTCTAATCCGTCTCGGGGATGATCATGATCAGTTTGGGCGGGGGATCGTGATCGAAATCCAGCATCGAAACACCCAGAAAGATTTCCATACCGTCACCTACGATTATCTCGCTAATGGATATAGCGTTAGATGGGCCTCGCGACACGATTTCTCTACTAGCGAGTTTGATGCTGCCGAAATCATTGCTGACTCCGATTCAGATCAAATGTTCTTCCGGGAAAAAGCTGTTTCACTCCCCGAATTTGAGGCATTTCGCCAATGGGACTTTGACCAGCTTGCTGATTTACTCGATGGAACCCAACATCGTTTGTCGTGGTATCTAGAGTGAAATCAGTAATTGGTAGTGGGGGATCTGGGAGGTTGGATAATTGAGACTGCCCGGAGAAGAGTCAGCCTAGATATGAAGTGACTGGCGGAATACCCTCTCACCATGACGCGACGTTCCGAAACTTGTCCCAACTGTGGTCACAGCTTCAGCTACAACGAAGCGACTGGCACCGGCCCGTCAGAGTTCATGAACGAAGGCCAGTGTCCTAACTGTGGCCATCACATTAGAACGCCACCCGGAACATAGCGACGACTTCGTTTCTCAGCTATTCACCATCAAACCATCTCATAATCTGTGCTTGACTGGGATCGGTTTGCTGTCGTTCACCCGAATTGTGGCCGATACTGCGCCGTTAATCTCGCCGAGAGTTTTTTACAACTATCCACCGTTCATCATATAATTAACCTAACTAACGTGAAAAATGAGATGTTAGTTAAATCAATTAGCGAGTAGCCTTGAGGTCTTTAGTAAATACGTGTGAGAACTCGCTGTCGTTTCTTGCAGCTACGGCATTCACCGCACGCTGCGTTCGATGCTGTACAAGAGTGGGTCCAGCCAAGGAGTGATTCAGGCGGTCTTGCTTCCCGTACGAACTCTTCTGTTGTTTTATCGATTGCCGGGGCTGCAACTCTGAGATTCCCCTCCTGGAACGACAGAAGAGAATCCATCAGTTCGAAGAACTCTGCCTGCCCATCAGCGTGGCTGTGGTCGTCAGCAACTGCTCCTACCAGCAATTGGTTTGCACCTCGATGAATGACATCCATTGCGACCAATGTGATCACGAGTTGATTTCGGTAGGGCCACCACTCTGGAGTGTCACCGAGATTTGTCTCCTGTTGGCTGGCCATTGTTCCAGCCCCAAGGTGCTTGCAATCCACTTCGATGACTTCATGTTGAAGATTCAGCTGATCAGCGATTTGTGCTGATGCTTGAATCTCTGCCTCCGCACAGCACTGTCCGTAATCAACAGTCACTGTAAGATCTGGTCTATGAGTGTACGCTAGCGTCGCAGAGTCAAGACCACCGGATAACAATAGGACGGACTCAGTCATACGCCCTCCAGATTGCATTGAAGATGGCTGAAGATAGATCGCCGTATACCTCACAACCAGAGCCGAGAATCATGGTTTCACGACTTGTTTCGAGATTATCTGCGTACCCGATAACTGGTGTTCCCTCCTTCCGGGCATATCCCAATTCAAAGTGGGTTCCGGAGTCGAGATGATCCAGTAATGCAAATACCAAGTCTGATTGCTCAATTGCATCTAAGTCTTGTTGTGCTACCTCTTCCGGACTGTCGTAGTCAGCGGCTCGACCGATATCGTGTATAGGGGAAATCACGTCAGCACTCTCCCCCTCTAAGATATTTTTGACTTCTTCAACAACGAATCGTTCGCCTATGTCGAAGAATGGACCTGCAAGATAGATTGTCGGAGGGGTAGCGTCCGGTGAGATGAATGTCGATGAAGTACTGTTGGGCAATGATTGGATGTGTTCTCTGGAAATCGGCAGACGGCGATGTCTACAGTAGTATGCTGTTGCCTTCGAAGCGGTTAGAGCAGCGTCTACAGCAGTTTCACCATTTTCTGCCCACTCCGCAGCAAAGATAGCACTGAAGACGTCCCCACTTCCAATCCCCCAAACCGACTCCGTCTGAAAAACTGGGATTCGGGACGTCATATTTGAAGTTCTGATGATTGCCCCTTTCGCTCCCCGTTTGAGAACGACAACGTCTGCGTCAGTAGTGCCTGCCATAAGTTCTGTCAAAATAGATTCTAAGCGGTCTTCACCAGCCAACTGCGCAGCTTCGTTACGGTTCAAAACGAGTGCGAGTTCGTCGGCAGTTGAACCATTCTCACCGAACGGAACCGGGTTTGCTGATTGGGGATCATAGACGACGCGCTCACCAGAAACAATTGCTGTCCCTTCAAGGAGCCCGAATCGCAGAATTGCGTCTCCGCTAATTCCTGACAGTTTGCGGTTATAGTTGGTAGCTCCTGATGTGGAAATTACGGGGTTTGAGTGATTATGCAGATAGTCGAAACTAACCGTCACCGGGATCTCAGTTATGTGGGTATCGAAGTTAAACGTCGCCGCGAATGTTTCAAGGGTCTCTTTATCAGCAGAGCTGATACATGTATGGAGTTGGTTTCGAGAAGAGATGAGACTTTCAGTAGCTGCGGCCGCTCGTAGACCTGAGCCGAAGAATGCAGTGTCAGGAGGAAACTGGCACACCTCATGGTAAGTGCCGCCCGCGATAATCATTCGTCACCTGGGACGCTTTGAATATTGACTGTGCAAGACTCTGGTGTAATGCTACGAACCTCTGCCTGATATGAACGTCCTTTCTCAATACACTCGTTGAGAAGCTGAGCCCATGGGTTAGGAACATCACCAACTCTAGATCCGTCATTCATGACAACGACCCCCTCTTCGGTCGTCGTTTCAACTGACAGGGAAAGCCCAGGGTGAAGTTGGTCCCGTACTGCAGCATTGATAGCAATCAGATCGAGATCACGGTAGAGCAGACACCTATTGGTCACTCTGACTTCGCATTTCCCACCATCGATTTCAAGAATCCGAGCCCGATATTGTCGGCCCTGCTCGATACACTCTTTCAATGTTCCAACCCACGGTTCAGCTATAGCGCCGATGGTCCTGTCTTGTGAATCTACAACGCAGACTGCTTCGTCTTGAAGCCGTACTGAATAGATATCTCCCTCAGTTGCATCTCCCAACGGTTCTATATTTGGCGAATGGAGAAGAGCAGTTTCTGCAATCAGGCACTCGTCTTCGTCATCCTCATCCTCATCCTCATCGTCTTCATCATTATCTTCAGCGTCTTCCTCATCTTTCTCGTGTTCCCGGTCTTCTTCAGACTCCCCATCACGATTTTGCTGATCACCTTCTTGTTCCTCTCTTTCCGAGTCCTCATCAACAGATTCGTCTTCGGGAACGGACTCTGTCGGATCTTGTCCATCTGAGCTGTCGTCATTTTGTCCGTTATCATCCTCTGAGTCTTCGGGCTCCTTTTTTTCAGAGTCTGAATCATCATCTCCCGGCGTATCTTCAGGTCTTTCTCCAGGTCCGGTTACTGGTGCACCACCACCATCCCCACCACCGCCTCCACCGCCTCCGCCACCCACTGGCAGTGGGCCTCCTGGAGTCGCTTCGTCGCTTGTCCCCTGTGACTCATCAGGCGGATCTTCGGTAGTTTCGTCCTCTGACTCGGGGGGCGGAACGCGACTCGGCCCGTCTTCACTAGAATCACCAGAGCTCCCTCCAGATCCGTCGTTATCAGACGGACGATCGTATCCGCCGCCTCCTCCGCCCATAGTGTCGGCATATTTGTGTTTATATTAATTAAGTGTATCGCGAGGAGTTAACTGAACAAGAGCAAACGACATCATTTCTCCGTCTGAACAAGATATCCGTCAAGCGGATGTTCTAATCCGTTTCGGTGATAGTCATGCAGTTTAGACAGGAACCTCGATCGACATCCAGCATCAAAATACCAGAAAGATTTCCATACCGTCACCTACGATTATCTCACCAATGGATATGGCGTTAGATGGGCTTCGCGACATGATTTCTCTACTGCTGAGTTTGATGCTGCCAAAGTCATTGCTAACTCCGATTCAGACCAGATGTTCTTCCGAGAAGAAGCCGTTACGCTCCCCGAATTTGAGAAATTTTGCCAGTGAGACTTTGACCAGTTCGCTGATTTACTCGACGGAACTCAGTATCGCTTGTCGCGGTACCTAGAGTGAACTCTTTATTGGTGATGGGGTGATCTGAGGGGTAGATAATGGAGTCAGTTCGGGATCGAGCCAATCACTGAGAGATCATCCAAGAGCGTCTCGCCCCATATACTTCCGATCCTGGTCCATATCAAGCAGATACATTTGTTTCTCACATTTGGAATCCATCGTTTTGGATGAGGACGCAAAGGCACAGATTCATAACCGAAATTCGCTTATATGATCGTTTCGCGAATCCCTAGAACAGCCTCTCCTATATCGCGTATATTGGCGTTTTAGGCCTTTATAAGCCCAAATTTTATCAATACGGCTTTGCACCGTCGTGTTGCATGCGCCGAAGTCGAGCACCCGACGCCGTGGAAGCCGGCAACGGAACGATCGAGTATGTGGTCACTGATGAGGCAGAATTGCTCCAGCTGTCCGGTCCGTACGATGAACCGCTACGAATTCAGGACCCTGGGGATGTCCTCAGTGCGATGGATATGCTCATTCATTTCATGCAGAGTGCAACCGAACTAGAGTCGAACGAGTAGCCTGGATCGGTATCCCGATAGTCCCTTTCAGGAAATCAATCACATTCCAACATCCGGCCACACAATTCACCGCCTTAATTTATGAAATCGGAAAATCCTCGAATCCTTTGGGGTTCGATTGACACCGACGATCCGCAGGAACGTGATCGCAAACTCCTGTATCAAATCGCCACGGGTGACTATGATCTTGTGAAACGACATCGAGCACTAGATCTGATGGACAGACTTCCCGAACACAATCGATCGTTGGTCCTTGCTGAAGTCGCTGGCATATTTGGTGAGTCTGAGGAAGACGAGGAGATTGTAAATAGAGCGTTTGAATTACTCGAATACTCGTAACGGGGTTTACTCCGGGACAACCACGACCTCGCATTCCGGACACTCGGACCAGATGCCTATCTCGCTGATGTCTTTCTCGTGTTCAACTAAAAGTCACGCGTGAATGATGCACTCGTCGTAACCTGAACAGTGACCAAGCATCTGATCATCAACGTTCATGAAAGGCGGAATGGAAGGAGCGTGTGACAGGTTCCTTCCGTTGGTTCCTACAGCGTCTTTGAAGGTAAGTTTTCTGCGAGATTTCCTACGCTGAAACACACTACGATGCTGGTGGAGAGATCTACCAGTATCATTAACTTGGTGCCGCTGGAAGTTCGGAGCCCCATGAGTGTCCGGACACTCTTCGGTCGGCTACTCTCCGGTGACGGAACGGAAGTAGTCGTAGAATGTCGCAAGTGCGGTGCGAATCTGACTCCGGACGTAGACGAGTGTCCTGAATGCGGGTCAGACGAGGTCGTCCGTCATAGGATTTCGGAGTAGCCTGTCGTGTTACCTCGGGTTGGCGCCGATCAAGGAACTATTCACCAGATATTGTATTCTCCCATGGAATAGGCTGGTGAATCCTCAATAGATGTTCGAATTGTCTACGAACGTCCGTTTTTCTTGATATCGGTTGCAGAGTAACATTTTACCAAGCTGGGTTTCAGGATTATTCTATGCGTGATAGCAAAGCGAATATTTTCGTTTCCTTCCGTGGTCCTCAAGCTCGTGATCAGATAGAAGATCCGGGGCGGCAGCTCGAAGACAATGCAACAAAAAGTCTGCTTCATCTCCTTGACTACGGGAACGAGGCGGTCAGTGAGATGATTATGGGGGCACTCTCTGAAGAGGTTTCAGGGAGTACAGATATTCAAACGAGAACCCAACAGCAGCTTAAGCAAGTTGAGGTAGATGGTCGGGCGGTGTTCAGATAACGATCCAAAACGATGGAAACCACTCTGAAAGCCCTCGCCAGTTTCGGTCCCGGGGCCCCGCTGCGCGCTTCGAGCCTTGCAGGCTCTGCAGTGCTTACTTCGTTGGGCTTCGACGAGACTGCCTCGCCCTTCCATTCCACTAGGATTCGGCTGATTAGCAGGGAGAAGCAGACTTCTTACTCGGTGCTTATCTGAACACTGCCCCGAACGGTGTGCCAGCATTAATGCCTTAGAATCTGTGATCGGCATATCTCATGTTGACATAGAAACGAGGATGAAGAGTATCAAACTACGCAAGATATTTATAAATAGGTTGCGTATCCTGAAACAGATTGCTTTCCAAATCGGAACTCACTGTGCTTTCCCATCTGAGCGCGGACGTAGAAGATTATCTGATTCAGCGAGCGTTAGCTGATGCACTCGGATGGGATCCTGGGCACACGTCCCGTGTCGTCTCAAAGCTCGCAGAACGTGGGTTAGTCCGTAGAGAACAGCAGCATGGTCGGTACGAGATCGCATTGTCGAACGCCGAACCGTCCATACGATTCGCCGATCTAGTACGCGAGTTTCCCCACGTTGACTTCTCAGCTCTCCTCTCTGGATCCACCATCAAGCTCCTGTTTCATCTGGATGAAGAGCGAACTGCAGCGGCCCTCGCTGAGCGAGCAGGAGTGAGTCGAGCGACAGTGTACCGCAGACTCAACCAGTTACAGAACGTCGGGATGGTAACCAAGCGTGACGCCCGATTCGCCGTGACGAGTCAGTTCGAAGAGGTAGTCGCCTTCGCGCTCTCGCTCGTATCCCATCTGCATCGACAGGAGGCAGCAGAACATACCTCGGGAGTCCGCCTCATCTGGACGGACGTGGACGAGTACCTCATGCGTTGTCAGACGAGTATTTCGTTAGCATCGTTCCACGAGACTGGGCCGAAAGCACTCGATCAGTACGGTATCCCACTGTTGACCCGAGACGAGCACTACTACTTCCGGTCAGAAGACCGTACAGAACTCACGCCAGCGGATCTGGTGTGTCAGTTACTGCTTATTGATGACGGCGCCCGGTATCGATCGTATTGTCTGTTGCTCATCACTGCCCAGGATCTCGACGTCGAGACGCTATCACAGACTGCCGAACGATACGATCGAGTGGCTGACATCGATCTCCAAAGCATGACACAGGAACTCTGTGCGTACCTTGAATCTAACGGCGCGGAATCGAGCGAAAAACTTCCAGCATGGGACGCGTTCAAATCGACGGCCGCAGACTACGACATCTCAGTATGACATCCCGCCCACAGTTCGACGCCGCGTATATCGAGACCGAATTGGTAGAACTCGGAGCCACGCTACGCACCGAGGTAACAGCCTATCTCATCGGGGGCGGAGCGATGGCGTTTCGAGGATTGAAGGACACGACCAAGGACATCGATTTGGTTGTCACAACCGACACTGGATTCGACCGGCTACTTGCTGCGTTGAACGACCGCGGATATGAAGAAGTCTCTGAACTCGATGAGACGTACCAACGGTTGGGAGCCAGGTTGTGCGTCGAAAACGACGATGGGTGCCGAATAGACCTATTCAATCGACAAGTCGCCGACAAGCTCATCTTCAGCGATGGGATGGAAAGTCGAAGCGAGGCGTATCTCACGGGCGATGAACTCACTGTTCAGTTAACGGCGCTTGAGGACGTGTTCTTGTTCAAATCAGTCGCTAAACGCCCTGATGATATCGACGACATGAATACGCTAGTGCAGACGAACTTGGACTTCGATGCGATCGAGCGCGAAATCGAGACACAGGTCGAATTACTCGGTGGGAAGCGGTTCACGACGCATATCGCTGAGTCGCTCGATGCGTTGTACGAGCAATACGAGGTTCAAACCCCTCTCAGAGACAGTGTTGATACGTACTACGCGGAGTATATGGCAGCGTTGGAAGTCAGGCTCGTCTTGAGTGAAGACGAACCGAAATCTGTCGAAGCGATCGCAGCAGAGCGTGGTCTCGATCAGCGTCACGTCCGGAAACAGTTAGAACAACTCCAAGCGTACGGGTATGTCGAACAAACGGAGTCAGGATTCGTTGATACAGGCAAGCGGGATGCGTTCGAGGAGTGAGTTTACGAGTCAATGCTGGCTGCGTTCTCTTGATGAAGTTCCCGAAGATAGGCAGTTGCAGCGACACCGATCTTGATCCCCCAGACGTAGTCATCCTCACCGAAGGCGGCAGTGCCGGCCAATCGGTGAGTGTGTCCACCAGCAAGCGTGAGGTGGATGCACTGCCCAACATCATCCTCGCCGAATCGTTCGACAGCATCCTTGATGTACTGGTCGAAATGCCCGTTCGGATGATCAGCTGGTCGTGGATCAGTTGCACGATCCATTGCAAGATCGATGACTGAATCGACCGATGGATGTGCCGGATCCGCTGTATTTTCTTGAATCCGGTACCCCTCGTTTGTACCCATAGCTGATCCGTTGGATGCGGGATCCTAAAATCCCCAAGTGATGCTTCAATTCTCGACGTTTAGTGTGAAGGTAGCCAGCGGGATTACCAGAACTGGCCGTAGAACTTACGAAATGCGGTCTACAGGTCGTCCAAGTAATCCCTCCGCTGTTCCATCTTCTCCCGTTCCGTTCGGCGATCGTAGTGCTGTTCGATCACCCGTTGGCTGACGTTTGCTCGGTCATTAACGACTTTGTCCGGCATATCGCTATTCAGACTGTGGGTGATGCTTCCACGACGAATTGCATGTGGACTCACGCTTGACGGACAATTGTAAGCGGTGTCACGTTCCAATGCCGTACATTCCCCCAGTTCGCGGTCATGTGGACACTCAGTACTGTAGACACAGGGGCGTGTCCACCGGTAAACATAAGCACGGAGTGTCGTCTTGTTCGTTCGGCCTTCTCGCGAGGCCAGCATTGGCTTTCGACCGTGCTCGTCAGTCACTGCTGGTCGCTTCGTATCCAACCAGTCGTCCAACAGTTCACACACCTGCTCAGAAAGAGCGACCATCCGAGCTCCCTTTCCTTGGTTCTTGATCGGTGTGCCCGTCTCCGGACGGTGACGGACCTTGATATACTGTTCGTCTGGGTTGTAGTCCTCAACATCAAGGGCGTGAACACCACCGACTCGCATCATCGTGTGCCACATCAATGCGATTGCAACATGCTGGATACTCGCATACTCGTACTTCTCCAGATGAGCGAGCACTTTCGTGGCGGCGTCACTGTCGAGCATCACATCCCGAGAGTTCTCGTCGGGCGTGATCGACGGAGACAATACTTTCTCGCTCAGGTCCTGTTCTACACCGTCGATTGATTCCAGCCAACGGATGAACACACGCAATGTGTCCATCTGGGTCTTCTCGCTGACCTTGTTCAGGTCACCGTCTTCGCGTCGCCAGAGTCGGTACCGATGCAATTGACGACCAGTGAGCGTATTGAGGTTCTCAATACCCTCAATCTCATCACACCACCGGACAAAGTGACCAAGACGATACTCATGGCCCTTGAGGGAGGCTTCCGCCAGTTCGTTTGCCTTGTCTGCGAGGTACAGTTCTAGCGCGGTTTTGGGGTCGATTGGTTCGAGACTCATGTCTTGTCTACCATTGGTCGAACCGCACGAGTCCCGTGACCACCCATCACGAACCGACCCGCACTGCGCTGAACCGGCCAAAAGGAGGGGTTGTCACGCCGCGTGACCAAGGCCCTCAGCGCCCGTGAATTCTGCGCGAACGACAGTGAGCACTGATGAGCGCCGGCTGAGGGATTTGCGGTAGACCGCGAGGGAGCGAAGCGACCGAAGAGGGCGTGGTTCAACTCCCTCAGCGCTCGTCTTTTCGCGGTCATAATCGCTTGACAGCGACATGTCAACCTCCGACGAACGCAATGCCGCTGTTTTCGTTCGATGGGCGAATGGGTAGTAGCTCACGCGAGCAGACGTGTACAGCCACGCTGGTCCCATGCTTGAACACTGGGGCAGAATAATGGGGGGGCACCCTCGATGGAAAACGATCGCGGCCCAAACTATATATAGTCTGTCAGAAGGGTGGTGAGTATACAACGTATGTCTCTAGCACGGCGAATGGTTCTATTCAGGTTCATAGGCGCTGACGAGTTGAGCGCGGCTGGCAGCGTACTGCCAACCTACTCTGAGTGTCGAGTCGTCGGCGTTTGCCCACTCGCCAAGGCCAGCCGGGGCAGTTGGGTGCCAACACATGAACGCCATGCTCCCGTGCAGCGCAATCTAACAGTTCTTCGCATCGGCGAGAACCCGGTGTCCCGAGGAAGCAGAAGACTAGCTGTCCGTCTAAGGCTCCGAGCGTCCGAGAGGTGAGCGGTCTGTCGTCGTAAAGCCGAACAAGGTAAACGAAATGAACCCATATTGGCCAAGGAAAGTGACCTGCCGTTATCAGTTGTCACACGAAACCCGTGACGATGGGAACGACAAAGCAATACGAAGTAAGCGGTCCTGGCCTGTCTAAAACCGTGGATGCAGTTGCACAGAGGAGAAAATCAATGCGTCATAGACGGATTCGCCATACGCAGTAACGGAATATATAGTGGCAGTACAGTCGGTCGTATCAGCGTTCGAACCGCCAGTAGGCTACTGCGACAAGACACGCGATCCCACCGGCCAAGAATCCAAGACGAGGGAGTTGTTGCGTCATGAAATCCGCGTCGTAAGTGAGATATCTGACCTGGAAGAGATAGATCTCGCCCTCGTACCGTACATTGAAAATCTCGATACTGTCGGGCGGTGGCGTCAGTGAATCAGGAGCGCTGGATATTGACCGGTTGATCGTTCCTGGGGTGGTCTGACGCGCCTGGTCGAAGATATCACGTTCTCCCTCGCTAAAGTTCGTGTACGCGAAGGTCGGCTGCTCGGCCCGGTCACTCCAGTCTGCTTCGACATAGAATTCGACTCGATTATCCGGTACGTCCGCCGGAACGAGGATCGGGAGAGCGATCAATCCGATGCCGGCGATCAGCAGGAATCCAACCAGAGCGGAGGAACGATTGACGCTCATACCCTTACTTTTCGGTCCGGGACATGTATCCGTTGATTATCGCTGACTAATCGGTTATATTATTGATGAACTGAAAAGCCGGGATCACCCGTTCGATCATGATCGGCGACTTTGCGCTGCCGATAAGGGGCCCCTACGTGCAGCACCGCTTTCGCCATCCCCCAAGTTCTGTAGAAAAGCTCTGACCGATTTACGCTGTGTATCTCATAGATTCCTCAAATAGAGACGATCAATACCATTTCCTCGACAATCAGACGGCCGATTTCGACAGTTTTATGCCCTGAAATCGGTTTCGTATGTCCTTGAACGAGCGCCCTCAGCGCCCGTAGAAGGTTTTTTTGGTTAGATCGAAAGTTAGTCATAGTTCTGGGTGTCGTGTAAACGAACTGTATTTGCTTTCGTTCGATGAGAGAGTGGTTCACACCGGAATCGCCTAGGTCCCGACTGGTGGCCATGGAGACAATCGGTCGCTGATTGGCCCAAGATTCATCATCGCCCTCAAGTGCCCAAACGAGCGAGATATCGACCCTTGTATTCCTATTCCCTCTATCTCATCCTCGGTCCTCCGCGATGTCTCACAGGTTAGCGTCCCGAATCACGGTGCTGTGATCGCCACTGTGGGGCCCGCAGTGGTCGGCCAGTGCCCAAACCTATCAGAGAAACATAAACAAAGTTCTTCTCCAAGCAAGCAGATATTTCACTAAGGATATATGAGAGACACCACATTGGACGGTCATGCGGTGCGACAACGACTTCATGAAATTGTTCGGAAAAATATCTCATTTGATGAAAAAGCCCAGGAGGCGTTAGAACTTGGAAAACAGTATCTCGGCGTGGACAACGCCTATGTCACTCGGATCGATCAAGAAACCGATCACTGGGAGATACTCATCACGACCGATACGGCAGATGGACAGCTCCAATCTGGCATCGAACGAGAAATTGAAGAAACATACTGTCGTGAGACAATCAACGACGACATCCCTGTCGCACTCCACGATGCACCGAACCAAGGATGGGGTGACGATCCAGCCTTCGAAATCAGCGGCAACCATACGTATCTCGGTGTTCCACTCGTTACTGAGAACGAACCCTACGGCACCGTCTGTTTTGCTGCCCAAGATCCCCGCTCTGAATCGTTTAGCGAGGCTGAAGTACAGTTTGCGGACCACCTTACACGATTGCTTGAACGTGAACTTGAAAAAGAGCTCATCGAGGGCGAACTCACAAATCAAACCAACCTTGCCACGGTTCTTCACCGAGTCCTGCGACACAATCTTCGAAACGACATCTCTGTCATTCGGGGCCACGCGGAACTCATGGCCGATCAACTGGATGACGATTCTGTCGGTGAAATTGTGCTGTCCCACATCGACGACTTGATCCAGTTGAGTGAGAAAGCCCGTGAACTGGAAGACGTTGTCACCACCAGTTCCGAACGACGGACGACGGAATTTGGATCCCTTATCGAGGATGTCGTTTCGACGATCAGCCAGAAATTCCCGTCAGCGTCGATAGCAGTTGAATACGACAACGAAGTCCACGGCAGAGTGCTACAGAACTTCGATCGGGCTATCGAGGAACTCATCGAGAACGCTGTCAAACACAGCGGCGACAATCCGACGGTCACGGTCACTATCGAGTCTGTCCCGAACGCCATCGAGATCGAGATCAGCGATACTGGGCCCGGACTTCCCGAGAACGAGGCTGAAGTCCTTACGTCGGGTGAAGAGACCCCACTTGCCCACGGTTCCGGTTTGGGACTCTGGTTGGCATACTGGATCGTGACTAGCCACGATGGGTCCATCGAGCCGGAGGTCACCCAACACGGGACGACGATGCGGGTGACGATCCCTCGAAAGCCTATCGTTGGGGTGCAACAACAGTTGACAGAACTCACCCGATCTCGTGACAAGTACAAAACAAGTTTCGAAGAGGCGACTGATGCGATTTCAATTATCAATGACGACGGCAGAATTCTCGACGCGAACGAAGCGGCGAGTACCATGTTCGGTGTCGAGCACAAGGAGCTACTCGGCCGGTCGTTACGGGAATTTTTCCCTGACGAATTTCCTTTCGAAACCGAGTGGCAGGTCTTTCAAGAATCAGGCACGAGGAGGGATACAGCGACAATTCTCGGTGCTGATGGCCAAGAAAGAACGATTGAGTATTCTGGAACGACAGATATCATTCCGAATCAGCATCTCTTCATTGGTCGTGATATTACCAAACGCCAGGAGCGCGAACGGGAACTAGAAGTTGCGGAGACCGTGTTTCAGACCACACAAGATGCACTGTTCCTAGCAGACGTCGTTGATAATCAGGAGTATCGCCTCAATCGCGTCAACGAGGCGTTCGAACACCTCACGCAACGGAACAGCGCCAATATTATTGGACTGAATCCTCGAGAACTGCTGGGGCCTGAGGCGGGAGCCAACGTCCAGTCACAGTTCGGTAAGTGTGTCCAAAACCAAAAATCGGTTGAATTTGAACAATTGGTGCCAGTGGATAGTGGATCGAGAATCTGGCAGGTGCGAGTGACGCCACTCATGCAGGACGGCGAAGTCACGCAATTGGTCGGGGCGATGCGAAACATCACCGAGCGGAAAGCGCGCGAACAGGAGCTTCAGGCCCTGACGGAGCGGTATCAAACCCTGCTCGAGGCGGCCCCCGATCCCGTGTTCGTTGCGGATGCTGAGACGAAAGAAATCATCGAGGTGAACTCGGCCGCCGAACAGTTGCTCGGGATGTCAAGTGACGAGATTCTCGGGATGCACCAGTCCGAACTCCATCCCGCTGAGCAGACTGATCTCTATCAGCAATTCTTCGATGAACATCTCGAATCGGGTGGATCCAAGCGGCGACTTCCTGATGGCTCACACACCGCTATCGTCACCGCTGACGGGGATCGGATCCCCATCGAGATCAGCGCTTCGACGGTCTCGCTTTCCGATCGATCTGTGATCTACGGCATTTTCCGGGATATCTCTGAGCAGATTGAACGCGAGCAGGCACTCGAAGCGACCACACACCGTCACCAACTTGCCCTCGAAGGGACGGACACTGGTGTTTGGGACTGGAGTATCGGAACTGACGAGGTACACTGGAGTGAATCTCTGGAACGGCTGGTCGGAATCGAACCGGGTGCGTTCGAGGGAACCTTCGATGCGTTCGCGGCGTATATCCATCCTGATGACAGACAAGAGGCCATTGACGCGGTTGAACTGGCTGCCGAAACCGACAGTCCATTTCAAACCGAGTACCGTGTCCAGCGCCAGGATGGCACATACATCTGGGTCGAATCACGGGGAGAAATCTACGATGATAGAAACAATACTCAGCGTATGGTTGGTATTGTCACTGACATTACCGAGCACAAAGAACGTGAAGCGGAACTGACTCGGAAAACAGAGGCAATGGAGAAGGCACCAGTCGCCATTACACTCTCGGACCCGGATCAGCCCGACAATCCGCTGGTATACGCGAACGAGCGCTTTAGTGAATTAACCGGATGCGCGGAATCCGAAGTTCTCGGGCAGAACTGTCGATTTTTGCAGGGCCCGGAAACGAATCCCGAGCAGGTTGCCGAGATACGCGACGCCATCGAAAATGAGGAGCCGGTGTCAACTGTGCTTCGAAACTACCGGAAAGATGGGACGATGTTTTGGAACCGCCTCACGATAGCGCCGATCAGAGACGATGACGGAGAAATCAAGAATTGGGTTGGGTTCCAAGAGGACATCACCGAACGTATCGACCGAGAGCAACAACAAGAGTTAGCCGAGGTCGTGTTCGAGAACACACAAGACGCACTGTTCGTTATTGATGTGACTGAGGACCACGAATTCTACATCGAGCGCGTCAATGAAGTCTATGAAGAGTTTACAGGACTCTCGAACGCCGAAATCGTCGGGAAGACACCCGTTGATGCTGTTGGTGAAGAGATCGGCAGTGAAATCGAATCACAGTACCGTGAATGCATGGAACGCCAAGAGACTCTCAAATACCCGGAAGAGATTCCAGTTGACGGAGAGATCCGGCAGTGGGAAACGAAGCTTACACCCGTACTCAGCGAGGGTACTGTTGACAAATTGGTCGGCGCGATGCGGGATGTCACATCAGGGTGAATTTCAGTTCCCGGTCGCGGGGTTGTCCAAAATCGTTCGAACCGTAGTTCGTCAGTAATCAGGTCGTCGCGCCTAGACCGTACTCAGTCAGTCTGAATTGGCAATTCCAGTATGAATATTGGCCCGGTTGGGTTGTTGTCTTTGCTCCAGCCCCCCCCCAGGCGGAACGGTTCAGATACTGTGTGGACAAGATTGTAACCATCCAGCGTCGGGTTTGAGGGTGAAGATGATCTCTCGAGTCTTCAAATCCGCGAAGAGGGTAGAGATGACGACGTTGGCATCAATGACTAGCGTCATTTTTCACGTCTATACTGTTCTTCGACGCGCTTGCGTCCGCTCGTATGAATTTTTTCGGCGAGTTCCTGCACGTCGCTCTGGGAGAGTTCGCTCTCACTGGTGAGTTCGTCCATCACTTCGAGCGCTTCGATCTTCTCCTGGATGGCCTGTCGAGTGACCTCACTTCAGTTGATTTCCGGGTGTTTTTGCATTCGCTCTTTGGGATCGTCATCAACGTTGACCGTGATACTTGGTATACAGGAATCTATGCGTACACAGGATTCTGTGTCTTTCGGTGGGTTTCAACGAGCGCGATTTTGAATACCTCACGCCCCGAAATGAGGTCCGTTCGTCTATCGAACGAGCGCCCCAGCGATCGTGTGTTTCGAACCGATCACGCTTTGACACCCTCAAATAGATCCGAAAACTGGGCGTTCACGCGGAGGAAATACTCGGTTGTTACTCTATTTCGGAACATCTGTGTCGAGTCGCCAGGTAAAGATCGCTTTGAGAACCACGACTAAACTGTTCCTGTCGCCTTCACCCCAGATTGCGGTCTCCGAACGCGGGTCGGACGGGCTTGCCTCAGATCCGTTGACGAGGGCACTCACGAGCGTTTTCTGCCCGTCAACCATCATGAGTCGTCCAGCCGACGTATCCGACCAGACCCACAGCGACTCGAACATCGTCGCGTCCGGGATCTCGTCTTGAATGCGGTCCTGGACGGCCGGAGAAACCCCCGCGAGTTGGATCGAGACTCCCCGGTCGGCTGCCGTCCCTAACTGTTCGATGATCTCCGTAGTGAGGAGGTCCTCGACGGTCATGTAGACGATCTCCTCGTCCGCACTGGCGAAAAAATCTAGTACCCGGTCTGTGATAGCGGCCTCTCCGTTGACTGTCCAGACGCCGAACTGTTCTGATCGGGGCTGGGGAGACTCGATTTCCGCCAGTGCGGTCTGTAGTACTTCGATGCGGCGGTTTAGTTCATGTTCGAACGTTCGACTCGCGGTTTCGACGGAAATCGCCCAGAACTGTTTCGGTGAGGAGTGCTGAATATCGACGAGACCTCGATCGTGCAGTTCGTCTATCGCATCGTACACCCGAGTCCGTGGCACCTCCGAGATGCGACTCACGTCTCTCGCCGTCCCTGAACCGAGAGTCGTCAGTGCGACGAACGTCCGTGCGGCGTAGGTACTCAAACCGAACTGCGTGAGTTGTTCGACCGCTGCAGACTGCGGGTCCTCGCTTGGATCGCTGCTCATTGTGATGGTCGGTATCCGGCCGGCCAAATCCGGCCATGTCTGGTGACCGGACCGGCACGTACCAGCGCAGTGGTTGGGACACAGAACTGGACTACGTGCCGATTGATCGATTTGGCCCCAGTCCGTATATCTCTTTTGTGATTAAACGGGTTACATTAGTGCTTCACGAACGCCTGGACGTCCGTACACCGCATTCCTGTGCTATATGTTGTAACTGAGATCATTACACTAGCAATGCCACTCCGAACGATCCCATCGCTCGCTTTCGGACCAACTACTGGAACGATCGATACGACAGATAGACACAACGATAGTGACAATATCTATCTGTCTCGGGGGAAAACCGTCAGTCTATGCCTGGGGCTTCCCAGGAGGTTGGGACACATGTCTAAAGATGCAAACGTGGAGCAAGCGATCGAAATCCTACAGCAACTCGGTTTGAAAGAATACGAGGCCCGCTGTTTAGTCGGGTTGACTCGTCTCGATTCGGGGACTGCCAAGCAACTCAGCGAGATAACGGAAGTTCCTCGGACCCGGGTGTACGATGCGATTCGGGTCCTCGAAGCCCAGGGCCTCGTCGAGATTCAGCATTCGAGTCCACAGCGGTTTCGCCCGGTCTCTCTGGAAGAGGCAACCGAAACGCTCCGTGACCAGTACGAAGACCGCGTCGAGCGACTTCACGACGCCCTCGCGACGGTCGAGATTGTGGACGAAGATGACGAGTCCCACGTCCAGGAGGTGTGGGCGATGGCCGGGCAGGACGCGATCGAGAACCGGACGGAGCAACTCATCGAAAAAGCCACAGACGAAATCGTGCTCGTCATCGGTGACGAAACGCTGTTGACAGCGGATTTCATCGAGACTCTCAATGGGATCGGAACCGACATCGAGTTGATCCTCGGGACGCTGACGCCGTCACTTCAAGAAGAGGTTCGAGCGGCTGTACCAACTGCCACGACGTTCGTCTCGGGCCTGGAATGGTTGCAGGGCGAAGACTCCACGGGAGACGATATAGCGATCGGTCGGCTGCTGCTTGTAGACCGCTCGACGATCCTCGTGAGTTCGATCATCCCTGATTCGAAAGCGGAACAGGCGATTTTCGGCGAGGGATTCGGGAACGGACTCGTCGTTATCGCTCGGCGGCTCATGGCCCAGGGCCTCATCCCGGTCCGTGACCCGTCTTCTTGACCGACTCCAGAGCAAACAAGACGAGTGCCTCGGGGTCGTCGGAGAATCGAAGATTCTCGGGATGAGCGTTGGACGGCGTCCAACGAACCTGCAAGCGCGTCGATCCCGGCGTCCCAGCGTGTGGGTTTTTACTCTCCCCGGACCCAGCGTGGGGTATGAGTGAATTCGATCTGGACTTACAGACCGTCGAATCACAACTGGAGGGCGAGGAGGGAGATCCACCTGACAGTCGGGTCGTCCTTGGCATCTTGGATGGGACGACCCCGGACGAGGAGTGGGTCGAACTCATCGAGGACGGCGCCGTGCTGGTCTTGAACGTCAAGGGTGACGTCAACGAGCTGGCTGCCGGCTTCGCCCGGGACGTTCGTGACAGCGACGGCAACCTGATGCACTTCCGTGGCTTTCTGGTGATCACGCCACCCGGGATCGAGATCGACACCGCTCGACTCGAGTAAGTTACGTCAGTCCGAACGTGATTATCCGGGGACTGATTGTTTTTACCTACCGAGCCCGTATCCATTTTCATGCCACTGAAATCCACGGGAGACGCGCGGTTCGATTCCACCGATCCCTGGGCGGGCGGAACGACCTGGATCGCCCATCCCGAAGAGTCGATGCGACGCGCGAGTCATGCCCTCGTCGTCGACGAGGAGAGCTGGTTGGTCGACCCAGTTGACTGTGACGGATTGGACGACCACCTCGCGGATCTGGGTGCGGTCGCCGGCATCGTTGTGCTTTTGGACCGGCACAAGCGCGACGCCGGCGCGATCGCCCGTCGACACGACGTTGCCGTCCACATCCCGGAGTGGATGGACGGAGTCGCCGAGGAAATCGACGCACCGGTCGAGACCTTCGGGACGACCTTCGCGGACGCCTACACCGTCTATCCGCTGTCGCGGTCCCGTTTCTGGCAGGAGGCGGCACTCTACGACGAGGAAAACGGGACGCTCGTCGTTCCGGAGGCCGTCGGGACGGCATCGTACTTCTTGGCCGGCGACGAGCGCCTCGGCGTTCATCCCATGAAGCGTCTGCGACCACCACGTCGCCTACACGAATTCGACCCCGAACGCATTCTCGTCGGCCACGGGAAACCAGTCACCACCGACGCTGTGGCGGCCCTCGATGACGCACTCGACGGGGCACGGCGGCGGACGCCAGCGCTGTACGCCAAAGCGGCCCGGGAGTTGATCTTCGGGTGACTTCCGGAAGCGCCGACGAGCCGATCTACGCGACAGAAGGGCTCGTCGACGTGTTGCTCGAACGGGCAGCCGGCCGTGCGCCCGAGAAGGAGACCGTCTCGCTGTCGGTGACGCCCGCCGGCGAGTTGCCGGACCTCGATTTCCCGCCGGAGACGCCGGTGTTCACGCACTTCTACCTCCCGACTGCCGGTGGTTCTGTCAGCGCCGTCTTCGGTGTGGATCTGGGGACGCCGCCCGGCCAGACGGCGGGGCGGTTCGTCTCTCACCCCGACGGGCGGTTCGAACCGACCCAGACCGATGACTTCCACGTATCGCTGTTCGTCGCCGTCCCGCCTTGGACCCGCGACTCGATTGCCGTCTTCGACCGAGATAGTACCCAGCGGGAACTGGCGTTGTTAGACGTCGAACCGCCCGAGGACGCGCTCGAATCCTGAGCATCCCGGACTGTCCGGTGGGCCGGTCACTCGAGATAGCCCAGATCCTGTAGTTGGGTAGTGATCTCGTCGAACTCCGCCTCCGTGAGTTCCTCCGATTGCTGGTGCTGGATGACGATACTCCGCAAGAGGAACCGAACGAGGTCACTCGTCGAGGAGAAACTCGTCCCTTCGATCGTGTCATCGACTCGCTCGGCAAGATCCTTCGGAATCGACACTGTCGTGTATTCGGTCATACGTACTCGATCGTCGCCGGGCGAGAAAGGCATTGTGTCCGCGTGTGGTCGGGTAGCGATCTGCGCTGTCTACCGGTCCTGGTAGTCGGCCTCCGCGTCGAACATCTCGGGCAGGTTCGATCGATCGGCCGGCGTGAACATACTCGGGGCGGTGGGCGTTCCTTCCCGTGGCTCGCCGTCTGCCATCTCGGGGTTGTCGGTGGTTGTCGGTCGATACTCGCTTCGGATCGGTCGTCGGTTCGGATTGGAACTCATCGGTACGTGGATTGTGGGTGATCGGCTGGCAGTACTGACCGGGAATCAGTGGTGTGCTGGGCCACGTACACGAAGCTGGAACATCGTAGTACCCTTGATGGCAGCGGCCACCATAAATATAACGATTGTAAATTAGGAATTCTGGTCGCCGAGCGAGACTGGATATTCGGTTAGGTTCTCGTGGCCATCCTCGGTGACGACCAGGAAGTCCTCGATCCGGACGCCGCCGACCTCGGGGTCATAGAGACCGGGTTCGATCGTGACCACGTGGCCGGGTTCGAGTTCGCCCCCCTGCGGGCCGAGGCTGGGCTGTTCGTGGACGGCCAGGCCAACGCCGTGACCGGTCGAGTGAATGAAGCCCGTCTCGGCACTGCCGTCCTCACGCAGCGTCGGCAGGCCGGCGTCCTCGTAGACGTCACAGACGACATCGTGAACGTCGGCACCGGTAACGCCTGGCTCGACCGCGTCGATGGCTGCCTGCCGTGCCCGGTCGGTAACCTCGAACCATTCCTGGATCGCATCGGTCGGCTCTCCGACCAGGAAGGTCCGGGTCATGTCGGCGTGGTACTTCGTCGCCTTGTCCTGGGGGAAAATGTCGACGATGATCGGCTCGTGAGCCAGAAGCGGTCCGCTCCCGTGATCGTGGGGGTCCGCAGCGTCCGCGCCACAGGCGACGATCGTCTCGTCTAACGCACAGCCGTTCCGAAGAAGCGTCACTTCGATCTCCTCGCGGACCCGTTCGCTGGTCAGTACGTCACCGTCGTGGACGAGCCGTCCCTCGTCGTCGACAGATGCGTCGCGAATCAGTTCCTCGGCTGCGGCCATCGCGCGTTCGTTGGCTCGTTGGGCGGTCCGGACGTGCTCGATCTCCGCCTCGTTTTTGGTTGCTCGCACGGACTCGATTACGTCGTCGTGATCGACAGTGACGTCGACACCCTGCTCGCGAAGCGCGTCGGTCGTCCCTGTCGGGAACCGTGGTGGGACGGCGACGCGTTCGACGTCGTGTTCGGCGAGGAACGCGGCCTGGACGCGACCGGCCGCTTCGCGGTGGCCCCACTCCTCGCGAAGTCGATCGTAGTCGTAGTCGACGAACCGCTGGACGGTGTCGGCCCGCGCCTCGCGCTTCGCTCGGCCGAACTCCAGACTCCGCACGAATAGGAGATGCGTACCGTCGGCGTACAGCGTCACGAACGGGTCGGGCGCGTCGAACCCGGAGAGGTAGTGCTGGTTCGGATCGTTCCCATCGGCGTCAAGGAGATAGCCGTCAACATCAAGTTCGGAGAGACGGTCATCGAGGGGGTCGAAATCGCGTTCCATGCCATCAGATCGGATCGCCCCGGACAAATGATTACCGACCATGACCGCAAAGGACGAGTACGACTCCGAGGACGTCCTCGAGCTCGTCGACGAGACGAAACACTACGGCAACGTCCTCGAGAGCAACGAGTTCGACGACACTCGTCTCGGGGGCGTCATTGGATCAAACCACTACGGCGACGGCTATATCAAGAAGTGGGGCGCGTATGCTGGCCGGACTGTCGAGCGTGAGGCGATCGACCCCGACGCCCCCGACCGAGGTGAGAATCTCACCTATGGCGACTTCGTCGACGACGTCCTCAAGCATATGCGCGAGCACGACACCCTCCAGGCGGCCATGCGATTCGGCCGTGACGGGAACGGTGCCGTCGTCTATGTCCACACCGATACACTCCCCGAGTGGGTGCCGATCGCCGACGAGGGCCGCGTAGTGTCGACCTGGAGCGACGGGAAGCGTGACGTCCTCGAAGCCCTGGAGGACCTTCTCGAGTGACGTCGTCGAAACAACTACCTCATGACCGACGCCGCCGGGGTTGGCCTTGTCGGCGGATTTCTCGCGGGCTTGGCCTTGGTCCTAAGTAGGAAAAAAAAATTTCTTTATCGGGCGATTCAGAAGGTCGTTGAGCCCAACACGACCTCGTAATCCTCGATCTGTGTGAGACGTCTGCTACTGAGACGCTCAATTTCGAAGTTTGAGCTTTCTTCGGCAGCGAGGTCTTCGAAAAACAGCGCTGACTCTGTGAACAGAAGAGTATCGTCGGCGTCGTAAAATTTCCCAATAATATCAATTGAGTCAATTCGGTCAGAACCCGTGTTCCGCACTGTGCCAGTGATCTTCGCATTATTATCCCCCACCAACAGCCGGGTATCTGAGACCTCCAGAGCTGGCGCCGCGGTTGGAGAGTTGCCAACATCACCGAGAGTCAGTTCATAATCGGCCACTCTATCAGGATCAGTGATCGTGTATATGCGAGCGGCCCACGTTTCACCCGCTGCCATCGTAGCAATGCTTTGGTCACTGTCGTCGATATAATCGCCATTTCCATCGAACCAGTTTACCGTCAAGCCGACACCACCGGTTGCGCCTTGGCCAGTGTTCTCTACCACAGCGGCAACGTATATTTCGGTCGTGTATTCACTCTCCTCAGTAACAAGTTCGTGGCTCTGCAGCTGGACGTCAGGCTGAGCCTGGGTGACAATAGAACTCCATTGGCGGCCACCGAGCCGGAACTGGACGATCCCTGTGTTTTGATAACTGAAACTTTCACTGATCCACGTCTCGGTTTCGCCGGCAGGGATGGATTCAACCGTGATTGTGCCGAGGTCGTCCCAGCCGGGAGTGCCGCGCGCGCTGCCCTCAAGAGTCGCCTCGAAGGTGCCGGGCTGACCGCCAGTGTTCCGCACCGTGATCTCGATCGTATATGCTTGGCCGGTCCTGACTTCCGAGGGCGCGCTGACCTCGATGATTTCAAAGCTCGCCGGATCGGACTCTGTTTCGGTTTCCGTCTCTGTTGCAGTTGCTGCCGCATCTAATGTGATCAAATCATTCTCGTCATTGTCGCCGACACACCCAGCCAGTCCGAATACAGCGCCCGTCAGTGCCAGATACGTTCGGCGGTCCATACACTCTGCTTGCTCGCGTGTGTAAATTAATCAAGGGGTCCAGGAGGTCAATCGTTCATGTGGCAACTCCCCTCCAAGATCACTCCTGATGTGTCGAGCAGAGCCGTGACTCACCCCCAGTCCCCTCTCATTGAAACCAACCCTCATGACCGACGGCCTTAGCGGAGAGTCGAACCTATCACACCGCCGCCGGCGGCGGTGGCGATCCCGAAGCGACGGATTCCGCCGGACTGCAACCCGACTCTCCCCGCTCGAACCCCTCCCCCGAAGCGGACAAATCGGGTTCCTCGCCGGGGCAACGCGACGGATTCGATGGGATCGACTTCGGCGCGATCGACGCGGGCACCTATCCGTCGACACTGCTCGAGCGTGAGCAATGGATGGGTCGCCGGGGGAAGCTTCCGTTCGCGCCGTGGGGCGAGCGCGATCACCCCGAGGCCGACGCCGACACCGACGCCCGATTCAAGTGGGGACTCACCGAGCACTACGTCGACGGCGAGACTGTCGCCCTCGCCGAGGACGACCCCCGACTCGACGGCCGCGTGTTCCTGGGGAAGACGCTCTCTGAGTTGATCCGGATCGTCGTCCAGATTATCATCATCCTGAGTCTCGGTATCATCCGTGGGGCGAACGTGGCGACAGGCCTGATCGGTGCGGTAGCAAACATCGGCATCGCAATCCGGCTCTCGCTGTGGTTTCTGGCATTCTCGAACACTATCGCGCTCATTACGCGTGACCCGGAGTCGACGATCATCGCCGCGAACATGCTCCAGCTCCCGCTTTTGTTCGTCTCGAGTGCCTTCCTGCCGGTGGGTTCGATTCCCTCCTATATCCAGACCGTCGCGACCTACAACCCCATCACCTATGGCGTCGACGCCACGCGGGCGATCATGCTCAACGCCGACGTGATAGCAGTGCTCGACGTCACGACATTTGGTGGATCTGGAACACGCTCGTCCCGTCGCTGGCAATCGTGGTGGTCCTCGACTTGTTCTGGGCGCCGTCGTTGTCTACATGATCAATCGCGCCTCGAGTGCGAGCGTCCAATGATCGCACAACTTGCGGACACCATCGCTCAACGAGGCCGTTACACGATATCGACGCCGGTAAACTCAAATCGGGCACCGCCATCCCGGCTTTCGGTCACCGCGATGTCCCAGCCGTGGGCCTCGGCGATCCGCTCGACGATCGTGAGTCCAAGTCCCGTCCCCTCAGTCGTCGTCGTGTAGCCAGGCTCGAAGATGTCCTCGCGTTGGTCGTTCGGAACGCCCGGCCCGTCGTCTGCGACGTAAAACCCGCGATCGTCAAGTCGGTCAATTCGAACGGTGACCGTCTCGTCGGTCGTCGAGGATTTTTCCTCGCCGCCCGCTGAGGTGGCGTGATCGACCGCATTCGAAAGCAGATTCTCGAAGACATGTCTGACCCTATCAGGGTCGCCCCGGATCCGGAACCCATCAGTGACTTCGACCGTTGCGGGTTCGGCGTCGATCATCTCCATACACTCTTCGACGATTGACTCGATTGGAACCGGTTTCACCGCTCCGACAGTATCCCCCTGGCGGGCGAGCGTCAGTGTGTTTCCGACGATGGCTTCCATCCGCTCGAGTGCCTCCAGTAGCGGTTGCGTGTGGTCGCTTTCACAGTCGTCCGCAAGCAGTTCCGCCCGCCCGAAGGCCACGTTCAGCGGGTTTCGGAGGTCGTGTGAGATGAGCTCGGCAAATTCATCGAGGCGTTCGTTCTGGCGCTCGAGTCGCTGCTCGTACTCTTTGAGGTCGGTCACGTCGGTCACTGTCCCGACGACCCGGACCGAACCGTCTTCAGTCAACACGTCAGCCTGCTCGCGAACCCAGATCCGTTCGTCTCCGGGACAGACTGGATAACTGAGGTCGTAAGATGTTCTCGCTTCGATCGCGGCTTGGATTGTCTGTTTAACTCTCTCGCAGTGATCAGACGGCACAATCTCGAAGTACGCGTCGAAGACCGGCTCGACTGTCGCCGAGTCGATACCGAAGACATCCGCGAAGGTCGGGTACCGCTGAATCTCGTTGTCCTCGGGTCGCCAGTCGAACGTGTAGGCGTTGGTCGTCTCTAAGGCGAGTTCGAGTTGGTCGCGGACTGTCTCGAGGCGGTCGTTCGTCCGCTGTAACTCTCTCTCGCGGTCGACGTGGGCAGTCACGTCTTGATAGAGCCACAGGTCCCCTACGCCGTCAGGCATCGAGAACGGTACGTAACTTCGGGAAAGGGTTCGGCCGTCGGCCATTTCGATGTGTTCGTCCAGCGTTGGCTCCCTGTTGGCCAATAGTTCCTCGATACGCTCGATGAATCGCTGTGGGTGCTGGAGGTCGTCGCTGATGTCCGCCGCGGCGTCCGCACAGTCTTCACCCACCAGTTCCTCACAGCCGACGGAAAAGTCGAATATCTCACAGAATGCCGGGTTCGCAGCCATGATCTCCCGATCGGGGTTCTCGACGAGAACACCGAAGGGGAGATTCTCGAGCAGCGCCGAGAGGAGCGTGTTGGTCTCGGCCAGTTCCCGATCGCGTTCGACTAGCGTCGTGATGTCGTTGAACGTCGTGACGAATCGGTCCGCGCCGAGCGGGAAGGCCGAAATGGCGTAGTGGGCATCCAGGGATTCGGTGTAGTGATCGAATTGGACCGGCTCGTCCGCCAAAACGACTCGTCCGTATCGTTCGATGAACACTGGATCGAGATCCGGCAACACGTCCGTCACTCGTTCGCCCAGAACCTCCTCGCGTTCGAGGCCAGTCGTGTTCTCGAATGCTTCGTTTACGTCGAGAAAGACGTAATCGATCGGCTGACCGTCCTCGTCCGTCCGGAGTTCGTGGACGGCGATCGCGTTGACCGACTCCTCGAAGAGTCGCCGATACCGCCGCTCCTGTTCGATCCGATGGAGTGCGTGCCCGATGTCGCCGCCGAGTTCGCCCAGTAGGTCCTTCTCCGTGTCGTCGAACGGTTCCCGTTCGCTACTGTAGACGGTCAGTACGCCGTATTGTTCATCCTCGAAGGATAATGGGACAGCAGCACTCGATCGAAACCCACGTTCCAGGGCTGTCTCTCCCCAGGGGTCGAACGCCCCATCGTCAGCGATCGACTGCGTGACGATGAGTTCGCCCTCCTCGAACGCCCTGGCAGTCGGTCCACGAGCCGTCAGACTGTCATCGAGCGAGATAGATTCGAGGGAATCGTCCCCGGCACCCTCACAAGCTTGTGGTTCGATCGACTCCACCTCCGAATCGGGTTTGCCGATCCACGCGAACTCGTATGGCCCTTCGTTCGTGATGATCTCACAGACTTGGGTTTCGAGTTCAGATCGCCTATTCGAGCGGACCAACGCTTGATTTACGTCCCGGACAACTTCTCTGATCCGCTCCAGAGTTTCGGCGCGCTCGCTGGCTCGATGCTGTTCGACCGCGTTTTCGATCCGGTTGCAAAGGACGGTGTACTGCTCGGATCCGCCCGTCTTCTCCAGATAGTCGGTCACGCCGGCGGAAATGGCCTCACTCGCGACCGCCTCGGATCCGCGTCCAGTATAGAGAATGAACGGTAGATCCGGGTGCGTTTCCCGTACGTCTTCGAGCAACTCGAGTCCAGTTCGACTGGGCATCTCGTAGTCGCTGACGATACAGTCGACAGTGTCGTCCTCCAGTCGGTCGATAGCCTCGCTCGCGTCGTTGGCAGTCACGACGGCGAGTCGATCGCTCTCGCGTTCGAGCATCGTCGAGACGAGATCGACGAATTCCGGGTCGTCATCGATATGTAGTACCCGAATCGACTCGCGCATGCCTGGTATACAGACGCTCTCAAAGAAAAAGATATGGTGTCGCTTACACAGTCTGCCCATTCGGAGACGGATTCACGCCGAATTCGATCAAACTGTGAAGTGGTTTCAGGAACCGATCGTGCCAGGAATACGATCGCGCCACCGGTACCCTCTTGTCGCCCCCTCCCGACCACTCGCGCATGGACGTAGACATCTCTCAGTCGACGGTCGCGGGGACAGCCCAGGCCCCGCCGTCGAAGAGCTACACGCATCGCGCGATCCTCGCCGCCGGCTACGCTGACAGCGCGACTGTTCGTGATCCGCTGGTCAGTGCCGACACTGAGGCGACAATGGCTGCCGTCGAAGCCTACGGCGGCACCGTTGATCGCCACGGGGCCACCCTTACGATCAGGGGGTTCGACGGCCGACCGGATGTTCCAGGGGACGTGATCGACTGCGCGAACAGCGGAACGACGATGCGCTTGGTGACGGCGACGGCCGCCCTGGCCGACGGCGTTACGGTGCTGACTGGCGATGACTCTCTCCGCTCACGACCGCAGGGCGCGTTGCTGGACGCGATCGAACAGCTCGATGGTCGGGCCGAGAGTACTCGTGGCAACGGCCAGGCGCCACTGGTCGTGAAAGGACCTATCGACGGTGGATCGGTCTCGATTCCGGGCGACGTTTCCTCACAGTACATCACCGCTCTGTTGATGGCCGGCGCAATGACCGATGACGGGGTCACGATCGACCTGGAGACCGAATTGAAGTCCGCGCCGTACGTCGATATCACGGTCGAAGTCCTCGACGCGTTCGGCGTCGAGGCCGAGTCGACGGCCGACGGATTCGAAGTGCCGGGCGGACAGACCTACGATCCCGCGGGCGGAGAGTACGCCGTCCCCGGTGACTTCTCCTCGATGTCCTATCTGCTTGCGGCGGGCGCGCTCGCCGCGCCGGACGAGCTGACGGTCACCAGCGCCCATCCGAGTGCGCAAGGGGATTCGGCGATCGTCGATGTTCTCGAACGAATGGGTGCGGACATCGACTGGGACCGTGATGCGGGCGAGATCACTGTCAGGCAGTCGACCCTTTCGGGCGTCGAGGTCAGCGTCGCGGACACGCCCGATCTCTTGCCGACGATCGCGGTCCTCGGTGCGGTCGCCGACGGCGATACTCGCATCGTCGATTGTGAACACGTTCGCTACAAGGAGACCGACCGCGTCAGCGCGATGGCCGAGGAACTCGGGGCGATGGGCGCTAATCTCACCGAACAACAGGACACCCTGACGATCCACGGCGGCGACACCGAACTATCGAGTGCGGTCGTCGACGGCCGCGGCGACCACCGGATCGTGATGTCGCTGGCGATCGCTGGCCTGGTCGCCGATGGCGAGACGACCGTCGGCGGGGCCGAGCACGTCGACGTCTCGTTCCCGAATTTCTTCGACGTTCTCGAGTCGATCGGCGCAGACGTCCGGCGGGACTGATCCTGCCCGCTGACCGGCATACGTTCATGTGCCATGCGACGGTATCGACGGCCATGAGTATCGACGCCGGATCTGATCCGGACGCGCCACCGACACAGCCCAACGTCGCCGATCTGGTCGAGGAACTCGACGAACTCGAGGCGACCGTCGATTCTCCGGAGGAACGTGAGCGCGTCGAGTCCGTCAGAGAGACCGCTCTGTCAGTGAGCCAGCAGGGATCGTTCGGACGCATCATCTCCGGGTTCGACCGCGCCGACGCGTCGGAGGCGCTTCTGGGAAGCGTTCTCTTCGGGATCCCGATGTTTGTCGAGGGTGGGACGAGTGAAGTCGGTGCGTTTCTCGCAGCCTATCCGCCCTTCCTGATCGGGACCGTCGGATTCACGTTTGCGCTTGTGTTCGGTATCCTCTACGTCGCCGAGATCCAGGACGTTCGCGTGGTCGATCCACTCTTTGGATTCATCCCCCAGCGGTTCGCCGGCGTATTGGTCATCGCCTCGACGACGGCACTCCTGTTGATGACGATGTGGGGTCGGCTCACGTGGTCCGAGCCACTGGTCGCCATCGGCGAACTCGCCGCCGCAATCTTGCCGATGTCGGTCGGCGGCGCGCTGGGCGACATTCTGCCCGGATCGTGACTCCCGCGACGCATTCGAAGCGGACTGGACCGTCATCTAAAGCCACCACGAAATCACGGCGCAGGCGCGTGAGAACGATCGCTATACGGAGCGAGTGTCGGTCGCACGGACACGCTCGTCGGTGACCTCTACTGTGTAGCCTTCGTATTCGAACTGAACGGAGGCCCCGCCGGCCTCGATCAGCGTGTTCAGCGCGTCGGAATCGACGGTGTCATAGGGGCACTCGATGGGTTCGTCTTTGATCGAAGCGACTCCCTCGAGAACAGTCATGCTCGGCGATTCGGTCCCCCGATCGAACGCCCTGCCCATCGCAGGCCATCACTCGAAACGGCGTCAACGGCGTTCGATGACTTGCAGCGATTGGGAATACGACCTAAAACACGGGCCGCGATTCCTGCACTCCGGGAACTTACGAAGGTACTTGTCAGTAAGTGAGTTACTCTCGCCCCAACGGTCATCCTGCTCACGTTGTCAGCGCCGGAAATCTCACCCATCGGTCGCCATCCGCTCAAGGTACGCGAGTTGGTCTTTGAGTTCGTTCGTGCGCTGGCGCTTGATCAGCGTCGCGTCCAGTGCGGAGCCGATCATCCCACCGAGGGCAAATTCGGTGCTCGCGGTGACAGTCGCGCCGTCCGGGTGATCGTCGACGCGGTAGGTCGTCGTCATCGTCTTGAACATCCCCTCGACCTGCTCGTAGGTCAACGCGGCGTCGCTCTCGACGAACCGGAGGGTCAATTCGAGTTCGGCCAGCCCGATATTCCGCCCGACGGTCACGGTGTCGTCCGCGACCGTGACCTCGTCGAATCCCGCGGCGCGCATGAACGCCCCGACGTCCTCGAACGCCGCCTGGACCGCCTCGGGGGGTGCCGCCACGTCCCGACTGACAGTGACTTCTTCCATGTCTCCAGAGGTGACCCCTGGGGGCCTCAATCTGTCGTCGAAGCTGTTCGGTCTCCTGGACGAGTTCGAACATGTTCGGAACAACTACCCTCCGTGGCCCCGAACACGTTCCCCACATGGTACATGCGACACTGACGTTATCGATTCCCCGGCGGATCTGGATCGGAGCGCTCTCTCAGGACCATCCCAACTCGCGGATCCGCGTGCTCTCTGCGTTCCCGAAGGGCGAGGAGTCCGGCGTCGGACTGGTCGAGATTGACGGCCCGGACGTGCCAGCGGTCGTTCGCGCGATCGAGGACGAGGAGACCGTCACCGATCTGGCGGTACTCGGTCGGCACGACGACCAGGCACTCGTCCAGTTCGAAACGACTGACCCACTCTTGCTCTTTCCGATCGTCGGTTCCGGCATCCCACTGGAACTGCCCTTCGACATCCGCGACGGAGAGGCGCGCTGGGAACTGACGGCTTCCCAAGATCGACTCTCGGAACTCGGCGATCAACTGGAGACGCTGGGCATCTCCTTTACCGTCGAACAACTCCGCCAGCACGTCGAGCCCGAACAAGTCCTGTCCGAGCGACAGACGACACTGGTCAAAGCAGCCATCGAGAGAGGGTATTACGATACCCCGCGTGAGTGTACGCTCACCGCACTTGCCGACGCAATGGACATGGCCAAATCGACCTGTAGCGAGACGCTCCACCGCGCCGAAGAGAAGATCGTCAAGCAGTTCTTCGAGGACGAACCGACCGCGAGTGCCCGACGACGGATCTAGATCCGTTCTCCATCGAGACGATCGCGCAGTTCAGACAGAACCTCCTCGTGGATCTCGCCGTTCGTGGCGATCAGCGAGTCGCTGTCGTGTCGCCAGCGATCGCCCGCGAGATCGGTGACACGGCCGCCACCTGCCCGGACCATGTGCGCACCGGCGACGGTGTCCCAGGCGGTCATCCGGACGGTCGAGATCGCGGCGTCGAGTTCACCGCAGGCAACCAACGCCAGCGAAGTCTGGCCACTCCCGAGTCGACGGAGATCACCGAGTTCGTGATGGATGTAGCCGGTCACCGCGTCGTAGTCGTCCCGGTCACGCTGTTTGAGGCCGAAGATCGGCGCGGCGATCAGCGACGACGGGTCCGTCCGGTCGCTAACCCCACATTCGAGGCCGTTGCGTTCGACCCTGCCATCGCCAGCGGCGTAGGTATCGCCGATCGCCGGGAGCGCGGTCGCGGCGGCAACCGGATCACCGTCGACCGTCCGGGCGAGGCTGATGCCCCACAGACGGTTGTCCCGGACGAAGTTGTTCGTTCCGTCGATCGGGTCGATGATCCAGGCTGTGCCCGAGTCGGGTACCGTCTTGCGAGCGTCGTTCTCTTCGCCGACAATCGCGGCCGCCGGATCGCGCTCGCGCAGGGCTTCGACGATTCGATCCTGTGCCTCCTGATCGGCTTTCGACACTGGATCCATCCGATCGCGCTTGTAGTCGTTTGCGATGCCCTCCCGAAAGTACCGGCAGGCGACTTCGGCCCCGGATTCGGCGGCTTCGCGGGCGACCGCGAGCGATTCCTCGGCTGTCAGATCGTCAGTTCCGCCCACGTCGATCACTCAGTGTCGAATCGGAGGCCTGCAGGGCCTTAGGTGGCTGGGGTCGGTCCGAGATGAACGGATATCCCGTCAGGTGCACCCCACGGTGGCACTCTCAGAAGAGGATGAAAAAGGAAAACGAGAGCAGCGTGGCCATGCTGGGGCCGATAATCCAGAAAGACACGAACCGGACGACTGTTCCCGGATCGAACAACTGGGTGGCCGTCGAAATCTCTCCGGGATCCTCCTCGCCGATCGGTTGTGGGTCGGCAGGCGTCTCTGCAGCCAGTGTATCGACCGAGACGTTGGTCTTGGCTTCGCCAGTGACCAGTTCCGGAATGGTTGAGGTCCGCGTTGCTCGACCCCATCCGAGGCCGATGATCGTCATGATCGTCGCCATGGCGAGACTCATCGGAATCCCGATCCACGAGAGGAAGGTCGTGATCGTCGAGGCGACGACCATGACCACCATCGCGGCCAGCATCGGCAGATCCGTGATGTCGTTGCCGACCGACTCCATCGTCCGCCGGGCGATCGTGAACGCCCCGATTCCGATTGCGACTGTCCCGAGGGCGATCCCCACCTCCAAGTCCAGGCTCCCACCGCCGACCAGCGGCGCGACGGCGTTAGCGACGTTGCTCGCTCCCGCGCTGAATGACATGTAACAGGCGATGAGCAACACGAGAACCGTACTGTACAGTTCTCGGATCGTCGTTCCAGGGCCGAGTTGTGGGACGGGAATGATTGTCGACCACCGATACGTGAGCAACGGGCCCTCAGATTGCGGGATTGACACCCGCGAATCGAGATACGGGTAGATGTACCGGCCGATAAGACTTCCACACCAGAAGCCGACGATCGGTGCGATGAGCCACCAGACGACGATGCCACCCAGCGCCGCCCGATCGAGCGTGTTCGTCGCGAAGCCGTACCCGGAGATCGCCCCGACGGCGGTCATCGATGTCGAGACGGGCACGCCGTAGACGTTGGCGACGAGCATCCCCAACCCGATGAACGCGAGGACGACGATACTCGCCGTCAGCGAGAATTCCGGGACGAGATCACCGCCCAGCGTGTCGATGACGTTTCGCCCGAGGGTCCAGCCGCCGACGAAGACGAAGACCGTCATCAACCCTGCTGCGGCCGTCTTGTTGATGAGGCGCGCGCCGACTGCGGGGCCCCAGGCTACGCCGGTCGAGGAACCGCCGATATTGAACCCGACAAAGGTCGCAACGAGGACGCCAAGAAGCAAGAGTACGTCGAGCATACTGGACGGTTGACCCGGTGAATCGTATAAGTGGTGGTCTCTGGTTTCGGATCCCGGGCAGCGCACGTGTCAGTCTTTATCGTGTTGGGTGTCGTACATCCCAGCATGACCGAACGGGTACTTGTCGCAATGGACGACTCCGAGATGGCCGAACGGGCGCTCGAATATGCCCTGGAGCACTATCCGAGCGACGAGATCACGGTCTTTCATGTGGTGGGCGAACCGTCGCCGTGGATGGGCAAGGCGATGAGTCTCGCCATGGAAGGCGATCTGGAGGCAGCCAAAGAGAACCAGGCCAAAGCCGTCTTGGATCGAGCCAGGGGAATCGCTGCGGAGCACGATCGTGAGATCGAGACTGACGTTGGAATGGGAAGTCCTGCAAAGGCCATCATCAAGCGTTCGGAGGAGTTCGATCAGGTCGTCATCGGGACCCACGGCGGCTCGCTGGTCGATCGCATACTCGTCGGGAACGTCGCCGAGAAAGTGTTCCGGAACGCTCCCGTGCCCGTCACGACCGTCCGGTGATGGCTTGCGATCGCGACGAGTGATGAGTATTTTCACCGCTCGGGCGTATCCCGGCCTGTGAACGATAGACAGCGCTGGACCGCCGCGATCTTCGTGTTTGTCGTCGGGGACACCCTTGCCTTCCAGATGCGGGGGCCAGTGTTGCCCCGTGTCGCCGACGCGTTCGACATCGCCGAGCCTGTTCTTGGCCTGGTCGCACCGGCGGGGACCACGGCCTCCTGCTCGCTGTCCGAGTGATCGGGTTACTTGCTGGACATCTTCCGGTCTGGCAGACGATCCTGGGCGGTCTTGGAGTGGCGATCGTCGCGTTGCTATCGATGGCTACCGCACCGATCGACGTGCTCTTTCTCGGGTTGTTGCTGGTCCAGGGGACTGCGGACGGGGTCGTCCGCGCGCTGGACCGGCCGGCGTTGCGTCACCTCTATCCCACCCAGCGGGGGGCTGTTCAACCGTTATGCGATGGTCTGGACGGTCGGTGGCGCGAGCGCGCCGCTGCTGGCGAACGTGATCGTCGCTGTCGCCGACTGACTTCGAGTGTCTGGATTGCGGTCGTCGAGGGCGAACCTTGATGTATGTGTCCGTCCCACAGAAAATATGATCGAGTCCGTACTCGTCCCGGTCGACGGCTCGCCGCTTTCGGTGCGGGCGCTGTCCTTCGTCGCGAACGAGTTCCCGGACGCATCGGTGCATCTGCTGTATGCTCTCGATCACGTCGAGTCGAGCCACGACTTCGACTGGACGTCGTTGCCGGGCTACTGGGACGACGCCCCGGGGGAAGCAACAAACAGGGGCCAAGACATTCTCGCTGACGCTCGCGAGACAGCTGAAGAGGCCGGTCTCACGGTCGTTGGCGAGGAACTCGTCGTCGGTCGCCCGGCTTCGAGCATCGTCGAGTGCGCCGACGAGGAGTCGGTCGATCTCGTCGTGATGGGGAGCCACGGCCGCGAGGGGATCTCGCGGTTCATCCTCGGCAGTGTCGCCGAGCGGGTCCTCCGGCGCTCGTCGGTCCCGGTCACGATCGTTCGGTAATACGAACCGATCGACTGACTGCGATCGCACCGATCAGGACAGCGATCGGGCGGAGTTCCCGACCACGAGGAGGCTACTGGTCGCCATCGCGACTGCGGCCAGTAGCGGATTCAACAGTCCACTGACTGCGATCGGCAGCGCGATCGCATTGTAGAGGAACGCCCACGCGAGATTCTGCTTGATGCGGCGCCGTGTGCCGGTGAGTAGCGAGAACACCGACGGGACACGACCGAGGTCGTCGTCCGTGACGACGGCGTCGGCGGCATCGGCCGCGAGTTCGGTGCCGCTGGCCATGGCGATCCCCAGATCCGCCGCGGCCAGGGCCGGCGCGTCGTTGCTGCCGTCGCCCACCATCCCAACGGTTCCATTCGCCCCCAGTCGGCGGACCGTCTCGGCTTTCGCCTCCGGCGGGACACCCGCGAAGACCCGATCGACGTCCGGGTGCTCGCGAAAGCGGGCGGCTGCTCGCTCGCTGTCGCCCGTGATGACGACGACCCTGTGATCCGCAGCCAGAGCTTCGACGGTCCCGTCCCACTCGGGGCGCGGTTCGTCGCCTGCGACAGCAACGGTCTGGGCTTCCCCGTTCCTGCCGATCACCGCCGGGATCGATCCCCGCTCGCGAGCCGTCTCTGCTCGTTCCCACACTGCATTTGGGACCGCCCAGCCCTGTTCCTCAAACAGCGCGAGTGAGCCAACCAGCACGGGGTCGCCATCGACTGTGCCGCCCACCCCGCGGCCAGGATAGGTCTCGACGTCCGTCACCTCTGGTAGTGGTCCCTCGGCAGCCTCGACCAGGGCCTGGGCCATCGGGTGGTCAGCGAACTGCTCGACGGCCGCTGCCGATCGGAGCGGGTCCACGTCTGGCGTCTCCAGCAGCGTCAGTCGACCCGTCGTGAGTGTCCCCGTCTTGTCGAAAGCGACAACGTCCGCGGCCTCCGCTCGTTCGAAAGCTGCGCCACTCGTGACGACGATCCCACGTTCGAGGGCGGCACGGATCCCCGATGCCACCGCTAGTGGCGTCGCCAACCCGAGCGCACACGGACAGGAGACGATGAGGACGGCCAGCCCCGTCAGTAGTGCTGCCGTCGGGGGGGAACCGAGCGCCAGGTGGACGACGAAAGCCAGGATGGCGAGTACGAGCACCCCCGGGACGAACACCGCGGCGATCCGGTCGGCCAGCCGCTGGACGCCCGGCCGCGAACTTTGAATCGACCAGAGGTGATCCACCAACCGGTCGAGAGTGTTCGTGGCGTCTTCTGCGACCGCGACGACGAACCCGCCGTCGGTCACCAGCGATCCGCCGATCACTGCGTCGCCGGGTTCCTTGCGTTCGGGTAAGGACTCGCCGGTCACCAGCGACTCATCGACGGCGGCGCTTCCCTCGCGGACAGTACCGTCGACCGGAACGCGTTCGCCACTCTCGACGACGACTTCTTCACCCGCCTCCAGCGAATCGACGCTGACCGTCTCGGTCCCGTCGGCTGTCCGGCGGCGCGCCCGCTCGACCTGCTGGGCCGTCAGTTCGCCAAGACCGGCGGCGGCCCGGCGTTTGATGCGACTCTCGTAGTAGTTCCCCAGCGTCACGACCACGATCACGACGACGGTGATGTCGAAGTACAGCTCCGTCTGTCCGAGGACGAACGCCAGAGCGCTGTAGACGTAGGCGGTTGTCGCCGCAAGCGCCACAAGCAGGTCCATGTTGGGATGGCCGGCCCGCAGGCTGACGTACGCCCCGCGGAGGATCGGAAAGCCAGTATAGCCCAGGACGATCGTCGCCATGATCCAGACGTTTGCCAGCAGGTACGCACCGGCCGGTCCCGCGGGATCGAGCAGAACGAACTCCTCCAGCCCGAGATATGCAGGATAGAGGAAGAGGAGGTACCAGACCATCGTCATCATGCCGAAGAACCCACCGACAAGTAGCCGTCCTTGCTGGATCGTTTCCGTGTCGCGATCACCCTGCTCGCGTTCACTCGCGCGATAGCCCAGCCCCGAGATCGTCTCGGCGATCGAGGCCGCGTCGGTCCGTTCCTCGTCGTAAACGACTTTGACGGTGTTCGAAGGGTAACTGGCCTCCCCAGCGGCGACGCCCTCGATCTCGACCGCCTGGGACTCGACGAACACCTCACAGGTCCCACAGTGCATCCCTTCGACAGAGAGGTAAGCTGTCTCCCCGTCGACGGCGTTCGCGTCGCCTGTCTCGATGGCTTCGCTGGCTGTCTCGGCGTCTACGTCCTCGACGTCTTCCAGCGTGCGCGCGACTTCGAGACAGCCCCGGCAGCAGAACGTTCCGTCGACGGCCTCGCCGGTCACCGGCGGGTCGGGCGTCGGCAGGTCACAGAGGGTGCAGGTTTCGGACATGCTCACGAGAGAGTGGGCGACATCGGTAGCGGGAGATGGGGAACAGCGAGACCGAACAGCGTGAGTCCGCGGGCGAGCGGGATGGTCCCGAGGACGACGAAGGCCACGCCCAGCGCGCGGTGGAGGCGCTTTCGCGTCCCCGTCGAAAGTGACTGGAACGCGGTCCCGTAGGCGAACAGCGCCGGGATAGTTCCTAACCCCAGCGCGCCGAGTGCAAGCGCGCCCCTGAGTGTCGATCCAGTCGTAAGCGCGTAGAGGTACGCAGGGTACAACAGCGGACAGGGCAGCAGCCCGTGAACGGCTCCGAGCGCGACGATTCCGGGACCGTCCGCGAGGCGATCGACACGTTCCGCGAGGACGGCCGTCACCCGTTCGAAGGCCGGGCCGACGATCGGGAGCGAACCGCTGGCTGGGCTCGTCCCGGATCGGACGTATTCCAGGCCGACGAAGACGATCGCCGCGCCCACGAGCACGCCCGTCGTCGCCCGCAACTGGGTGGCCAGCGGGGCGACGCCAGCGACCCCCGACGCGAGCGCGCCGACGGTCCCGAGCAGGCCACCGATCGCGGCGTAACTACCGGCGCGTCCGAGATTGAACAGCCCGTGCTGGCGGAGTTCGTGGAAGCTCGGGCCGCGATCCGTCTGGCCAGTCATCCGGTCGCCGTACAGCATTACCAGTGGGCCACACATCCCCAGGCAGTGGGCCCCGCCGAAGAACCCGACGGCGAAGAGGACGGCCAGCGTCGGATCAGTCAGCGCGCCGGCCATGCCTGGTGCAGAGAGGATAGCTCGGGTGAGCGCATACTCGAACGAAGTGAGCCCCCGCTCACTGACCGGCCACTCACGCCGACGGCTCGCCCCCGTTTGGTCTGACGATGCCGAACAGCAGCGACAGTGATCCGGCGATCACGAGCACGCTGACCAGCGATAATACCGCCAGCATCGAACGACCCTGGACGAACGCCGCGACCGGGACGAGCGCAAGCAGCGCGATCAGGGGATAGACACGAACGTCGAGTTCCATGGGCGGGCGTTCGGGTTCGAGTGCTTAAAACCCAACCCCTCATTTCATGGGATTACAAGAGAAGGCTGGTTTTATACGGTAGAGGGGAAAGCTATCGCGCATGGTGCGCGACCACCCCTCGCAGGTGGGGCCGCCGACGGCGCCCGTTTCGGTGCGCGACGGACGAACCAGGCGCGCTTTCGGGTGCCGATCGGATCACGAGTATCGGGAGGTGACAGCCCCATGAGCAGCGATGCCGGGGCCGAGACAACACGGCGTGGATTCCTCCGCGGGGCTGCTGGAACGGCAGTCGGCACAGCCTGTGTGGCTGGTGCCGGCACGGCCGCCGGACAGAACGGCGTGGACTTCGGCGGTTGGTTCTCGGACGTCTCGAACTTCGATGGGATCGTTGACCGGCGCGGACAGGACGAAGTCACTGTCAAAGTCGGAGTCGAAGGCAACGGAAGCAACTGGGCGTTCGGGCCGGCCGCCGTCCGGGTCGACCCCGGGACGACGGTCGTCTTCGAGTGGACCGGTCAAGGGAACGCCCACAACGTCGTCGCCGACGACGACTCCTACAGATCGGGAGACCCCGTCGTCGAGGCGGGGACGACGTTCGAGCATACCTTCGAAGAGACGGGGATCTCGAAGTACTACTGCAATCCACACCTCGCGGTCGGCATGAAAGGGGCGATCGTCGTCGGAGATATGGGCGCTGGATCCGACGCTGGCGGTGGTGGCTCGGGTGGCATCAGTCTCACCCGAGAGGCCTGGCTCCTCGTCGGGAGCTTCGGCCTGGCGCTGGTGTCGCCGCTGATTTTCGGGGCATTCCTGCGGTACCGGCGTGGCGACGGTCCGACCGGCCCGAGCGAGGCGACTCGCGAACAGCTGCAGCGGGTCGACGAAGTCGAACAGGGGCCACCCCGGGCCGAAGAAGCGCCAGTCGAGGGCCCCGAGACGGCGATCGAACACGACGAGTACGATCCGTTCGGGACGCTCTCGCTCGTCCTCGGCTACCTCGTGTTGGTCGTGTTGCTGTGGGTGTTCATGTACTTCGTGGAGTTCCTCGGGCGGGGCCCGACGGTGATCGGCTAGGAGGGATCAGATATGGAGATACATCGCTTCGAGAAAGTCTGGATCGCGATCGCGCTGGTGTTGATCGTCGGATTCATCGCGACGATCGCCTACGGCGCGCTAGGACCGGGTGTGAAAATGGTCGACGCCTCCGGCGGCACGATTGAGGCCAGCGAGGTCGCCACGAGCGAGTCAGGTACTGCATTCGACGACCCCGGTGTCCGCCAGACCGGTCCCAACGAGTACGACATCTACGTCGTCGCCCGGCAGTTCCAGTTCTCCCCGGGGACGAGCCAGCCGATCGAGATACCCGCCGGGAGCACCGTGACGTTCTACGTCACGAGCGCGGATGTCACGCACGGGTTCAACATCGCCGGTACGAACGTCAACACGATGGTCATTCCCGGACAGGTCTCGGAGATGACCGTCGAGTTCGACGAATCTGCCTCTTATGGTATCGTCTGTCACGAGTACTGCGGCGGCGGCCATCACACGATGGAGGGGACGCTCGAAGTCGTCCCACAGTCCGAATACGACGGCCCGGAGGGATCCTGATATGGCATACGTCGACGACTACCCCGACGCGGCGAAAGTAGTGCGCGCGAACTTCGGCGTCGCGTTCGCGGCGCTGTCGATCGGCGGCCTGTTCGGCCTGATACAGGCCGCCCACCGGACGGGCTTTTTCCGCGGGCTGATCAGCTCGACCGACTACTACACCGTCCTCACCGGCCATGGCGTGTTGCTGGCGCTGGTGTTTACGACCTTCTTCATCACTGGACTGTTCACCTGGGGCGTCACGAACAGTCTGGAACGATCGCTGCCCAACCCCAGACTGACGTGGTCGTGGTTCCTCGTCATGCTCATCGGGACGGTCCTGGCGGCTGTTTCAATCCTGGGCGGGTTCGTCCCGGAACTCCCGCTCAGCGCCGACGTCCTGTTCACGTTCTATCCGCCCTTGCAGGCCAGTCCGGTCTTCTATATCGGTGTCACACTGTTGATCGTCGGCTCCTGGATCGCTGGCTTTGATTGGTTCCGCCAGTACTGGCGCTGGCGTAAGGACAACGGGGACGAGCGGATCCCGCTCCAGACGTTCATGGTCCTGACGACGATGATCATGTGGTACGTTTCGACGGTCGGCGTCGCCGTCGAGGTCCTCGTTTTCCTGATTCCGTGGTCGCTGGGGCTGATCAGCGAAGTCGATCCATTGCTGACCCGGACGCTGTTCTGGTACTTCGGCCACCCCGTCGTGTACTTCTGGCTGATGCCGGCCTACTTCGTCTGGTACACGATCCTGCCGAAACTCGCCGGCGGGCGCCTCCTCAGCGACACACTCGCCCGGATCGTCTTCGTGCTGTTCGTCATCCTCTCGACGCCGGTGGGATTCCACCACCAGTACGTCGACCCCGGCATCCCCGAAGGCTTCAAGTTCATTGCGATGACGAATACGATGTTCCTGCTCCTTCCGAGCTTACTGACAGCGTTCACCGTCGTGGCGAGCATGGAACACGGTGCTCGCCAGCGCGGCGGGAAAGGCTACGTCAGCTGGCTGTGGAAGCTCCCGTGGGACAACCCGGCCTTCGCGGGCTGTGCGCTGGCTGGGATCATGTTCGCCGCCGGCGGGTTCTCCGGAATGATCAACGCCGGGATGAACATCAACTACCTCATCCACAACACGCTGTGGGTCCCAGGACACTTCCACCTCACCGTCGGCACTGCGGCGGCACTGACGTTCATGGCCGTCTCCTACTGGCTCGTCCCACAGATCACGGGCAAGCGCCTCCAGCACCGCACCCTGGCGACCGTCCAGCCCTACGTCTGGTTCATCGGCATGACGCTGATGTCAAACGCCATGCACCGGGCGGGGCTGGCGGGTGTTCCTCGGCGGACGGCCGAACCCGAATATAACGTCGTCGACGCGACGTTCCCGAACGTGGTTGGCGGGATGGGCGAGATGCAACTCCAGATCGTGCTCGGCGGGACGATCCTCTTTGTCGCCCTCAGCATGTTTATGACGGTCATGATCGGGACGTGGCTCGCCGAACGCGGCCGGGGGACCCTCGAGGTCAACAGCCACCTCCCGCCGGCGTTGTCGGGCCCCGAGAGTTCACCGCGGGTGCTGGACAACCTCAAGCTGTGGGCAGCGATCGCAATCGTGCTCATCCTGATCGCCTACGGCCCGCCGCTTGCCGGCATGCTCGGCGACGGCGTGCTCTCCCCCGGTAGCCCGGGCTTCCCCGTCTGACCGTCGTCTCAGACACTCCAAACCGATGAATCGAACGACACTCGCGAAGGTGTTGCTCGTCGTCGCGATAGCCATTCCTGTCATCATCGAAGGGATAACGTTCTTCGGCCTGTTCGGCCAGCACTTCGGCAGCGCCAACGACGCGGCTACTCCGACGCCCGACGCGCTCGGCGTCGGCGAGGACTTGCTGTCCGGCGTCGAGGGGAGTGAAGCGGCCGCAACGATCGAGTCGGGTTCGATCCAGGCATCCGACGACGGCTGGCTGTTCACTGTCAGTATCAACGTGGCCAATCACGGGAACAGTCCGACACGGGTCACGTTCGGGCCGGTGACGACCGGCGAAGGGACAGTCCTGGAACAGACGGTGACCAGCGATCGCCTCTCGAAAAACGGGACGGATTCAGTCGTCGCCCAGTGGACTCTCCCGTCAGGGGAAACACCCCGGTCCATAGAGGTGGCGTTGCGGGGCGAGGACAGGGCGGCGATCGAGCAGACGGTACGCATCGGCGGATTCGCCGTCCAGCAGGACTAACTCCCCCTCCTGCGTTACCGGACCGAAGTCGAGAGCAATGTCTCACTGTACGGCCAACACGGTATCGTCGACGGCGTCTTCGAGGAGCGAACGGACACGATCGACACCCGGCCGCGACTCGGCGACGTTCTCCAGCAGGACGGTCTCGCTCGGGAACAGCCGCTCGCCGACGACCAAGCCGTGATCGCGGGCGGTCGAGCCACTCACCGTGAGATACACTCCAAGACCCGTCTCGGCGATGGCGGCCTCCTCTGACTGCTCGCGGTCGGGATGGCGAAACTCGATCCCATCGGTGGCACGCGTGCCGAGAACCGCCTCGACCAGTCGTTCGTACCGCGGCGAGAGACAGAGCCCACCCTCGTAGGCCGCGGCTGCGGAACGATCGAGGTCCCCTGTTAGGGACCGAGCGACAGCTGGCGTCGCCAGCAGCGTGTGATAGACGGTGTCACCGAGACCCATGGAGACGCGAACATCGGTGTCGCGGGGATCGATCCGTTCGTTGAGCGCCGTGACCGCCGTGAGCGGCTCCGGCTCTAGCTGGACAACTTCTTCGAGGACGAGGTCGGCGCTGTCGAACCCAAGTGCGAATTCGTGTTTGCGCAGCGCTCGGAACGGCTCTTCCCGGCCGATCAACTGGATATCCACGGTGTCGGTCGGGAGCATGACGCTGTCGAAGACGATCCGTCGCGGCATCGACTCCCGATCGTCCCGCAACAGCGAAAATTCCGGGGCAGTCGGGTCCGACGCATCGCTGTATTCGGCCAGTCGGTCGTAGACAGCCGTCTCGGAGGTCTGCTCGCCCTTGGCGATGGCCTTCTCGTAGCGCAGGGTCGAAATGATATCGTCGGCGAGAGCGGTCATCCCCGTTCTGGCCGCGATCCGTTCCAGCACGGCTTCGAGGGGTCTGCCCTTCCGCGGGACGGCGATCCGCACGGTCGTCATTACGCAAGCGTACGCGGGAGCTGGTAAAACAGACGTGGTTTCGAGCGACGGACTCCGCGGTGGCCAGCTTCGGACTCTACTCAGCGCCGCCGATGACCGAGGAGAGTTGTTCGCGCCACTCCTCTAGGTCTTCGATATCACCGCGGATGTCCTCTAGACGTTCGTCCAGATCGCCGGTATCGCCGACCTGCTCTTTGACCTCTTCGATCTCGCTTTCCAGATCGGATAGCGCTGCCTCGACATCCCCAACTGTCTCCTCGTTGTCCTCAACGGTGTTCCGAACCGAGGTCATGTCCCCACGGACTTCGTCGAGTTCACTGTCGACTGTCTGTAACTCGCCCTCGAAGTCCTCGAGGCGTGCCTGGAACTCCTCGATGAGTTCCTCTCCCTGCCCGTTCTCGTCGAGGAACTCCTCTATGGCGGTTGTATAGGCCGAGAGGTCGGCGACCTCGTTTTGAAGGTGCTGGATCCTGGCGTCGACGGCCCCCTCGTCCGTCTCCGAGCCACCGAGGTCGAGTTCCTCTTCCAGCACCGAGAGCGTCGCGTCGTCGACGTGGTCCTGGCGGATCTCCGCGGCGAGAGTCTTGGCGACGGCACCGGGCTGGACCCCATCGACGGTTGGTTCGGCACCGTCGTTGCTGGCACTCGATCCGCCACGGTCCTCGTCGGGTTCGTTCGGATCCGTGAGATTCAGCGTCTCGATCTCTTCGTCGTCTGTCTCTTCGAGTCCGGGGACGCTGTCACTTTCGCCCGCGATGACGTCACGCACGACGTCACTGTTGGCGTCCTCGACCAGATCGTCGTCGTCCTCCAGTGGCGGATCGACAGACTCTATGGTCGGCTCCGTCAGGAATTTCTCGACGTCATCGGTCCCGGTCGCGCGGATACCGTAGACGGTCGTGTACTCCGAGTCAGGGTCGATTTCGCGCTCGAAAATAATCGTTTGCCCGTCGATGGTCCAGTACTCGCTGCCGTATTCCGGATGAAAGCCCAGGTCCTCGACAGCCACCTCTTCAGGGACGCTGTCGGTTAGCGTGATCGTCACCGACTCCGTCCGGGCCGACTGGATATTGAATGCGATCGCCGGCACCGGGAACTCGTCTGCTTCGAACCGCTTGACTACGGTCACCCCATCCAAGGAAACGTTCACCGACTCGTAGGTCTGCGTGTTGCTCATGAACATACGTCGGTCGACCAATCGTATTAAAGTTACTTCTGCCGCGAGGTGACGATTGGTCTATAAGTCGATGCGGTCACCGATCTCGACGATATCGAGTCGCTTGGGATAGGGGAACGACCGGACGTGATCGTACAGCGCCGTCGGATCTGCGGTCATTCCTTTCCATATGTCCCAGTGGCTCGGCAACAGGGCATCCAGTCGGAGTTCGTTTGCGGCTTCGACAATCTCGTTCTCGTCGCTGTACCAGCGTGTCCGCGTCGGCTTCTCCCCGATCGTCTCGGGGACCATGCCAACGCTGCCGAACGCAAGCACGCCGAGGTCGATGTCGTAGCGCTCCCCGATCGTCTCGAACGCTCCGGGTCGAGCATCCCCGCCGTGGAAGAACGTCCCCACCTCGTGTTCGATGGCGTACGAGACAGGCTCCTCGGCGTCCGGGTCGTTCGCTGGTTCGACGTGCACCGTGAACCCACCGATTTCGACGGTGTCACCGACTTCGACGGGCGAGAGCTGTTCGTCACTCACGTCCCAGTTGTCTGTCCACGCTTCCGCCTCGGTCACAGCCAGGCTCGCCCTCGGCGCGTGAAAGCTCGCTCCTGTCCCGGAGAGGATGGGTGCCTGGCTCGGGCCGTGGACGTGATCGACGTGTTCGTGCGTCGCGAGGATCGCGTCAGCGGTGCACACGTCTGACGGTTCGAACGGCACCGGGAGCATCCGGACCGTTCGTGGGGGATCGCCCGTCCCGAGGTAGGGATCGATGAACAGTGTCGTCCCCGCGTAATCCTTGAGGACGAAGCCGTTACAGCCGAGATACCAGATCGCGACGCCGTCGGGTGAGGCCTTCGCCACTGCCTCGGGGAGCCACTGGCCCCAGTCGGAGCTGACCATACTCAGAGTGGTGATCCGAAACGGGCTAAACGTTACGGGGTAGCGAAGGGCCAGCCCAGCCTAGTGCTGACAGCAACCGCCAGCTTTCTCACCGAAGTCGACGGCCAGCTCCGCCGAGATCGCCGAATCGACCCGGCCGAGACGCCGCTCGAGGGCACTCTGGGCCTGCAGATACTCCTCCATTACTGGCAGGGACTGCAGTTCCTCGTGGGCGGCCTCGAGTTCTCGGCGATCGAGTTCGCTGGCCTCGCCACGCTCTCTGGCACGCTGGAACTCCTCGCGCTTGCGCTCGAAGGTCGCGATGTGTTCCTGGACTTCCTCATCGGCCTCGACGGCGGCCTTTGCTTCACGGAAGGCCTCGTGTTCCGGCAGGTCGGCGATCGCCTCGCCCAACTCGCTTGCGAGTCGATCGACCGTCTCGATCGCTGTCTCGCCGTTGTCAGTATCGACGCTCATAGTCGTCCCTCGAGGACGACGAGTAAAACCGGTCGGAAGGGAGCAGGTTCGGCCGGTTGTAGGGTGTCGCACTTGGGAACCTACCGCTCCTCGACCGGTGTCCACTCCCGATCGTGTTCACCGACGAACGCGCTTCGCGGGCGGATCAGGCGGTTGTCCTCGAGCTGTTCGAGGCAGTGAGCACTCCAGCCGGCGACCCGCGAGATGGCGAACGTCGGCGTGAACAGCTCCGGCGGGATCCCAACACCGGAGAGCAACACGGCAGTGTAGAACTCGACGTTCGTCTCGAGATCGAGGTCAGGTCGGTGCTCGGCCAGGAGCTCGGTTGCGATGTCTTCGATCTCTTTTGCCGCCGCGAAGAAATCGTCTTCTCCCTCGTAAAACGCGGCCGCGGCGTCCTCGAGGACCGCGGCGCGGGGGTCGCGCGCGCCGTAGACCCGGTGACCAAAGCCCATCAGCCGCTCGCCCGCCGCCAGACGCGCTTCGAGATCGGCACGCGGGTCTGGGGCGGCCTCGAGGTCTTCGAGCATCTCCAGCACCAGATCGGGCGCGCCGCCGTGGAGGTCGCCCCGCAGCGCGCCGATCGCGCCGGTGATCGCCGAGACGAGTTCCGACTCCGTCGAGACGATCGTTCGCGCGGTGAACGTCGAGGCGTTGAGCCCGTGATCGACAACCGCGGTAAGGTACGTCTCCAATCCCTCGACCTGGGCGTCGGTCGGTTCCTCACCGGTCAGCATGTAGAGGTAGTTCGCAGCGTGCCCGAGATCGAGGCGCGGTTCGAGCGGTTCCTCGCCCGACAGCACCCGCCAGTATGTCGCCGTGATCGTCGGCAACCGGGCGATCAATCGCAAGGCGTCAGCCTCGGGATCGTTGGGCTCGACAGCCGTCGCCGTCGCCGCCCCCATTCGCAGGGCAGCCATCGGCCCTGCACCGCGCTGGGCGGCCGCCACGACAGCGTCCTTACATGGCTCCGGCAGCGTCCGGTAAGAGCAGAGTCGATCCTCGAGCGATTCCAGTTCTTCGGCGTCTGGCAACCGATCGTACAGCAAGAGGTGGACCGTTTCGGGGTAGGTCGCGTTCGCCGCGAGTTTCCCGACGGGATAGCCCGCGATCCACAGTTGTCCCGCCTCGCCGTCGATATCGCTCAGCCGCGTCTCCGTCACCGTCACGTCCGCCAGCCCCTCGTAAACCTCGTCGTCAGTCATCGAGACGTGCTATTGGCTCGGGGGGTAAAACTGTAGGCGACTCGGAAGCGACCTCTCGGGGTCGGGGAAGTTCTCACCCGCTTTCGAGCCGAGACGATCAGGGTTCGGCCGCGCCCCTGAACAGAGACTTGAGCTTGGCCACGATCCCGCCGCTGTTTTCCTTTTCGTCCTCGCTACCTTCGGCTCCGGCGGTCGTGGTTGTCTCATCCGTCTCACCGACTTCGTCGCCCGCTGGTGGTTCGTGTTCGACCGCCGACTCCTCGTCGGCCGTCTCGGTCGTCCCGGACGCCGTTTCCGCCCCGCCGCCCCCTTTCTCGACGGCTTGCCGGATCAGTCCTTCTGCGTCGTTGATACCGTCTTTGACGGGCGATTTGACGAGTGGTTTGCCCTCGAAACGGTCCCGGCTGACGGCGGTGTCGGCCGCGATGATGACGGCGTCGGCGTCGGCGACGTCATCGTCGGTCAGTTCGTTCTCGGCACCCATCGCGCCCTGGATTTCGACTTTGATCTCGTGACCGAGTTCCTCGGCGGCCTGTTCGAGGCCCTCGGCGGCCATCTGGCTGTGTGCGATACCTGTCGGACATGACGTGACTGCGACGAGTTTCATTGTGTATCACTCAGTATCTCGATCACTTCTGCCTTCGTGGTTGCGGAGAGCGCCCGCTGTGCCACCTGGCGTGCCGCCTCGTCGTCAGTCGCCTCGACGTTCGCCTTCACGTCGGGGATCGTGACGGCGCTCATGCTCAGCTCGTCGAGCCCGAGCCCGACAAGCAGCTCCGTCACGTCGGGATTGCCAGCCATCTCGCCGCACATCCCGATCCAGGCGTCGCTCGCGTGGGCGGCCTCGACGCTGCGATCGATCGCCCGAAGGACGGCCGGGTGGCGTGGATCGTGGAGGTGGGCCACTTCGTCGTTCTCGCGGGAAGCGGCCATGACGTACTGCGTGAGGTCGTTGGTGCCGATCGAGAAGAAATCCAATCTTTCGGCCATCTCCGGCCCCAGCAACACCGCTGCGGGCGTCTCGATCATCACGCCCAGTTCCGGGCGTCCGTGGGTGACGCCTTCGTCGTCGAGGACATCGCCAACTTCTTCGACGACCGCCAGCGCTGACTCGATCTCCTCGACGGTCGCGACCAGCGGGAACATGACGCTGAGCGTCCCCTCGCCCGCAGCTTCAGCACGCAACAACGCCCGAAGCTGCGTCCGAAAGAGCTCATCGTCGAAAGACAACGACCGGCGAATCCCCCGGACGCCAAGGAACGGATTGTCTTCCTCCGGTTGTTCGAGATACGGTATCGGTTTGTCGCCGCCGACATCGAGCGTCCTGACGACGACCCGACCATCGGGGAACGCATCGAGGGCCTCGACGTAGGTTTCGAACTGTTCGTCCTCGTCAGGTGGAGACTCCCGGTCGAGGAAGAGGAACTCAGAGCGGAACAGGCCGATCCCGTCGGCCCCCTGGGCTGTCGCGCCATCCAGTTCCGAAAGCGTCCCGAGATTGGCGGCGACTTCGATCCCCGTCCCGTCCTCGGTCGCCACTGGTTCGGTCCGGATCTCTACGTCCCGGCCGCCGCTGGCGCGCTCGCGGGTCGATTCGTCGGGATCGAGGACAACGATCCCTTCGGTCCCGTCGACGACGACTTCGGCCCCGGCGTCGATCTCGAACAGCGGATCGCCGATCCCGACTATTGCCGGGATGCCGATCGATCGGGCGAAGATCGCCGCGTGGGAGGTCCGTCCGCCCTTCGCCATGGCGAAACCGGCGACCCGATCGGGATCGAGTTTCGCCGTGTCGCTGGGCGTGAGCATTTCCGCGAGGACGACTGTGTCCTCCGGCACGGCGGCGAGATCGACAGTCTCGGCGTCCGAGAGGAGGCGAAGTAACCGGTCACGGATGTCTCGGAGGTCGTCGGTCCGCTCGGCCATTTTCCCGCCTGCCGCGGCGAGTGTCTCGATCGCGTCACCGAACCCTTTCTCGACGGCGTGTTCAGCCGGCAACCCGTCGTCGATCGCGTCCTCAACGCTTCCCACGATCTGGGGGTCCTCGAGGAACTGGACGTGCGCGTCGAGTATCTCCGCCTCGGACTCCCCAACGGTCTCGGCGGCGCGGTCGCGCTCGGCCTGGAGTTGATCGTGGGCCTCCGCGCGGGCGTCCTCGAAGCGATCGCGCTCCCCACCGGCGTCGACCATGGCAGGGTCCGGAGGCTCGGGCAACTCGATTGACTGGTCGTACCACTGAACCGTTCCGATACCCGAGAGGGGGGTGACGCCAGTGCCCTCGAACCTGCGTTCACTCATCGTCGAACTCGTCCTCCGGAGTCGAAAGTACGTCTTCCAGTGCGTCCAGAGCCGCCGCTGCGTCCTCGCCGTTGGCGTAGAGGACGAGATTGTCGCCACCTTTCGCGCCTATGCTCGTCACGCCGAGCATACTCCGAGCGTCGACCGGGTCTTCGTCGGGTGGGCCGATCTGGAGATCGCACTCGTACTCGTTGGCGGTCTCGACGAATACCGCGGCTGGACGCGCGTGCAACCCTTCCTCCGGGACGACTGTGACAGTTCGTTCCATTGTTTGTTGTATGTTATTGTGTATCTTACTTAAGTTAGTGTGTCGACAATGATGTCTTTGACAGCTGCCCTGGAGTCGGCAGTACGGAGATCCTCGCGGACCGCATCATGCATGAGCGCCCGCGAGAGCGAGCTTAGGATGCCGAGGTGTGCCTCGCCACCCTCAGCGGGGACCAGCAACAGAAACAGCAACTTCGCGGGCTCGTCGTCCATCGAATCGAAGTCGATTCCCTCCGTCGAGCGAGTGAATGCGACGGTCGGCTCAGTCACGGCGTCGGTCTTGGCGTGGGGAATACCGATCCCCTTGCCGACGCCGGTCGTCGATTGTCGTTCGCGTTCGAGCGCCGCCTCGAGGGCCGCCTCGCGGTCGGTGACCCGGCCTGCCTCGACGGCGATGTCGAGCAAGTACTCGATGGCGTCAGTCTTGTTCGCTGGCGGTTCTTCAAGGACGATTAGGTCCTCTGTGATAACGTGGTCGATAGTAGCTTCGTCCATTGTGTTTGAACGTATCTGCGGTCGCTCAGTCGGCCGCCTGTGCGCCTGTTGCCTCGGGGTCGTGTTCGGGTTTCACCAGTGTCACGAGCGCCGCCGTGACCAGCGATCCAACCACGATGCTTGCGAGGAACATCAGCGGCTGGTTCGACAGCAGCACGACGAAGATGCCGCCGTGCGGGGCCGGCATCGTGACGCCCAATTGCATCGACATGGCGCCGGCGACGGCACTGCCTGCCATCAGACTCGGGATGACCCGGAACGGGTCGGCGGCCGCGTAGGGGATCGCCCCCTCGGTGATGAACGAAAACCCGAGAACGATACTGCTCTTTGCCTGTTCGTACATCTCGTCGGCGTACTTCCGCCGGGCGATGAAGTTCGAGACCGCCATCCCGATCGGCGGGGTCATCCCACCGATCATCACGGCGGCCATGGGTTCGGTGATCTGTTGGGAGACGAGCCCAACGGCGAAGAGGTACGCCACCTTGTTGACAGGCCCACCCATGTCGAAAGCCATCATCCCACCCATAATCGCGCCGAGGAGCAGCGCTGCCGCTCCGCCGCCACGCATGCTCTCTAAGAGCGCGTTGAGTTCGCCGTTGGCAATTGCGACGGGCACCCCAATGACGAACAGCACGATCGGCAACAGCACCGCCGTCGTCGCCACGGGGATGATCAACACTGGCATCATCGGCTGGATGAAGTTGGGAACGTCGCGTTGCTTGAACCAGCGGGCAACGTACCCCGCGAGCACCCCGACGACGAGGGCGCCGAGGTACCCGGCGGCCGGGTTCTGCCCCGTCGGTAGGCCCAGCACGTTCGCCGACTCCTGGACGACGGCTGTCTGCTGGACGATCCACGAGAGCAAAAAGCCCGGCGCAAGTCCGGGTCGATCCGCAATGGCGTAGGCGATGTACGCCCCCAGGATCGGGACCATGATCGTCAGCCCCGCGCTCCCCATCTGCCCGAGGAACCACGCGATCGACCCCTGTGCGCTCTCCTGGAACATGTCTTCGACGGTCGTCGAGGAGAACGGTCCCGCCGCCCAAGCGAACCCGAGCGCCAAGAAAATCCCGCCGATCGTGACGAACGGGATCATGTACGAGACGCCCGTCATCACGTCTTCCTTTAGACTCACGAGGCGCTTCCTGAGTTCCGAATCGGCGCTCTCTTCAGTTGCCATGGTACGTCAATAATAGTCGATGTCCTTTGCAATGAAATACGCGAACGTGATTGTTTTGTACGGATTCGATCGGAATTAATGTCGGGTCGAAAACGTCACCGTGGCCCGTGAGAACGATCCACTACGTCGACGCGGTCCTGTATCGCACCGACATCCTCGAGGTCCGGAACGCTGGACCCGGCCGTGGCGACGGCACGGGACGCGACAGCGACACCCAGTGCCAACGCTTGCTTCGCAGACGTGCCCCACTCGAACCCCGCCAATACGCCCGACAACAAGGCGTCGCCGGCCCCTACGGTGTCTCTAACAGTGGTCTCTATTGGTGGGGCGTATAGCCGTTCGTCATCCGAGATCAGCGCCGCTCCGTCCGCACCCAGGGAGACGACGACGCGATCGAATCCCGTCCGGCGGAGTTCCTCGGCGGCGTCGATCGCTTCCCGGACGGAGTCGATCGTGCGCCCGGTCGCTGCCGCAAGTTCCTCGCGGTTCGGTTTACAGCACGCGTATTGGGATTCGAGTCGCCCGAGCAACTCACCGCCGACGTCGACCGTCGTCTCCCAGTCGCCGGCCCGGGCGATCCGATCGATCGCGTCGGGACCGAGTGCCGGTGGGAGACTTCCCCCGACGACGATTCGGTCGGGCAACTCGCGGGTGACGACCTCCAGAACGTCTTCGACGACAGTCGGGTCCACCGACGGTCCACGTTCGTTGAACTTGTACTCGCCGTCGGCGGCGTGGACCGTTCCGTTCAGACGCGTCGCGTCCCTGACACCGACGAACGGGGCGTCGAACGGTTCCGCTGCGAGGAGATCCCTGACGTATTCGCCCGTGAACCCTCCGAGGAGTCCCGTCGCGGCTGTTTCGACGTCGAGGGCGGCGAGGTACTGGGACACGTTGATCCCCTTCCCGCCAGCGTCGAACCGGCGTTCTGTGGCGCGCTCGACCCGTCCCGGATGCGGTTCAGTCTCGATGCTGATCGTGTGATCGACGGCCGGGTTGTACGTGACGGTGAGTATCATTCGACATCGACCGTGATGAGTGAGACATCCGCTTCGTCGAAGGCCCGTTCGAGTGCCTCCGGCGGATGTTTGTCTGTGATCAGCGTGTCGATGTCGTCGATCCGGGCGAACTGCGAGAAACTGCACTCCCCGAACTTCGATCCATCGGTGAGCATCACGACGCGCTGGGAGCGCTCGATCATGAGCGATTTCATCTTCGCCGTCACCTCGTTTGGCGTGGTCAGTCCAACGGACTCGTGAACGCCGTTGGTCCCCAACAACGCCAGGTCGAAGTACTTCTGCTCCATGAAGTGCTCGGCTGTTGGGCCGACGAGCGTTCGGGTTTTGGGCCGAAGCGTTCCACCCGTCAGCATCACATCGTCCGCCCACGAAAGTAGCTCCTCAGTCAGCGGCGGAGCATTTGTGACGGCGACGAACGACCGGTCCTCGGGAGCGCATTTTGCCGCCTGCAGCGTGGTGGTGCCGCCGTCGAAAAAGACGATCTCCTCGTCGCGGATCTCTCCGACTGCGCGATCGCCGATGGCTCGCTTGGCCTCGAAATGCTGGATCTCTCGGTTCGTATACGATTCCTCGGCGCCGACGGACGGAACGGGGACCGCTCCCCCGTGTGATCGATTGACGTGTCCCAGCGATTCCAGCTGGTCCAGATCACGACGAATCGTCGCCTTCGAGACATCGAGTTCTTCGGCGAGTTCCCGTACCGAACGGCCTCCTCCCTCTTCGATCAGTTCGACGATGTGTCGCCGTCGTTCTTCTGGGAGCATTACCAACCGTGATGGTCTTTGGGTCAATTCTACTTTTCTCTGGCGTATAGTTTTGTTTTTGATTGTGTGGGATGAATTTATATAAATTTCAATCACAATAGAGACTATCATACGTACCTATGATTGTTATGTGAGTGAACTGAGCGATGGATGCACCAGGCACCCTGCCCAAAGCGGATACCTTCGAAACGCTTTGTCGTTCTCGGCGAGCTGTCCGCTGTCATGCCAAATCTCAAGTGTTATGATGACGGTGGCCTGACAGACAGTTCCACTTCTCACAGCGCGTCAAGGACACGTCGAGTTCGATTGTATCTGGCAACCGATTGAACAACAACCGGAAGACAGTCTCGGAGTAACTCGCGTTCGTCGCTAGCTCCGTCACGGGAATTCGACAATCCGCAGCCCCATCTCCTCGATGTCGCTCAGATCTGTCTTTGTTACCACCACGCCTGCCGGCCTCTCGCTGTACCCCGTCATCAGTCGTCGATCGAGGCTACTGCCTTGTGGGGCGAAACTGTGGGCAACTCGGCATGCGAAGACAGACGGCTCCCTGAATCGACGTGTATCCGCTCAAGGTTGTCGGTCCAGGGACTACAAAGATCGTTTGAGTGTCCCGACGTGTTTTAGGATGAGAGGAGAACTCATCTATATGACATCGCTGCTGCCATTGAAGCCGTCCACTGATCGGCCTGCCGATCGTGATCTCGATCCACAACTTCTCTGTCTCACGGAGGAGTCAGCTGACGATATCCTGTCAGCAATTTCGTCACTGACGGCACGACAGATCCTCAACATCTTGTACGACGAGCCACAGCCTGCCTCCGAGATCGCGACTGCACTGGATTCGTCGGTCCAGAACGTCAGTTATCATCTCGAACGACTAGAAGACGCCGCCCTCGTCGAAGTCGTCGATACATGGTATTCGGCCCAGGGCCGTGAGATGGCTGTTTACGGGCCGACCAACAGCGCCCTTGTGCTGTATACTGGTGTCGAGACGGCAACGCCGTCCCTGAAACGCGCGTTGGGTCGGAGTATCGGTGGACTCGGCGCTGTCGGTATTGCCAGTGTCTTCGTCCATCTGCGATGGGCACAATCCGGATCGCTCGGTTCCTCGCGTCGTATCGCACCGATTGGGGTCCGGCCAGAACCGACCCTCCTGGAATCGATTATGACGTTCATCACTGGACCGGGCGGGGCACTCCTTGGGGCAGGTGTGGTACTCGTTGCGGTGTTCCTGGTCAGGTGGTACTGGCGGTACTATCGACCGGCGCACGAGCGTGCTCGATCGACCTGATCGAGTCGGTCCGCTGTCTGTTTGGTTGCCCCCAGTATACCGAATCGATCAGTGCATCCGTGGACTCAAAGGCGTCTTTGAACCTGAGATAGTCCCATACATACCCGTTCCATTGTGGATCGTATGCGACGTCGAGCGTTCCTCACGACAGTTGGTCTCGGTATCACAACGGCAACGGCAGGCTGTAGCTCTCAGTCACAGCCAGGCGAGTCGTCGACAGCGACTGACGACACCACCGCCGAGGCAGCTGAATCGACTACTGACATGGTGACGGACGAATCCACACCCACGGACACGACGACCATCGAAGGCGAGCGGACCCGTGTCGAACGCGGTGAAACCCGAGAGCGAATTCTCGGAAACGATCCGCTCTCGGAACAGGGGCTGCGCAAACCCCATTATCTCGCGCTGACGAACCGGACCGACGAGGAGTACACACTCTCGCTGTCCATTCAGGGGACCCAAACGGCGTCGCTCGACGAGCAGTTCATCCTCGAACCCGACGCCACGGTCTCGGTATCGCTGACTACGCTCGATACGTACGCGGTCAGGGCGAGTGCACTGTCCACAGCGGCGACCGAGTCGCTGTCGATCGAACCGGGACAGTTTACCTGTAACGTTACTCGCACATCGATCGCTCTCGTGGCTCCCGGAACGTTCGAATCGATGACCGCGTCTACGCGCATGGCTTGTCCGAGTGTCCTCACGGAAGACATCGCGGCCGACAGCACCGTTTCGAAGACGCTGGGCGGTGGAACGTCATCGGCGGACGGTGGTGGGGACACAGCCCACACAGTCGTCGTTACGAACCCGACCGACGAGGTCTGGACGGTCCGGGCCGTCCTTGAATCCGATACGATGTCCCAGCTCGATGGTATCTACACGATCGAACCAGGCGGGAAGAGTCGGCTGAGACTTACCGAAAGCGGTGCTTACGACATTGCTGTGGATGTTCTCGAATCCGGTGGCACGGTAACGTTCAGTCTCAGCCCCGAAAACTTCGACTGTAACGTCTCCACGACGCAGGTGACCGTCGGCTCGGATGGACAACTCGACAGTACAACCCTCTCGACGCTGATTGCCTGTGTTGAGCACAGTGAGACGGATTCCGAGAACGAAACGTCCCCGTAGACCGATCTGGTTACCGCCGTCTCTTCGTCATACATTCCACCCTCGGTCCATAGCAAGGATTATCGCCCCCGCGTTCCGCGGAACGTGTATGGCTCACTTCTCACAGCGCGTCGAGCAGGTGTCGATCTCGGGCATCCGCGAGGTTTTCGAGGCGGCCGGCGAGGACGCGATCAACCTCGGCCTGGGCCAGCCGGACTTTCCGGCTCCCGAGCACGCACGCGAGGCGGCCGTCGAGGCGATTCGTGCGGGCGAGGCCGATGCTTACACCTCGAACAAAGGAACCCTCGAGTTGCGCGAGGCCATCGCCGCGAAGCACGCCCGTGACAACGATCTCGACGTGGATCCCGACCGCGTCATCGCCACGTCCGGCGGCAGTGAAGCACTCCACCTCGCGCTAGAGGCCCACGTGGACGCGGGCGAGAGCGTCATCTACCCGGATCCGGGATTCGTCTCCTACGAGGCGCTGACCCACCTCGCCGACGGGACGCCCAAGCCGGTGGGCCTCCGCGAGGACCTGACGCTCGATCCCGCGGCCGTCGAGGCAGCGATCACCGACGACACCGCGGCGTTCGTCGTCAACAGCCCCGCGAACCCGACCGGAGCCGTCCAGTCACCGGAGGACATGCGGGAGTTCGCTCGGATCGCCGACGAGCACGACGTGCTCTGCATTTCCGACGAAGTCTACGAACACATCGTCTTCGAGGGCGAGCACTGCTCGCCCGCTGAATTCACCGAGAGCGACAACGTCGTCGTGATCAACGCTTGCTCGAAGACCTACTCGATGACCGGCTGGCGGCTGGGGTGGGTCACCGGCAGCGAGGATCGCATCGAACGAATGTTGCGCGTCCACCAGTACAGTCAGGCGTGTGCGAGCGCGCCCGCCCAATTCGCCGCCGAGGCCGCGCTCTCGGGCCCGCAGGACCGCGTGACGGAGATGGTCGACGCCTTCGAGGAACGTCGTGACGTACTGCTCGATGGACTCGACAACATGAGCCTGGAAACCCCGAAGCCACGGGGTGCGTTTTACGCAATGCCGAAGGTTCCGGAGGGGTGGGTCGACGAAGTGATTGACCGCGGCGTCGTGGTCGTCCCTGGCGAGGCATTCGGCGACGGCGGCGAAGGCTACGCGCGGATCTCCTATGCGACCGATATGGAGCAGTTGAAGGAGGCGATCGAGATCATGCGCGAGACGACGGCAGCACTGGATTGATAACGCAGGTCGATCCACGGAGTCGCGACGAACCTGGGCGGAAATTGGAAGAGTGTCGGCATGGAGTGGGTCCACTCTCGGTATAAATGTTGAAAAACCTACTTTTGTCCACACCACCCAGCCGTGTCTGTGCGGTGACGCACGGACCCACCAATGACAGCTGACGACCAGTCATCGACCGGACGCACAGATTCACCACTCCTCACGCGGCGCACCTTCGTTGCCGGGGCTGGTGGCACACTCCTTGGCGCGGGTGTTCTCGGCTCGGCAGCGGCACAAATGGACGATGGGCCGACGATGCGGTCGTTCACCGTCACCATCGAGAACGTTTCGACGCCCGAGACGCTGGAGACGACTGCCGACGGCGACGCGGCCACCCAGCCCGTCCCACTCGCACCGGGAGCATACGCCGTTCACACGAGCGACGAGCCGATGTTTTCGATGGGGGAATCACCCCGCCACAACGGACTCCAGGCGCTGGCCGAGGACGGCAAGCCCGGGACGCTGGCCGAACACCTCTCGATGCGTGAGACTGTGTCCGATAGCGGGACGGTTACGACACCTGTGGGGGCCGACGGTCCCGGGCCGCTGACGCCGGGCAATCGCTACGAATTCACGGTTCACGCCGAGAGCGGTCAGCCTGCCACATACCTCTCGCTGGCGACGATGTTCGTCCCATCGAACGACCTGTTCTACGCGCTGGGCGGGCCGGACGGAGCGATGTTGTTTGACGATGGGCAGCCACTGTCGGGGGACGTGACCGACATGGTGACGCTGTACGACGCCGGGACGGAGATCAACGAGGAGCCGGGCGTCGGTGAGAACCAGCCACAGCGCCAGCGCGGAGCGGGCGCGGGACTCGTCGAGCGTGGCACTGTCGCGCCGGTCGACGAGATTGCAGGGCACGAGTACCCGGCCGTCTCGGACGTGCTCAGCGTGTCCGTCACGCCAGCCGACACCACCGATGACGACATGTGAGACTCGCGAGGACGCACCCGCTGGAGGACACTGGCCGCGACGATCGCGCCGAGCGAGCGACGGAACACGGCACGCGTCTCCGCGATAGCCGGGTACTATAAGCCAGCCGGCCGGACAGGGCGTGTGCAATGGAGAAGGCGCTGTGGTACCTGCTCACCGCGACGCGGGGCGGCGAGAACCGCGCCCGGCTCATCCGCGCCCTCTCCGATCGACCGATGAACGCAAACAAACTCGCCGACGAACTCGACGTCGAATACAAAACCGTGCGCCACCATCTCGACGCCCTCGCCGAGCACGGGGTCGTCGAACCCGGTGACGCCGACTACGCGAAGCTGTATTTCCTGACCGACCGGTTCGAACAACACCGCGACACGTTCGAGGACATAACGGAGCGGATCGACTGATGGCGATGGGACCACTCATCACGGCCGCAAGCGCGCTCGCGGCACTGAACCTCCTGCTGTTGCTCCCGCTGCTCGTCGTCTGGATCCGCAACTACGCGACGTTCCGGACGGGACTCGTGGCCGGATTGCTTGCGTTCGCCGTCGCGATGGTACTCGAGAACGCCATCGCGCTGTACTTCTTCCTCTCGATGCACAGTTTCTACGCCGGGGACCCGCACGTCCAGCAAGCTGTGCTGGTGATGCGCTCGATCCAGTTCGTCGGGATCGCGATCCTATCGTACGTGACGGTGCGGTAGCGACGGTGATCAGGGCGTCTCACTCCCGTCTCGATCGACTCCGTCAGCGATTGCCTGGCACCGATCGATCCACTCCGTCTGAAACGTCGCCGGCCCGACGACGCGACCAGCCAGATCCGGGACGCGTTCGATCCCCTCCCGTTCACACCACGCGATACACGCCCGATAGACTGAGAGATCGCACTCGTCAGCGAGTTCCTCGTCTTCGACGATCGAAAGTCGGTCGCTCCCGGTGAGATACGCGACGAACGCCCGCGTGTGGCCGTCCGTCAAGTACTGGTCGCCCTCGAACTCGTACACTGGCAGGGGATCGGGCTCGAAGACCTCTCCCTCGACCCGTTCGGCGACGGTTGCGACTTTTGCAGCATTGACATAACACTGGCTCGGTCGAAGGGCCTCGACGGAAACGGTTTCGTCGGTCATTGCTCGCCCTCAGTTCGCCGTCGAAACGATCTTGATCACGTCGCCCGCTTCGAGTTCTGTGTCGTCGCTGATCCGCATCCCCTTCCGGGCGTCGACGGCGTGGAGGTAGCCGTCGCCGATGTCTGAGTGGACGGCGTAGGCCAGGTCCTTGGGCGTCGAACCACTCGGCAAGAGGAAGGCGTCGGGAAGCATGTTCCCCTGGCCGTCAGTCCAGTGAGTTTCGTCCTGTACCGGGTAGACGGTGATGTGATCGAGCACGTCGTAAACTGCCTCGTCCAGCGCCGACTGGACGCCCGTTCCACCGTGCTCGGCCATGACTTCCCGGATCTGTTCGAGTCCCTGCCGCTGGCCGTTGCTGACATCACCGCGAATCTCGAAGTCGGAGTCGCCGGGATCGTACGCGATGGCGTCGGCCTCTGCGGCCCGGCGGAGCGCGAGTTCGCCGTCGGCGGTCGCCGGGATCGTCGCCTCGTTGCGCTCTTTGAGCCGCTGGACGTTCTCGGCGCTGGCGGCGTCGGCCTTATTCGCGACGACGACGATCGGTTTGGTCCGTTCGCGGATCTCCCGGGCCAGGGCCTCGCGGTGCTCGTCCGTCCAGGCGATCGGATCGTCAGGATACTCGACGTTTCTGAGTGTCCGGGCCACGTCGAGTTCCGTCGCGCCGACACCGGTGAGAAACTCCGTCAGTGCCTCGTCGAGGTCGAAGTCCGGCGAGCGTGACTGTCGCTCGACGGTTTCCCAGTTACGCTCGACGACGCTCGCCAGCCACAGGTCCATCTCCCGCTCGATGAAGTCCAGATCCTCGACGGGATCGTGTTCGCCGACGCCGACTGGCTCGCCCTCTTCGTCGGTGGCACCCGCGGCGTCGACCACGTGGAGGATCGCGTCTGCGTCCGTGAGCTGGTCGAGGAACTGATTACCCAATCCCCGCCCCTCGTGGGCGCCGGGGACGAGGCCGGCGACGTCGAGCAACTCGATCGGGACGTAGCGCTTGCCGTCGTGACAGTGCTCGCTGTCACAGCGTTGGTCGCGGTCGAGACAGGGACAGTCCGTTCGGACGTGGGTCACCCCCCGGTTGGCGTCGATGGTCGTAAAGGGGTAGTTCGCCACGTCGACGTCGGCCATCGTCGCCGCAGTGTAGAAGGTCGATTTCCCGGCGTTGGGCTTCCCAGCGAGCGCCAGCGAGAGCATGCAATCGAGTACCCCACAGAACGCTTTCGGACTTTCGGTCGGCTGTCGGGTCAGCTAGTCGGACGGCAGGGTGACAGTCCCCCTACTCGGTCATCTGGATGATCTGGATCGTCTCGGTCATCGTCTTGCCGGTGGTGATGAGGGCGTCCACTGATTTATCGCTGAGTCGTTCGGTATCAGGGGAAAACGCTCTCTGACCCAATCGCGGGTCTCGAGCGATCGATTCGAAGGTCTGTTGCCCGGCAACCGTACCATGCCGCTTATATAGGACCGATCACCCTCTGTCAGAGGCGTCACCCGTATCGTCCTCGTCGTCGCTCGCGTCGTTGTACCGATCTTTGAGTGAGGCGAGTTCGGAGTCGATGTCGACCGATGCCGTTTCGCTGTCGTCCTGCGTAGTAAACTGTTCGCCCGCATCGTCGGTTTCGAGGCGGGCCGCCAACTGGCGGTTGAGTTCCTTTGCCTCCTCGAGGAGCTCCCCGGCTTCCTCGTCGGCGGACGTCTTTTCGACAGTCGACTGGGCCTCACGCAGGGCCTCATCGATGCGGTCGACGACCGAACGTCCCAGCGTCGTCGCCTCCGTCGTTGTGGCCCCGTCTTCGGCGTCGCGGGCCAGCCTGAGCGTCCGCTGGAGGAGACGCAAGGCGCGGATATTCGTCTCGAGTACGAGGATTGTTGCCGGGATCGTCACCTCACTGGTGAACTGGACGAGGCGATCGAGTCCCCGTCCTCCCCGACCGTTCGAGTCACGCAACTCCCGCCGGAGTGCACGAAGGGTCCGGGTGAGCTCGCCGACGATTTCTGCCGGCGTGGGCCGAGGCGATTGACTGCTCATGTCATCCCCTTCGTCGGAAGACGCATAAAGGTACGAACATGGCTGATACGGATCAATCGTACCACTTGGCCAAGCCCACTCCTGAACAGAAATAAATTAGACATATCAACTATCGTATCGTCATTCGGTATCACGGGTCGAATAGCAGATCGGACGGTACCGACCGTCTATCTTCCATGATTCTGCACGACACTCGTACACAGACGGAAACGATTCAGGTAAATATTTCCCCCGTGATACCCAACATCGAAGGGACACGATGGGCCAATTAGATACGTTGTTCGCGCCCGAACGGGTCGCTGTCGTCGGTGCTACCGAGAGCGACGGGGCCGTCGGGCGTGCAATCATGGAGAATCTTCTCGACGGCTACGTCGGTGACGTCGTACCAGTCAACCCGAGTTCTGAGGAGGTATTCGGACTCGAGTGTTACGACGACCTCACGGGGACCGAGGACATCGACCTGGCGATCGTCGTCGTCCCGCCACAGATCGTCAACGACGTGCTCCGCCAGGCCGGCGAAGCCGGCATCCGTGACGTCGCCGTGATCACAGCTGGTTTCGGCGAGTCCGGGAGCGAGGGCGTCGAGCGCGAACGGGAGATGAAGGCGGTAGCCGACGAGTACGACCTCAACCTCGTTGGGCCGAACTGTCTGGGCGTGATCTCGACGACGGTCGGGATGAATGCCACATTCACCGAGAAGTCGGCTATCGCGGGCAACATCTCCTTTATGAGCCAGTCCGGGGCGTTTATCTCGGCCGTCCTCGACTGGGCGGGCGATCACAACGTCGGGTTCAACGACATCGTCTCGCTGGGTAACAAAGCCGTCCTCGATGAGGGATCGTTCATCGACTACTGGGGCGACGATCCGGATACCGACGTCATCCTCGGGTATCTCGAGGACATCGAGAACGGCCGGGAGTTCATCGACACCGCCCGCGAGGTCACCAAGGACACGCCGATCGTCGCCGTGAAGTCCGGACGGACCGAAGCCGGGGCCTCGGCCGCAGCCTCCCACACGGGGGCGATCGCCGGCAGCGAGCGCGCTTACGAGGCGGGGCTCGAACAGGCCGGCGTCATCCGGGCCAACAGTGTCCAGGAACTGTTCGACTACTCGACTATCCTTGGCGACCAACCGCTGCCAGAGAGCAACAATATCGCCATCGTCACCAACGCCGGCGGCCCCGGCGTGATGGCGACCGACGCGATCGGCGACTCGGACCTCGAGATGGCTTCGTTCACCGACGAGACCTTGGAGGAACTCGAGGAAGCCATGCCGGGGGAAGCCAACATCTTCAACCCCGTCGACGTCCTCGGGGATGCCCCTGCGGACCGATACGAGAAAGCTCTGGATATTGTCCTCGACGATCCGAACGTCGGATCAGTCATCGTCGTTTCCTCGCCACAGTCTATCGACTTCGAGGAGCTGGCGGACGTCATCGTCGAGAAATTCGAGGAGTATAGCGTCCCGATAGCCGCGAGTCTCATGGGTGGCGACACGGCAGAGGAACCCGCCGAAATCCTCGGCGAGGCCGGCATCCCGTCGTACTTCGATCCCGCGCGTGGCGTCGATAGCCTCGACGCGCTCTGGGAGTACGCCGAGATTCAGGACCATGAGTATGCCGACCCTACCGACTTCGATGTCGATCGCGAACGCGCCCGCGAAGTCCTCGAACGGACGAAAGAGCGGGACACCAACAAGCTCGGCGTCGAGGCGATGGAATTGCTCGATGCCTATGGCATCCCAATGCCCGATAGTGCCATCGCGACGGACAAGACCGAGGCTGTCCAGGCGGCGGGCGAGATCGACGGCGACGTCGTGATGAAGATCGTCAGCCCGGACATCTTACACAAGTCCGACATCGGCGGCGTCGAAGTCGGCGTACCCGACGACGAGGTCGCCGACACCTACGACGACCTCATCTCTCGCGCGCGCAACTACCAGCCAGACGCGACGATCCTGGGTGTCCAACTCCAAGAGATGGCCAATCTCGATGCTGGGACCGAGACAATCGTCGGGATCAACCGCGATCCGCAGTTCGGGCCCTTGGTGATGTTCGGGCTGGGCGGAATCTTCGTGGAAGTGCTCGAAGACGCGACCTTCCGGGTCGCACCTGTCAGCGAGCCCGAAGCCGAAGCGATGATCGACGAGATCGATTCGGCACCACTGCTGCGCGGTGCACGGGGCCGAGAATCGGTCGACGAGAGCGCTGTCGTGGAGACGATACAGCGCATCTCACAGCTCGTCACTGACTTCCCCGCGATACTGGAACTGGACATCAACCCACTCGTCGCGACGCCCGATGGCGTCTCGGCGGTCGACATCCGCCTGACCGTCGATCAGGAGGAACTTTAAACCCGCTCCCACCGGAGGACTAACATATGGATCCCATACTCGTTACCTCGACCGAAGAAGCGACCGGCAAAACCGCAGTCTCGCTCGCGATCGCGAAGCTGGCCGACGCGGCCGGCCACAGCGTCGGGTACATGAAGCCAAAGGGCACGCGCCTGCAGAGCGCGACGGGCAAGACCCGCGACGAGGACCCGATGCTCGCCCGACAACTCCTCGATTTGGACTCGGAGATGCACGAACTCGAGCCGATCGTCTACACCCCGACGTTCGTTCAGGAGGCCATCCAGGGTCGTGAACGCCCGGAGGAACTCCGTGATCGCGTCCTGGAGAACTACGAGAAGATGGCCAGCGAGCGCGACATGATGGTCATCGAGGGGACCGACCGACTCACGACCGGCGGCATCGTCGATCTGACGGACGCCGACATCGCCGAGATGCTCGACGCCCAGGTCGTCCTGCTCTCGCGGTACGACGAGCCGGAGGACGTCGACGACATCCTCGCGGCCGCCGAGACGCTGGGCGATTCCCTGGCCGGCGTGCTGTTCAACGCCGTTCCGGACTCGGTGTTCGACCAGCTGACCACCGATGTCGTGCCGTTCCTCGAGAACCACGATATCCCCGTCCTGGGAGTCGTCCCGCGGGTCCAGGAACTGGCTGGCCTGACGGTCGGCGACCTGGCCGAGCGCCTGGGTGCGGAAGTACTGACTTCCGACGCCTCGACGGATCTGTTCGTCGAGCGCTTCACCGTCGGTGCGATGTCCGGCGAGTCGGCACTGACGCAGTTCCGCCGGATGCAGAACGCGGTGATGATCACCAGCGGCGACCGCCCGGAGATCGTCACGGCTGCCCTGGAAGCCTCGGGGATCAAATGCATCATCCTGGGCGGCGGGTTCCGACCGTCGAACGCGATCGTCGGCCGCGCAGAGGAGGAAGGCGTGCCGATCCTTCTGTTGCAGTCTGACACGCGCATGGTCATCGACCGCACCGAGGACTTCCTCAAGACCGGGCCGACCCGCAGCGTCGGAACCGTCGATCGGATGCAGGAACTGCTTGACGACCACGCCGACGTCGGTTCGCTGATCGGCGTCGAACGCGACGACGAGTAACGCCGCTCCGACGCCCCGATATTTCAGAGCGTGATAACTCCCTCAGGACTTATGACTCTGTAGTTTGTACGGTATACTGGAGCCACATGGCTCCGTAGTGTCACACGCTGGGGGCACAGCCCCCACGTTCCCCTTTGTGTCGAGTTCGGCCAGTGGCTAGTCGACCGACTTCGATGTAGTCGCCCACGGGTGCGGACCCAGATTTCAATACTGCTCGTCACGTAGCCCGCGACGAGTGACGGGAGACACTGGAGACACCGAACGGGCGATCGTCGTCAAGCGCGTCGACGAAGGGCGCGCTGAGACGGTGGAGATCGAGAACCTGGCCGGAGCCGCTGGTTATCAGGTCCTTGAGACACTCACTCAGACGCGGACGGAGGACCCAGCCTTTCACGTTGGTGAGGGAAAGGCCGCCGAAATCGCCGAGCACGTGGCTGCCACCGGGGCGACGACTGTCATCTTTGACAACCAGCTCGGGCCATACCAGACGTTTAACCTCGGTAACAAGCTACCGGAGGGGGTTCGGCTACTGGATCGGTTCCGGCTCATCATCGAGATCTTCGGCCAGCGCGCCCAGACTCGCAAGGCACAGCTGCAGGTCGAACTCGCGGAACTGCGATACGAACTCCCGCGGGCGGAAGCCAAAGCCAGCCTGGCCCAACGAGACGAGCGCCCCGGCTTCATGGGGCTGGGAGAGTACGACGAGAGCCGCGAGGAAGACATCAAAGCTCAGATCTCCCGCATCAGGGACGAACTCGAACGGATCGAGCAGACCGACCAGCACCGCCGCGAACAGCGCCGCGAGTCGGGATTCGATCTGGTGGCACTCGCCGGGTACACCAACGCCGGGAAGTCGACGCTACTGCGGCGACTCGCCGCGGACCTCGACGTCGACGAGAACCGGGACGTTCACCCCGACCTGGACGAGACGGCTGAATCCGAGGATCGGCTGTTCACGACGCTCGGAACGACCACGCGACGCGTCGATCTGGACCGACGGGACGCCCTCGTGACCGACACGGTCGGGTTCATCGCCGATCTGCCACACTGGCTGGTCGAGTCATTCAAATCCACGCTTGACTCGGTCTATCGGGCGGACCTCGTCTTGCTCGTCGTCGACGTCAGCGAGTCCGTCGAAGAGATCCGCGAGAAACTCGTGACGTCCCACGACACGCTCTATGAGCGCAACGAGGCCCCGATCCTGACGGTCCTGAACAAGATCGACAGGGTTGATGACGAGGAACTACGTCGCAAGCGTGAGGCACTCTCAGCGCTCGCCCCGAACCCAGTTGCCGTCAGCGCAAAAACTGGCGAGAACGTCAATCGGATCCGTGAACGGATCGACGAGGAATTGCCGGATCTACGGCGCGAGCGGCTCGTTCTGCCGATGACTGACGACGCGATGAGCGTCGTCTCCTGGATTCACGACCACGCCCACGTCGAGTCAGTCGAGTACGGCGAGGAGATCGTCCTCGAGTTCGAGGGGCGGCCGGCCATCGTCGAACAGTCCCGCGCGAAGGCCGGGAACCTCAGCGAGGCGTCTGCCTGAAGCGGCGACGTTACGCTTCGTCCTGTTCGCGTTCGAGCGCTCGGTCTCGCAACGTCTGACAGCGGTCGCTCTCCACGGTCAGATCCGGGACTTCGACCGGTGACCCATCCTGATCGATGGCGACGAAGACGAACCGCGATCCGGTGGTCACTTCTCTATCGCCGGTCCGGGGGTCCTCGCGGGCGGCTTCGAGTGCTACTTTGACGCTGGTCCGGCCGGTCTGGTACGCGTAGGACTCGATGACGACCGTCTCGCCGACCGGGATCGGCCGGTGGAAATTCATTTCGTCGATGGAGGCCGTCACGCAGGGTTCGCCGGCCGCGCGCATCGCCGACAGCGCGCCGAGTTCATCCATCCACTTCATCACGTTTCCCCCATGGACTGTCTCGTAGTTGTTCGCATGGTTGGGCTGGATCCGCCAGCGGTTCTCAAGGTGGGTCTCACGTACCGTGGGCATGTCACGGGCAACGGGCGGGAACTTCGTGTTTCTATCGAAATGTCTTGGGGCTGTCCTCCGTGCCATACCTCTCATGGGTTCCAACCTGGCACTGGTCAGCCACATCCCAAACTGGTACGTGTAGACGATGGGGATTCGACTAGCGATATACAGCTATATGAGTGCCTTTTTCACTCAGTCTGTCCGACACGGCCCTAGACATGGTCCCGCAGACACGTCGCAGCTTCCTCCACGGAGCCGCAGGGCTCACTGCTGCACTTGCCGGATGTAGTGGACTTGGCGGCGATTCCGACGAATCGACGGCCACGCCAACGCGCGCTGGCACTGATAGCGATCCTGCGCTCGGATCGGCGACGAATCCAGAGTCTCTCCTCCTTCGCGTCGATACCGATCGGCCGCCGGTGTGGCTCGCCGATTCGGACGGCGAACCCGGCGGTCGTCCGACCGCAACCGAACGTGACCGTTGGCGCGATCCCATCATCGTCGACGATTCGGCCCGTACAGACCGTCTCAACGTCGCTGAAACTATCGACCGTGAACGGGTCGAGTCGTTCTTCGAGGCGACTGACTTTGCGACCGAGACGATATACGTCGAAATGAGACAGGTCGAGGAGTGTTTCCGTCTCGACCTCTGTCACATCAGCTGGTCAGCAACCGAAATCTCGACGGATTACACCCGTCGGAGTCGGCCATATACGGAGCGCTGTGAAGCCGATGCGTGGGTCACTGAGGCTCGACTCATTCGGATTCCCGATGCGATCATTGCCGACGACGTGCATAGTCACTCATCGTCGGTCGGGACTGGCGCTTGTGAACGACGACAAGGGGATGCCCCAAGAGAGGGAACAGCTGGTCGCGCATCGGCCACCGAGAGTAATACCCGGACAGAAACGACAACGATCGACACCGGGGGCAAAGAGTGATGCAACAAGACAATGCGTCCACGACAGGGTGGGGCCGAATGACACGCCGTGGGCTGCTGGCCCTGGCCGGTACGAGTTTCCTCGCTGGCTGTAACGGCCTCACGGGGTTGGAAGATGGAGATGAACCGACGATACGCGCCTACGATCTTCCAGATATCGATCCTGACGAAGATCGGGAACCAGTTGTGTCCGAATCAGTCCCCGTCGAGATCGCTCCCGATCACTTCGACGCTGCCCGCAACAGGGTTACGACGCTACTCGCGAAACTTCCGACACTGCTGGGGCCTGAAGATATTCCGAACGGCCATATCCGTGAGCAACTCTCCGACGCTGCCACAAATGCCACGAGCGAACTCACTGACGCACGCAACGCTTCGACGGAGTTTGGGGCCCTTTCGTCTCTCCAGCGGGCTCGTTCCGAAGCCCGGTACGCGGCCGCTGGCTGGGCTGTCGCCGGCCGGGATCTCTCCGTCAAACCTCTTCAGCGAGAGTACAGGCAGGCAGTCTCGGACGCCACGTCACTTCGAGACGACCATGAGTACGTCGGTAGCGACTCTGTCCGGGCAACCCTCGTTCACAGCCGTATCGAGGACTTATTGGATCGAGTGATCAACAGCCGAACGCCCAGATCGGAAGAAAATCCCTTATTGCATGTTGCAGAGTGGGGAGAGACAGCTGAATCAGCACGGGCCCACCTTGACGACGCACGTCACCTCAACGAGCAGCTCACCGCGTCGCTCCCAGCCGACGCCCGTACTATCGAGGGGAGAATCACTGAAGCAGCCGAAACGTTGCTTGCCGACGTTCGATCGCAGAGCTCAGAACTGCCACCCGAGTCGACTGCCGAAGAGTGGGACCTTTCTGACCGGGTGCTCGGTGACCTCCGACAGGACGCTGATTATGGAATCTCGCGGATCGAAGACGCAAGCGGCCCGGCTAGTGCCGTCATAGACGCGAATCGGCGACTCACACAGTTCCGGGCACTGGAACGCATACAGGATCGTATCGACGATGGTGCACTGTCCCGGCCTGAGAGCGCGGAAGCAGTCCGGGAGATTCGATCGACCGCCTACGATGCGATTATGGCTGCACTTGAGGCGGGTCCTGCCCCGGAACTGACGCGAACGGTCGTTACGAGTGCTGCCTGGCAGGTTGCCAATGCTGATTGGGAACTCGCCCGGCACGAGGGAGAAGTGGCTGTTTCACATCTCGACTCGAACGTCGTCGATTACGTCGTTGCGACGGCAATCGCCCGGGAGGCGTCGACCGTCTCTCGACATACAGTTGAGATTCTCGAAAATGCGTAAGTAAACTCTCATTCGACCTGCGTTCTCTCTTTGTTCAGGATACGGTCGGTCACGGTTCTACTGTGGCTCCGGCCCATAACGGCACGCAACGCATCTCTGGAACCCAAAATCGGTTGCCCCGTCTAGGTATCGTCAGGGATCGATTCGTGGGTGTTAAACCGGTGTTTGGTTTCATCGCCACAAGACTGGTAGTAGAGCTGAGCCCTCGTCGGAATGCTGGGTGACTGGTTGTCCCGATCGCTGTCCTCGCTCGATTCTCGGAGGGCAATCCCCGACGACGCCGAGACGGTGCGGATCCGCTCGGGCAAGTTTACAGATGTCCGGATGCCCATCGCGACGGTACCTTCCACTTTGAGGGCGATCGGTGACTCCGTCGAAACCCCTGTCTCGGAGAGGTCAGGTCAGTCGAGCCATCCACTCGTCGACCACGCGCGGGAACAACAGCATCGATGCGGCGGCGACGATCAGCGACCACACCAGACCGATGGCTATCGTTGCAGTCACGTTGGCGACCACCTGGCCGCCGTATATCGCGACCACGAGCGTGCCGTTGAAGTAGAGCAGCCGGAGCAGTATCAGCGTCGGGAACAGGCGTACCCAGCCGGGTACCTCGGTCAGCGGTGGTGCGATCCAGCCGCCCCTGAGGAGCGTGCCGACGAGGATCATCGTCGGCCAGGCGACCAGAAACAGTTCGAAGACGCTGCTGTAGGGTCCACCAAGCGGGGCCAAAAACAGAACGAACAGGAACGGGGGCGTGAGTATCGCCACCTCTCCGATGATTCGGCCGAGATCGCTGAGCAGCATTCCGAACCGATCCAGCTCGGTTCCGGCTCGGTTCCCGATGCCGACCCAGTTTCGGCGATAGGTCGTCTTCGTGAGGGCCGTCTCCCGACCCGGTGGACCTTCACGTACACTCCGTCCACCGCCGCGATGGGCCCGGGTACGGCTCGGCAGTCCGTCGCCACGCTCCGGATGCTTTGAATCGCTCATCGGTAAGACATTATCGGCTACCAGGGAAAAGTTGGTGCGGTCGAGCGGGCACGTTGCCGACGCCGTCCGGGCGGCCCTGTTACAGGAGCGCTTTCTCGAGCGCGCTGTTGAACCCACTCCTTGGCCAGCCACGGCCTCTTGCTGGTGTGTGGAGGCAATTCCGGCGAGCTATGACTGACCGGCTGGTACCCTGCTTGCTGGACGGCGTCCGACCAGTTGTCGAAGTCGTCGTCGTACGTCGCTGAGTGATAAGCGCCATCTTCATTCATCTCGGTGAGGGTCGGTGTCCGTCCCAGTTTGGTTGCGAGTCGGTCGACCTCCGTTAAGTAGTGCATCCGCTGTGACCTCGAGTTGTCCCCGCGGTTCGAATCCAGTGCGCCGGACCGCTTCGCCCCAGGATTCGAATGCCTGTTCATCGACCGTCACGACCTTGCGACTCGATTTAGTACTATACAGTAGGTTCCAATCATCCGAAGCCACTCGCGCGCCGCCGCGATGCCCCGACTATCGCGGTTTTCCGACGATGTCGACGCCGAGCGTTCGTACGACGACGACCAGTTTACAGCAAACGGCGTGTGCAAGAGCGACCGATCAAAGGTCGTCTGTGGCTACTTCGAACCTGGGCAGTTCATCCCCGTCCACGCGCCGGGAAGTGACCTGACGGTAGTCGTCCGGTCTGTCAGGGAGCCGTCCGCGACGATGACACCGAACACGAGGTTGCAGCAGGTGACATCGTGGTCGTGGAGGCAGATACCGATCGTGGCATCAAAGCCGACGACGATTCCCGCCTCGAAGCGTTGCTGGTGACTGCACCGCCACCGACGGATGCCGAACACGAACCCGTCCGGGAGGGCCTTCGAACCGGAACGTTCGACCCACGGGAGAACGTGCATGACCAGCGTCCGTTCACTCGATGAACGATAGGGGGAACCGCACGCGAACGTCTTTGCCGAGTCAGAGCCGAAGACGATCAGACTTAGCCTCGACGCGGACGAACGGATCGATCCCCATCACCACCCCGAGCGAGACAGCGTTCTCCACGCACTCGAGGGTGCGATCGAGCTCGATCTAGACGAGGAGACGTTCGATCTGAACGCCGGTGACATCACGCGATTTGAGGGCGAACGAGAGGCGTCTCCTCACGCGGTCGAGAGAAGCGTCGCACTCATCGTGCTGGCTCCACGGGCTGACTCACGCTCTCGACCGGGATCGGTAGCATCAGACGTGTTGCGAAGATAGGGAATAATGTACAGGTTCGACATCGACCACTCACCAAACTGAGTGCTCTTGTGTGCCCCTGCTCACCAGTAAAAAACCTACTATTCTCCTGAAGCCATATTTTTCAGATATATTCTAGCGCGAAACAGATGTTCGCTGAAAACTGCGAGTGTACCTCTCTACGCCAGTACGTCTGACACCAGCGTTCCTTCACATTTAGGTGGTAACCCTACTCAACAAGCAAACTATACAGCATTAGCATTCCAGCAGCAAGGCAAACGACACCACTTACGAGAGCGAATGTTCCGGTGTCGTACAGCAAATTATACCCGCCTACCCCAAGAACGACCACAATCCCAATGGCCTGTGCGGTTCGCGTTCCCCAAAAATCAACAACTTGTTTGGTTAGCGTGGACACATACATAATTTGTACTGAATCAACTTATGATTTTTGTACTGAATGATATGTGTATCACGTGTACTGACCACACCCAAGTCAGAATGTATCAGTTCCTAAGGATTTCAACAGGACTGTTTTCTACTGTAACTGCGCTTTTATATGTGAAGACGTGTGAATTATTGAGCAGTGATAGCGTGCGCAGGGGAAGCCTCAATGGGGTCACGGTGAGAGCGCCTCAGTCCACGGAGGAATCTTGACAGTGCGGGCTATGAATCTACACCGAAAGATTACGAGGTAGACGGGCTTTTCGCCACGAATTCTGGCGCGCTTGTCGAAGCACAATCCTTCGATATGACGTTCCGTGAAATGGTTGACGGCGTTCTGTCTACCTTCCCGCGCGAGCAACAAGTCCGACACGATCGCTCAGCCACGCTAGAGGATCTTGTCGCCGAAGTCCCAGCCTGCTACCTCCGATTTTACGACACTCTTGATCACGAACAGGGCGACCCGAAACCTTGGGAGGCTGTCTTCCGAGCGCACGTGCTCCGCTGCGTGAAGGGCTGGAAGAGTGAAACGACTCTCTGGAAATATCTCAAACAGAAGCCGTTTCTCAGCACGCAGCTCGGCTTCGACGGTATCCCTAATCAGTCAACACTTTGGCGGGCATGGAACGGCCGTCTCAAAGGTGTCCGCGATGCCGTTCGGGATGCCGCTGAGGTCGTCGTGGATATCGCTCGCTATCACGATATTCCTGCGCCCGAACCAACGGTTCTTCCCAATCAGCCGACAGATACGGTCACACGTTCGAAAAGCAAGGATACGCTCGCTCGTGAGAAGGCTCGCGAGGTTTGGAAGGGTGCGAAGCCCATTGTCGAGGACTGCTTCCACCTTGACCGCAGTGAGAACGCAAGTATTCCCGAAGGCGCATTCTGGGAACAGCAGTCATACCTCGGGATGCGGACTGATATGCACCCGAACGACGGCCCACAGTCCTTTGCCGCCGACTCTACCCGAACGAAGACGCCGTCTGGCGACTCCCACCGGCTCCAGACAAAGGATCTCGGCGTCGAACGTATCCGTACAATGCTCCGAGAGACTAGCCGGACACTCGTTAAGCAGGCGAAATCGAAGGACAAGATGGGCCGCAAGCAGATGGCAGCCATCGACATCGCGAAAGGCAACCCGTGGGATGGCGATATCACCCGAGATCGGAGCGGTCAGAATCAGGAACCGTGGATTCTTGGATACAAAGGTGACGACGGGCCGTTCTTCCAGTGGGCAGTCATCAAACTCGTCGGTCACGACGTCCCGCTCATACTCGATGCCGTCCCAGTTGAGCGCGGCCGGAAGCGAGCAGATCTCGTAGACGATCTGCTTGATGGTGCTACAGATATTGTCCCCGATCTGGACCTCGTGATGATGGACCGCGAGTTCGCCAACGATGGCGTGAAAGACGCCTGCGAGAAGCACGACGTTCACTACCTGAATCCGGGCGTTGTGCGCTCCAGCAGCGATCACGAACATCAGATTGCCAAGCTCGCCAGCGAAAACAGAGACTTCGACGTGGTCAAGCAAAAGCGTCTAGACGACGGGCCAGCACGAAAGGCAGTCTATCTCCCGAAGCGCGAATGAGAACGTGAAGACGAAGATGACGACGAGAATGACGTGACGATTCGGCAGGAACTCATCGAGGAGTTCGAAGATATTGGCGAGACAACGCCGCTCTCAGAGGACCGCGACGGCAACTCACCGCTGGGAAATCTCTTTGATGAGGTACATGAGGAAGAGGAGATCGTGGAACCAGCGCGGGTTGAAGCACCGACGGTGCCGTTTGAGACGAACCTTCCGTGAGTAGATGTCAATCCTTCGGACGACCGGGAGATGAAACATCAGATTGGGCGGCTGATGGTCCGATACAAGCGCCGGTGGGGCATCGAAAACGAGTTTAAGAAGCTGAAGACGTTCCTCGCGGAGACACAGTCCCCCGACCACCAGTTCCGGTACTTCAACTTCGCGTTCGCCTGTGTGTTGTACAACTGCTGGCGACTCGTGGATATCTTCGTGCAGTTGGAACTCCACGGTGAGGTCGGCAACCAGCCGGCGGTCTCTTCGAACTCGTTCCTGACATTTGCCAAGAAGAACTACGGTCTCGATCCACCTGACTAATTTCTCGTCTCCTCTGAGCTTGCTCGATCGTGAGCGGCGGCGCTGGCCTAACCGGCGATTTTCTATCGGATTTGTGAACGCTACGCGATAGCTCTCTCAGAAACGCATTTCGAGACCCGCTCGGCCACTTCTTTCAGATGACTTAGCCTCGAAACCAGTACATCATGGACCCATCTTCGCAACATCAGAGCATCACAATAAGTATACCAGTGAAGACCGCGCTCCTGCCGAGGGGATATACGGACAGAGGTCTTACTCGCTGTCAACAATGGCCAGTACACCACACGATCACGACCACGACGCCGAACCGGTCACTGACCACGTCCACGACAACTCCTGGTCGGCTAATCTCGAACAGCCAGAACATGCCGACGATCGCGAACTGGTTGTGCGCCAGGCGATCGAAGCGATCGAACACACGGCCTCCGGCCACCACGTCAATCTGGTGACTCATGAGAACCACGGACATCCGTCGGCGTATCTCTATGGAGCACTCGAAGACGAATACGACGACGGAGCAATCGACTGGGAGTTCGTCGACCAGTGTGGCTGTGGTGGCTACGTCCTTCGGATACACGTCTGATCAGACAATCCAGACGCAGATTTCTTCTGGCGATTTTCTACTCGACCGTTCGACCAAATTCGATGGCAGCGCGAAAACAGTAGACTCGGATCAGTCGTCGTTCAGAACCCCTTCAGCGACGGCCATGTCCTCGCCGGGATCGTCGGCCGATTTCCTGAGGACGAACCGCTTGCGGACGAGGTCAGCCGCGTAGATGATCGTCCCGAGGATGATGAGCGTGTCCTCGGGCACCCGGGACCAGAGCAGGTTCTGGATCAACGGCTGGTTGTAGAACGCGAGGCTCCGACCCGCCGCGTACGTGCCCGTGAAGATCTTTGGGGACGAGAGCGCCGTCATCTACGAGTTGGTCGCGGAGGATCCGACGAACGAACCCGATTACGACGGGATTCTCGACGCTGTCGAAGCCGCTCAATAAGCTACAATCGCACAGAGAGACGTCACTCACTCTTCGACAGTCGTGACAGTGAACAGCGAGTCATCCGAGAGGACGTTCCGGACGCGGCCGTGCCAGGCTTCTGCAAACACCTCGCGATCCTCTTCGTCGGCCGTTCCATCAAGGATTTGACGCAGGTTCCCCATCGCCGGTCCGCCATCCGGGACATCGCTGACATGGTAGGTAACTTCGACTGTTTTGTCGGTATCGGTCCGCCGGAATCGGAACGTCGGCTCGGCTGTTTCTGCATCGAACGCATTGAATGCCAGCAGCTCACGCCGGTTGCCGACGCCATCACCAAGGCCACCGAACCCATCTTCCTGCGCTGCCCCCGTGATATACGAGATAATCCGGCTCATGACGCCATACGTGGCGTCGTCACGTGGTCCGGGGGCGAGTACCTCGACGTCACTACGGACGGGAAGGTCCTCGGGGTACAGCGCATCGAGGCCGAGTTGCGTGATCCGGTAGGCCCCTGACGCTGTCGGACAGGAGTGACCGGCTTCTTTCACGACGTCGCGATAGGTAATCACGAACGGCTCGCCCGGTTCGAGGACGACGAGTGCTTCTGCAACCGGATCGCGGATTCGGATCGGTTCGACGTCGTCGTCGACGGCCCAGTTCGTGTCTGTACGCTTCGTCTCGGTCGGCGTCGTGTTCTCTGCCATTGGTTGTGGAATTGGGAGTGCTGTTGTCGCTCGGTTTTATCAGTACCGCAGCAGGCGCATCCCGTTGGCGATCACGGCGAGGACGCTGGCCTCGTGGACGAGCATGCCCAGCGCGAGAGTTACATAGCTCGTGAGGACGCCGGCCAGGAGGACCGACACGGTCAGCACCGCGAGACCGACGTTCTCGTAGATGTTCCGCCGGGTTGCTTTGCTCAGTTTCACCGCATACGGGATTCGTTCGAGGTCGTCAGCCATCAGCGCCATGTCGGCAGTCTCGATCGCGGTGTCAGTACCGGCGGCACCCATCGCGATGCCAACGTCGGCGGTCGCCAGCGAGGGGGCATCGTTGATGCCGTCGCCGACCATCGCGACGACGTGACCGTCCTCACGGAGTTCCTCGACGACGCGCTGTTTGTCCTCGGGCAAGAGTGCTGCCCGATAGTCGTCGATGCCGACTTCCTGCGTGGCGGCTTCGCCGCCACGTTCTCGGAGGGCGGTGAAACCGGCCTCCCTGGCAACTGCAGCAGCGACGCGTTCGTTGTCACCGGTGAGCATCACTGTCTCGATGCCGGCATTCTGGAGGGCCCCAATCACGCCCGGCGCGGCCTCCCGGAGTTCGTCACGCATGGCGATCACGCCGACGACGACGCCGTCATGGACGATGTGGACGACAGTCTCGCCGCGCTCCTCGCGCTTGCGGACGTAGTCGGCGACTTCGTCGGTGACCTCGATATTGCGTTCGTCGAGCAACTTCCTATTGCCGACGACGATTTCCCGGCCGTCGTACTGGGCAGTGACGCCCTTGCCCGCGATCACGTCGAAGTCATCGGGATCGGGAAGGGGCCGCCCAGCCGACGATTCGGCTGGCTCTGTGGCAACTGCCACGCCGCCGTCGGTCGCCGTTGTCGGCCGGTCCTGTGCGGCTTGGACGATTGCATCGGCGAGGTAGTGTTCGCTCTTCTTCTCGGCGATCGCCGCGAGTTCCAGCGCCGCCTCGTCCTCGACGCCGAAGCCCTCAACGTCCGCCACGCGGGTCTCGCCTTTCGTGAGCGTGCCCGTCTTGTCGAAGGCGACGAGGTCGATCTTGCCGGCCTGTTCGAGGTGCTCACCGCCTTTCATCAGAACGCCCGAGCGAGCAGCGTTGCCGATCGCGCTGACAATGCTAACTGGCGGGCCGATCACCAAGGCACCGGGACAGCCGATCACCAACAACGTCAGTGAGAGGATCGCGTTTTGGGTTACTGTATAGGCACCGATCGACAGCGCAATCACGCCCGGCGTGTAGTACTTTGCGAACCGATCGATGATGCTCTCGGTCGGCGACTGGGCCTCCTGGGCCTCTTCGACGCGGCGGATGATCCGCTGGAGCGTGGTGTCGGGGCCCGCCCCGGTTGTCGTAATCTCGATAGCACCCTCCTGGTTGATCGTGCCGGCGTAGACCTCGTCACCGTCGGTCTTGTGGACGGGCGCGCTCTCGCCTGTGACTGGGGCCTGGTTGACGGCACTTTCGCCCTCAACCACGTCACCGTCCACGGGAATCTTCTCGCCGGGTTTGACGATGACAGTCTCGCCCGCTTCGACCTCCCAAGCAGAGACTTCGACGAGTTGGCCGTCGCGGCGCACAGTGGCCGTATCGGGCGTCATTTCGAGTAGTTCTTCGAGGGCGTTGCGCGTCTTGTGCATCGTCCGCCCTTCGAGATACGATCCAAGCGCGAACAAGAAGACCACCGCGGCGGCCTCCCAGTACGATCCGATCGCGATTGCGCCGACGGCTGCCAGCGTCACGAGCGTCTTAATTCCCAGCGTCCGGCTCGTGACCTCGTAGTAGGCGGTCCGGGCGATGTCGTAGCCGCCGACAACGGCCGCGAGGATCAAGATCGCGGCGCTCGCCGTATCGAAGGCCGAAACGTAGCCGAGACTCCAACCGCCGGCATACAGCAGGCCGCTCACCGCGACGATGGTGGCCTTCCGGTGTTTGCGATAGTATTGTTTGACTGATTGGGTATCCATGATTGGTCTCGTTAGGCGGGCTGAGGCGTATAGCCCTGGTTCTCGATGGTCTGTTCGAACGTGGCGGGGTCGGCGACGCTGTCGTCGTAGTTGATCTCGACGCGGCCGGTCGAGTAGTGTACCTCGACATCTTCGACGCCCTCCTGATTCGAGAGGGCCCCTTCGACGGTGCTTGCACAGCTCGGGCAATCGAAGTCCATAACCCGGAGTTGCGTTGTCTTGCTCATTGCAATTCAACGTAACACCTGAATTGCTATAAGTATTTTTTAAATGATATGTTTGAATGTACACACGAGATGTTTAAACGGACAAACGAGTCGTCTAGAGCTTTGACAGGCCTCCAGGGGTGAGCGGCGGGCGGAGTCCAGGCGATGGTCGCCACTACTTAGCGTGTACAGACCGTCAGGTCACCTATGAGCAACTCTGATGTCGACCACGATCTTGAGGATATTGCCGTTCGAGATACGCGGGTCTCTACTGCTATTGATGAACCAATGCGGGCAATGATTCTCGATATTCTCGCCGACGAGACATTGACGGCGGGAGATGTACACAAGCGCCTCTCCCACAGAGGGATCGACCGGACGGAGAATACGGTCCGTCACCACATCAACGAACTCCGGGATGCTGGTCTCGTCGATGTAGTGCGGTTCGAAGAGGGGCGTGGCGGAACGACGAAATACTACGGGGCGAACACGATTGTCCTCTCGTACTCGCTGCCAGCATCGGCTACGCCCGCAATTGAAGAGATGGTCAACGCAGTCCAGCCAGAGGTCGAAGCGATACTCGCAACGTTGACCGACGAGTACGACGACGCACTCAACGAAATCACGACAGATATGCAACCCTGTGAACATTGTCGTACCCAAAAATACGAGACGTACGTCCTGTTGACCGTTCTTCGACAAGCGTTTGTCCAATCGATCAACTAGACTATTGATTACAATTCATAGACTGAGTGCCATACATCTCGTTCGACACTCAAAACCACAGGTGACTGAGCGCCAGGCGTACCCTGTAGTAGCTATTTGCTGTGCCATTTTCTTCTATGCAATAGGGTAGTTCAACCTTACGCAGGTCAACGAATCGATCACGATGCTCGGAAGAATTCAGATTGACGGAAAGTTGTACCAGTTTTGTTGTCCGTCGTGTATATCGCGGTTCGAGGTGACGTACGAACAGCGCCAGCAGGGAGCCGATTGACGAGAGAAATACCTCGTCCAGACGCTTTGTATTCGAAGTTTTTCACCCCTTCTCAATGAATTTCTCAAAGGGCAAATCGATTGAACTAGGGGGCCGTATGAGTACATGATGAGTCAACGCCGAAGTCAAATCAACATCCAGGGGATGAGTTGCGCAAACTGTTCGCAAACCATCGCCGACACCGTCACGTCCCTCGATGGCGTCAGAGACGCGAACATCAATTTCGCGACCGACGAGGGTAGCGTCAAGTACAACCCGGCGGATACCTCACTCGGCCAAATTTACGATGCCATCGAGGACGCCGGCTACTCGCCGGTCACTGATTCGGTGACCATTGCCATTACGGACATGTCGTGTGCGAACTGCTCGGAGACAGTGCACGACGCACTCAAGCAGACACCTGGTGTTGTCACAGCGGACGTGAATTTCGCGACTGATGAGGCACAGGTCACGTACAACCCTGCGGAGGCAAGTCTCACGGACTTTTACGACGCCATCGAGACTGCAGGCTACTCGCCAGTCCGTGAGAACGCTGATTCCGAGGACGGGTCGGGAGGCGATGCCCGAGAAGCTGCCCGCCAAGAGGAGATCAGGCGACAGTTGCGGTTGACCCTGTTCGGCGCGGTGCTGTCTGCTCCGCTACTCGTCTTCCTCGTCGAGAAGTTCCTCCTGGGTGGTAGCGTCCTCCCGAAGACAGTCTTCGGCATCGAGTTCGGTTGGGTTGAGTTCCTGCTGGCGACGCCGGTCCAAGTGTTGCTCGGCCGGCCGTTCTACAAGAACTCCTACACGGCGCTCGTCACGAACGGCCGCGCCAACATGGACGTACTGATCGCGCTCGGCTCGACCACCGCATATGTCTACTCCGTCGCTGTCCTGCTGGGCGCTATCGCCGGCGGTCTGTACTTCGACACGGCCGCACTCATCCTCGTGTTCATCACACTAGGGAACTACCTCGAGGCCCGCTCGAAAGGCCAGGCCAGCGAGGCCCTGCGCAAACTCCTGGAGATGGAGGCCGAGACGGCCACCGTCGTCGACGAGGACGGGAACGAAGAGGAAATCCCGCTCGAAGACGTTGCGGTCGGCGACCGGATGAAGGTCCGCCCCGGTGAACAAATTCCCACGGATGGCATCGTCGTCGACGGGCAAAGCGCTGTCGACGAATCGATGGTTACCGGGGAGTCGGTGCCCGTCGAGAAGAGCGAAGGCGACGAGGTCGTCGGCTCCACGATAAACGAGAACGGCGTCCTCGTCGCCGAGGCGACGAAGGTCGGCAAAGACACCGCCTTACAGCAGATCGTCCAGACGGTTAAGGAAGCCCAATCCCGCCAGCCCGACATTCAAAACCTCGCAGATCGCATCTCCGCGTACTTCGTGCCAGCGGTCATCGGCAACGCCATTCTCTGGGGCGTCGTCTGGTTCCTCTTCCCCGAAGCGCTTGCGGGATTTGTCAACTCACTCCCGCTGTGGGGCCTCGTTGCAGGCGGACCCGTCGCCGCTGGTGGCGTGTCGGTATTCGAGTTCGCTATCATCGTCTTCGCCTCTGCCGTGCTCATTGCTTGCCCCTGTGCGCTGGGGCTGGCAACGCCGGCGGCGACGATGGTCGGGACGACTCTCGGTGCACAGAACGGCGTCCTGTTCAAAGGCGGTGATATCCTCGAACGGGCGAAAGACATCGACACGGTCGTCTTCGACAAGACGGGCACGCTCACGAAAGGCGAGATGGAACTGACCGATGTCGTCGTGCTCAATGGTGACGGACAACCGGTCGCTGACAGCGCGGATACGACTCCTGACGGCGGCCAGCTTACTGCACAGGACCGCCTCAGCGAGGACGACGTGCTGCGGCTTGCGGCCACCGCCGAGAGCGGGAGCGAACACCCGCTCGCCCGCGCGATTGTCGACGGCGCGAGGGACCGCGGTATCGACGTGACCGATCCCGATGAGTTCGAGAACGTCCCCGGTCACGGGATCAGCGCGACCGTGGGTGATCGCGAAGTGCTGGTCGGCAACCGGAAGTTGCTCCGTGACAACGGGATCGACCCCTCACCAGCCCAGGAGACGATGAAACGCCTCGAGAGCGAGGGGAAGACTGCGATGCTCGTTGCGCTGCGCGGCTCGACACGAAGCGAGAACCGCGACGGGGGCGGCGCCACGCCACGAGCAGAGGGCGAACTCGTGGGTGTGGTCGCCGACGCCGACACGATCAAAGACAGCGCGACCGAGGCCGTAAGCCAACTGCAGGAACGCGGCGCCGACGTGATGATGATTACCGGCGACAACGAGCGGACCGCCCGCGCGGTCGGTAAGCAGGTCGGGATCGACCCCGAGAACGTCCGCGCTGAGGTGCTCCCTGAGGACAAGTCCGACACTGTTGAGTCCATCCAGGACGAAGGGCGGAAGGCGATGATGGTGGGCGACGGTGTCAACGACGCGCCCGCGCTCGCAGTCGCGTACGTCGGTACCGCCATCGGCTCGGGGACGGACGTGGCCATCGAGGCAGCCGACGTCACCCTGATGCGGGACGACCCGGTTGACGTCCTAAAGGCGATCCGGATCTCGGATGCGACGCTCGCAAAGATCAAGCAGAACCTCGTGTGGGCGCTTGGTTACAACACGTTGATGATTCCGCTCGCTTCGATCGGCTTGCTCCAACCGGTTCTGGCGGCCGGTGCGATGGCATTTTCGAGCGTGTCGGTACTCTCGAACAGCCTGCTGTTCCGCCGGTATACCCCTGACCACGACTACAAGCTACTCGGTCGCCTCCGCTGAATATCTCTCCACTCGCTAGATTTGCTGGAACTCCTCCAGCCCGTACTGGCCCCGGCGGCGATGGCCTTCTACAGCGTCTCCGTGCTGACAAATAGCCTGCTTTCAGGCGGTACACGCCGGAGACGGATAACCGGATCTTCGGTCGCTTTCGGTGACGGTGACCTCCCGAGCCGGTCAGAACTCGTCCCGACACGGCCTGGAGCCCATATGCTCTCTTTCGAACCAGCTAACTGCTTGCCCTCTCAACAGCCACGATCGGGCCTTCACTTGGGTACCTGTTTCAGATCTGGATTCGCGATCATCAACACTAGAAAATAATGTTGATTATCTTCTCTTCTAGTCTTGGACACATCCGATTGGGGCCGAGTGCAGATCAGTTATATGCTTAGCGAATATGTTCGGCAACACATCGTTGGGCAACCGGCCAAAAGATAGTGTCGTGACAAGGATACGTGTCCGACAAGTGGGGCGGCGCGCCGCCAGTGACGAGCGGGCGCTGACCCACGATGGCGACAGTCGCGAAGGACGCCCAACGCGGGTCCAGCCGACTGTGGCCTGTCCGCAACCCCGGACTCGATCCTGCCACGACCAACGTGATCAGCTATGAGTATGTACTGCTATCAGTGTCAGGAGACGATCAGTAACGAGGCGTGCACCGAGGTCGGTGTCTGTGGCAAGGACGCCGAGACGGCGAACTTACAGGATTTGCTCGTCTGGGAACTGAAGGGGCTTTCCTATCTCGCCGAGGAAGCCAGAGACGCTGGCATCGTCGAGGAAGATGACCAGGTGTTCGTCGTTGAGAGTCTATTCGCGACGATCACGAACGTCAATTTCGATCCCCAGTGGTTCGAAAAACAGATCCGCGAGACGTTGGACCGCCGACGAGACCTCCGCGACCGCCTCGAAGCCGAGGTCGGTCCGATTGCGGACGCTTCTCTCCCCGAGGCCGCGACCTGGGAGCCCGCGGATGCTGCAGCCATCTACGAGAAGGCCTCCCCCGAGGGGATCGGCGTCCGTTCGACCGACAACGAGGACGTTCGATCGCTCCGGGAGCTGCTGACCTACGGTATCAAAGGGATCGCGGCCTACGCCGATCACGCCCATGTTCTGGGCGAGCAGAAGGCGGACGTGTTCAATTTCGTCCAGCGGGGTCTTGCCGCCACCCTGGAGGACAAGACCGTAGACGAGTTGATCGGCCTCGTCTTAGAGTGTGGGGAGGTGGGCGTCGAAGTCATGGAGTCCTTGGACGACGCCCACACCAGCACCTACGGCCATCCCGAACCGACCGAAGTCGACATCGGGACCCGGGACCGCCCGGCTATCCTCGTCAGTGGCCACGATCTTAAGGACCTCGAGGAACTCCTCGAACAGACCGAAGGCGAGGGGGTCGACGTCTATACCCACGGCGAGATGTTGCCCGCCCACGCCTATCCTGCCTTCGAGGAGTACGACCACTTCGTCGGGAATTACGGCAACGCCTGGTGGCAACAACACGAGGAGTTCGAGGCGTTCAACGGTCCAGTCCTGATGACAACCAATTGCCTGGTCCCGCCACAGGACTCCTACGCACCCCGGACCTACACGACTGGCGTCGTCCGGTTCCCCGGCCTGCCACACGTCGAGGACCGCGCGGAGGGCCAACCCAAAGACTTCTCGGCACTCATCGAGCACGCCAAGGAGACCGAGCCGCCAGAGGAAATCGAGACCGGGACGGTTCCGAACGGGTTCGCGCACAACGCCGTCCTCGAACGGGCCGAGGACATCATCGAAGCCATCGAGGCTGGAGACATCCGCGGATTCGTCGTCATGGGCGGGTGTGACGGTCGCCACCCGGAACGGGAGTACTACACCGAGATGGCTAAATCCCTGCCCGACGACGTGATCATCCTGACCGCCGGGTGTGCGAAGTACCGCTACAACAAGCTAGGTCTGGGCGACATCGGTGGAATTCCGCGCGTACTCGATGCCGGCCAGTGCAACGATTCGTACTCGCTGCTGAAAATCGCGATGGAACTTCGGGATGCCCTAGACGTCGAGGACGTCAACGATCTCCCGATCGCCTACGACATCGCGTGGTACGAGCAAAAGGCTGTCACGGTTCTTCTCGCGCTGCTCAGCCAGGGCGTCGAGGGCATCCGGCTAGGCCCGACCCTGCCCGCGTTCCTCTCTGATGACGTCATCGACGTGCTGGTCGAGAAGTTCGACATCAAACCGATCGACTCCGTCGAGGCTGACCGCGCAGCCATCCTTGAGGAACTTGAATCCAGCCCACTGATCGACGCGTCGGCTGCCGCCGACTGATCATCGCATCGGTAGCGGGCTTTCCTACCCACGCGTTAACTTGGGGATGATCGACTGACGCGACCGTAGTGCCCGACTGCGGACTCGCCTTTGCAATCGTGTCACACCGACGACGTGGTTTTGCAATTGCGTCATTGCGAAGTCTGGTTTTGCACCCCTGTGCGAGGTCAATCACCCCTTCGTTCACTCCACCGTTAAGCGTGCAAAGCTGAGTTACCGGTAAAGATTCGACCGAACCACTATCACAGAGACGGTATTGTATATGAATTCGGGGAGATCGCTATCGGAGCAGGTCTACGACGGACGAGAGAATAGTCATACGCTCTGAATCTCGCGCACTGCCGGCTACTCCACTACCCCCATCTAAATTGACATATCGTCAAAATTCCTGGAGGCGACTTGATAGCCACGAACACGAGCGATCAGTGGCGGAGAACCGACTTCGAGTTTCAAATTGTCGCCAGTTGATAAGGTAGTGTTTAGTTTAGCGAGTTCCACCATGTTGCGAAATGCTGAAGCCACGTTTCAGCTGTTTGTGGTTCGGCGTGACTGAAATAGTTTGAAAAAGAAGGTGTTCGACGTTTTACCTCACAAAATATATGTTCGACGCTGTTCCAATTACCGCTGGATTCACCCTGAAATCCGAGCCCTGCTCGTTGCAGCGCAGCTTGGATATATTGGAATCCAGCGAGGAGAATTACGCAACTTTGCCGTCGTATTCCTTGCGACGCTTCTACAGAATTTTCGATCAATTCGCTCATAATCGTCGAATAGAGTCAGTTTATGTGGGAATTCAATTGGGTCCGGATTCGGGCCAGTGAACGTTCGATACTGCTATACAGTGATCCAGATCACTACTTCGTCGAGTACAATCTGATTTCGTACTTTCCCGCCAACTGACTGTAGAATGGTTTTCTGCACGCAACGATGGATTGTTTTACAGGACTCCAAATACACCAAACATATCGATATACAAAACAATATATAAGAATGATAGTACCGCTGAATTCATTCGAATACAAAGCTCCATCCAGCTGTCGTGGTGTCCGTACAAACACCAGGGGGTCTACCACCATCCGGTCGGCGGTGTTCAGATAGGGATTGAAGAGTGAGGCGTGGCGTTTTCAACGTGATCTATGCCCGAAAACGCACGCCTCAGTGGTAGTATCGACTAGATCGACGCAGAGTTTGTGGAGCGCAAAGCGACACCGCGATTGCTGATGAAGCTCAGTATTCAGTTACATTTTGCTGGACTATCGCTTTCGAATACTGTTTTGATTCTTGGGGTATTCGGTATCAAATGAGCGCGGTCAACTGTTCATACTTGAGTTAATAAAGCAGATCGACAGCCGGAAAATAGACAGAGTCCGGATCACGTTGCGGTTGACGAAACAGTGATCCGACTCGATAACGAGCGATACTGGCTGTACGCCGCCATCGATCCAGCCACAAACGAATTGTTGCATACAGCGCTTGAACCGACGACTAATTCGGTCATCGCTCACGCGTTCTTTCACGAGTTACGTGAGAAACACGACGTTGACAGCACTGTGTTTCTCATCGACGGATCGCACTCGTTGAAAGACGCCTGCAACCGACACGGCCTCGATTTCAGAGACGAACGCGCTGGAAATCGGGACAGTGTCGAACGTGTCTTTAATGAGGTAAAACGACGAAAAGATTTGTTCTCAAACTGTTTCAGGATGCCCCTGCAGAAACAGCCGACGATTGGCTCGGATCCTTCGCATTTGCATGGAACTAGCTCATCTGAACACTATCATCCAGTCGCTGCTGTCGTTGAAGGGGGATGGTCTCAGCCATAGAGCGTCCGAAGTTCTCCCATTCCATTTTCACGCTTAGCCTAGCCCAGGACATTGTGAACAACGTTTATGAGACTGCCCGTCTATTACTGTTACAGAATGGGAGATCCGGCGGACTCGGGGATTCAGTCCGTAAATATCACTTTGAGTATCATCAAGGTGATACAGCAGCGAGGCAAGGCACGGATTTCGGACCTCGCTGCGGAGTTGGACTACGCAAAGAGCACTATCTACCAGCATCTTGTTACACTGGAACAGAACCAGCTTGTCACGCGCGAAGGAGAAGCGTTCCGTCTCAGCCTCTCTTTTCTTGAAATTTCTCACGATGTCAAGCAACAGCAATACAACTATTCCATTATCAAGGAAACTGTGGACGAGCTGGCAAAGGAGACAGGCGAATACGCCCAGTTCGGCAGCGAGGAACACGGCCAACTCATCTATGTATACCGCTCGGGCGGTAGTTCGGACATCAACGAACACTTTGACCTCGACATCAAAGAGTCGCTCCACTGTACGGCTCTCGGCAAGGCCATACTGGCGTTTATGCCGGAAGAACAGGCTCAGACGATCGTCGCCGAACAGGGACTTGAACGACTGACCGAGAACACGATCACTGACCCGGATATCCTCTTCGACGAACTCGAGTCGATCCGAGAGAAACGATATGCCGTCGATAACGAGGAATTCGCGACTGGGCTACGGTGTGTCGCAGCACCGGTGATTGAGAATTATCGGTACCACAGCGAGGTTCTGGGATCGATCGGCATCTTCGGGCCAGCATCCCGCCTGACGGAGGATCGACTTGAAGGCGAACTGGGTGATCAGGTCAAGCAGTTCGCGAACCTGATCGAGATCGCCAGCAACACGGGGTAGATCCCTTTCCAGTCGTAGTCGCTCGTCGATTCGAGGTACCAGTACTACCGGATTCCCGGACCGGCCTCGCTCACCGAGCGAGATTGAATGCAAAAGCGCCACAGCTACTGGAGCTTGGCGAGTGTCGTTTTACCGCGGAAGCATCAAATCTGCATCAAAAATTATTTGTTTCCTTAATCTGGCTATACCAACACATGGGTAATGTAGCCGTAGACATGGCGGACATCAGGAAGTCCTACGGAAGTATCGTCGCACTCGACGAGGTGAACCTATCCGTTCGGAGTGGAGAGGTTACGGCCCTGGTCGGTGACAATGGGGCCGGAAAGTCGACGTTGATCAAGTGTCTGTCGGGCGTTCACTCGCCCGATAGCGGAACTATCCGAATTCGCGGGGAAGAAGCGTTCATCGACTCCCCAGGGAAAGCGAAGGAGCTGGGAATCGAAACGACCTACCAGGATCTCGCCTTGGCGTCGAACTTGAGTGTGGCAAAGAACATCTTCCTCGGGCGCGAGGAGGTGTTGGGTCCGAATCGACTGTTTGGGGTCCTCAACAAGTCGAAAATGCGCGCACAAGCACAGGAGCTTCTCGAAGACCTCAACATCGGTGACATTGACCCGGACGCACTCGCGGGTGATCTGTCCGGCGGCCAGCGCCAACTAGTCGCGATCTCTAGAACGCTGCTCACAGACCCTGAAATTGTCATCATGGACGAACCCACGAGCGCGTTATCCGTCGAGGGTGCTACACAGGTCCTCGATTTGATTCGGGAGTTACGCGAGCAGGGGATCACCGTCCTGTTGATCTCTCATAATCTCGATCACGTCTTGGACGTAGCCGACCGGATAAAAGTTCTCTATCAGGGGATGGACGCTGGCGTCCTTGAGAGAGACGTCGCGACCAGAGACGAGATCGTCTCCCGGATGGTCAGTGGTCTTCCCGACCAGCAACCAGAGGACACAGTCGCATGAAACGAGCCACTCATCGAACGGTAGCCGGGGTACAACTGCGCAAACCGCATCCAGATTCCGTTACAAACAATGTCCGTTTCTGAGACACTCACAAACAATACGGCTCTCGATGATGTATCGATTAACAGTGTCAGCCGATACGGACCGATCGTCGGTCTCGTCGGACTGTACGTGTACTTCACGCTCGCGACGGATCGGTTTTTGACTGTCGGCAACCAGTTGAACCTGCTCGAACAGGTTTCGATTATCGGTATCCTGGCGACGGGGATGACGTTCGTGATCATCTGCGCCGAGATCGACCTGAGTATCGCGCAGATGCTGGAGTTCATCGGGTTGTTGATCGCCGGCCTCGCAACCGGGACGGTCCTCGGACAATCGCTCCCGGTACCGATCGCTGTGCTGGGCGGCTTCGCCGCCGCGATCGCGCTCGGCGGGATCTCGGGGTACATAACTGCTCGGTTCGACGTCCCCTCGTTCATGACGACCCTGGCCATGCTGTTTCTCGCGGACGGACTCGGGCAGTTCGTCTCGAATAATCGCCCCATAGGGGGGCTGCCCGAGTCGCTGGTCTGGCTCGGTAGCGAAGCGACCTTCGGCATCCCGAACATCGCGCTTACCTTTCTCGTTCTTCTGGCGATCTCGCAGTTCGTGCTTTCGTACACACGGTACGGGCTGTACATCTACGCGGTTGGAGACAACCGCGAAGCTGCCGAGCGGATGGGGATCAACATCACGGTCATGCGGCTCTCCGTGCTCGTACTTATGGCAGTGTTTACCGTCGTCGGCGCGATCGTGACTATGGGCCGTATCTCGATCGCGACCCCGAACATGGGCGCGAACTTCCTGTTGCCACCGATCGCTGCGGTGATTCTCGGCGGCGCGGACCTGTTCGGCGGTTCCGGAAACATGATCGGGACGCTCATTGGCGTCCTCATCCTCGGTGCGCTCTCCAATGGACTCAACCTCCTCGGTGTTGATCCCGCCGGCCAGCTCATGGCCCAGGGGATCGTGCTCATGATCGCCGTACTGGTCAACGTCGTCGGCCGCGACTAAGCCGCCACTATTTTCAAAAAAGCTGTCCTGTCTCCAAGAAAGTGAGATCGGTCACTGACGACAGACCTGTTCGTTGCGAGGGCCGACCGGCTCAGAAGTACTGGTTGAGATAGTCAGAGGCGTTCTCGCCAGTGACTTCTAGCCCCTCGATCTGCACGGAGTCCTCCAGATCTTCTCCCTCAACCGCCTTGATGCCCATGTCGATCGCGGTACGGATCATCTCTTCAGGGAGCTGTGCGATCGTGCCGTAGTACTGATTATCGCTGAACAGGTTGACCCACGCCTCTGACCCGTCGATCCCGGTAATCGCGACGTCCTCGAGTTCGGTTCCCGAGAGAGCCTGGTGGGCGCCGAGTGCCATCAGGTCGTTGTGAGCATAGACACCGTCGATGTCGTCGCCGTAGCGCGTGACGAAGTCTTCCATCACACCGACCGCAGTCTCAGTCGAGAATTCGCCAGTTTGGCTCCCTAGGACGTTGATCGAATTGTTGTTCACGTACTCCATGCCTCCCTCTTGGCGCTCGTTCGTGACGCTCGCGCCCTGGGTCCCTTGTAGTTCGACGATGTTGTACTCGTCTTTGCTCTGAGCGTCCTGCATGAATCCGTGCAACAACTCGACCGACCGCCGACCGAGGCTGACGTTGTCGGAGGCAACGTACGTTGCTGGATCTGCACCGGAGACGTTTCGGTCGACGGCGATGAACGGGACGTCCTGATCGTTCGCCTGCTCGACGGTGGGTGTGAGGGCCTCAGCACGGATCGGTACGGCCATCATGAAGTCAAGATCGTTTGAGAGTGCCGTCTGCAGATCGGAAATCTGCTCAGACTGTGACCCTCGAGAGTTGTTGAATGTGCCCGAGAAGTTGTCGCGTTCCTGGACCGCTTCGTTGAACCCATTTTGCATCCGGGCGAAGTAGACGATATTGAGCGACGGGACCGATAACGTGCTCTGATAGTCTTGTCCACCTGAATTCCCCTGACTTTCAGTTGTCATTCCCTGATTTTCGGTTGTCATTCCCTGGCTTTCTGTTGTCATGCTTGGTGACTCCGTAGTCTCGTCCCCATCACCGGCACAGCCAGCCAAGAGTGTTGTGCCTGCCGCTACGCCTGCTGTTATGAATCTACGACGGTTTAGCAACTCTGGCATACACTGCAAACACTGTATATAGATCATTATAAATCTAATGGTATCCTGTCACCAGGTTTTTTGATACTGACTCTCGTATTCCGGACTTGATGCCGCTACAGCGACTTGATTCCTACTTGGAAGCGACCGGCCTGGACGCGGTCTGGTTCGGAAGACCGAACAATTTCGCCTGGCTGACCGGCGGTGATAATGTTGTCAACCGCGCTGAGCCGGTCGGCGTCGCGGCGGCCGGGTACGACGGGACGACGATGACCGTCGTGACGAACAACATCGAAGCCGACCGACTGCGGGCGGAAGAACTGGACAGAGACATTCGTATCGAGACATTCGATTGGTACGAGACGGACCTCGCCGACGCGGTCCGCGACGTTAGCCCGACGCCTGCGGGAGCAGACTTCGACATCCCTGGTTTCGAGGTGATTGATGCGTCGGGTCTCCGCCGTCCACTCACCAACGAACAGATCGTGTCGTATCGAGCGCTCGGTGAAGACGCGGCTGCAGCCGTCGAGACCGTGATTTCCGACCTCGATCCGTCCATGACAGAGCGTGAAGTCGCCACACGGCTTCGAACTGAACTCGAAGGGCGCGGTATCTCCGGATCAGTTGTTCTCGTCGGTGGCGAACAGCGCGCAGAGGCCTATCGTCACTTTGTCCCGAAAGACGAACCACTGGGCAGGTACGCCCTGCTTTCGGTCAACGTCAATCGAAACGGCCTGTTTGCTAGCTGTACACGCACTGTCGCGTTCGACCCACCGACCTGGCTAGCAGAGCGGACCCGAAAATCGATGCGCGTTGAGGCGACTGCGCTGGCGGCGACACAACACGTCGCTTCCAAGGGCGGCACTGCCGGTGATGTCTTCGAGTTCATCCAGGATGCCTACGCTGCGGTGGGATGGTCCAAAGAGTGGCAGAACCACCACCAGGGTGGCGCAACTGGCTTTGCCGGCCGAGAATGGATCGCAACGCCCGATAGTGAGATGCCCGTCGATCTGCCGTCAGCCTATGCGTGGAACCCGACGATAAGGGGTGCGAAAAGCGAAGACACGTATCTCGTCACCAAAGACGGGTTCGAACTTCTCACTGGGACAGACGCGTGGCCGATGACGACGGTCTCAGCTGTCGGATTCGATGTCGAACTCCCTCGTCACGGTATCTTTCATCGGGAAACGTGACGCTCGGGGAGAACGGTCATCCTGCGTAAGAATTAATCACTAACAGGACACACTCAATGGCATGGGTCAAATCCACGTCGCGGGGAGCGTCAACATTGATGTTTCCGTTCAGGTCGATAAACGCCCCAAACCGGGAGAGACAGTCGAGGGAGACGATCTTGACTTCGTGCTGGGTGGCAAGGGAGCCAATCAAGCGATTGCGGCGTCCAGGTTGGGTTCGGCCGTCAGTATGATCGGGAGAGTCGGCACGGACAGGTTCGGTGACGAACTTCTCGAACGGCTCGAACGCGAGAATCTCTCGCTGACGTACCTCCATCAAGTGGCGGACGAACCGAGTGGGACCGCTCTGATCACGATCGATGCGGACTCCGAGAACTCTATCGTGATCGTCCCCGGAGCGAATGCGGCACTTGCCCCCGAGGACGTGACAGAGGTCCCTGTCAACGCTGACGACATCGCAGTCTCCCAGTTCGAGATTCCACAGCTGACGATCCGGGCGTTCTTCGAGCGGGCACGTGATGCGGGCGCGACAACGATCCTCAACCCGGCACCGGCCGATGAGTTCCGTGAACCGATCCTACCGCTCGTAGACTACCTCGTCGTCAACGAGACGGAGACATTGTCTTACAGCGATATCGACCACCAATTGCCATTGACGACGGCCCAAATAATCGAAACGTGTGAGAACCTGCGCGCCCACGACAGTCAGGTATTGGTAGTTACGCGCGGCGATGACGGAGTGCTGGCGAGTACGCCGACAGAGACGATCACTCTGGATGCACACCCAGTCGAGCCGGTCGACACGACGGGTGCTGGAGATGCCTTCGTCGGCGCGTTCGCGACGGCACTAGATGACAAAAAACGTCTCAAAGACGCCCTCGAATGGGCAAACGCCGCAGGTGCCGCCGCGACGACAACCAAGGGAGCGTCGTCCTCGCTGCCGACGCCAACCGAGATACAGCAACTTATCCCCTGAGAGAGATACACTTGAGCGGATGCTGTAGATTTGACATTTATTTAAACATACTTATGATTGATGGATATTGTTCGGCAAGCGAAAACGGGATCAAGTTAGATCCTACTTACACCATCGAGCCGTGGATTTACAAATTAACGGTTACAGGACAGCTGTCGCCGTTCTGTGGCTTATTTGTGGACGAAGTAGGTATCTCCCGGAAACCGGGGGTCAGTGCATTTTCTCAGACTGGGACTCTTTACGGGCTGTAAGAAATCCGTGCCAGCCACGGTTTATAGCCTTTGAGCGTCCTGAAACCCAAGATTCCTCTATATTCACACCTGGCGAACACCGAATGCCCCTCCGGGAGAGAAACGAGAATCTTTGCGATTCAGCTGCCGAGACTGGTGGAGGTAGTGGCCCTTACACTGGTCTTCTATCTCTATGTGGGTCTGATTACACTTCCCAAATCAGTACGCTAAGTGGTGAAACGAGCAAACGACGGGCTGCTTTTATATTAGGACGTATTCAACTCCTGCTGTACCGTACGGCCTGTTTCCCAGAGCCGAACAGTCATTCTGCCGGGCATGAAATCGGAGCTACGCTCGTTTGTTTTTGAGCTGTTGCCCGATCTTGCTCGACAAGGACAACGTATTCGACCGCCAATACATCGCCCATGGCAATCGAGACTTTCGTAGGAATACCTACGAGAGTCATCGATCACCGGTCTAATCTGGCTCTCGCCGAATTGAGGCTTCTCTGAAGACAATCCATCTCCGTATTTCGAAGAGGCACGACTTCGTCGTCGTGTTTACGGTGCACTGCCAGATGGTCCGATACGTTTTCACCAATTTAGATAACAACCGTACTCTTGTGATGGAAATCGATCATCAATTAAAGCTGCTCCTGGAGTCGGGTCGGTGTTTAGTCACATATCAAAGTTGGGGATAGTGTTCAGATAAGCTGGTTGCATGCAAATGCGAAGGATCTGAGCCAATCGTCGGCTGTTTCTGTAGCAGCGTGGCTAAAATAGTCTGAAAACGGATACGTTTTGCGTTTTACCTCATTAAAGACACGTTCGACACTGTCCCGATTTCCGCTGCGTTCGTCTCTGAAATCGAGACCGTATCGGTTGCAGGCGTCTTTCAACGAGTGCGGTCCATCGATGAGAAACACAGCATCGTCAACGTCGTGTTTCTCACGTAGCTCGTGGAAAACCCGCAAGAATGCGTTAGTTCGCGTTATTTCGGGCTTTATATATGGATATCCGTTTATTTTTATCGACAGTAGCGAACGGGAAATATTGCTCGTCGTTGGGTCGAGTGGCGGATCCATCGACTACGACGTGATCCGGGCAGTGCCAATATTCAGGTTGTAGATCGGATTTGTGCACACAGTTGTAGACAGCCTATCTCGATAGTTCGACACCATATATTTCAATAATTAGAACAGTATTCAAAATAGATAGTCCAGCCAGATGCAACGGAATACTGAGCTACATCAGCAATCGCGGTGCGCTTCTCGCACGAGACAATCTACGTTGACCAGGTCGACACTACGGTTGAGGTGTGTGTTTTCTCGTTACTCCGTTGATGTTTCATCCCGCACTGCGAGCACAGGAACGGGCGATTTTCTGAGCACGCGTTCGGTTGTACTCCCGAGGATGTACCGTTCGATTCCGCGCCGCCCGTGCGTTCCCATCACCAACAGGTCGATGTCCGTCTCATCGACGTAGGCCAGGATCTCCTCTTCCGGCAGCCCCTTCCGAATTGCCGTCCTGAGAGAGATCCCGCGATCTGCTGCTGTCTCGCGCAAGTCATCGAGTGCGTGCTCACCGATAGCTTCGTAGCGATCAAAGTGTCCATCAATATCTCCATCGATACTCACATCGTCGATTCCCGTCCCGCTCGCCAGTTCTGCGACCTTCGCATCGTCGACGACGTACAGGACATGGACCGTTGCCTCAGACAGTTCCGCGAGTGTGAGTGCTTCATGGAGCGCCTGTAATGCGAGGTCGCTGCCGTCGGTGGGTACGAGAATTTTCTGATAAGCTGGGCCAGTCATACTATGAAATTACCCCCCTGACACGCACTCGCTGGTCGGTTGTGTGTTCGGCTATCTGTACCGTTGTGAGTTGTATCTGGATCAAACATATTAATCTAATCGTCCCCAATTGCCGGATCGAGTTCATCGGTCTCGATGCCACTAGAGTCACTTGTTCCCCGGATGTCGCTGTCACGCCAGGTTCCGCGTCGGAACCACAGCCATGCGATGACCGCTCCGGCGACGTTCGAGGCGAAGAAAGCGATCCAGATCCCGCGGACGTCGGTCTGTCCGAGGAACCACAGGTCCGTTGGAAGTACGCCTTGGGAGGCCACGTATGCGACGGGCAGTCGGATGACGGCGAGTGCAGCGATCGAGATCGCAGCAGCGATTAGTGTCTTGCCGGCCCCGCGGAAGCCACCCGTGAACGCCCGCTGGATCCCGATGAACCCGAACGACAACGCGACGTACCGCAGGAACTCTGCGCCGACATCAAGCACGGCAGAGTCGTTGGTGAAGACCGAAACGATGGGCGTCGGGACGAAGAATATCGCCACGCCAGCCACACCGAGGACCGCAAACAATCCTTTCGCGGCAACGTAGTTCGCCTCTTGGGCGCGGTCGTACTTGCCAGCCCCGACGTTCTGGCCCGTCATCGTCTCCACACCGCGCGCGACGGCGATCGCGGGGAGGAAGATGACCGAGAAGACGCGGGTACCGATGCCGAACGCGGCGACGACTGACGTCGAGAACAGCCCAACTACGAACAGCAGGGCGTTGATCGAGAGTGCACGGCCAGTTCCCTCGACCGACGCCGGGATGCCGATTCGCAGGATCTTCCGGAGGTACTGGAGATCGGGTTTCATATCGGCGAGATTGATTTGGATACCGCGCGTTCCCGACACCATGATGGCGAGTCCGACGACCATCGCCAGCCCCCGCGAAAAGACCGTGGCGATCGCTGCCCCCTGAATGCCGAGTTCGGGGAAGGCGATCGTCCCCACGAGCGGTGCGCCGTCGACGACCGCCCAGCCGTTGATGAGGAACGGGTCGAGAATCACGTTGAGCACGACCGTTCCGAACATGACGAGCATCGGCGTGATCGTGTCGCCAGCCCCGCGCATCAGCGAGATGAACACGGTGAACCCGAACATGAACGGCAAGCCGACCGCAATCACCTGCATGTAGGCGGTCGCGCCTGAAAGGACATTGGGCGACGCACCGAGAAGCGCCAGGAACTGACGGACGAACGGGTAACCGATCGCACCGAAGATAGCTGAGGTGAGGACGGCGAAGGTGACCGTTTGGGAGGCTGCGTACTCGGCCTTTTTCGTTTCCCCGGCACCCGTATGTTGTGCGACCAGGACGCTCCCGGCGACCGAGAGGCCCATCCCGAGCGAGATGAGCAAGAACACCATTGGGAACGCAAAGGAGATGGCCGCCAGTGCATCCGTCGAGTACTGACCAAGCCAAAACGTGTCTGCCAGGTTGTAGGCGGTCTGCAGCAGGTTCGTAACGACGATAGGCAACGAGAGGAACAACAGCGGCTTGACGATGCCACCCTCTGTCAGGTTGAGTTCCTCCTGGCCCTTAAAGAAGCTCACGCGACCACCTTTCCGGGTTTCCATCCGAGGTGCAGTTCCAACGTGGTTTCGAGAACGGCACGCGCCTCATCGAGCGGTTCGTCGAGTGACACTTTCCGTGCGTGTGCGCCGTTGGTCATCGTTGTGACGAGTCTGGCGACTTCGTCCGGGTCGGATTCCTCGAAGTCACCTTCGTCGATGCCATCGGCGACGATCTCCGCGATGACCGCCCGCATCATATCGTCGAGATCGAGAAATCGTTCGCGGAAGAGTTCCTGAAAGGGTGCCTGGGCTTTTAGTTCCATGATCGCCACGGGAAAGCCGTCCGCGTCGGGATGTGCCGGTGTGAAAACCGCATCGAGAAACGCAGTGAATCGTTCTCGCGGGTCGGTCGCCTCGGTGGTGAGTTCCGCTTTGAATCGCCCGATCAGATCGTCGAGAAATGCGTTCAGTAACTCCTCTTTCGTATCGAAATGATAGTGGATCGCTGCGGTGGTCATCGAGGACTCGTCGGCGATCTTCTTGATCGTAAGTCCGGCATATCCGTGTTCGCAGAGTATCCGGTTCGTCGCGTCGATGATCTCGTCTGAGGTCTCCGATTCCATTCTCTACTCTGACTTATTAACTGGTTAGTTAAGAGGGTTTTGACTGGTTAGTAAGTAATTAAGATGTCATTTCTTCATCCATAGTTTCAGCAGACAGGTCGCGATGGCTAGCCCCGGAGCCACATCGTCTCGGTATTCGGGTTCTCGGCGGAATGGATGTCTCTCCCCAGTGTCTCGTGTTTCAATCCGCTCGCACCCTCTTCCGAGAATGGAACTAACTAACGGCGTATACGGCCTGGCGCTCGACGTGTCACTGGACAACCGCGAGATGACGCCCAACCCGGTTGCCGTCGACACCGAACGGACTGTTCCCGCTCGACGTCAGTCTCCCAGATGGACTCGACAACCTCGCGGACGCGCTCGATGCCGGGGGACTGAGCCCGGACGACCCGTGGGTGGTCGTCGTCACGTATTAGGACCTCGATCACGCTGGTTGTCTGGCGGTAGTCGTCGAGAGGACCGATGTCGTCGTGTTCGCCCCCGAGCGAGATACCCCGTATCTCGAAGGAGACAAAGAGCTAGTCAAATCCAGCGAGGAGCGCCCGATGGAGATCACGCCGGCGACGGTCGATGTCCAGGTGACCGGTGGGGAGACGTTCGCGACTGCAGCCGGGCCGATGCGAGCCGTTTTCGCGTCCGGGCACAGCCCCGGCCACACGTCCTACTACGTCCCCGACGCAGAACTGTTGATCAGCGCCGACGCACTCAACGTCGTCGACGACGAACTGGTGGGCCCACGCGAGGACGCCACACCCGATCTGGAGACCGCCTGGGAGAGCATCTAGGGACTCGCGGAACTCGATATCGAGGAGACGTTCTGTTTCCACGGCGGGTTCATCGAGGCAGAGACCGACCGCATCGAGACGTCGGCAGCCGACCGTTAGGGCAGCGTGTGTACCGAAAGTGCAGCCTCCAAGGGTGCCAACAGGCGGTTCCGGGAGCAACCGATTTATGCTGATCAGCCCACAAAGGGGAGTGATGTCAGACACTATGCGCGCAGCTGTCCTTCCCGAAGCAGGCGCCGACTTCGAACTCGTCGAACGCGAGGTACCCCAGCCAGCACCTGACGAGGTTCGGGTCGCAGTCGAAGCCTGTGGGATCTGTCACAGTGACGCATTCGCGAAGGAAGGAACGCATCCCGGACTGTCCTACCCCCACGTTCCCGGCCACGAGATCGCCGGCCGGATCGATGCCGTCGGAGACGACGTCGAGGCCTGGTCGACCGGCGATCGGGTCGGGGTCGGCTGGCACGGCGGCCACTGCTTTACGTGTGATGCTTGCCGCCGCGGGGATTTTCAGCAGTGTGAGAACGCTGAAATCACCGGGATCACGTACGATGGCGGCTACGCTGAATACACGACTGTCCCGTCGGAGGCCCTGGCAGCCATCCCCGAAGAGCTCGACGCTGCCGACGCTGCACCGTTGCTCTGTGCCGGCGTGACGACGTACAACGCGCTCCGCAACACCGACGCCCGACCTGGTGATCTCGTCGCCGTTCTGGGTGTTGGCGGTCTCGGTCATCTCGGAATTCAGTACGCCCACGCGGCTGGATTCGAGACTGTCGCCCTTTCGCAGTCGCCCGAGAAAGCGAATCTCGCACGAGAGCTTGGGGCAGATCACTTCGTCGACACCGCCGAAGAGGACCCGGCCGAACGGCTGCAGGAACTCGGTGGTGCGGATGTCATTCTCGGGACTGCGCCATCGAGCGACGCGGTAGAGTCGATTCTCGGTGGTATCGGGACGGACGGATCGGTCGTTCTCGTCGGCGTCCCCGGCGAACCGATCACTGTCGACGTCCAGAATCTCGTGGGGACGCGAGGGAGTGTCGAAGGATGGGCATCGGGTCATGCCCGTGACTCCCAAGACACACTCGAATTCAGCTCGCTCCGCGATATTACACCGGAAATCGAGACGTACCCACTCGATGACGTCGCCGCAGCGTACGACCGGATGATCGAAAACGAGGCCCGGTTCCGCGTCGTCCTCGAACCGTGATACGACGGGTCACCGACGCTGGACCCAGAACACCGAGAGGACGACCGCCCAGCTGACCGCCATCCTCACGGACAAGCGCTGCGAGGCGAATGCTACGGGGCTTGATCTCGTGGATCGAGCACGACAGTTCGTGAACCAAAGAACTAACTAACGGCTTCTTTGACTCCCCCTCCGAGTTACTCACCGCGGTCGATACGGCGCTTGAACAGATTGCCGTCCTAGAAGTGAGTGCCCCTCCTAATATTCACTATATGTCTAAAAATCTTATTAGAGGAGAATGTAACTTCCTTCAGCTCGAGAGGCCAGTATGGGCATCAGTCAGACGTCATCGGGTGACCAGCGATGAATACGATCGACCAGGTCGAACGTGCGGTTCGCGAGACATCACACTACCTCAAACGCAATCTCGGCACGCACGCGGGCAAACGCGGCCAGACCAATCCCAGCGACGAGGTCCAGACCGACGCCGACGTGTGGGCAGACGAGCTGTTTTTCGACGCGCTCGCGCCGCTGGACGGGGTCGGCAGTTATACCAGCGAGGAGCGCTCGGAGACCGTCGATTGCGGCGAGGGGTACGCAATCGCAATCGATCCGCTGGACGGGTCGGGCAATCTCGCGTCGAACAACTCCGTCGGGACGATCGTCGGCATCTACGATCAGCCGCTCCCGACCAGCGGGCAAAACCTCGTCGCGGCGATGATGGTCCTGCATGGTCCCTACACGACGATGACCGTGGCGCGTGCCGACAGCGACGTCGTTCAGGAGTACCTCCTCAGGGACGGCCACAACGAAAGACGGGGTGTCTTCGAGCTTCCGGCAGACTACGTCGTCGTCGGGATCGCCGGCAAGCCCATCGACCGCTCGCAAGCAGTCAACGCCCTTGCTGAGGACCTACAGCGTGACCTCAAACTCCGATATGGCGGGGCAACAGTCGCAGACCTCGCGCAGGTACTCGAATATGGTGGCCTCTTCGGGTATCCGGAATCGGACGTATATCCCGACGGCAAGCTCCGGATCCACTTCGAAGCCGCGCCATTGGCGTATCTCGTCGAGGCGGCCGGGGGCGATTCAAGCGACGGTCGCCAGTCGCTGCTCGAGGTCGAACCCGAGGACCTGCACGCCCGGACGCCGACGTTTCTCGGCAATACCGAACTGATCAAACAGGTCGAAGCAACGCTCGACGCGGAATAGTTGAGTCTGGCTCTCTCAACGCATACGGTCTTGATTACAGCGGGCGGTGGTGCAGAATAGGTCTCAAGGCCTCACTCGGTGGATTTCTGTTTGAGCCGATCTTATGAGTGTCCCGACAGTCGTCGAAGATCTCTTTGTGGTTCCTGAACCGCAGTCGGGGGAAGTCTCAAACAGAGATATGGTAGTAGAGGGCCTGTGGAGGCTTCTGAACCACCGCATGAACGCCGTTACGAGAGCCGTCTGAGAGAGTAAGCCGGGGGACCAGTCCCGGAGAAAACAGAGACAAAACCACTCCAGGCCTGTTGGGTCGTTGTAAATGCATCCATTATCGGGTCTGTCAGGGGGGTAGTTCAGTAGTCCGAGAGATTCGATTGTCGGTATGAATGTTGACCGGTAAGCACGTACGGTGCAATGGTTCGAAAGAACTGTGCGACAAGGACGAGCAAAATCGGGCCGAGAAAAATACCGTAGAAGCCGAACACGATCGGGCCGAGTATATACGCAAACATCAGCAGACCCACATGCGTCCGGTTGCCACTCACATACGGGCGAATCAAGAAGTCCGGGATCGTATCGACTACAACGAATGCTAACACGACAAATAAGATCACGAAGCCGAACGCGTCTGGTTGACCACTGGCGACGGCAGCAACCGCAAGTAGCGCTCCCACAGGGAAATAAACGATTTTCATCCCGACTACAGGAATCAAGCTTCCTGCCCCTGTGAGTGCACCGACCAGCGGTGCAAACGGCACTTTTACTGCTCCTGGAGCGATGAGATTATACCCAGAGAACACGAGAATCCCAATAATTCCCGTCACGAATGCGTTCAGAATATTGCCGAAGAGAATTGAAGACAGCTCAGCGTCAACGGACCGTGCATATGACTCGACAATACCAGACTCATCAAAATTGTCGAGGAACCAGCTTACGAGACGCGATCCATCGGTGAGCAGATAATACGTTCCGGCGAGAACAATAAATCCGTGGAGTGTGGCAGTTGCGATGAGGCCCACCGAGTCGAGGAGGGTAGCAACCGTTCGTTGTGCCCATGCTTGAACTGCAGGATCGTTGAGAATCGCGGTGACCTCCTGGGGGTTCATCGCCAGGAGGTCACTGAATTCTAACCCTACCAACGGTGTGGGGAGCCCACTTCCTTGTGCTGACTGTAGTGCGGAGAGATACGCTGCACCGGGACCGTTCCCACCAACGATGCGTTGGATTTCAGGTACGACTAACACAAGGGTATATGTGAGCAAAAATAGAAACGGCAGTAGGAAAATGGCGATTGTAGTAACAGCAAGCACTTGACGGCGATAGGGGAGGTGATGTCTCTGGAGTTGTGAAGGAAAAGAGAGGTTCTCGAGCTTACGATAGATCGGACGGCTTGCATAGTAGAGAAAGACCGTGAATACGAGTGTCGCCTGAAACTGGATCAAAACGAAAACTACAGCGGTTAGTAATCCTAGACCACCTACGCCAAAGAGTGCTCGTCGTCGTAGTGCTGCATCGTACTTCATTTGCCTAATGACTACCGCCCTAGCAAAAAGACATGTTGGTAACGGACAACCGACCTGTTGTTATGACACAAAAGAGTTAGGTGTAGAATTCGATTTTATTATTTACATGATTGCAGTGCCCATTATAGACCACCCGTATTGCTCATCTAAGGTGGTGCAGTAGTTGAGACTGATACGCCTAATGCATACGATATTGCCATCACGAGTCCTATTTAGTGAGATGGTGACTGAACCAGTTGCTTGCTAAAGCTGCGAACGCAGATATAAGACAGAGAATTGAGCTACAGCAACCCTGATCTCCCCGCACCCAGTATCTGTTTGCTATGTACATACTGTCGCGGTTAGTCAACACTACGATACTGATAGAGGACGAGTGCAACCCCGAACGGGATGACACACCAGAGGATGAGCTCGACGAACGCAACTGTTGGATGCAGGTACCACACAGGTACGTTCGAGCCATAGGCTGATTGTACGACCACGATATTCGAGAACACGTTCTCCTGCAGATCGCTGATAACGCCGGCCGCTGATGCTGCCGAATTCGGGACCCCGAGAATCGGGTTTGTAACGACATTGAACAGTCGGAGCGGTGGGAGCCAGCGTACGAACACGAATATCGGATTGTCCGGTGGAGTGAACCCGTCGACACTCGTACCAGTGGCAGCACTGTAGAGTGCGTTCGATATTGGGAACCACGCAAAATGAAGCCCGGTGAACACGAGAATCACTGTTCCAGCAATGGATTGGCTCCGTATGACTGTTGAGATTGCAACGCCGAGTCCAGCTATACAGCCAACAAAGACGAGAGTAACTGCCAGAAAGACGGCAAGCGTACCAAAGGGAACCAGCCCGTATCGAGGGATTGCAACAAGACAGGTCCCAAGAACAGCACCGACGACTGGAACGGCGAACGCGCTCGCACGGCCGAGAACGAGACCGACAAGGGTATTTGTCCGTGAGGCCGCGGTGCCTGCAGTCACCCGGATGCTCCCAGTATCGCGTTCGCGTGTGACCGTCCGGAAAGTGCCAAAGAGGATACCAACACCGCCCAGCAAAGCGATAGGCGTCTGAAGCCCTGCCAGCGGGACACGGGCACCAAGCGAGTCCTGAACGAGCGTGGTCGGGGAGAGGCTTAAAACACCAGCACCGAGAACGAGAACGCCGAGCACCCACACGCCAGGTGTTCGAACGAGACGACGGAACTCGCGGCGAGCTACTGGCTGCCACGACCCAGGTAGTGAATCAACGACACCGTTCTGGCCGGGTATCCATTTGAATGGAAACCGACCCAACAGGAGGTGTGACGGGGATTGATTCCAGAGCTTCTGAAGAATTCCCGTCTCGCTGGCTGGGGCGAGATCATTCCGTCGAAAGACCGCTGTACCGCTCCACAGAGCTATCGCCGGCCACGCAGAGGAAATTATAAGGGCAGTCCATAGAGGAATTACTGGACCCGTTGATGTGGCCTGCCCAGTTCTTCTAAGAGCATCGGAGACCTGGGAAGCTGCACTCGTGGGCCCGACAGGCCCGCCGAGAAGCCAGTCGGTAAGGGCGTAGTACGCGCTCTGAAGCGAGAGCCACTTTCCAGCCTCGAAGGCTGCCGGATTTGCCATCTGGTTGCTCGGTGCGGAGCCGGTTACAAACTGCCAGAGGAATGGGAGCGTGAGGGAGTTCCAGAAACCACCGAGAAAGAGCGTTACACCGAAGACGATTACGGCAGCACGAGCCGTTGACGAACTCGCAGCCGATAGCCCCACTGTCACCCCGACCCATGCAAACACATAGCCGAGGGAAATGAGTAGTAGTCCGACCAGTAGTGGGACCGAGAAACGGCCATATTGGAAGACATCGGAGCCGACGATGACGATGATTCCAGCGACAATTGGGACGGCGAGAGCTGCGCTACGGCCGAGTGTTTTGCCGAGAACGAATTGACGTCGAGTAAGCTGGGTCCCGATAAGTACCCGAGCAGTTCCGTTCTCACGTTCGCCGATAATCGATCGAAAGCCGAGCGCGGCCGCAGCGAATGGCACGGTGACCGCAACGGCAACTTGGGCATCTACGAACACGACTGCATCACCGAGAACCTGGACAACGTCTGCGTCCGGTTGCGTCGGCAATCCGCTCACCAGGACGAAGCACAACCCGATAATCCACGGTGTCTTCCCGCGGAGATAGCGCCGGAATTCGGTCCGCATGACGGAGGTGGAGAGCATCGATACTGGGTCGTCATTGTATTGATGTAATACTCCCGAAATAGTCCACTGCGACTTCCTTCTGTCTGGACGACGTATAATAAGCATAGATTTGAAAAGGACAGTCGTTCCAAATGTTTTTACGGGTATTCTACGAACCGCTGGTATGGTCCTCCAAAACGATATTCCGATGTTACAGTCGGCGAGTAGCCCCCTCCGAGTGCGATGACTGCAATCAAAACGTCAGGGCTCACAAAACGCTACGATGGTCAACCCGTTGTTTCCGACCTCGACCTCTCTGTCGAGGACGGTGAAGTGTACGGGTTCCTCGGCCCGAACGGCGCTGGCAAATCAACGACCATCGATATGCTGATGGATTATACGCGGCCCTCTACAGGAACTGCAATCGTTCTCGGGATGGATGCCCGCCAGGATGCCAGTACGATCCACGCACGAACTGGTATTCTCCCCGATCAGTTCGGGGTCTATGGTTCGCTTTCCGGCCGTGAACACGTCGAGTACATCCTCGATGCGAACGACGCGAGCGGTGATCCCGAGACGGTTCTTGGACGTGTCGGTCTCGGTGACGCAGTTGACCAGCGTGCTGGTGGCTATTCGAAAGGGATGCGCCAACGTCTCGGCCTCGCGATGGCGATTGCTGGCGAGCCAGACCTGCTCATTCTGGACGAGCCCTTTTCCGGGCTCGACCCCTACGGAGTACGACTCGTGCGGGAGGTCGCCACCACCGAACGAGAGCGCGGGGCGACTGTCTTCTTCTCGAGTCACGTTCTCGACCAAGTTGAGCGTGTCTGTGATCGAGTAGGTCTGCTCGCCGAGGGCCATCTTATCGCTGAGGGTACACCGAAAGAACTCCGCGACATTGCCGGGGTCGAAAGTCATCTTCGAATAGAGACTGACGGTGATGACACTGCGCTAACCGCTATCCGGAAGATCGACGGGGTCGAGCGTGTGTCCCAAGCGGGTGGAGATATTGTTGTAACGTGCCCTCGCGACCTCCGCTATCGTATCCTTGATGTGCTTGAAGAAACTGGAGCGACTATTCGTTCATTTGATATCGATCAAGGTACCATCGAGGATGCGTTCGTGGAGATAGCAAACAAGCAAACTGCGTAATCAATATATGTAGTAGTTGACGATCCATACGTGGAAAATCATTCGGATAGACGAGTTCTTATTTATGTATTTGCTAGCATCTCTTGGTCGTGTTTAGTTTAGCGAGTTCCACCATGTTGGGAAACTCTGGAGCCAATTTTCGGCTGTTTCCGGTTCGACGTGCCTGAAATAGTTTGAGAACGAAGAGGTACGGCGTTTTACCTCACGGAAGATACGTTCGATGCTGTTCCGATTTCCGCCGCGTTCAACCTGAAATCGGAGTCCAGCTCGTTGCAGCGCAGTTTGGAGATGTCGAGCTCCATCGACGAGAAACACAGCGTTTTCGACATCGTGTTTCTCGCGGAGTTCCTGCAGAAACAGTTGAGTTAACGCGGTCGTTGCCGTTGAATACAGCCGAATTTGCAGTAATTCGTTCGTTTCCGGATTCGCTGCGGCGTACAGCCAGTACTGCTGATCGTTGATTCGAATCACTGTTTCGTCGAGCACGATCTGATTCGGGGCTTTGCCGCCGACTGGCTGTAGATCGGCTTTTTGTACCCAATCGTGGATTGCTTTCCGCGAGCGTTGGACACCAGACTTCTCAAGTTCCGGAACAGTATTCGAAAGCGATAGTCCAGCAAGATGCAGGTGAATACTGAGTTTCATCAGCAATCGCGATGTCGCTTCGCGCTCCACAAAGTCTACGTCGATCTGGTCGATACTACCGCTGAGGCGGGTGATTCTGGCCATAGAGCATCCGAAAATCACCACGTCTCACGTTTCACGCGTAACTAAGCACTGTCCCACAGGCACTTCCGACTCGATTCGGCGACTCAGCGGTTGTTCTCAAGCTACGGTTCTGGATTGATTCTCCGATGCCCCAACGGAAATGGCGTGCTATCCAAGGCATCATTCATAATATGGGATCATCGTTTCGTGAAGAAGGACTCAAAATTCTGTTCCCACAGCAAGAGCTCACTGGCCGGAGCGAAACCGGAGGGTTCCGTGTTGTCGACATCGAGTCGAGCCGTTCCTCCAAGCCAGGTACAGGATCTCAAACGCCCTCTTCAGACCGAGTCGAATAGCACCCTTCTCGGCTATGTTATTCGACTCAGAAGGTGTCGGCGAGGTTGTAGCCGACTTGGAGCAGTATCGAAAGAACGATCGGCAGCCATAGTACGACCAGCGCCTTTAGAAGTTCACTCACGATGATGTCGATGTCACGCGCACTTACGTGCTACGCCTCAGTTCGGAATTGATATACGAAGAAAGCGACACACGAGCTGCAGCAGTAGCGTCTTCGCGGTCTGTCGTCGCGCGACTGTACATCGCACCGTTGATCGTAGCTAAGATATGCTCCGCGACCCGCGAGGAGTCAACATCACGGAAGATGCCTTCGTCGATGCCGAGCTCAACGATGCCCCGGATGGTGGCTGCCAGTCGCTCGTCGATCTGCGTGAATTGCTCGCGAAATACCTCGTTCGTCACCGCTTGTGAGCGGAGGGCGACTAGCACCTCTTGAAGTTGCCGTTGTTCCTCACCGGGCCGAAGTGGGAGGAGCTTTTCGATGACATGCTCAAGAGCCTCTGATGGTTCATCGCCCGTCTCTGTTTTGATCGTCTCTTCGAATCTGTCGACAGCGAACTCCAGAAACGCAGCCAGAAGATCGTCTTTTGTATCGTAGTGATAGTAGATGGCGGCTTTCGATTTGTCGAGTTCGTCAGCGATTCGGGAGATCGACAGGTCAGCGTAGCCGTGTTCGAGCAGTGCTCGATAGGTGGCCTCCATAATCTCTTCTTTGGCGGTGCTCCAGGTCTTTTCGGGTGAATCGATAGTCATCGTCTGTTCGAGTGGTTCTCGTCGGGTCGCTCCAGTTCGGTGACGTTCACAACCTCGAACTCGGTCGTACACCAGTGACAGAATCCGAGCTCAGGATCGAATGGTTTTCCACAGGCAGGACAGGCTGGAGATTCATCGTCTCCTGTTGGCCCGACAGTATTGGCCGCTCGGGCTCCGTCGGTTTGCAATTTACTCTTCGCGATGAGATACGCATCGAGAGCGCTGGCGGCACTAATGAGAACGATCGGAAGGATCGAAATGGGATCACCGAGTGTCCCCGAATTAATAGCGGATATCGTCGACTCAGGGATGAACAGTACGGAAGTGACGATGGTAACCCCCAGCCATCCGACGGCTCTGAGCCAACGCCGGAGATACAGGTGGCCGAGTCCAGTGACTACCATTCCCAAGAGCGCAGCGACCAGTGGATTGTTTCGGAGCGAGGACTGTACCATACCACTAACTGAACGTTCGGTAGGCAAAAAAGACTTCGTCCGACGCGTGGTGTTCTACAGAGAGAAAAAGAACATCGACTATAACTCGAAATCGGACGAATTACTGTCTTTAGTGTTCGATTCGGGGATATATCGGGTACGGCTGAGAGTAACCCCCGAGACGAACTGGCTCCGCTCTCAAGGGAGATCTGAGACAAAAGATTGATACTTACCGAACGTTCAGTAAGCCATGCAGCGCAAATCCAAGCGCCCCAACAAGCCATGACCGACGAACACCGACCCGCTGACGAATCAACAGCACCGTGGCACGGCCGCTATCTCGCTCGCTGGGGTGATGAGACACCGCTCTATGAGGCCGTCACAGACGCCGTCTCAACCGTCACCGGCGATGCCCGCTCAGCAATTGCTTCTCGATACGACCGGGCGCATGCCTTCGCGCTCAGTCAGCTGTTCGGCAGAGACGACGCACCCCCGACGCCCTCGACAGGAGTTGTCAAGTTCCCCATTTCAGAGTGCGTTGTTTCGGTTCACAGTGATGGGCGACTCGCGGTCAGACTCACTGATCGTGGACGAAACGGGGTTGACTAACACCACAGATGGACATATTCATCGGGACACATAGATCCAGTACAGAACTGATTGCCGGAGTCGGTCAAGCAAAAGCGAGACAGCATGCCCCGGAGGGGTTCCCCGTTTACACCCCCGATACCGAGGCAAGGACCAGTACACAATTTATCAACTGGAGACTGACCCAGACCGATGGACCAGCCACCGTCGAAACGGACTGCACTACCGAGAATCTCGCTATAAAATTGTTTACATGCGACACGTAGGACTCAAACTTCGGATGGCGGTCGTCGGTGCACTTCTCGCTGGATTCTACCTTGTGGCCGTGGCGGCAGCGATAGTCGCGTTCGGACAGGGTATTCTACCGATTGCCATCGTTGGTAGTCTTCTCCTCGTCGGCGCACAGTACAAGATCGGGAAGTTGGCCGCGTTACGGAGCGTTGGTGCAGAAGATCTGTCCGAACAGCAAAATCCCCACATTCACCAGTTCGTCGAGCAAGTCTGCCGTAAAAAGGATCTGAAAAAGCCGTCGTTGAAAATCGCCAATATGGGCGTCCCGAATGCGTTCGCAGTCGGTCGCCGTGGCAACGGGACTGTGGTCATCTCCAAGGAACTCATCGAGCTGCTTGACCGCGACGAACTTCACGGAGTCATCGCCCACGAGTTGGCCCACATCGACAGCCGAGATGTCATCACGATGCAACTCGGCCAGGGCATCGCCTCGATTGTCGCCATCGTCGCTCAATATATCGTGCTGTTCACCGGCGAGAACGACTTTGCTGATTTCTTCCTGGCCGTCATCGTCGGGAACATCGTCCAGTTCATCGTGACGCTGTTCGTGCTCGCTATCTCTCGGTACCGCGAGTACGTCGCCGACGCCGATGCCAAGGGAGTTATCGGACGTGGTGAACCACTGGCTCGCGCCCTTGAGAAAATCCAGCAAGGGGGCCAGCAGGCCCAAGCGTCGACTCGGCCTGTCCAACATGGCCGTGGGTCAGCCAATCGGCGCGGCCGCGGTCACGGACAGAGCAATCGCCGCTCTAGAAACGCGAACATTGATAAACAGGTGAGTGCACTCTGTATTTCCAGCCCTGACCGTGGTTTCCTCCAACAAATCGTCTCCACCCACCCCCCGATGGAGAAGCGTATCCAGCGACTCCGATCGTAGATGCCTGGCATCCGCGAACTGCTCGCGACCATCCTCGGTGTGCTGTTCGGCACCATATTAATCGTTGCGCCGCGAGCGGTCCTTCAGCTATCCATCTTCGTTGGGCCGAACCGTCGGGGTCGTGGTAGCTACGGCACAGACACGCACGAATCGTTCTTTGACCAGTGGACGTGGCTCATTCGTGGACTCGGTGTTGCATGTCTTGTCGTGGCCCTCTGTATCGCGTATCAAACGTTTGCCTGACTGCTCCGTTCCCAGCCATTCGAGACGCTGTCGATGCTTTCAGCGGGTCAGCCGCCGGGACAATCGCTTAAGTTCGTGCCCGCTTTTGTCTCAGTATCGAGTCCAAATGCATGGTGGATAGGACCGAAACGATCCGAGTACTCCACGTCGACGACGAGCCGGATTTCGCCGATCTAGCCGCGACGTTTCTCGAACGCGAGGACGACCGATTCACCGTCGAGACCGCGACAAACGCCGAAGACGGGTTGGCGGTCTTGAGCGGGTTCGAGGCCGATTGTATCGTCTCCGATTACGAGATGCCCGGCCGGAACGGGATCGAATTTCTCGAAACGGTCCGTCAAACCCGTCCGGACCTCCCGTTCGTTCTCTTTACTGGCAGGGGATCCGAAGAAGTCGCCAGCGACGCTATCTCGGCGGGCGTAACCGAGTACATGCAAAAGGAAGGCGGCACGGACCAGTACACTGTCCTGGCAAATCGAATCGCGAACAGTGTCGAACAATATCGTGCCCGTCAGGAAGCCGAACGGACGCGGAAGCGACTGACGGAGCTCTCTGAAAGCACCACCGACTGTCTGTGGATGTTCGATCGTGCGTGGGAGGAACTCGTTTTCATCTCCGGCTACGAAGACGTCTGGAATCGACCCGAATCCGCGATCAGGAACGATCCACAGGACTTCCTGAACGGCGTGCATCCCGGCGATCGAGACCGTATCGAAAACGCCATGGAGCGCCTCTCGAACGGGGAACAGATCGACATCGAATTCCGGATTCTGCGTGGTGATGACGAACAGGGAGCGGCATGGATGAAAGGCGAACCCGTCTTCGACGAGGACGGGACTGTCGTCCGGGTCGTCGGCTTCGCCCGTGATATCACCGACCGGAGAGAACAGCACCGACGGTTGGAGACGCTGATCGGCAACCTCCCCGGGATTGCCTATCGGTGCCGGAACGAATCTGAATGGCCTATGGAGTTCGTGAGAGGAGAATGTGAAGCGCTCACCGGATACACTACCGATGCTATCGAGAGCAGCGACGTCAGCTGGGGCGAAGACGTTCTGCATCCGGCTGATGCAGACCAGTTGTGGGAACGTGTCCAGAACGCCATTGAAGCGGACCGGCCGTTCGAAGTTACCTATCGAATTCGAACGAAGGACGGCACCAGCAGATGGATGTGGGAACGCGGACAGCTGGTCGACTCCACCGTACAGGATACCGAAATACTAGAGGGGTTCATCACGGACATCACCGAGCGAAAGCGACGGGAACGTGAACTCGAACGGTACGAAGCCTATCTGGAAGAATCGACCGATATCGTCACCGTTCTCGATACGGACGGGACAATCAAGTACCAGAGCCCCGCTGTCACGCGCATTCTGGGCTATGATCCGGGGAAATTGGTCGCCCGGGACGGGTTCGACTACGTCCACCCCGAGGACGTGGACGAGGTCAGATCTGCGTTCGAAACCATCGTCGACGAACCAGACGGGACGATCACGGTCGAATGCCGGTTTCGAACGGCCGAGGACGAGTGGCGGTGGCTCGAAATCAACGGAACGAACCAGCTCGAGACAGACCCGATCAACGGGATCGTTACGAACAATCGCGACATCACTGACCGAAAGGAACACCAGCAGGACCTCGAACGGACGACGACGGTCCTGTCGACGCTGATCGAGACGCTCCCGGTCGGCGTTCTCGCCGAAGACGAATCACGGAACGTGTTGGCGACCAACGAGCCATTGTTCGAACTGTTTGACATTCCGGGGAGGCCGGCGGACGCCGTCGGCACAGACTGTGTACAGATCGCCGAGGACGTCAGTGAGCAATTCGTCGATCCGGAACGCTTCGTCGAACAGATCGATGAGTTAGTTTCGAGAGACGAATCCGCGGTCACTGAAGAACTAAAACTCACTGATGGCCGTACGATCGAACGCACCTACCAACCGATCGAACTGTCGAACGAGGCCGGTCATCTCTGGGTCTATCGGGACGTCACGGAACGGACAAAGCGGCGGGAGAATCTCGAATCCGTACTGGATGAAATGAACGACGCCATCTTCGTCCACCCTCCGGACGGATCGTTCACGTTCGTCAATCGAGCTGCTGTCGAACGGTACGGTTTCACTGAGGACGAACTTCTCACGATGACACCGGCAGATCTCAACGCCACAGAAGACTTACAGGAAGTTTCCGAGCGCGCCCGGGAGATCATGGCGACAGGCCGATCGGTGTTCGAAACCGAACTCCGCACGCAGTCCGGGGAGACCATCCCGGTCGAGATCAACGCGACAACGGTGACGTTCCGCGGCGAACGGTCCATCCTGTCGATCGCCCGTGACATTACTGAACGCAAACGAGCCGAACGTGAGTTCCGAATGACGAAAGAGCGGCTGAATCTGGCCATCGAGGTGACGGGGTTGGGTGTCTGGGACTGGGACATGCTGAGTGACGAGGTCGAATATAACACTCAGTGGGCGGAGATGCTTGGGTATACCCTCGAGGAGATAGAACCCCACCTCGATGCGTGGGAGAAGCGCGTCCACCCGGACGACAGAGAGGCCGTGCAAGCGGCACTGGACGGCCACATCGGGGGCGAAACCGATTACTACGACACCGAATATCGGATACGTACGGCGGAGGGTGACTGGAAGTGGGTCCGAGACATCGGAAAAGTGGTCGAACGAACGTCGGACGGTGAGCCGAGCCGCGCCGTTGGGATCCATATCGATATTACCGACCAGAAGCGACGGGAACAGGAATTACAGCAGCAAAACGAGCGCCTCAATCGATTCCTCAGTGTGATCAGTCACGATCTCCGGAACCCACTGCACGTCGCGAGTGGGCGTATCGAACTTGCACGGGAAACGTCTGACACTGATTCTCTCGACGAGGCGGCCGACGCGGTCGAGCGTAGCCTCGCGTTGATCGACGATCTCCTCACGCTTGCCCGAGAGGGCGAGCAGGCAAGCGATCTCGAAGCGACTGATCTCGGAACGACGGCCTCGCGCTGTTGGGAGTCAGTGATGACACACGATGCGACACTCATCGTCGAAGCCGAGCAGACGATCGACACTGACCCTGGCCGGTTGAAACAACTGTTCGAGAACCTGTTCACGAACGCCGTGGAGCATGGCTCCACGAGCCCTGACTCACAAGTTCGTCAGGACGCCGTCGAACACGGCGGCGAGACCGTGACTGTTACCGTGGGCGATCTCGACGATGGGTTCTACGTCGCGGACGACGGGTCAGGTATCTCGGAGGACGACCGCGACGAAATTTTCGATACCGGATTTTCGACAGGGGACGAACGGACCGGATTTGGCCTGTCGATCGTCGAGGAGATCGTCGACGCGCACGGATGGGAGATACGGGTGACAGACAGCGAGACCGGCGGCGCCAGGTTCGAGATCACCGACGTCGAGACGAGTGACACGTAACGGGACCTGTGTCCGTTGGTGTAGCTCTCTTCTGCCCCGGATTGGAGGGCATCTGCTTACGACGCGTCACCATGGTTTCCGATCGCAGCGGTGACTCCCATCGAGCAGGACGTTTGCGTGCCACACGGAAGTGTTCGTAACTATACGACGTCAGCGTTCACCGCTCTCGCTCGTCCCACATCGCCGTCGGGACGCGATCGAGTAGATCCGTCGCGACGAGTCCATAGCCCCGGTCGTCGACGGCGAGATCGCCGGCCCGACCCGTCACGTACGCGCCGAGGCCCGCTGCCGGATGTGAATCAAGCGTGGCGGCCAGCGCGCCCGTGACGCCTGCGAGCACGTCGCCGGTTCCACCGACTGTCATCCCTGGGTTCCCGGTCCGGTTGAGTCGCGTTCGCTTGCCGTCCGATATCACGTCAGTCGGTCCCTTCACGAGCAGCGTTACGTCGAGGTCGGCGGCCAGCTCCGCGACAGCGTCGGCACGGTCGTCCACGTCGTCGGCCGAGCGCCCACCCATCCGTTCGAACTCTCCCCGGTGTGGGGTACAGATCAGCGTCGCATCCGTCTCCACTTCGGGAACCACGCCGAGGGGATCGGCGTCGACGACTGCTGTACCGTCGAACTCAGCCAGGAAGTTCCGGGCTGCATCGAGAGTCGGTTCCGTACGTCCGAGTCCCGGACCCAGAACGACAGTATCGTGCGCTGTTGCGAGTTCGAGGACGTGATCGACAGCGTCCGACTCGAAGCAGTCGCCAGCGAACGGGCGGACGATCAGGTTCTCGCTGTAGCCTCCGACTGTGTCGGCGATCGACTCCGGACAGGCCACCCGGACGAGGTCCGCGCCCGCCCGAAGCGCAGACTGGGCGGCCAACGCCGGCGCGCCCGTGTAGGGGCCGCCGCCGACGACCAGTACCTCGCCGAACTCGCCCTTGTGGCTGTCCACGGGCCGGGAGAGCCAAAGGAGATCACCCGACTCGACGACGCCCTCGGCGGCGTCGGGAATACCGATGTCGGCGACCTCGACGGGAACCGCCAGCTCGGCAAGCCCGGGTTTCGGTTTGTGGAAAGTCACCACCCGATCCGGCTCGACAGCGCCCTCGGCCAGCGTCCCCGCGGTGGCGTCCAGGCCAGAGGGGACGTCCACGCTGAGGACCATCGCGTCGGCGTCGTTGATCGCCGCGGCGGCGGTCGCGACCGGTTCGCGCAGGGCTCCCGAGATTCCCGTGCCGAGCATCGCGTCGACGATCACGTCCGGGTCATCGAGATCGAACGCTGTCGAATCACTGACGGTCCGGGTCTCGATCCCGGTCCGGTCGAGGGCGTCCCAGTTCTCCCGAGCGATCGTGGTCGAGATCGCGTCCGGCTGCCCGAGTAACGTGACCCGAAGGTCCAACGCCTCGAGGAATCGGGCCGCGACGAGCGCATCGCCGCCGTTGTTGCCGGTGCCGGCGACGATCTCGACGCGATCGTCCGGATCGCGCATCTCCCGGACAGTGCGACCGATTGCGCCGCCGGCCGACTCCATGAGTTGCTTCGGTGGAACCCCGAGTGCGGCGGCATTCGCGTCGACGACGGCCATCTCCGCGCCGGTAATGGTGCTCCCGAAAGTCATGTCCACCGGTTGGTCTGCCGGCGGGTTAACTGTTCAGCATTCTCAGCAACCGAAACCGATCCGTCCGCTTTTCCGCGTCGCGGACCAATCAGTAGGTGATGCCGTTGATGGCTGACGACGATTTCTCCGTTCACCACGACGATTGCGAGAAGCAGGAGGACGGCTGGATGCCGCTATCGGATCTGCCCGACGAAGTGACGTCGATAGACGACCTCGAGTGTGAGTGCTGGGCGGAGTACGACTCTCTCGCCGAGCTTTAGCGACGGATCTGGAAGCCGTCCGAACCCGTCGGCTCCTGATACTCGACCTCGACGTCTTCGACGCGAGCCTGGGGACTCCCCTCGTGGCAGAACTCGATCATAGCCTCGACTGATTCTTCGGCCCCTTCAAAGACCGCTTCGACGCGGCCATCGGCGAGGTTCTTTACCCAGCCGTCGACATCGTGTTCGGCCGCCCGTTCGCGCGTCGTCGCCCGGAAAAACACACCCTGGACTCGTCCGGTGACGTGGACGTGGGCATGCGTGCGTTCGCTCATGACCACGGCTCCGGCTCCCAGGCCAAAAACGCTACTGCCCATCGTCTACACTCTCCGCCGTGTCGGTCTGCTCGTCTCAATCCGACGCTTCGCCGCCGTTCCGGAGATGATGGAAGACGTAGGTCTGGGCGTAGCCCGCATACTCCCCACCGAGGCGTTCGCGGATCGCCCGCGACGTCTCGGCGTAGTTTTCCCCATCGCACTCCGGGAAGTACTCCGCGATGGTCGTCTGGATCCAGGTGTCCAGTGGTACCGCTTCGAGAAAGCCAAGCGAGAACAGTGCGACACAGTCGGCGACCTTCTCGCCGACGCCGACGAACCGCGTGAGCGATTCGCGGGCCTGTTCGTAGGTCAATTCGGCCGCTTCCTCGGGACGGGCCTCGCCATCCGCCACCATCTCTGCGCTTCGCTGTACGTACGGTGCCCGATAGCCCAAGCCGAGATCACGCAATTGCGCCTCTGTCGCCGACGCGAGGGTGTCAGGCGTGGGAAAGGCGTGATACGTCTTGCCGTCGACGGTGACGGACTCGCCGAACTCCCGGGCGAGTGCCCGTTGCATGTCGTAAATGCGGGCGACGCGCATCTGAGCCGAACAGATGAACGAGATCAACGTCTCGAAAGGCGGATCGCGTACCACGCGCATCCCCCAGTAGCGGTCGAACGCCGCGTCCAGGATCGGATCGTCGGGAGTCCGCTTCCGGATCGTCGTCAGGTCGTCCCCGAGGCGGAGCCTGCGGCGGAGGGTAACCTCGGCGTCGAACGTCGCGGTCCACTCGATACGACCGTCGACTTGCCGGACACGGATCACCTGTGGTCCTGCAGTCGTGCTAAGAGGGTCGTCCGGCGTGGCATGCTCCGGTCGAACCACTGTCGAGTACCAGGCGTTGCCGCCGTAGGTATCAGAGCGGTCGTACATCGTCCCGTCCTCACGGCTCCAGAGATAGGTCTGTCCGCTCTCGAGTGTCGACTGCAGATCGAACGGCCCGACTGCATCAGTCGATAGCGTCCCGGAGTCCATCTGCCCAGACATGGGAAAGCCGTCCCTTTGTCGGTTTCGAGTCAGCGGGCGGGCTAACCTTCATATCGGAGGCGGTAGAACTCACACGTATGAACTGTCGCGTTGTCGTCGAAGCTGCCGTCCCAGTCTACGACGTGGAGACCGCAGACGAGGCGGTGCGCATCGCGATCTCGAAGACGGGGGAGATGCTCAACCCCGACCTCAATTACGTCGAAATCAACATGGGGGCTCGCAAGTGTCCACATTGTGGTGAGGAGATGGACCCCGCCTTCATCGCAGCCGACGAGAGTCTGGTCGCCCTCGAACTCGAGATGACCGTTTTCAATGTCGAGCGCGACGAACACGCCGCCCGAATCGCCCGCAAGGAGATCGGACAGCGCTTAGAGAACATCCCGCTTGACGTCCTCGAAATCGAAGAGATCGAGACCGAAGACGACGGTGACGACAGTGAAGCCGAAGACAATGACGACAGTGAAGCCGACGAAGAGACGGCATCGACGGACGAGCAGAACGGATCGAGCGAGGACACGTCCCCGACCGGGCCAGCCCGTGAAGACGACGTGTTACCGGAGTTCGAGGAACTGATCGACGAGTAACGAGACAGTACACTTTCTCAGCCGTCGAAGATTCACATTGGTCCAGTGCCGGCCATGATTTGATTGTCAGTCGCCACTGCTCGATTACCGGCCGGAGACCACCGTTGTCGACGGTGAGAATCCCACGTCGCGTCGATACGACTGCGGTCGCAGAACTCTCAGTCGGCGGCCGCGGAGACGCGCTCGACCTCGTCTTCGCTGAATTCGCTAGTAATGCCGTCCGCCAGTGCGAAGACAGCGTCTTTATGATCTGTCTTTGACTTGTGAATGGATGTGGGCTTGACGCCGAGTTCCGTGTACCGTTCGTGGCCGACTTCCTCGCCGACCGTTTCTTCGTAGTGGTCACGTACCTGCGCAAGCAGCCCATGGAGATGGATGAGCTCCTGCTTTTTCATGGTCACTTGCCCGTAATGACTGGAGGGTTATAGTACTACTCTGAGAACTGTTACCATACGTCTCCGGCACGCAGGCGGTTCCTAACGGTTGATTCATCTCGATTCGCGCTCGACTGTCAAAGTGACAGGTGAAAGTACAGGTCAGCAATAGTGCCTTCCGACACAGAGGGCGACAGGCCTCTCGGATGAGGGTTGAAAGGTTTTTACTGACCGATGGGTAACTTCCGGGCATGGAATACGACGACATGCTCGACCGGGCGATCGAGGAGACGCCAGACATCGAGTCAGGGTCCGATCGGTTCGATGTCCCGGATCCGGATGTCCGCCAAGAGGGTAACGTCACCGTCTACGAGAACTTCCAGGCGACGACCCGGCGTCTCGACCGCGAGGACGATCACGTCATGAAGTTCCTGCAGGACGAACTGGGAACGAGCGGTCATATCGACGAGAGCGGCCGTGCACGTCTGACTGGCGAGTTTCGCCAGCGTCGCATCGCGGACGCGATCGATGCCTACACCGACGAGTTCGTCATCTGTTCGGAGTGTGGACTGCCGGACACACAACTGGTGCGCGAACAGGGTGCGATCCTGCTACGGTGTGAGGCCTGTGGCGCTCGATCGGCAACTAGCGGGTGACCGGTCACTGCAGTTCGCGCAACGTTTCCAGATCGTGTTCGGTGCGCATGAACTCCGAAAGTCGTCGTTGTTCGTCACATTCCGGGCATCGGAACGTGTGCTCGGGGGCGGGGAGGTCTCGGGGCGTGGATTGCCACTCTTTGGTACAGTCAGGACACAATAGGCGAACGTACGCTTCTTCCATCTATGGATCACAATGGCGGACGGTTCATGATAAACTTTGTCACTATCCCGATACGGAGGGATAGCCCATCTGTGAGTATCCGGCCTTGTCGAGTGCCGTGAAGGGTGCTCAGCCACTATGGCAATCCTATCTCTGACCCGGCCATCGGATGGACGGAATGGTGGACAGAAGAAAACAGCTGTCGGAGGTTCAGGCGGTGTGTCGTTCGATCAACGACGTGTAGTGGCTCTGGTCCCGGACGCCGACGACCTGCTCGGCGACCTCGCCACCGGCGAACAGCACGGTCGTCGGGACGCCCCGCACCTGGAATCGGCTGGCGAGTTTCTGGTGGGCGTCGACGTCGACTTTGGCGACCGCGGCGTCGGTCTCGGCGGCCAGGTCTTCGACGATCGGTTCGAGCATCTTGCACGGACCACACCAGTCCGCGTAGAAGTCGACGAACACGACATCGTGGTCGTCGACAATCGAATCGAACTCGTCGGTACTTTCGACGTGAATCGGCTCGTTCGGTGCTTGCTGCTGGCTCGCTTCGGGTTCGTCCTGGTGCATGAGTTGCTCTTTCTTGCGTTGTTTGATCGCTTCGATGTCCTCGGCGTCGGTCATCTCGACTGTGTCTATCCCCCAGAAGGGCTTAAGGATTTTGAAATACTGTACAATACTGTTCTTGGCTTTCTAGTGATGAGACTCACCATCCCATCAGTTAACCGGACTGTTTCTGGCCCCTGGCGGATTCCGGAATCGTGTAGAACTGGGGAGTGGATTCACAGTGATGCACTCTTCACACAACACTTTTGAACGTGTCTCTCCAACTCTCGGTCAGTAATGTCAGCGTCAATGGCCGAGTATCTCAAACAGGACATGGAGTGTGAGGGGCTACTGGAGTGCATTCATGGGCTCAAGGAACTCGACAAGGAGGTCTTCAGGACCTTGACCCAAACGGACGAGCCGCTGACGATCGACGAGATCGCCGACGCGGTCGATCGCGAGCGGTCGACAGCCTATCGGGCAGTCCAGCGCCTCCTCCAGTCGGGGTTTATCCAGAAAGAACAAGTCAACTACGAGCAGGGGGGATACTACCACGTCTACCATCCGACCGATCCCGAGCAGGTCGCAGACGAAATGCAACGGACGCTCAACGACTGGTACGCGAAGATGGGCCAACTCATCAGCGAGTTCCGTCAGAAGTACGACTCCGAAATCACTATCGACGGCGAGCACAGTTGAACGCGTCCGGCACCATCCGGTCCGTTCAACCGAAGATCGTTTGTACCTGACAATCGTATAATCGGTACCCGATGGTCCGGACGTTCTACGACGTCCTAGAGATCTCCCCCGGTGCCTCTGACGAGGACGTCAAAGCTGCGTACCGCGAGCGGCTCAAAGATACGCATCCGGACGTGTGTGACGATGCATCCACGACCGATGCGGTCAAAGCTGTGATCGAGGCAGGCGACATCCTTACCGATGAGGAAGAGCGACAGCGCTACGATCGTCTCGGACACGAGACCTATGTGGACGTCACGGACACCCACGATCCGACCGAATCGGTGAAATCGGCCGAGAACGAGTCAGGCCAGGCGACCGCCAGCCCCGACGCGGATACCCGCGACTTTGCGTCCGAGCCAAACGAAACCGGACACCGAGAACAAACCGACAGGGCCGATCACGACCGTTCTACCGGCCAGTCTGAAACCGGACACCGAAGACAATCCGGCGGAGTTGATAATGATTTTGCGGCCGGGCGTGCGAGGACCAACCATCGGCGACAGGCCGGGGCGACAGACAGTGCGACCGCGAACGTAAATCCGGGAGGCGTCGACTGGGCGAGCCGTACCCGGGCGCCCTCCTATGAGTCGACCTCGACGTCCGGGTACGCCGGGCCGCGGAGTGAACGATCGATCCTCCTGCTATCGACGCTGATAGCCTACCCAGTTCTTGCCGTGTCGAGTCTCGTGCCACAGCTCCCGCTAGTATTCAGGCTCGTTATCGGTGGCTGTGCTATCGCACTGGTGATCTATCTCGTGGCGGTTCCGTCGATCAGTATTCCTGTCTTCAGTTTCTGGACGCTGATCACCGGCGTTGTCATCGCCCTCGGAAAGATATCTGTCCTGTCGATCGAAACGCTCGGGGCGCTCGTCGCGACTGCCGGCCCTCTGGCCCTAGCGGTGTTTTCGTATCGCTGGCTCTGACGATGGTTTCGTATCGCTGGCTCTGACAATGTACACGTCTCGCTGGCTTGATGCCGTGGCCGGCCAGGACGCCGCTGCTATGGGGCGTCACATTCCCGGACGCGTTCGTGGAGCCTCTCGCGATATCGATGGCTCATAGTGGCGTCCGTTCGCACTTCGAGTATTTGGGTTCCGTCGCTATCGAGGGATTCGGCGTACAGCGATCGGAACGCCTCGATCGAGTCCGCGCGGACGAACTCGGCCCCATAGAGGTCGCCGACGGGAGAGAACTCCAGTCCGTGGGGCGTCTCGAAGTACTCCGTGAACGGTGGATCGAAGTCTTCGATGGGGAGTTTGTGGAAGATTCCGCCGCCGTCGTTGTTGAGCAGGACGATCGTCGCATCCACGTCACAGTGCTCCACGGCGAGCAGCCCGTTCATGTCGTGGTAGAACGCCAGGTCGCCGATCGCGAGGACGAGCGGACCCTCGCCGGCAGCACCGAGAGCAGTGCTGGTGACACCGTCGATACCGCTGACCCCCCGGTTGCCTAGCACCCGAATGGCCGCCGATCGAGGACGGCCAAAGCGGTCCAGGTCACGGACGGGCATGCTGTTTGAGACGACCAGCGTCGCACCCGCCGGGACCTCCGCGGCGACTGTCGAGAGGACCGCCCCCTCGAAGTCGGCTAAGTCAGTCTCGAACTTACGTTCGACCAGCGACCAGTACGTCGATTCGGCGTCTTCGAACCGCTCGCGCCAGGCAGGGTGTCCGTCGTCGTCCACTCGCTCGGCCAGGCGACGGGCGAGGACACTCGGATCGGCGACGAGAAGGTCACTTGCCGTGAACTCCGCCTCCGGCCAGCCGCCTGCCGGATCGACGACGAACTGCCTCGCGTCGACGTCCCGGAGGTACTGGCGCGTGACTTTCGAAGTCGGCGAGGCGCCAAACCGGAGGATCACGTCGGGATCGGGCCAGCCCCACGCATCGGCGGCGTCGAGATACGAGTCGTATCCGCCACAGATCACCGGATCGCCCTTGGCGGTGTGGCCGAACCGATGGCCCGAGAGTGGGTCGGCCAGTACCGGGAACCCCGTCGCTCGTGCCAGCGCGGCCAGGGTATCCCGAGATGGCGTTGGGTGGTTCGCCGGGCCTGTGACGATCAATCCCCGATTGGCACCTTCGAGCGCTACGGTGACGTCGGCTAGGTCTTCCGCCGGCAGTTCCGAACGTCCCTGGCTGACCTGAACGAACGGCCCATCACGACCATCCACGGCCAGGGATGCCCGGTCGGCCAGATCTGCCGGCACGTCACCGTCGACCGGCGTCGGTTCCAGGGGCTTGCGGAACGGGACGTTGAGGTGGACCGGTCCCGGTGGTGTTCCCAGCGCAGTCCCGACCGCCCGCGAGGTAGTAACACGGAGCGATCGGAGAGCTCGGGGCCGGGGTGCAGGCTCCGGGAGCGTCCGGTAGTGACGGACTGCATCGCCGTAGAGGCGCTCCTGATCCATCGTCTGGTTCGCGCCGCTATCGTGGAGTTCCGGTGGGCGATCCGCAGTGAGGACGACCAGTGGCACGCGGGCCGCGTCGGCTTCGAGGACGGCCGGGTGGAGATTCGCCGTCGCAGTCCCGGAAGTCGTGACGATGGCTGTGGGTTCACCGGTACGCTTGCTGCGGCCCAGCGCGAAGAACGCGGCCGAACGCTCGTCCAGCAGTGATAGCGTCGCAACGTCCTCGTGCTCGGCGAAGGCGACCGTCAGCGGCGTCGAGCGACTGCCCGGCGCCAGGATCGCCGTCCGAACCCCGGCGGCAGCCAGTTCGTCGACCAACGTTCGTGCCCAGAGCGTGTTCCGGTTGGGGGCCGTCATCGTAGCGCGTCGAGAATCGGTCGGTACTTCAAGTGGATCTCGTCCCACTCGGCGTCGGGGTCGCTGTCGGCGACGATGCCGGCCCCGGCGAACAGCGTTGCGTTCCGATCACGAGCCAGCGCTGACCTGATGCCGACGGCGAACTCGCCGTCACCCGTCGGGTCGAACCAGCCGATCGGGGCGGCGTACCAGCCACGGTCGAACGCTTCAGCCTCGCGGATCGCCGATAGTGCCGCGTCCGGTGGCAACCCGCCGACCGCCGGCGTCGGGTGCAACGCAGCCACCAGCGACAGCACGTGGACGTCCGTCTCAAGTGTCGCCGTGATCGGGGTCTGTAAGTGCTGGACGGTTGCGAGCTTCCTGATCGTCCGGTCGCCGGTCTCGACCGTTTCGGCGACGTCTTCGAGTTGCTCTCGGATCGCCTCGACCACGAGGGCATGTTCGTGGCGGTCCTTCCCGCTCGAACGCAATCGGTCGGCGAGCCACGCGTCTTCGTCTGTCGTCTCGCCGCGTCCCGCCGATCCGGCCAACGCCGTCGTCTCGACGGTTCGGCCCCGACGGCTCACGAGCCGTTCAGGCGTCGCACCGAAGAACGTCCCGGCACCCGGTTGCTCGGGACGGAAGGCAAACCGGACGCAATCCGGATACGTCGAGGCCAGGCGCTCGATCACGGCCGGCACCGACAGGTCACCCTCCAGGTCGACCGACTGCGCCCCCGCGAGCACCACCTTTCGGAGAGTGCCTCGGTCGACGCGTTCGAGCGCTGCCTCGACCTGTGCCGTCCATGCGTCGCGATCCGGGAGCTGGTGTCGACCGGCGATGCCCGGCGGTTCACTGTGGCGCTCGCCCCCGTCTTCCAGCCGACAGCGCCACCGTTCGAGCGTCCGCTCGGCCTCGCTCTCGGCGTTGGGTCCGTGCGCACTCGCGGTCAGCCATCGTTCTCCGTCGCGTTCGATCAGGCTGACGGCCGGGAGAACGAAGCGTGCGTCGGGGAATCCGGTCCAGTCGGGATCATCATGTCGTTCGGTCCTCCCCTCGTGGAAGGCGAATCCGCCGAACAGCCGCGGTCGTGCGAACGCCGGCAGCTCCGTCGGGACGTCCCGGTCGGCAAACAGCGTCGCTGCGCGGCGACGGACAGACTCGAACCGTCCCGGGCCACTCGCGGTGATCGTTTCCGCGGCACCCATCGCCAGAACGCGTTCATCAGGTCCCTGCCAGACGATAGACCCCCGCTCGTCCCCGTCCGCCGCGAGCACGGGGAGAGACATCCCGTCGGCGATGGCCTCGCCGCGAACGACGAGCGGTTCGCCGTCCTCGTCGGATTCAACCACGTCGGCGCGCGCTGACTCCATCTTGCCTTACTTGGGTCACAATCCATTAAGGGCTGACGATACCCCCGACAGCCCGGTCGAGGAGCCCTACCAGAGAGGGAAAAAAGTGCCGGAAGATGTCGAAAACGGAAGCAGGCAAACAACGATTTCCAAAGAAAATTGAGTCAACGGGAAGTATTCGTATCACGTCTGGTATTCCCCCCGTCAGGCTTAAATACCCCTCCCGTTAACCCCCGATGACCCGATGGCGAAAGTAGAGATCACAGTCCCGGAACATCTCGAGATGCAGATCGCACAACTGGTCGAAGAAGGGGAGTTCCTGAACCGCGAAGAAGCGATCGAAGACCTCCTCTCGACGGGATTGAAGGCCTACAAGACGAGTGGTCCAATTGACGACGAGGAAGAACCCGGATTCGAAGACGACGGGATGATGGGTCACGAGGACGAGTACGTGTTCTGATTCCCCCACGTCTTCTTTGCAACCTGAAATCAGGGGTGAGTTGATGCCGCCTGCGTAGTCACTTCTTGGGTCGAGCAAGGCCGGCAATCAGTGTCCCATCCACGGTAAATCCGATGTGTCGATGTTCCATCTACGACAATACCGATTCGTCGGCGTCTGGTAGCCGTTGACGGGCAATCCTTAAGCCGTATTCTCCACAAATCACGGGTAAGGATGCACAAAGACGAACTTCTGGAGTTACACGAGCACATGGTCCAGATCAAGGACTACTTCCGCGAGCAGGACAGCGTCGACGGGACGCTGTTCGACCCCTACGAGGAGCTGGACGTCACGCCCGCGGACGTCCACATGTCCAAGAGCGAGCATAAACATGCCGTCTTCGTCCTCGGTAACGCACTCGCCAACGCGATGAGCGAAGACGAGTTTTCAGACGCCGGCCGTGTCGGCAAACGCATGAAGGAACTCGCCGAGGACGCCGAGAGCAAACTCTGAGGGCTGTCGATCCCACGTCATTCCTCGTCGACTGTCGACGGGTCGTTCTCGAGTCCCGACTCCCCGCCGTCCTGAAACGATCGCACGCGCTCTCTTTGTGCGTCCGTTCCGAGAAGCCGACGCTGGGCCGCCCGTTCGGCCGCCATCGCGGCGGACAGCGAGACCCCGTCATTTTCAGTGAGGAGACGCTTGGCTTCCAGCGTTGGATCACGGCCGTCACTCGCGATCGCGTCGACGAACGACGCGACTCCCGTCCTGAAGTCTTGCTCCGGGTAGACCCGATCGAACAGTCCCAGGGCCGCTGCACGATCCGGATCGATGAGTTCGCCGGTAAACAGCAATTCTCTGGCCGTTGACGGTCCGACTGCACGTGGGAGGAGCACGGACGTTCCGCCACCCGGGGCCATGCCGACCCGGCCGAAGCCGAAACCGATCCCGGCTGAGGCTGCGCCGATCGCGAGATCACAGGCCAGTACCAGCGCGCCGCCGATGCCGAAAGCCGGCGCCTCGACTGCCGCCACGGTGGGCGCCGGGAACCGATAGAGCCGCTCGATCAGGGCGTCGATCCGTTCGAGACGATCCAGCAACGCGTCGCTCGTAAGTTCTCCGTTCGCGTGACTGACGATGCCAGCCAGATCACCGCCCGCACAGAAGGTCTCGCCTTCGCCACGCAACAGCAGACAACGCGTGTCTGTGCCGGCAGTCAGCGCTTCCTCCAGCCCCTCGACGACGGCCGGGGTCAGGATGTTCCGTCGATCGGGATCGACGATACTCACTGTCGTGACCGCTTCGGTGACCCGGTAGCGGACCGGTTCAGCCATGACTTCTCACTGGCGGGGGCACCCGGTTAAGGCTTGAGGTGGAGCAGCGGTCCCGTGAAGGTTGACCACAACAAGGCCCAGCATTGACGTGAGTTGCGCTCCAGGTGCTACCATGCGCATACACTGGCACCGGCGGGACCTCAGGCTCGCGGACAACCGAGGTCTCGCTGGTGATGGGATCGACGCGTCCGGCCCCGTTCTGGGGGCCTTCGTGCTCGATCCGACCGTTCTGGAACACGCTGGGCCGCCACGCGTCGCGTTCGTCCTCGACGCCCTCGCGTCGTTACGTGAGGCCTACCGCCAAGCGGGGAGTGATCTCGTCGTCCGCCGAGGCGAGCCAGCCGAGGTCCTCCCGGAACTGGCCGTCGAGCACGACATCGACGCCGTCACCTGGAACCGCGACTACTCGGGGCTGACCCGGGGTCGGGACAGCGCTGTCCGGCAGGCGCTCGCCGACGCGGGGGTAACGCGGGAGGCAGTTCACGACGCAGTCCACCACGAGCCGGGGACGATCCGGACCAACGACGGCGACCCCTACCAGGTGTTTACCTACTTCTGGCGGAAGTGGCGCGACCGCGAGAAGGCTGAACCGATCGATGCTCCGACAGCGGACGACCTGGCGTCGGTCGAAGACGACGTGCCCTTACCGACCCTGGAGGCGCTGGGCGTTCCCGAACCGGAGGCGGCGGTCCCCGATGCGAGCCCGGCCACAGCACGGCGCCTGCTCGAGGACTTCTGTACCGAGAACATCTACCGCTACGAGGAGCGACGAGACTATCCAGCCGATGGCTGTACGTCTCAGCTATCACCACACCTGAAATTCGGAACGATCGGTGTCCGGGAAGTCTACGATGCGACCGAGACGGCTCACGACACAGCGCCGGACGAAGCGGCCCGCGAGTCCGTGACCGAGTTCCAGTCTCAGCTGGCCTGGCGGGAGTTCTACACCCAGGTGTTGTGGTTCAATCCCGGAGTCGTCACGGAAAACTACAAGGCGTACGAGAATCCGATCGAGTGGCGGGACGATCCGACGGGACTGCAAGCGTGGAAAGACGGCGAGACGGGGTATCCGATCGTCGACGCCGGAATGCGCCAGCTACGAGCGGAGGCGTACATGCACAACCGCGTCCGGATGATCGTCGCTTCGTTCCTGACGAAGGACTTGCTGATCGACTGGCGTGAGGGGTATGAGTGGTTCCGGGAGAAGCTGGTCGATCACGACACGGCCAACGACAACGGCGGCTGGCAGTGGGCCGCCTCGACGGGAACGGACGCCCAACCGTACTTCCGGATCTTCAACCCGATGACCCAGGGCGAGCGCTACGATCCCGACGCCGAATACATACGCGAGTATGTCCCCGAACTCGCAGGCGTCCCGGCTGACGTGATCCACTCCTGGCACGAACTCGATCCCGGGGCGCGAGAGATGCACGCCCCCGAATATCCGGCACCGATCGTCGATCACGGCGAACGCCGCGAGCAAGCACTCTCTACCTTCGAACGGGCGCGCGGCGAGGAGTAGCGAGTTTCGGTGCGATGACTGCGGCGTGGTTTGACGGTCGTTCCAGCGGTTCGAACATTCCCACGAATGGATACACTTCTAGACAGTTCGCGGTCAGATCATTAGGGGGTGAAATTCGCCGGACAACGGAGTCCTTTCTGCCGGTCCAAGCCATTTGTTAACATTCTCCATCTAAAGCTTTAACAGGTGTCCGATCATCAGAAATGATGGAGGAATTTCACATGTCAGAGCGATCCGACCCCGCACTCCCGCCCCTGCCGTACGACTACGACGCCCTCGAACCGCACATCTCCGAGCAGGTTCTCGAGTGGCATCACGACACCCATCATCAGGGCTACGTCAACGGTCTCGATGCCGCCGAGGAGACGCTCGCCGAGAACCGCGCGTCGGGCGACCACAGCTCGACCGGCGGTGCGCTGGGCAACGTCACCCACAACGGTTCAGGGCACTACCTGCACACGCTGTTCTGGGAGAACATGTCCCCGAACGGCGGTGGCGAGCCCGAGGGTGAGCTTCGAGACCGCATCGAGGCAGACTTCGGATCGTACGACGCCTGGAAGGCCGAGTTCGAGGCCGCCGCGGGTGCCGCCGGTGGCTGGGCGCTGTTGGTGTACGACCCCGTTGGCAAGCAACTCCGGAACGTCGCGGTCGACAAACACGACAACGGCGCGCTGTGGGGCTCCCATCCGATCATGGCACTCGACGTCTGGGAGCACTCCTATTACTACGACTACGGCCCAGACCGCGGTAGCTTCATTGACGCCTTCTTCGAGGTCGTCAACTGGGAGAAAGTAGACGAAGAATACGCGAAGTGTCTCGACCACTTCGAGTAACGACCCCACCGTCATTACCTGTTTTTTCGACATTGTGGACGGACAGTCATACCGCTCGTCGAAATTGCTGTCGTCGATCGCTGGCAGTCGTGAGCTGCAGGTCGGCGTCGCGGACGGGAGCGTGACCTTTAGGCCACCCATCGGCCTATCGGGCAACACATGCCACGACCGAAAGCCGACTTCGACGACCTTCGACCGCTCGAGTTTCGGGAGCCCGCTGAAGTTCTGGATGCCGATCGAATGTACACCATCTACGAGGTTTCCCGGTTGCTCCAGGGCATCGAGCCCGACGCCGAACTCGATGTTGAAACCGAGAACGTTCTGCTGGACTGGGCGATACCCTGGATGTTGGGCCACGCTGATGCGTTCGTCTTCGCCGAACCCGAAAGTGACGCCGAACCCGGCTACTACGGCCTCGCTCCCGACACATGAACCTGCTCGTCGCGGGGGCCGACCGGGTCGACGCCGGCAAGACCACCTTTTCGGTGGGGCTGCTCGAACACACCGGCTCGGTCGGGTTCAAGCCGCGCGCCGGCAACGATTACTGGTTCGATCACGACGACTATCGCCGAGCGGTCGAGCAGGGCCGGCTCTACGGGAAAGACGCAAAGCGCCTGGCTGTAGCCGGTCCCGGCGACCGTCGCCCGGAGTTGCTGAATCCGATCCACCGCCTCTGGCGGCCGAGTCCCGGCAGTGGGTCGGGTCTGCTCGGGAAGACCGATCGGGAGTTCCTGCTCGACCGCGTCGGCGATGAGTACCTCCGCAACGGGACCGTCGAGCTGCCGGAATCTGCCCTCGAACAACTGCCGCTCGGGGACGCGACCGTCGTCGAGTCGACGGAACAACTCAACGCGATCATGGAGCGACTCCACCTCCCGGCACTCGATGCTATCGCCAGGGAGATCGACGGGAGCGACCGGACAGTCGTCGAGTCCTACGGAGACATCGCGCGGCCGCTGTCCGGGTTCGAACCCGACGCAGTCGCCGTCGTCGAACCGAGACGGGCGCGGATCTATCCCGGCCGACGGTACGCAAAGGCCTGTACGGTCGCCGCCGGCTCGGCAGCGGACGGACAACTCGAGGAACGCGTCCCGGCCGTCGTCGAGTTACTGGACCCGACGGTGTCCGTCGAACTGCCGCCGCTGGGGTCGGACGACCGACGGAATCCGGCGGCCGTCGCGGACGCATACGAACCTGCCTACGATGCACTGCTGGCGACCGCGTTCGAGTGAGCGTCTGGTGACTGCAGACGAGTGGTCGCATGATACGAGAGGCTTCGAATGATATCTGGGGGATACACCCGGTTATCGACAGTACGTCCCATCGTCTGGCTACCTCATGCGGGCTGCCTGGTGGGCGAGTTCGATCGTCTGATAGGGGTCGACGGTCACGCTCTTGCCGTGGCCGGCGTGGAGTGCCGAGAGGTCCTCGTCGGTGATCTGGAGAAGTCGGTCGATACTCTCGAGGAGCAACTGCCGATCCCCCTCTTCGAGATCGGTTCGCCCGAACCCGCCGTTCTCGAAGATCAGATCGCCCGCGAACAGGATCCCTGGCTCTGGGGCGTACAGACAGACGTGATCGTCTTTGTGCCCGGGTGTGTGTAAGACTGTGTAGTCGTCATCGCCGAGCGTGATCGTGGCCTCCTCGGCCAGTTCGTGGTCGACGCCCGGGGCGTCCGGATCGAATCCCCAGACGTCGACTCCGAACGCGTCGGTGACGGCTTCGAGGTTCCCGACGTGGTCGGGGTGTGTGTGCGTCAGGACCACAGCATCCAGTTCTTCGGTCCGCTCACGAATCTGCTCGACGACGTCGAAGCCGTTGCCGGCGTCGACGAGGACGGTTCGCTCCCCCGTAACCAGAAACACGTTGGACGTGAATCCGTCAGCCTCGACTGCAAGGTTATCGATCATGCCGGGACTTTGGAGTGGCTGCCTTTTCGTGTTGTCGTGTCGGGTTGATGGCCTTCGTGCGGACAGTGGATCCGTCGGGTTGTCTCCGGACCCACAGGGATATGTACCAGGAGGTAATTATCGTCACGTAGATAGGCGATGTCAGATTCCGACCCCCCAGTCGTCCTCATCGTCGAAGACGAACCGGACGTCGCCGAGACGTACAATCTCTGGCTGCAGGACGAGTACGAGGTTCGCATGGCCGGTAACGGGAGTGATGCCCTGGACTTGCTGGACGGCGATGTCGATGTCGTATTGCTCGATCGGATGATGCCTGGGCTCTCGGGCGATGAAGTCCTCGACAGAATCCGCGATGGCGACAGCGACTGCCGGGTTGCGATGGTGACGGCCGTCGAACCGGACTTCGATATCCTGGAGATGGGTTTTGACTCGTATCTCACCAAACCCATCAGGAGCCAGGAACTCCACGAGACGGTCTCGAACCTGCTCGAACGCTCGACGTACGACGACCTCTTACAGCAGTATTACTCTCTGGTGGAGAAACAGGCGACGCTGGAAGCCACGAAGAATAGCGCCGAACTCGCAGAGAGCGACGAGTACGGGCAACTCTCCGAGCGCGTCGAGGAACTCAAAGGAGAACTCTCTGGCACGCTCGGCGGCGTCGAGAACGACGAAGATTTCATCGCCACATTGCGGGAGTTGAGCAATGGCGACGAACACTGACCGATCTGGGACCATGTACGATCTATCATCAGTACTCGACGTCGACGCCCTCGAATCCGTCCGACCGGGAACGAGCATCCTGATCTCCGGGCCAGCCATGACCGGAAAGCAAGGGCTGGTCTACGACATTCTCGCAGACGGCGCTGGCGCGGGCGAGGGGACGGTTATCCTCTCGACCGGGGATCGGGCCGGAACTGTCGTCGAGGAGTTCGACGGCCACGTGACCGCCGATTCGTTCCCGCTTGCGGTTATCGACTGTGCCGGGGACGGAACCGCCAGCGATCCGGAAGACAGCGACATCTTCGTGTACCACGCGTCCTCTCCCGGCGACCTGACCGGCATCGGCATCGGGATCACCGAGGCCCTCGAGACGCTCCACGACCGGGGCGTCGAACGGGGTCGTCTCTCGCTGTCGTCGCTGTCGACGATGTTGACCTACACCGACCGCAAGACGGTCTTCAAGCTGTGTCACGTCCTGTCTTCACGGCTGGACGCCGCCGATTACCTCGGCCTGTTCACGATCGACGCCAGCGCGCACGACGAGCAGACGCTGCAAGTCATCAAACAGGCCTTCGATGGCATGATCGAGATCCGCGAACGTGAGGGCGTCAGGGAAGCACGCGTCCGCGGACTCACGTCCGAACCCAGCGAGTGGCTGGAACTATAAGCTCGTACAGCCGCTTTCTGAGGGGCCGATTCCTTCTCTGTGCGTCTGGAACATCGCTAGTCGGTGGGCGGTCTCGTTTTACAACGACAACGACGGTCAGAACGGCTATCCATGCCGGAGTTGGCCGCTCTATCGACGGTCAATCCGACGCCGACCGCTCAGTCCAGAATGTTGTCGAGGAACGAGACCCACCGGCGATTGCTCTCGATCTCTTGCTGTCGAGCGCTATCAGCCAGGTCCGGTTCGTGAAGGTTTTGCAGTGCCGAGATCGCACGGTCGATGCCGACGATGGACTGTGCGAGTTCCTCGGCCTCGGCCTCCGTCAAATCGGCTGATTCGAGGCGCTGTTTGCGGTCCTTGCGCTCGGCGTTGAGTTTCGCCCGTACTTTCCGGACCCGATCGCGCAACTCCGGCGGGACGTTCCCCTGGCGTTTGGTCTCCCAGACGAACTCCTTGAGGTTCATTTCCGTGCCCTGAATCTCGACAGACTCCGGGAGGCGCTGGCCGACCGTCGCGCTCTTGCGCTGGACGCGCTCCAGTAACTCGTCGCGTCGACGATCGCTGATCGTGTCGTCCCCACTGTCGTCCATATCTCGATTCGGACTTCCGGCGTCGCGTATCTTTTGGTCTCGCCCACGAGACTGTCACCACGACGTCACACGCGAATTGCGGCGCTATTCCGCCCGTCGCTGTAACTCCGCCAGGGCGTTCAACGCCTCGATCGGGGTCATCTCAGCGACGTTTAGCGAACGGAGCTCGGCGGCGAGTCCGTCGTCCGGGTTGTCTTCGCTTTCGCGCCTCGATCCCGACGGTTCTGCGTGCTGTCCGTCCGACGCCTCTCCGTTCCGGTCGTCGAGCAATTCCCGCGAGCGCTCGACGACCGGATCGGGGACACCAGCGACGCCGGCCACTTCGACGCCATACGAGGCCGCTGCCGCTCCGGGTGCGATCTCGTAGGGGAAGGACACGTCGCTCCCTTCGCGGTCCGTCCGGAAATGGAGGTTCTGCGCGCCATCGAGGTCCGCTGCTAGGTCCGTCAGTTCGTGGTGATGAGTGGCAAAGAGCGTCGTCGCGCCGACCTCGTCGTGAACGAATTCCGTGGCGGCGCGGGCGATCGCCAACCCGTCAGTCGTGCTCGTCCCGCGGCCGACCTCGTCGAGCAGCACGAGCGAATCGTCGGTCGCGCTTTCAAGGATTGTGGCGAGTTCGCTCATCTCGACCATGAACGTCGAGCGCCCACCGGCAATGTCGTCGCTCGCGCCGACACGGGTGAACACGCGATCGACGATCCGTAGATCGGCCGATTGTGCTGGCACGAAACTCCCGGCCTGGGCGAGGATTGCGATCAGCGCAACCTGGCGCATGTACGTCGACTTCCCGCTCATGTTCGGCCCGGTGATCACTGCGAGGAAGGTATCCTCGTCGAGGTGGGTGTCGTTCGGGACGAAGGCGTCCCGTGTGCGCTCGACGACTGGGTGACGGCCACCGTCGACGTGGATTCCCTTCCCGTCGAAGCTGGGGCGACAGTAATCCCGCTCGGCCGCGACTGTCCCAAACGAGACCAGGGCGTCCAGTGTCGCCACGGCGTCGGCGACCGCCTGGATGCGCTCGGATTCGGCAGCGACGTCGTCGCGTACCTCCACGAACAGTTCGTACTCCAGGTCGTCAGCCCGCCCCTCGGCGCGGAGAATCTCGTCCTCGCGTTCCTTGAGTTCCGGCGTATAATAGCGCTCGGCGTTCTTCAGCGTCTGTCTGCGCTGGTAATCCTCGGGGACTCGATCGAGGTTCGCGTCGGTCACTTCGATGTAGTAACCGTGGACGGCGTTGTGTCCGACCTTCAAGGAGTCGATGCCGGTCCGTTCGCGCTCGCGCTCCTCCAGATCGGCGATCCACTCTTTGCCCTCGCGTTCGGTCGCGCGCAGCTCGTCCAGGTGCTCGTCGTACCCCTCGCTGACCACCCCGCCCTCGGTGATCTCCGTCGGCGGATCGGCCGCGATCGCGTCGTCGATCAGCCCACGAACGTCGTCCATTTCGTCGAGACGATCGGAGAGATCGGCGAGCAACTGGGCGTCTACGCCGGACAGTTCCGCCCTGATCTCCGGGATCACGTCGAGCGTGTCCGAAAGCGAGCGGAGGTCGCGTGCGTCGGCACGCGACCGCGAGACGCGAGAGATGAGGCGTTCCAGGTCGTAAACGTCGGCAAGCAGTTCCTTGAGCCGCTCGCGGGTTTGCAGATCAGAGACGAGTTCTTCGACGGCCGCGTGGCGTGCTTCGATCCGGTCGCGATCGAGCAGCGGACGACGAAGCCATTCTGTCAGCCGCCGTCGCCCGAGCGCGCAGGCCGTCTCGTCGATCACGTCGACGAGCGTCAGGTCCGTGCCGCCGGTAACGCTCCGGCGCTCGAAGATTTCCAGGCTCTCTAAGGCGACCGTGTCCAAAACCATGTACTCCCGGGGGTCATACCGCGTGAGGTGGTTGAGGTATTCCAGCCGGCCGTCCTGTCCACCGCGGGCGTATTCCGCGTAGGACAGCAACGCGCCGCAGGCTCGAACCTCGGCGTCACTCCCGAGCAGGCGGTCGGCTGGGCCGAAGTACGCGGCGACACGCTCGCCGGCCCGATCCGGGGAGAAGTATCGCCCATCGACCGGACTGACCACGCAGTCGGCCCCGAAGAGGTTCGGCGCGTCCGGACCGACGATCCCCTCCGCGGGGGCGAAACGACCGAGTTCGTCCCGGATCGTACTCCGGTCGTCGGTGCTGGTCGCGTAGAAATCACCGGTCGAGACGTCGAGTACCGCGATAGCGAGACGCCCGTCGGCGGCGGCGAGCGCCGCGACGTAGTTGTTCTCGGCCCCGCCGAGCAATTCGTCCTCGGTGAGCGTCCCGGGCGTGATGATCCGCGTGACCGCCCGGTCGACGACGCCACTGACTTCGTCGGGATCCTGGACCTGATCGGCGATGGCGACGCGATAGCCCGCATCCAGTAGTTTCTCGATGTAGGATTCAGCGTTGTCGATCGGAACACCGGTCATCGCGTACGTGCCGGTCGAATCCTCGCGTTCGGTTAGCGTCACCTCACAGATCCGGGCGAGTACCTCTGCCCCCTCACAGAACGCCTTGTAGAAGTCACCCGACTGGAACAGCACGAAGGCGTCGTCGTACTGCTCGGTCAACTCGACGTACTGGCTCAACATCGGGGTGAGGTCCCCGCGCCGCTCGACCATCTTTGCCGGCGGTCCCAGCGCCGCGTCCATGCCCAGACGAGTGCGGTCCAGCGGACAAATACCCGTTGGTCGCTACCCATCACGGTGGCGATTGATCACGATGGTATTGTAAAAACCGGGCACTATCGAGGGGGCTTTGAACCTCTGGCACTGAGTGGTGCCAATGACCGTCACAACACGCTTCGACCGTACCGATCCGCCAGAGCGCCCGGTCGCACTCGACGACGGGGGCGATCTCGACGCATTGATCGAGACGTACGATACTGCCCTCGTAGAGTTCTACACGGAGGGCTGTGGCGTCTGTGCGTCGATGGACCCCGTCCTGGGTATCGTCGCCCGCGAGAGTGAGAGTGTTGTCGCGACGATCAACCCCCGGGACGATCCGCCACTGGTCGATCGCTTCGACGTACGGAGCGTCCCGCTGTTGGTCGTCTTCCGGGACGGCGAACCGGTCGAACGGGTCGCTGACGGGTTCCAGTCCGTCGAAGACGTGCTTGCGCTGGTCGAGAACGCAGCGTGATCGGCAGGCAGGGCACGAACCGAATCCGGGCGCACCGTTCGTCACCTACTCAGCGATCACTGCGGTCGCCCCAGGACGAGCATGGACAGTCCGGAGACGACCGTGACCGCGACGACGTGGCCGACGATCGCGGCCACCAGTACCGGGTGACCATCGACGAACGGCACGAGGGAGAGCTGGATCCAGGCGAACCCGATCGTGATCGCGTCGATCCGGACCAATTCGTCGGCCGTCTCCCCGTCGAACTCTCCGGACAGCCACAGACTACGCCAGAGGCCGACCAGACTTGCCCACCAGCCCGTCCCGATACGATAACAGACGTCCCAGAGGATCACGAGTGTGAAAAATACCACCGGCACAGGCATCGGATCGCCGAGTAAGCCGCCGAGCAGTGGCGTCCCAGCCGACCGCGGATCGACGACGAACAGATAGGTGATCAAAGCGAAAAACGAGACGAGCCCGAGGACGATCTCAATCCCGGATCCGAACAACGCCTGCGTGTACTGGGACGGTAGGTCGAGCCGACGGGTCCGGCGTCCGATGGTCAACATGAAGCCGCTCCCGACAGCGGCGACGACGACCGCGGCAATCCCGGCCGGGAGACTCGCCCAGCGCCCGTACAATGCCACGAGCACCAGTACACCCGCGCCGAAAACGGCGATCTGGAGGGCCAGTGCGACGCCGCGCGAAAGCTTCACGCCAGGGATCGATCCGGCGATGCTCTCATAAACCCATCGCGGATCGTTCCCGGAGTGGCTCCCGTCTCGATCGTTCGGTCGACGGTTCGTCATTTCCGCCTCCTGCAGACGCCGTCTCCGTGCGTTCGATGCCCCGTCATTCGTTGGACTCGCTCGCGAATGCCCGGCGGACGGCAGTCTCGAAAGGGGTCTTCTCGAGATCGATCACGCCGTCGATACTGTCGTCAGTGACGATGACGGGGTTTTTCAGCCCCAGGATTAGCGGCCGGGAGATCGCCCGCGGGACGTCGGTAACGAACTCCACCCAGTACGAGGAGAGTCGCGGCGTCAGGACGGGCACCGGGATGATGTATCGACGTTTGCCCAGGATTTCGGCCGTCTTTTCGAGCATATCCCGGTATGTGAGCACGGCAGGACCGCCGATCTCGTAGGTTTCACCCGCCGTTTCGGGATGGTCGAGCACACCGACGAGGTACGCGATCACGTCGTCGATTGCGATTGGTTGACATTTGGTATGGAGCCATCGAGGCGCGATCATGACCGGCAATCTGTCGACGAGCTGGCGCACCATGCGGAAGCTCGCGCTCCCCTCGCCGACGATGATCGCCGCCCGCAACGTCGTGAGGTCGAACTTGCCACCCGCGAGGACGGTCTCGACGGCCTGACGTGACCGGAGGTGCTCCGAGAGGTCGTCGCCGGCCTCGCCGAGTCCGCCGAGGTAAATAGCGCGGTCGATGCCGGCCGTGTCAGCGGCGGCAACGAAGTTCTCCGCGGCCCGCCGATCACGGTCCGCGAACGATCCGCCGGTCTCCAGTGAGTGAACGAGATAGTACGCCGCGTCGATCCCGGTCGGTATTGAAAGCGAGTCGGGTTCGAGCAGGTCGCCCTCGAGGACGTCGACGCCGTTGGGCGGATCGTACGTGCTCGCGTCTCGCGTCATCGCGACGACATCGTGGCCCGCATCGCGGAGCGCGGGCACGAGTGCGCTTCCGACGAACCCCGTCGCTCCTGTGACCAATACGCGCATAGCGGTGTTCGGACCCGATGGGTTATAACTCGTGGCCCGGTCCCATGGGTTCACTCGTGTAGTGTCTGGCGTGCTTTCTCGCCGGACGTTGGTTCCTCAGGCTTCTGGAAACGGCTTTCTCGCTCTCGTGGACACCAGTTCGTCACTCTCGTGGACGCTGCTTCTGGTGACTGGTCCGCTCGGCGACGACTGGGGGGACGGTGGTCTGATACAGCAGACACTTCCAGGTGGGGCGCGTGGTCCCGTCGTCCGTACTGGGGTCCTTCTCGTTGTCCAGTCGCGTACCGCAACCGTCACAGGTGTAAGTAGTTCGCGTCACGGTCCGCCCTCGACAGCGACTTCGGACGGCAGCCACTTGATGGCTTTTCGGGCCGAGCCACCTGACAGTTGCCGACGTGTCGTGAAAGATGGCAACTGGCCAAGATAGCTCCGAATCTTTATCCCCGTCTGTCAATTACCCGTGAGCAGATCACTATGCAGAACCAATCAGTCAAAGGAAAGGTCGCGATCATCGGGGCAGGCGACGTCGGCGCGACGACCGCCTACGCTCTCATGATGAGTGGCTCGGTCTCGGAGATCGCACTCATTGACATCGATCACGAAAAGGCGGAAGGCGAAGCAATGGACCTGCGCCACGGTGCCGCCTTCGTCAAACCGGTCGACATCTACGCCGGCGATTACGAAGATGCTCACGACGCGGACGTGGTGATCATCGCAGCCGGCGCGAGCCAGAAACCCGGCGAGACCCGGATGGAACTGCTCGAACGCAACGTCGAGATCTTCCACGACATGATTCCCCGGATCACCGATGGTCTCTCCGACGACGCCATCCTTCTGGTCGTCGCCAATCCCGTCGACGTACTCTCGTACGTCACCTGGAAAGTATCCGATCTACCCAGACACCGGGTCATCGGGACCGGAACGGTGCTGGACACCTCCCGATTCCGGAACGTACTCAGCGAGAATTGTAACGTCGATGCTCGGAACATCCATGCCTACGTCATCGGCGAGCACGGCGACAGCGAAGTGCTCGTCTGGAGTGCGACCCACATGGCTGGCGTCCCCTTCGACGACTACTGTCCGGTCTGTGAGATGGACTGCGATCTCCAAAATCGCGATCTGATCGCCGAAGAAGTCCGTGGAGCCGCCTACGAGATCATCGATCGCAAGGGGGCGACCTACTACGCGATCGGGTTGGCAACGACTGAGATCGTCGAGAGTATCATCCGCGACGAGAACTCGATCCTGACAGTTTCGACGCTCTTAGACGGCCAGTACGGTCTCGAAGAGGTCTATCTGAGTCTGCCCGCCGTCGTCAACCGGGGCGGTATCCGACGGGTTGTCAATCTGGATTTGTCCGATACCGAGCGCGAACAGTTCGTCGAGTCCGGCGAACTGCTCAGAGAAGAGATCGCCAAGCTCGACATCTGAACCGCTCGTCTGGCCACGAAAGAGAAGAGATTTTTCAGACAACCACGTCGATCTCTCGGCCACAGTCACACGTCCCATCGAGGGCCACTTTGACGCTCGCCCGAAACCCGCTCCGCTCGATCCAGGTCGTTCCACAGTCCGGACATCGCGTGTCGTTTTCGGCATGGCCGGGAACGTTGCCGACGTAGACGAACTCCAGTCCCACCTCGCGGGCGATCGCTGCCGCCCGTTCGAGCGTCTCGACTGGCGTCGCCGGCCGGTCACGCATCTCGTGATCAGGGTGGAACCGGGTGAAATGGACCGGGACTGCGGGGTTGAGATCGTCACGGACCCACTCGGCGAACTCCCGGATCTCATCGGGATCGTCGTTGAGATCGGGAATCGTCAGGTAGGTAAGCTCGACGTGAATGTCGGCGTCGTGTGCCAGCTTCGCCCCGCGTAACGTCGGCTCCAGCTTCGCGCCCATGTGCTTGACGTGTGGGCGATCCCGGAATCCCTTGACGTCGACGTTAGCGGCGTCGAGGTATGGGCCGACCGCCTCGATGAACTCCGAGGTGAAGTAGCCGTTCGTGACGATGGCCGTGTAGCGGCCGTCTGCCTTGGCCAGACGCGCGCCGTCCCGGACGTACTCGGCGTAGATCGTCGGCTCATTATACGTCCAGGCGATCCCCGCACAGTCCTGCATTCGGACGCTCTCGACGGCTTCTTCGGGGGAGACCGCCCGCAGTTCGAGGTCCTCGGGGCCGGCGAAAGAGATGTGGTTGTTCTGGCAGAACTCACAGGCAAAGTTACACGAGACGCCGCCGAAACTCAGTACGCGGGTCGTCGGATGGAAATGATAGAGGGGCTTTTTCTCGATCGGATCGGCAGTTCCTGGCGGGCCGCTGGGCCGATCGAACACCTGTCCGTAGGTCAACAATCGGAGTTCGCCGTCGACGTGCCGCCGGACGTCACAGATGCCAGCCTGGCCGGGCGAGAGCGTACACCGATGGGCACAGGCCGTACACTGCAGCCCGTCCCCGGTTTCGACGACCAGATCGGCCGGAGCGCCCGTCGCGTCGTCGAACGTGGACATATCCACGAGTAAGGGTCTGCAGATGAAAAGGTTGCCCCGAGAGCAGCGTTCACCGAGCGAATGCTGCTGATTTCACACGCTGGGACCGATAGTCGTTGGATTGGGTAAGCGAAGAACTTCCGGAGGATCAATCGGATCGCTCGACCGAACGGAGTACCAACCGGTCGCCGATCGTGGTCGATGGCTGGGACTCACGGGGCAACAGACCACGATCCGATCGGTCCGGTTGATTCGTCAATACCGAAAACCGACAGCCACCCGTCAGTCCTCGGTAGTCACGGACTGAACGTGGTACTGGAGGCCCACCTCGTGGGTCGCCTCGTCGTCGGCGACGCGCTTGGCTTCGCCCGGGTCTCGAACGGGCCGGCGACTCGATCACCGTCGACTGTCACGTAGTACTGCGTGGTCACGTCCGGCGTAGGCTGTCGATCAGCAAGGTCGTTTCGAGCACTGTCTCCCGGGCCAGGGCGAGGAGCCTAAGTACCACCCGGAGTTACCACCGAGCGATGAGTGGACCCGAACTCGGCAAAGCCGATCGCGAATTCTTCGACGAGTACATCTACCCGCGCCTGGGTGCCGACCGCGAGGAGGTCCGCCTGAGTCCACAGCACGGCGTCGACTTCGGCGTCGCCGATGTGGGTGGGCAGGCACTGGCGATGGCGACCGACCCCGTTTTCATCGTGCCCGCGGCGGGTTTCGAGCGAGCGGCCTGGTTCGCCTTCCACATCCTGATCAGTGACGTGGCCGTCTCGGGACTGGATCCGGCCTATCTCAGCGTCGACTTCAATCTCCCGCCGGAGATCACCGACGAGCAGTTCGAGACCGTCTGGGAGACCTTCGACCGGGAAGCCAAAGAGTTGGGCGTCTCGATCGTCACCGGTCACACCGGCCGGTACGCCGGGTGTAACTACCCAATGGTCGGCGGTGGCACATCGCTGGCTGTCGGTGATTTCGACGACCTCGTGACTCCCGACGGCGCCAGTCCGGGCGATCGCGTCATCGTCACGAAGGGGCCGGCCATCGAGGCAACGGGCCTCCTGTCAGTCCATTTCGACTCGCTGATGGATGGGGACGTCCCGGCCGATGAGATTCAAGCCGCCAAGGACCGCTTCTACGATATGAGTCCGATCAAGGAGGCGATGGTCGCCTCCTCGGCTGGGCCGGTCACGGCAATGCACGACGCCACGGAGGGGGGCGTCTACGGCGGCCTCTTCGAGATGGCCCGTTCGGCGGGGGTCGGCTTCGAGATAGAGCGCGACCGCATTCCGATCCAGCCGGGCGTCGAGGCCGCCTGTGAGTTCTTCGACATCGACCCCTGGATCTCCATCAGCGAGGGGACACTGCTGGCGACCGTCGACCCGGACGGCGTCGACGACGTCCTCGCCGCCCTCGAATCCGAGGGGATCCCTGCCGCGGATGCCGGTCGAGTCACCGACGGTTCGGGGTTGACTGTCGACGGCGAGTCCGTCGACCACCCCGGGAAGGACCCCTACTGGGCAGCTTTCGAGGAGTACATGCAGAAATTGCAGGCAGCCGACGACTGAGCGCTCGCGTCAGGGTGCGCCGACCAGCACGAACGTACTCTCGACGTCGCCGTTGTGAATCTCGCGAGTCGCCTCCGGTGGGACCCGGACGGCGTCACCCGATTGCATCGCCACATCCTCGCCGTCGATCGTCACTGTGGCTTGTCCGTCCACGAGCAGATAGACCTCCTCGTGGTCCTCCTCGGCGTGATCGTGGGCTTTCCCCGACCAGCCAGGTTCACAATCCAGTACCGTTACCCCGACGGTCTCACAGTCCAGGGCGTCCCGAAGGAAGTGCATCGACTCCGCGACCGGGTCGACGTCCTCGTAGTTGACTTTGGTGTATGCCATCGCAATCTATTGTTTGGTTGCCGGGCAGAAATATCCACCTCCGGACCGATACTGGAACATCACCGATTTGTACAACCGCCAAATAGACGTACGTATGACACGCAACGAGGCTCCACACGATCCGCCGACCGTGTTGACGATCGCCGGCAGTGATTCCGGTGGTGGCGCGGGCATCCAGGCCGATCTCAAGACCATCGAAGCGGTCGGCGGGTTCGGGACGAGTGCGATCACGAGCGTCACTGCCCAGAACACCACCGGGGTTCAGGGGAGTTACCTCCAGCCGATCGACCACATTGCAGCCCAGATCGAGGCCGTCCTCGGCGATTTCGACGTGCAGGCTGCCAAAACGGGCATGCTCGCCACCGGTGAGGTCATCGAGACGGTCTGTGAGTACGCCGACGAACTCCCACAGCTCGTCGTCGATCCAGTGATGGTCGCTACGTCGGGTGATCGACTGCTCGAACCTGCGGCCGAGACGGCCTACGAGGAGCTGATCGCCGAGGCGACGCTCGTGACGCCCAACGCCGACGAAGCGGCCGTTCTCACGGGCATCGAACCGACGAACGAATCGACGGCGATCGAGGCAGGCGAAACACTCCTCGACATGGGCGCCGAGGCCGCACTGGTCAAAGGTGGTCACATCGGCGGTGAAGACGTCATCGACGTGCTGGTCTCGGAAAACCAGGTTCGGACGTTCAGGCACGAGCGGATCGACACTGACGCGACCCACGGCTCCGGCTGTACGCTCTCGGCGGCGATTGCGACCCATCTCGCGCACGGCGAGGCACTGACCGATAGCGTGAGCAGAGGGGTCGACCTGCTCGCCCGGGCGGTCCGGTACAATCTCGACGTCGGTGAGGGAGCGGGTGCGGTTCATCATCTCGTCGAGACGCGCGAGCGCGCTGCCCGGAGCGAGACCACGGAAGCCGTCCGCCGTCTGGCCGCCTCGCTCGTCGAGATGGATGTCGCCTCACTGATCCCCGAAGTCGGGACCACCGTCGCCGGCGCGACGCCGTTCGCCGAGCGCCTCGCGGAGGTCGCCGCCGTCGACGGGCGGATCACGCACACTCGCGACGGCGTCTCCACCGGTCAGGACGTCCGCTTTGGCGCCTCGACTCACGTCGCGCGGTATCTGCTGGATGCTCGCGAAGTCGATGCCGATGTCCGCTACGCCGCGAACTGGCGCTACGACGACGCGGTCGAAGACGCGCTGCTTGAACTGCCCGGTGATGTCATTACGCTCGAAGAGGCGCCGACGCTTGAATCCGGCGCCGTGTCCGCCCTCTCGGCGGCCACGGATCCCGTCGCCGTCGTCGATCCGGGTGGCGACGGGCGCGTTCCGGTCACCGTCCTGTTCGCCAAATCGCCAGCCGATCTCCAAACCCGGACGGCACAGCTACTCGAAGCAGTCGAGTGAATTCACCGCAACCAAAGCGAGAACACGATCACGAGAAGCGCCAGAAGCGCGGTGAATCCCGGTCCGGACGTCCTGGTCGCGTCCCCGTCTGTCGCGTGAGGTGTCCCGACGGTTCTCTTCCCACGACTGGTGGATCCACTTGCGGTGTCCGTCTCCCGGGCGGTGATACCTCGGACCGGCACGGTCGTCGTCCGGCCGTTCGTTCCTGTCACACGTACCCGATCGGGGATCTGCATCCCAAAGCTCTCGACACGTTCAGGCAGCGACGCCGCGAGTACCACCTCGATATCCCCGGGTTCGTCGGGAGTCAGGTGTAGTCGTTGCGTGACAGCAATGCCCTCCGCATCGTCTGTCAAATCGCCCGCTTTCGCCGGGCCGTCGGACGTCGCGGAGTTGATTCTTGCATCGCCGGTCGTCGCATCCGTGATCTTCTCACCCATCGAAAGCGGTTGGGCCTCTCCTGTGGCAATGGCCGGGATTCCCCCAACGGATCCGACGAGAACAACGACAGCCAGTCCGAGAGCGAGGCGACAGGTGGCCATTGTGCCATTTTCCGGTCGACAAAGATCAGTCCGTTGGCCACTGCCAGAGTCGTCCCGTAGCGTTTTTCACCCACTTCGGTCCCAGGTAGCTGTATGAGCGACGCGACGGGAATCGTCGGGGAATTTTTCTCCTTGCAGGGAGAGACCGACGCTGATCTCCTGGCGATGCAGGTTGGTGACTTCTACGAGTTCTTCGGCGAGGACGCCGAGACGGTGGCCGAGGAACTCGATTTGAAAGTCTCCCAGAAGTCGAGCCACGGCTCCTCCTATCCGATGGCAGGTGTCCCGGTCGACGAACTCACACCCTACCTCAAGGGACTCGTCGAACGCGGTTACCGCGTGGCAGTCGCCGATCAACACGAAACCGAGAACGGGCACGCTCGCGCGATCGACCGGATCGTCACGCCGGGGACGCTTCTGGAGACGACCGATGCAGACGCGCGCTACCTCACGGGGATCGTGGCGGGCGATGAAGAGTGGGGACTCGCTTTCGCCGACGTGACGACCGGACAGTTCTTCGTCACCAGCGTCGACGACAGATCGGCTGTCCTGAGCGAACTCTACCGATTCGACCCCGCCGAAGTGCTCCCGGGACCGACGGTCAGGACCGACGACGAGACGCTCGATCGACTCCGCGATCGGACTGACGCCACCCTGTCTCTCCACACGACCGAGGACTTCGCGCCCGGACGGGCACGACATCGCCTGCGCGACCAGTTCGGTGCGGAGACCATCGAGAGCGTCGGGATGGGCGACAGCGACACGACGATCGCCGCTGCGGGAGGCGTCCTCGCATACGTCGAAGAGACTGGTCAGGGCGTGCTCGCCTCGATGACGCGACTCCAGCGGTACGGCGCGGGCGAACACGTCGAACTCGATGCGACGACACAACGCAACCTCGAACTCACGGAGACGATGCAGGGCGATCGCTCCGGGTCGCTGCTCGATACCATCGACCACACAGTCACGAGCGCCGGGACGCGGACGCTTCGTGCGTGGCTCCAGCGGCCCCGCCGATCGACGGCGGAACTGCACTCACGACAGGATGGCGTCGCCGCCCTCGCGTCGGCCGCGATGGCCCGCGAGCGCCTCCGGGAAGAGCTGAGCGACGCCTACGATCTTCAGCGACTCGCGAGCAAAGCCGCTTCGGGAAGTGCTGACGCACGTGACCTGCGGGCGGCCGCCGACACGCTCGCACGCTACGAATCGGTCCGAAACGTCGTCGCCGACGCGTCCGAACTCGCCGATTCACCGATCCTCGACCGGCTGGACGGACTCGACCGGTCCGCGATCGATGACCTCGCCAGGGAACTCGACGCGGCGGTCGTCGAGGATCCGCCGGGGACGATCACCGAGGGTGGGATCATCCGACGAGGCTACGACGAGGAACTGGACGACCTGGTCGAGCGCCACGAGAGTGCCCTGGAGTGGATCGAGACGCTGCCCGACCGCGAGCAGCGCGAACACGGCATCACGCACCTCTCGGTCGACCGAAACAAAACAGACGGCTACTACATCCAGGTCGGCAACAGCGAGACAGAGAAGGTACCCGAGTACTACGAGAGCGTCAAGACGTTGAAAAACGCCGAACGCTACACGATCGACGAACTCGAGGAGCGCGAACGGGAGATCCTCCGGCTGGAAGAACAGCGACACGACCTAGAACGAGAGCTGTTCGAGGCATTGCGCGATCGCGTTGCCCAGCGTGCCCAACTCCTGCAGGACGTCGGGAGCGTGCTGGCTGCAGTCGACGTTCTCGCAGCACTGGCGACCCACGCCGTCCGGAACGACTGGACGCGTCCGGAGCTGCTCGATTCGCGCGCCCTGGAGATCGAGGCCGGCCGCCACCCTGTCGTCGAGGGGACGACCGAGTTCGTTCCCAACGACCTCTACATGGACGAGGACCGCCGGTTCCTGATCGTCACCGGGCCGAACATGAGCGGGAAGTCGACGTACATGCGACAGGCCGCCCTGATCGTCCTGCTGACCCAGATCGGGAGTTTCGTCCCCGCGCGCTCGGCCCGGGTCGGGCTTGTCGACGGCATCTACACCCGTGTCGGTGCCCTGGACGAACTCGCTCAAGGCCGCTCGACGTTCATGGTCGAGATGCAGGAGTTGTCGAACATCCTTCACTCCGCGACCGGAGACTCGCTGGTCATCCTCGACGAAGTGGGGCGTGGAACCGCCACTTTCGATGGCATCTCCATCGCCTGGGCAGCCACCGAGTACCTCCACAACGAGGTACGGGCCAAGACCCTGTTTGCGACGCACTACCACGAACTAACGAACCTGGCCGAGCACTTGCCCCGCGTCGAAAACGTCCACGTCGCTGCCGACGAGAGCGATGGCGACGTCACGTTCCTGCGTACCGTCCGTGAGGGCGCGACCGATCGGTCCTATGGTATCCACGTCGCCGATCTGGCGGGCGTTCCCGATCCGGTGGTCGATCGCTCGCGGGACGTACTCGATCGACTGCGCGAGGAGAAAGCCATCGAGGCCAAAGGCGGCTCCGGCGGGACGACTCAGGCCGTCTTCGACCTCTCAGACGGTGCGTTCACCGCCGGTGACGGGGCGAGTGCGGACGGCAGCGGGGATGAGATGCGAGACAGAATCGCGGATCGTTTCGGCGACGATGCGGAGGGCGTCCTCGAGGAACTGGCCGCCCTGGATGTCAATGAGACGCCACCGGTCGAGTTGATGGCCCGCGTTCAGGAATTGCAGGACGAGCTCGACGAGGGCTGACTGACGATCGGCTGCGGAGGACAAGGAGCAACCCCACCGTTTCCAGGGCAAATCAATCCGGCACCCGGAACGCCAGACTGTACATCTCGCCGGCCGACTCCGAGCCGATCTCCTCGGCGAGGGCGTCTGCTTCACTCGCCAGTTCGGCCCCGAGTGGGCCGTCGATGCGCTCGGTTCGCTCGCGTGCTTCGGCCACGTGGGCATCGACATGACTCTCCGTCCAGGGCACGGGATCGAGTAGCGTCTTCCGACGGTCGAACACCCAGCCTTGCGATTCGAAAACGCCACGGAGGACATCCGCGGGGTAAAACGTCAGTGCCGACCGCCCATCGGCGAGTTCGCTCACTGCGTTCTCGACCGCGAACAGCTCGCGGACGGCCGCGTCCTCGGGCAGCGGTGCGTAGTCGTCGATCACCAGGTGCCCACCGGGTGCGGCGACGCGCGTGAGTTCGGCCGCGATCCGATCCAGGTCCCGCGTCGGGACGACGTTGAACAGCGCATGGGCAGTGACGACTGCGACGGCGTCGTCGGCCAGTGGGATCTCCCGGAGGTCCGCCTCGACGGTCTCCACGCGATCCGGGTGATCTGTGCCGACGCGCTCCCGGACGGTTTTGGCGTGCTCACTGTCGTTCGTCACAGAGAGCACCGTCTCCGCACCGGCAGCGAGCAGTCCTGCCGTCGCGTTCCCGACGCCCGCGCCGGCTTCGAGACTTCGCTTGCCTTCGACCGGCTGGTCCGCGAGAGCCGTCCGCACCGTCGCCGGCACGTCCATGTCAGTGGTGGAGTTGTTCGGGGACGGGACTCTCGTCGTGGCGTGCGTCCTCGACGATCGCACGCTGTGTCGCCTCGTCGAGTTCCTCGAAGCGATCGCCAGCATCCAGTACCATCTTCACGAGTTTCGGATCGCCGGGCGTCAGGACGCTCGTTACGCCCCGAGAGAGGGTGTAGTTCAGTCGATTGCGGATCGTCTCCGGATCGTCGACCGGCTCGTACCAGTTGGCATACGGGCGCTCGTGTTCGGGGAGTGCGTCGGTGTCCGGCCAGGACCTCTTGGCGAAAGCCTTGATCGCCAGCGTTCCGATGTCTTCCTGGTCTGCCCGCTGAAGCACTGCATCGTAGTCGTACTCCGCGTCGTCCTTGGCATCCACCACGGGATTGAGCGGGAACATCAGCGAATCCAGGTCGTCGATCTCCTCGATAGCGTTCAGGATGAGATCCGGATTCCCATGGCTCGTGAGGCCGATGTGGTCGATCAGTCCCTGCTCCTGTGCCTCGCGGAACGCCCGGAGGGCGCCATCGGCATCGGTGATCGTCTCTAGTTCGTGTTCGTATTCCAGCCCGTGAACCTGATAGAGGTCGATTGTTTCGACGCCCAACCGGTCGAGCGACCGCTCCAGTTTCTTCCAGGCACCCTCGTAGGACCGCTCCTGGGTCTTGCACCCGAGGAAAATTTCCTCGCGGTACTGGCGGAGCTTCGGCCCGAGTTTGAGTTCGGCGTCGCCGTACGTCGGGGCTACGTCGAAGTGGTTGACGCCGTGATCGAGAACGAGTTCGACCAGCTGGTTGGCCCCCTCCTGTTCGAGCCAGTTCAGCGCGATCGCCCCGAATGTGACGACGGTACTCCGCTGTCCCGTGGCTCCGAGGTCACGAGTCTGCATGACCGACGATTGGGTCCCCGGCACCAAAAGATCAGCTACCGCGAGCGTCCAGCAGCGTCACTCCGTGGCCCGGCGACTCACTCCAGAACGGTCGAGGGGCGCTTGAGGTAGTAGTCCTGTTCGGTGACCCGCTGGTAAATGCGATAGAGCGTCTCGACGGCGTCCGGATCAGGATCGAACCGGAGGTGTGGCGCCGTATGATAGCCCTTGGCGCTAACCAGGAAGAAGTACAACGTCTGGTGGTGTTTCGGCGTGGCGTCGGCGACGCCCATCCCTTCGCCACCGAGGTCGTCGGCGAAGTCGTTGAGCATGGTGGCGATGTCATCGTTGAGTTGCTCGTCCGGACGATAGGCGGGCGCGCCGAACGTTTGCTGGAGGAACTCCGTGGTGTTCGCGAGAAAGGGGTTCGAATCGATGCCTGTGGGATCGACCGCCGCGAACGTCTCGTAGAGGGCAAGTAAGGCGTCGAGTTCGGCGTCCGTCAGTGCGATCGGCATGACGGGGTCGCCCTGCGGGATAGTGTAATCGGGGAACGAGTACGACCCTGGATCGGGAAGGTTCTCGAAGACGTCTGAGAGGTCCATGTGCCTCGATAGGACGGGACGTGCCGTAACTGTTTGGCGGCGTGAGACAGCTCCCGGATCGACCAGTGTCGGCGAGCGGGGGACTGAAGTCGGTGCCGTCACAATCGGGAATCGACACCTGCATGACAGAGCCGACGGAGATCAGGGAACTCGACGAGGCGACTGTCGAGCGTATCGCCGCGGGGGAAGTCGTCGAGCGCCCCGCATCGGTCGTCAAGGAGCTCGTCGAGAACAGCCTCGACGCCGGGGCCTCCCGCGTCCGCGTGGCCGTCGAGGCCGGCGGCACCGACGGGATCCGCGTCAGCGACGACGGCGTCGGGATGACCGAATCCCAGGCCAGGACAGCCGTCCGCGAGCACACGACTAGCAAGATCAGCGACATCGACGACCTGGAATCAGGGGTCGGGACGCTGGGGTTCCGTGGCGAGGCGCTACACGCCATCGGTGCCGTTTCCCGGTTGACGATCACGACGCGGCCCCGTGGCGGCGATCGCGGAACCCGCCTGCGCGTCGAGGGTGGCGAGGTCACGGCCGTCGAGTCTGCCGGCTGTCCCGAAGGGACGACCGTCGACGTCGACGATCTCTTCTACAACGTCCCTGCCCGCCGGAAGTACCTCAGCCGGGACGCCACCGAATTCGATCACGTCAGTTCAGTCGTGACCAAGTACGCCCTGGCCAATCCGGACGTGGCCGTCGAACTCGAACACGACGGCCGGGAGACCTTCGCCACGAGTGGCCAGGGATCGCTCCAGGAGACTGTTATGGCAGTGTACGGTCGGGAAGTCGCCGAGTCGATGATCGACGTCGAGACGGAGTCACTCCCCGACGGCCCACTCACTGACGTCTCCGGCCTCGTCAGTCACCCCGAGACGAACCGCGCCGGCCGGGAGTATCTCTCGACGTTCGTCAATGGCCGGTACGTCCGCTCGGGAGCGGCCCGTGACGCCGTCCTCGCGGCATACGACAACCAACTCGCCGCCGATCGCTATCCGTTCGCGGTCATACACCTCGCGGTACCGGCCGACACTGTCGACGTGAACGTCCATCCCCGGAAGATGGAGGTGCGATGGACCGAACCGGAAGCCCTCGAGCGACAGATCCGAAGCGCCATCGAGGACGCTCTCCGGGAAGAAGGGATCCTTCGCTCGACGGCACCACGCGGGCGCAGCGCCCCCGAGCAAACGACGATCGAACCGTCGTCGACGACCGACACGACGGAAGCGTTCCGGACTGGCGAGACCGACCAAGTGGCGACCGAGGACGTGACATCTGACGACATGACGGCCGAAGACGTGACGGTTGAGGAAATACCAGGCGAGGAGACCACACCCGACGATGTCGAGGCCGGTGGCAGTTCGTCGGACAACTTTGAGCAGACCCGGTCAAGGCCGCCGTCGCAGTCCGACCGGACGCCATCCGCTGGTTCGATTTCACGTGATGAATCGACACAGTCGCCGACGAAGTCGGATGTACGAGACGAATCAGCACAGTCATCGACGGGATCGGATTCACCGGACGACTCAACACACTCGGCGAAGGGGTCGACGGAGCAGGATTCGTCTCGTTCGCGGTCGGCCACGGGCCAGGACCCCGATACGCAAACGACCCTGCACGGCAACGACGCGATGCCGACGACGGAATACGATGCCATTCCCGACCTCCGCATCCTGGGCCAGCTACACGATACGTATGTCGTCGCCGAAGCCGACGACGGGTTAGTCCTGATCGATCAACACGCTGCCGACGAACGGATCAATTACGAGCGGCTCAAAGATCGGTTCGAGGGCGATACGACCACGCAAGTGCTGGCCGATCCGGTCGAACTCGAATTGACGTCGGGCGAGTCGGCGATCTTCGACGCCTACAGGGAAGCGCTTGCTCGGATCGGGTTTACCGCCGATCGTACCGGCGACCGAACCGTCCGCGTCTCGACCGTGCCTGCCTTCGTCGCAGAAGCAACGGGACCCAAACTCATCCGCGACGTCCTGGCCGATCTGGTCGCTGACGGACGAACGGCGGAAGAAACAGTCGAAGCCGTCGTCGACGATCTGCTGGCAGACATGGCGTGTCACCCGTCGATCACGGGGAACACGTCGCTGACTGAAGGGTCGATCGTCGACTTGCTTTCCGCACTCGACGAGTGTGAGAACCCCTGGGCGTGTCCGCACGGTCGTCCCGTGCTGATACACGTCGATTCGGACGAGATAGACGACCGGTTCGAACGGGATTATCCCGGCGGTCACTAGCGAGGACCTCTCTCAGTCGGGGTCACGAGGTCACGGTGGCCAATATGTAAAATAAGCAATGTGGGCGCTGATCAGTCCTGGGTTTGTTTCCGACTCGGCGGCGTGAGACGAGTCGCTTCCTCCAGAAGATCCCTGGCCCGCCGGTCGGTTTCTGCCTCCGCAGTCACCCGAACAAGCGGCTGAGTCCCGCTCGCCTCGTTGAAGCTGAGGCTTGTCCGTGGACCCTGCCACAGACTCGTCAGAGTACGGAATGTACCCCCGATTCGGCGTCACTGTCACGGACTTCAAGGCGTATTGATTGTTAGTGGTTTTCTCGATCGATCGGCAGGACCTGCTTGAGCCAGGCCAGCCACGACCGTCCCCGGGAAGACTGCTTGGTTGACTGATCGTCGACAGGAAGGTACTGCTCGAAGAACGCGATATTCTCGCCGATTTCGATCGTTCCACGCGATTTGTTGTACGAAATGACGCCAGCGTCGTCCATCTTGGGGAGGTGACTCTGGTAGAGCCCAACGTAGACGCGTTTGCGCTCCTGGGAAGATATCTGCCTGACGTCTTTCTCGTATTCCCAGGCGGCGATCTGTTCGGCAAGTTCTCCCAACCGAACCTGTCCGTCGATGTCGGACAGATACCGGAGCACGTATCGACGTCGCTGGTTCTTCAGAATCTCGAACACCCGATCTAGCTCGACGGGTGGATCGGCCGGTTCAGTAAAGTCGACGGCTGTCCTTGCGGTTTCCTGTTTGTCGGTATCGAGCCGATACTGCTGGTTCCGGGTGCCGTTCTGACTTGTCGGTGCGATGGCAGCGCCTCCGTCTGATCTCTTCGGCCCCCCACGCGATCCCTCGAATGCGTTTTTAATACGCTCGATCATCTGTAGTGGATTCCCCCCATTGACAATATCGGGTTGAGGCGACCACATTACCGTTCGATGAGATTTTCATCCCATACTGAACAACCTCAGCCTGGTATGTTAATGCACGGCATTTTACAAATATTTTTTGTTTTGAGAGACTGAGTGAATGCCGATACAGGCGTGATTTGGCTCTCGAAGTTGTCCCATCTTACTTTTATACTGCTCTTCCATTTTACAGGGCCGGATACTGTATCACCAATTCGGACATGGCGGACAGAAAGACCGACCCAGCGAGGTGGAAAGTCGGGTCACCGGCCCGGTCGCGACCTGTTTACCCAGCGGGGTGGGTAAGCCGGTCAGGCATCGCCCGACATTGGATATTCCGGTTCAGCTGATGTCAGATACTTACCCGTGCCAGGACGACATTGTGAGTTGACTCTTTCTGGGTCCTCCTCAGTGTGAACGCGCGTTGTGAAGAATAAAACCGCGACTCCAGCCCGGTTGAGTGACCGAAAATCCGGCTGTCGTTCTTGAACCCAAAACCGCTCAGCGATGCCAGCATCGTTCGGACGAAATCAGCGATTTATCGGGTAGTATGGTGGGCATTACAGTGATCTTGTAGTGTGAAACACCGAATATGGGTGGGAGCAAGCAAACGATCAATGAGGAGCGACACTCGACCAGAACCCCAGGCGAGAACAGCCACGCGACCCTCGGCATGTTCGAATGTGACGAGTGTGGTACGAGGCGACTCCAGCGAGTTCTCTCGTATGACCAGTTGTGGTACCCTATTTCCCGTCTGTGAAACCGTGAGTCGGCCGATTCGAGCCGCTGGGATAACCGGACAAAACTGGCGGAGTGCCGACTGATTTCTTCGATGTGGCTGTCGCGCGTGTGGGACCTGACAGCACTCCCCTCCAGCAGTGGCCGTCGGTCCGAACCACTGCTTGCATGCTTTGGATAGTCCGATAATCGAGATGGTCGAAGAGTGGATCGACAGCATGGATTCGACCCGGGGAGTGAGAAAGCCCACAGATTGTGATCTTCGGATGGCTCACTCCAGCCAGTCGTTCGCTTGCCGATATTTCAATCACGCTGTCTGTTCGTACAGCAGGCGCTCGCGGATTGCTCGCAGCAAAATGCTACGGGCCGGAAGGGATTTGAACCCCTGACCGTCTGATTAAGAGTCAGACGCTCTGCCGGACTGAGCTACCGGCCCAGGCATTCGACAGTTTCGTCGGGCGATTCAAATACGTTTCCTTTCCATTCGATCGGAGGACTTCAGTTCCTGGGGACAACCGCGACGGTTTAAGGCCTCGGGGACAAACGATGCCGACGTAATGAGTACCGACGTCACGATGGCCTCGATGTCGACCTACGCCATCCTGGGCTGTGGGAGCGTGGGCCACGCCGTCGCCGAGGAACTCGAGGCGGAAGGCAAAGACGTCCTCATCCTCGACAAAGACGAGGGACGCGTCGAAGCGTTGCGTGATCAGGACCTCAACGCGCGGACCGCAGACATCAGCGAAGAGTCCGTACCCGCCGAACTGGACGACCGAGACGTCGTGTTGATCCTCTCGCCGGACGAAGACGCCAACGCTGCCGCCGTCGAACACCTACGGGCACGCGACGAGGACCAGTTCATCGTCGCTCGCGCCTCGGACCCCGTCTCAGCTGACGAACTGTCCGAGCTGGGGGCCAACGTCGTGATCAACCCCTCGGCGGTGATCGCCGACTCGGCGTTGCGCGCCCTGGAGACGGGCGAACTCGAACACAAGGCTAACCAACTCGCCGCAGTCATCGACGATACCGAAGCGCGGATGGCGATCCTAATCCACCGCGGCCCAGATCCGGATTCTATCGCCAGTGCCGCGGCACTCAGGGCGATCGCCGAGAGTCGTGACGTCGAGGCGGACATCGTCTACGAGGGCGACATCGGCCACCACGAGAACCGGGCGTTCGTCAACCTGCTCGGGCTTGAACTCACCTCACGATCTGCTGTGGATCTGGGGGAGTACGACACGTACGCACTGGTCGACTACGCCAAGAGCGGGACTCCATCGACCGAAGACTTCGACGGCCCGATCGACATCGTCATCGACCACTACGAAGTCGAAACCGGTTCCGAGGCGGAATTCACTGACGTCAGGCCGAACGTTTCGGCGACGTCGACCATCCTCACGAAATACATCCAGGAACTCGATCTCACCCTCGAACAGGAGGTCGCGACCGCCCTCCTCTATGGTATTCGCGCCGAGACACTGGACTTCAAACGCGAAACGACACCGGCTGATCTCACCGCCGCCGCCTATCTCTATCCCTTTGCCGATCACGACACCCTCGAACAGGTCGAGTCGCCCAGCATGAGTCCCGAGACGCTCGACGTCCTCGCCGAAGCGATCCGCAACCGGCAGGTCAGGGGGAGTCACCTCGTCTCGAACGCGGGCTTTATCAGAGATCGGGATGCCCTCGCGCAGGCTGCCCAACAGTTGCTCAACCTGGAGGGGATCACCACCACGGCCGTCTTCGCGATCGCTGACGACACGATCTATCTCGCAGCACGTTCGAAGGACATCCGGATGAACATTGGAAACGTCTTAGAAGAGGCCTTCGGCGAGATCGGCGAGACGGCCGGCCACTCGACGGACGCAAGCGTCGAGATCCCGCTCGGGATCTTCACTGGGATCGAGACCAGCGACGACAACCGCGACACACTGTTGGAACTCACTGAAGAAGCCGTCCGCTCGAAGCTCTTCGAAGCGATGGGTGTCGAAGGTTCCGATAGCTCCAACGGGTCTTAGGCCACGACGTCGTCGGTCTCCGGTTCTCCGTTGCGGACCCGTTCGACGATGTCGTTGACAATGATGACATCCCCGACGGCCTGTACCCACCGATAGGGGACGATCGCACCCCGTGAATTGGCCGTCTCCGCGTCGAAGAGTTCGGTGTTTAACTGATGGAGCGCGAGGCCGGAGACCGCCTCGGCATCGAGGTTCAGCCGCAGGTCTTCAACCTCGCCGACGTAGACGCCGTTGTTCGAGTACACTTCCCGGCCGACCAGCGACGTGATCTCCTGAGGGCTCGCATCTCGGTCGATTGGCATACTCTGATCCTGGGGAGGGGGTGCCTTAATTCTTGGCAGATCGTCAGACGCCGGGCCTCGGTGCACCGTCAAGGACGACCCGGTCGGGACGTTTTTTTCCGGGCCGGTGTGACAATGGGTATGGTTTCGGAACTGTTCGACCCGAGTCGCTGGGATCCGATCGAGTCGTTCGACTTCACCGACATTACCTACCACCGCGCCCGCGACGTAGGGGCCGTCCGCATCGCATTTGATCGCCCAGACGTACGCAACGCGTTCAGACCCGAGACGGTCGACGAACTCGCTGCCGCACTAGATCACGCCAAGCGTCAGACTGACGTCGGGTGTGTTCTGCTGACGGGTAACGGCCCGTCGTCGAAGGACGGCGGCTGGGCCTTCTCCGCCGGGGGCGATCAATCGATTCGCGGTGATGCCGGCTACGAATACGAAGACGAGAACAAGGAGGCTCGTGGAGAAGGGCCGCGACTCCACATTCTCGAAGTACAGCGTCAGATCCGCCACATGCCTAAACCCGTCGTCGCAGTCGTTCCCGGCTGGGCGGTCGGCGGCGGCCACTCCCTGCACGTGATCTGTGACATGACGCTAGCCAGCGAGGAACATGCAAAGTTCCTCCAGACTGATCCCGATGTCGGCAGTTTCGACGGGGGCTTCGGCTCGGCGTACCTTGCCCGGCAGGTCGGCCAGAAGAAGGCCCGCGAGATCTTCTTCCTCGGGAAGACCTACGACGCCGAGGAAGCTGCCGAAATGGGCATGGTCAACGAGGCTGTCCCGCACGAGGAATTGGAAGAGACTGCCCTGGAGTGGGCCGAGCGGATCAACGGCAAGTCTCCGACCGCGATGCGGATGCTGAAGTATGCATTCAATCTCCCGGAGGACGGCATGGTGGGTCAGCAGGTCTTCTCGGGGGAAGCTACGCGCCTCGCGTACATGACTGACGAAGCCCACGAAGGACGGGACGCGTTCAACGAGGGCCGCGATCCGGACTTCGACGACTATCCCTGGCACTACTGAAACCACCTTTTTACTGCAGGGGGTCGCCACTGGTGACCCCCTGCAGTAAAAATCTGGACCAAAAACATCTCGGCGCTCACCTCGCTCACGGCTACGCCGTTCGCAGCGTTCGCGCCGAGCGAAACGCGCTCGCTCCGCTCGCGCGTACACCACGCTGTAATTCACCCACCTGGGTAGCATTCGGGACCGAGATCGTCCCCGGTCGTCCGTCTCCGCCAGCATACGTCTGTTTGTCGTCTTGGCGTTGCTCTGCTCGATATCCCCGGCGACTGGCTCTTCAGGCTCCAGCGGCTGGAGTCTCCCTGGTCAGCGTTTCCTCGTCCGGCGAAAAAATGTAGCACCGCCCGCCCCCAATGCCGCGATCATCACGGCAAAGATGAAAAGTAACTCATCGTGCCGTTGCGTCCACATGAACATATTTGAACAAGCCGAACGCACCAACCACCCATGGCCCTCCTATTCGGACTCACCGGCACGCAACTGTTCGGCCTGGCGCTCGGTGTGGTTGGATTGGTCGTTTTGCTCGTCTCCGTCAGATACGTCTGGCGAGCCACCGCTGTTCTCCGTGCGAAGGACGTCGATTCGATCGATGAACTCGATCAGGGACGGCTCGTTCGCGTCGCCGGGACGATCCGCGCCATCGAGAACCCGATCACGGCGCCGTTCTCGGGCGTGGACTGTGCGGCCCTCCGGTACAGTATCGAGGAGCGCCGACTGAGTCTCTATCTCTTGCCCTGGTTTGTGACGATCCACGAGCGGACGGTGGCCCGCCCGTTCACGTTGCGCACGGCCACAAGTTCAGTCGCCGTCGCCGAAGCGGTCCGGACGGTTACGCTCGACAGTGAAGATGTCGCGACGGTCCGAGCGGACGAAGAGCCACCCGAACGCGTCGCGGACTTCCAGCGATCGGTGTCTACGGCCCCTGGCCGGACAATCTGGCTCGATCCGCCCGGATTCCTCGCCGGGTTCGCCCGGCTGCTGTCGCTCGGGACGCGTCGGTATCTCGAACAGCGGACCAGTGAAGGTGACGAGACCACTGTCGTCGGCCGTGTCACGATCGACGGCGTCGATCCGATAGTGGTCTCGGATCGCTCGCCGACCGGTACGCTCGTCCGGATGGCGAAGACATCGATCGCGGGCCTACTCATCGGTGTGGTGACACTCGCGCTCGCGATCGTGCTGGTAGTCATCTAACGGCCCGACTCCAAACATTAAGGCCGGTCCGGGCCGGAATACCGCATGATGAGTACGGCAGCGGCAGACGTTTCGAAGACGAAGGCGTGGCTGATGGCCGCTCGCCCGCAGACGCTCCCTGCGGGGTCGGCCCCAGTGATCGTCGGCGTTGGCCTTGCGATCCACGACGGCGTGTTCACCCCGCTCCCGGCGATCGCGGCGCTGGTCGGCGCACTTTTGATCCAGATCGGGACGAACTTCGCCAACGATTACTTCGACGCGATAAAGGGCACCGACGAGCCGGATCGAGAAGGGTTCACGCGCGTGACTGCGGGCGGATTGATCCCTCCTCACCAGGTCAAGGCTGCCATGGCGGGGACCTACACGCTCGCACTCGTTGTGGGGCTGTACCTCGTGGCCGTCGGGGGCGTCCCGATCCTGGTGGTCGGCCTCTCGAGCATCCTCGCCGGGTTGCTGTACACCGGCGGTCCGTACCCCTACGGGTACTACGGACTGGGCGACCTGTTCGTGTTCGTCTATTTCGGCGTCGTGGCGGTGACAGGAACTTACTACGTCCAGGCCGTCGCGATGCTCGACGTTGGACTCTTTCCCGCCCTGATTCCACCCGGCACGGTCCCGACAGATGCCGTGCTGACAAGCGTCGCGGCAGCCGGCCTCTCGACGGCAATCCTCGTCGTCAACAATATCCGGGACATAGAAAGCGACCTGGAGGCCGGTAAGCGCACGCTGGCTGTCATCCTGGGGTATCGGTGGAGTCGCGTCGAGTACGCGGCGATGGTCGGCGTGGCGTACGTCGTCCCTGTTGGGTTGTGGCTCCTGGCGGACTTCGGTCCGTTCGTCCTGCTCCCATTGCTGTCGCTTCCGCTGGCGATCTCGGTGACACGCACGGTCGCGACCGAACGGAGTGGTGAGGCGCTGAACCCGGCGCTGGAACGGACGGGCAAACTCATGGCGATCCACGCCCTGCTGTTTGCGGTCGGCCTCGCGGTCCCGACGGTGATCTGATGGAGATCGAACCGTTCTCACTATCACTCTCGGAGCCCCTCTCGACAGCAGCGGGCGAGATCGACTCCCGCGAGGGGTTTCTGGTGACACTCGAACGCGGAGCGGTGCGGGGTGTCGGCGAGGCCACGCCGCTGGCTGGCTGGACCGAATCCACCGAGGACTGTGAATCGGCTCTCCGAGACGTGGTGGCAGATGGCGTCGACTCCGCTTGCCCCGACCCCGCAGAGACACCGGCGGCGTGCCACGCCGTCGAGCTGGCCACCGCAGATCTGGCGGCCCGCGAGGAGGGGGTCCCGCTCGCCCGCTGGCTCACAACGGATCCTGCCGAGTCGGTTCCGGTGAACGCGACGATCGGCGACGGCGGCGTCGACGCGGCGGTCGAAGCCGCCCGGAAAGCCCTCAAGGACGGGTTCGAGACGCTAAAAGTCAAAGTCGGTGCCCGCTCGCTCGAAGCGGACCTCGAACGGCTCCGCGCGGTGAGACGTGTCGCCGCCGACGTCACACTCCGCGTCGACGCGAACGGTGCCTGGTCGCGCCCGGAGGCACAGAGGGCAATCGACAGACTGGCCGACCTGCCAGTCTCGTACGTCGAACAACCCCTCGCGGCGGCGGACCTTGCAGGACACGCTGCTTTGCGTGGCCGAGGTGTGGGAATCGCTCTCGACGAATCGATCCGCGAACGAGGAGTAGACGCGATCCTGAAGGCTGGCGCGGCGGACACACTCGTTTTGAAACCGATGGCACTTGGGGGGATCCGTCGGAGCCGGGAGATCGCTGTCCGGGCACGGAAACGAGGCGTCTATCCGATGGTCACGACGACAGTCGATGGCGTTGTCGCTCGGACGGCGGCGCTCCACCTCGCAGCCAGCCTCGGGATCGACCGGGCCTGCGGGCTGGCGACCGCCGACCGCCTGTCCGCGGACCTCGCGTCCGATCCGGCACGCGTTCGGGATGGCCGTATGCACTTGCCAGACGAACCGGGAGTCGGTGTCCGGTTCGGGTAAAGTCAGGCCTACAAGGCGATGAGAATCGGGGAGCCACTCAAGTATGGGCCGGACGGACGGGAGAGCAATGCGTACTCTCGATACCTGGCCCCAGGTCGATCCGCTGACTGCCAGGGCGAGTTCGACGCCGGATCGGACGGCAGTGATCGAGGCGGCGACAGGGGCCTCCTGGACCTACGAGGAACTGTTCGACGAGGCCGATCAGCTGGCCGACTGCCTCCTGACGGCCTGTGACACACAGCCTGACCGCCTCGGGATCGCCATGCGGACGGGCATCGACTTCGTCCGGACGACCCACGCCGCCTGGCGACTGGGGGCCACCGTGGTCCCGCTCGACAGCCGGGAGCCCACCGATCGACTCGAGTCGTTGGCAAAACAGGCCGACCTAGATGCGATCGTCTGTACCGAACGGACGGTCGAATCGATCTCGTCGATCGAGGGACCATCCCTGCTGTCCGTCGACGGGTCGACGGTTCCGGGCGTGGACGTCGTCCCAGGTGACTGTGAGGGAACCAACCCACGGGCACGCTACTCCTCGGACACCCACGTGATCATGTTCACCTCGGGGACGACCAGCAACCCAGAGGGAGTTCGACTCACGTTGTCGAACCTCTTCGCCAGCGCGATCGCCTCGGCGTTCCGGCTCGGCGTCAACCCCGCAGACCGCTGGCTGGTCTCGATCCCGATGGCCCACATGGGCGGGTTCGCCCCGATCGTCCGATCGACACTGTACGGAACGGGGCTGGTCTTGCAGTCCGAGTTCGACCCCGAAGCGACCGCCACAGCCATGCGGGAGTACGACGTGACGGGCGTCTCCTTCGTGCCGACGATGCTCTCGCGGCTGCTCGAAGCGGGCTGGCAGCCCCCGGCGGCGCTGCGGTTCGTTCTCCTGGGAGGCGCTTCGGCGTCGCAAAGGCTCATCGACCGCTGTGAGCGAGAGGGCGTTCCGGTGTATCCTACCTACGGCATGACCGAGACGGCCTCGCAGGTCGCCACCGCGACGCCCGACCAGGCGTTCGATAATCCCGGCACGGTGGGCCAGCCACTCATGTTCACGCAGGTTGCCATCATCGACGATGGCGAGTCAGTCGCCCCGGGAGAGACGGGCGAAATCATCATCGAAGGCCCGACGGTCACGCCCGGCTATCTCGACGACGAGGAGACGGCGACCGTCTTCGACGAGCGCGGTCTGCATACGGGCGACCTCGGCTACCGTGACGAAGACGGCCGGCTGTACGTCGTCGGACGGCTCGACGACCTGATCGTCACCGGCGGCGAAAACGTCGACCCCGAGGAGATCGTCGCGGTGATCGAATCGAGGGCAGATATCGTTGAGGCAGCCGTTGTCGGCATCCCCGACGATGAGTGGGGCGAGCGCGTCGCCGCACTCGTCGTCCCGGACGAAGACGATGCCCCGACGCCCGATGATATCGAGGAGACCTGTCGGGGCAAACTGGCACCCTACGAGGTACCGAAATCGATCGCCATCGCTGACGCGATCCCACGGACGGTCTCGGGAACGATCGACCGGACAGCCGTCGTCGAGAAAATCCAGCAGGACTGACCCGTACGGAGGCGGTGATTGCATCGCGCAGTGAATCTCTCCGAGTTAGGGCCGGTCGTGGTGCCTCCGGTTCGTCCGCAGCAGGGTGGGAACGCAGTCCGACAGCCGCGGACGACGGACGACCGCCGGGTGGACGACAGAACCCCGTGCGTTCTGGTCGCCGGGTTTAATCCGATCAGTCCCCTATCTCGGGGCGTGTGTACGCTCGTCTTCGCCTGGCGGGTTTTCGACGAGATGCCGGTCGCCGTGGCCGCCAACCGCGACGAGGTGACCGATCGGCCGTCCGAAGCGCCGAGTGTCTGGGATACCGATCCGGCCATCCTCGCCCCACGCGACAGCTCGGCCGGCGGCACCTGGATCGGGTACAACGAGTACGGCGTCTGTGCCGCGATCACGAATCGCTGGCTCGATGAACCGCCCGCAGCCGATCGCTCGCGTGGATTGCTCGTCCGGGGCGCACTCGGCTCTGAAACGGCCGAGGACGCCGCGCGACTGGTCGAACGTGCGGTCGAGGCCGACAGTTACGACGGGTTCAATCTCGTCGTCGCCGACGAGAACGCCGCGATCTATCTCGAATGGGACGGGTCGCTGACCGTCCGGAACGTCGACCCCAGCGTGCACGTCGTCGTCAACGTCGGGGCTGACGGCCGCTATCGGATCCCAGCGTTCCGGGCCGAAGCAGGTCGCCAACAGGCCGAAAACGCCGACACACTTCGGACTGCGCTCCAGCCGGAACCCGGTGAGTCCGGGGACGCGTGGCTCGATCGCGCGGGTGAGTTCATCGCCGATCACGAGTACGGCGTTTGCATCCACGGGGACGGGTTCGGGACGCGTTCGTCGTCGTTGCTGGCGCTGAGTGAGGACGATCGCGAGTACTGGTATGCGGACGGGCCGCCCTGTGAGACCGAGTACGAGCGCCTCGAAGGTCAGGTTTAAGCGGCGACCTGCCTCACACGTGTACATGAGCAGCGCCGACGCCGAGACGGACCTCTCGGAAGACGAACGGCGGGGACTGGAACTCATCAGGGAGACCGGCGGGATCCACCAGAGTGACTTCTGGAAGGAGTTGGACGTCAGTTCCCGCAAGGGGAGCCGGATCGTCGACTCACTGGCCGAACAGGAACTGATCGACCGCGAGGAAACTGTCTACGACGGGCACAACACGTACTACCTGACGCCAACGGCCAAGGAACTCGAGTTCTCTCTTTTGATGGCCGGTGACATGCTCTCACCGTTCGTCGGCGACGAGGAAGTCGATCCCCGGAGCGACCAGTTCACCCAGTGGCTCATGAACCTCGCTTACGAGGAGTGACGTGGTGAGGCGGGACGCCCGTTCTCTCGTCGTCTCACTCACAGGCGACTGATCGGGCGATCTCGATCAACTGTTCGGCCGAAACACCCGTCCCGGCGACCGAATACCGGGCTCCATCACAGACCCATGAGATCCGTAGCTCCGTCCCCAGATTCCGGAGCGCCGCCTCCTGATCGCCGAGATTCACTGGCTGGCCCTCGGTCGTCGGTTCGTACCACGTCAGATTGCTTTTCGAAATCGTCACTCGTGCGGTCGCATTGGCATATTGAAGACCGAGACTCCGGACACGGTGCCCGACAGTCCAGGTCGCATCGACTAGCCTGAACGAATCGGCCAGCGACGGGTCCGGCAGCGAGAACGAGCTCGCCGCCTGCAGGCCGGCTCGGTCGGCGAAGTGCAGCTGTCTCGGTCGCTCGGTTGTCGTTAGGGCAACGCCAGCGGGCGGATCGAACCGGAACTGCCCGTGATCGATCTCGGAGTCGAACGATACGGTCTCGTAGCCGACGGTGATCGAGACGTTCCGGTCGCCACGCCGGTAGTCGGTGACTCGCTTGAGTGGAACGTACCACTCCTGATCCAGCCAGAGTGTTTGGGAGAACCCCGAGACAAACGCAGTCGTGTTCGCGTTCGAGCTGAGTTCGAACACGTAGGTCGAGCGATTGGCCACGGTTGCTGTCCCCTCGTAACTCACGGTCAACGATCCCGCGACACCCGCTGTCGATGCGGCCTGTCCGCCTTCTGAAGGGACGACGGGCAGGGGACTGATCTCGCTACTACGGGCCGGTTCGTCTGCGGAGCGACGATTGAGGGTCGTGAGCAGCCGCTCGATCCGGCTCGGGCTATCCGCCGTGGCGGAGCCGTTCAGGTTGATCTGGACCACCCGTCCGTCCGCACTGTCGTACAGCCACAGCGTCCGCCCGTCTGAGACTTTCAACACGGAGTCACTGGCCGTCCCGCCAACATCCTCGATCCGATATTTCCCTTTCCCCGGACGACGCCAGACTTGCTCGACGGTCCTGACAGTCTCCTCGTCCCGTTCGATGGTCGTCTCCCTAAGGCCAGTCATCACACCCATCGAGGCTTGTATATCGGCGATATCCGTTTCGAACGTCGGCGAGGCCTCAGGCGCATCGACGGTCTCCCAGACGCCAACGGCAGCAGTACTGGCGACCAACAAGGTGACGATGGCGAGAATCCAGGCCCAGCGTGATCGGAACGGATCGGACGCCATCGGTTATCTCGGGAAAACGCTGACGTCGTGAAAGACGTTTCGGTTGTTTGACTATCTATTCTTCGAGCGCGTCGGCGATCCGCTCGAGTTCGCGCCGGACGTCGTGGACCTCGTCCCGTAGCTTCCGCATCTCACGGGTAAGTTCCTCGTTGCCGCCGTCGCTGTCGCCCTCTTCCGGTCCCATCTGCCCAGGACCGCGACCACCGGGTCCACCGGGGCCGCCGCCCATCATGCCGCTCATCATCTGGGCGAAGGGATTGCCACCACCCATACCGGGTCCACCGGGGCCGCCGCCCATCGCTTCTTCCATACGCTCGCGGCGGTCCTCCATATCCATGTCCTCGCCCTCCTCGGAGCGCTCCTGTCGGATCTCCTCGACGCGCTCCCGGAATGACTGCTCGTCGTCTCCGTCCGCTCCTTCGGCGTCGTTCGCCTCGTTGGGGTCTTCGTCCGTCATACGCCGGGATTCGGCGTGCCGCCGGAAAAGGATTGCCGTCCTGGCTTCATCCGAACGACCCAAGACTCGCCTGGAGGGTCCGTCCGGTCGTCCCTGGGGCGATTTCGTGGCCCACCAGGTTACGGAGATCGACGCCGTAGGTCGATCCGTTGTGATCGAGGACGAGAAGTCGACCTTTGCTCCCACGGACCGACCCCGACAGTAGGGTCTCAGCCACCGGCCGCTCGGAGAGTTCGATCCCGTGATCGAACGTGAATCGCTCCAATTCCTCGAAGTCGGCCAGCAGCCGTTCCCAGACCGTCTCGTCGACCGACTGATGGATACCTGCCAGCTTGTGATCGACCCGAACGCTGTCGCCCACCGACTCGGCGATGTCGGTCTCGATCTGCCGGGCGATGCGGCCGTTCTCGACCGTCCGGATGTGGGCGGCCCTGTCGGCACCTTGCTCGCGGAGGCGCGTCTCCAGTCGCCACGACCGGGTGACGCCGACCTTGAAGTGATCGGGCGCGAAGGCTGCCAGATAGATGGCGTGCTCCTCCCGACAACTCTCCAGCGGGAGGTCACAGTCCCCCCGACACCGGGCACAGGGCCAGCGGTCGGTGTGCTGGGGACAATAGGGGGCAGTCGTGCGGTCACAGGCGACGTGGCGACCGTCCGAGACCGTGCCGGCACAGTGTCGCTCCTCCAGTGTATAGGCGACGTCTCGTCCCGGCTCCAGTGACTCCCGACGAACGGTGCCGTCCTCGGCGATGACCAGTTCCGCCGGTCCCTCGACGGCGCTGCGGTACCCGACGATCTGCACGGCCGGGCCTAGCGGAGTGGAGCGTATAGAACTGCCGGGACGCCAGGGAGTGGCTGCTGGTTTTGCCGACGGCGACGACGAACGACATAAGAGGGGCAAGCTACAATCGCTCGTCAATGACTCGGAAGATGACGCGCCGTGGGGCGCTCGTGGCGGGTACAGCACTGCTCGCCGGCTGTCTTGAGGGCGGCGAGAGCACGACCGTCAAACTGCCCGATGGTGCTGTCGCCAATGCGCCGATCCCGGGAGACCCGGCAACCTACGAGTACGAGACGATGGGCAGCGGGGACGCTCCCCTGACCGCGACATATGTCGCAAACTGGAAATGTCCACACTGTGCGGACTTCTCGTCGGGATTCCTGGGAACGCTCGTCGAGGAGTACGTCCAACCCGGCGACCTTGCCATCCAGCTCCGTGCACTTGCCTACACGAACAACGGACCCTGGATGGGAGAGGACGCCCCGCGAGCGGCCGAAGCCGGTCTAGCAGTCTGGCATACCGACCCGGAAGCCTACTGGGCATATCACGAGCACGTCATGGAGAACCAGGGTGATCCGGGCGAGACGTGGGCGACGACCGACCGCCTCGTCGGGTTCGCTGAGGACGTCGGTGTCAGCGATGTCGACGCCGTCCGGACGGCCATCGAAGACGGGACCTACAACGACGCGGTGCGCGAAACGGCGACAGCGGTATCCCAGATGGGTGTCACGTCGACGCCCACCCTCGTCATCGACGGACAGGTCGTCAGCGCCCTCGATGAGTCTGCCGTCCGGAGTACGCTGGATGATACCCTCTCGAACAGCTAGGCCGATGCAAGAACAACCCCCGGTTGTCGTGCTCAGGCTCGGCCACCGACCGGGCCGGGACGAGCGCACGACGACTCACGTCGGACTGACGGCCAGGGCGCTGGGAGCCGATCGACTCGTCCTCGAAGACGTAGCCGAGGGGCGCCGCGAGACGGTCGCGGACATTACCGACCGGTTCGGCGGCCCCTTCGATGTCGAAGTGACGGACCAACCACTGGGGCGGATTCGCTCGTGGGACGGTCGGATCGCCCACTTGACGATGTACGGCGAACCGATCCAGGACATCGAAGACGACCTACAGGCGGCCCGCCGCCAAGACCCGCTTTTGGTCGTCGTCGGCGCCGAGAAGGTCCCCTTCGAGGTATACGAGCACGCTGACTGGAACGTTGGCGTGACGAACCAGCCCCACTCCGAGATCGCCGCGCTTGCGGTCTTCCTCGATCGTCTCTTCGACGGGACCGAACTCGACCGAGAGTGGAAGGACGCCGACCAGCGGGTCGTCCCGAAGGAGACCGGCAAGCGCGTGGTCGAGGCAGGGGACACCCCTGAAAGCTAAGCCGGTTGCCGTCGGTTCGGTGAATTTAAACGACTCACGGCCCCATGGGAACATAATGGCTTTTGAGGAATACCTGGAGGACCCAGTCATACAGAAGTACCTCCACGAACTCGTGGGGCCGAAGGGCATGCCTGTCGCCGCAGCGCCGCCCGAGGGAGAGGTAACCGACGAAGAACTCGCCGAGGAACTCGGCCTCGAACTCAACGATGTGCGCCGAGCGCTGTTTATCCTCTATGAGAACGATCTGGCGAGTTACCGGCGTCTTCGGGACGAGGACTCGGGGTGGCTGACGTACCTCTGGACCTTCGAGTACGACAACATCCCCGAGCAACTCGAATCGGAGATGTACGAACTTCACGAGGGGCTGATCGAACGCCGGGAGTACGAACTCCAACACCAGTTTTACCTCTGTGAGACCTGCGGGATCCGCTTCGAGTTCGAGGAGGCGATGGACTTCGGGTTCGAGTGTCCCGACTGTGGGTCTGCCCTGGAATCGATGGAGAATACGGCGCTGGTCGATGCGATGGACGAACGCATCGACACGCTCGCGGACGAACTCAACATCGATATCAACGCCTGATGGTCGTCCTCGCAACCAAGTGTTACGTCGGCGGTGACGCCCGCGATCGGACACTGGACTCGCTCCGATCGCTACTGGACAACGACCTCGCCGACCTCGCGGTCGAGTACGACATCGGCATCCGTGAGGACGGCTTCCCCTCGGTGACGCTCTCGGGTGAAGACGCAGCCGTGGCCCGGAACCTCCTCACCGAACAGTGGGGAACGATCACGCCCCACTTCGAGGCGGGCGAACGCTACGTCGGGACGCTCGAATCCTGGGACGACGACGGATTCGTCCTCGACGCGGGCGAACCAGTCCGGATTCCATCTGAAGGGATCGGCCTCGGGCAGGGATCGCCTGAACAGATCCGGACGCGTTTCGGACTCGTCCAACACGTCCCGCTCACGTTCGTTTACGAATCCGGCGGCGCGGGTGAGACGCTGTCAGTCGGTCGGCTCGCCGACGACCAGCGCGACCGGCTGTACGACTGGACGCGGGAAAGTGGTCGAGTCAACGTCAACAGCGCCACGCGTGCGGAAGTCCGAGCCACGATCAACCGGGCGGGCCACGCCGAGGACATCGTCACCGTCGAGCGCCTCGGACTCCTCGAACAGAGCATCGTCTGTACAGAGGGGACCGACCCACCGGGACTGCTCGCCAGTATCGGCTCGTATCTGCCAGCAGAACTGCTCGCTGTCGTGCCATGACCGGGCGGACACGTCTCGCGCTCGCGGCAGTCGGATTGCTCGTGCTGCTCGCGATTGCTGGCTGTCTCTCGCCCGTCAGTGACGCCGATCTCCAGGAAAATGCGACCTACGACTGGGAGACAAACGCCTCGGCGACCTATCACATTCACACGAACAACTACACTGCTGTGCTCGACCTGCACAACCAGTCGTCGGTGGAGCTGTATCTCGAAGACGCCTTGGGATCGAACCAGGCGTTGCCGATTTCGGGCCTGCAGTTCCGTCACCAAAACGGGACCGTGGTCAACGATTCGGCCTTCACGGTTGATGCGGGCCGATCGAAAGTGACGCTCGAGCCGCCGGCACCGAACGGAACCCTGGCGTTCACCGCCTCTCGTTCCGGGCCGGACTTCCGGACGCCCGTCGTCGTCAACGGGTCACACGAGGTCTACCTGCCGCCCGGTCGGGACATCGCCATCCCGTTCGTCTCACGTGCCGTTCCGGGGAACTACACGACCCGGGCCGTCGGAGACCGCGTGGCGATCAGATGGGGGTCAGTCGATCGGGAATCGATCCTCGTGTCGTTCTATCGGAGTCGTGACGTGTGGCTGTTCGGCGGTCTGGCCGCGATCGTCCTGACAGTCGGCGTGATCGGTCTCGCGTACTACCGCCGGCAGATTTCGGCACTCGAAGACCAGCGAAAGGAACTCGGCCTCGACGTCGATAGCGAGGACGACGATCCTCGCGATCGCGGGCCGCCGCCGGGAATGGGATAGCGCCGGCCTCGTCGATTAGGTCGTCACTCCTTTGTCCCTCGGGTCCCGACCGCGTGACATGCGCGTCGGGCTGGTCACGATCGGCGACGAATTGCTGGCCGGGGAAACGGTCAATACCAACGGTGCCTGGCTGGCCGAGCAGCTGGCCGATCGAAGTGTTCGCGTCGAGCGGATCGTGGTCGTCCCGGACCGGATTGAGGACATCGTCGAGGTCGTCGATGACTACCGACAACGGTACGACGCAGTGATCACGACCGGCGGGATCGGTCCTACCCACGACGACATTACGATGCGGGCTGTCGCCGATGCCTTCGACGTTGGCGTGACCGAGAGCCAGGAGGCCATAGAGTGGATCGAGACCCATCACGGATACGCCCGCGAGGACCTGACCGACGGAACGGCCCACATCCCCGACGGTGCGCGGATGATACCCAACAGCGAGGGCGTCGCGCCGGGTTGTGTCCTCGCGAACGTCTACGTCCTGCCGGGCGTCCCAGAAGAGATGAAGGCCATGTTTGGGGAGGTCAGCGATGAGTTCTCGGGGGAGACGATCCACGTCGAGACAGTGCTGGCGGCCGAACCCGAGAGTGCGCTCCTCGATCGGATCGAGGCGGCCGGCGACCGCTTTGAGGTGACGATCGGGAGTTACCCGGGCGAGAACGTCCGGCTGAAACTCTCTGGTAGTGACGCCGGGGAAGTATCCGGGGCCGCCGAGTGGCTCCAATCTAGGGTCGACAGCCCTGCTGAGGGGAGTCGCTGAGGAACTGTCCTCCAGCCGCCGAACACGGTCACCGGACGAGGTGACGCCACCACGCCAGCGCGAGGACGATACTTCCAATAGCGATGGTACCCCCGGCCGCGTTGATCAGCGTCGCGTCGACGCCGGATGCCAGTGGGACGAACATACAGCCCCGTTGCGCCCGATCCGATATAAAAGATCGTTCCGCGACAGTCAGTCGAGCAGTCCACGAGAGAGCGACGGTCGGGTCACCGGCGTCATCGACCCGGGCTTTTGAAGTGTCTCAATCGCGTACCCCGCGATAACGAATGAGCGAGGACTTCTACGAGGTTCTGGGCGTCTCACGGGACGCCAGCGAGGAGGAGATCCAAGAATCCTACCGCGAGAAGGCCCGCGAGTATCACCCCGACGTCAGTGACGACCCCGACGCAGAGGAGAAGTTCAAGCAGGTCAAGAAGGCAAAGGAGGTCCTCACCGACGACGAGAAGCGCCAGGCCTACGATCGACTGGGCCACGAGCGCTTCGAGCAGGCTGAAAAACGCGGAGGGTTCGACGACCGCGGCGGCGGACGGGCAGGTGCCGGTGGCCGTGCCGGCGGTGATCCCTTCGGGGGTGGCGGTCCGTTCGGCGACATGGGCGACATCTTCGATCAGTTCTTCGGCGGCGGTGGGGGCCGTCGAGGGGATCGCCCGCGACAGGGCCAGGATCTCAAGACAAGGCTGACAATCGACCTTGAGGAAGCCTACGAAGGTGTCGAGAAACAGTTCAGCGTGACGCGGCCGGAGACCTGTCCGGACTGCGGTGGCGAGGGACACCCGCCCGAGGCCGATTCACGGACGTGTCCGGAATGTGAGGGCCGTGGGCAGGTGACACGGGTCCAGCGGACGCCGATGGGCCGCGTCCAGCAGACGACGACCTGTTCGCGGTGTGAAGGCGAAGGCACGCTCTACGATGACACGTGTTCGACCTGCCGAGGGGAGGGGCAGGTCCGCAACGAGGCGACGCTGTCCGTCGAGGTGCCTGCCGGGATCGAGAGCGGGCAGACCCTCCGGATGGAGCGGGAGGGTGCGCCGGGTGAGAACGGCGGGCCGAACGGCGACCTGCTGATCGAGATCGAGATCGACGATCACGACGACTTCGAGCGTGACGGTGACGACCTGCACTACACCGCACCGATCACGTTCCCGCAGGCCGCCTTCGGCGATACCATTGAGGTCCCGACCTTCGATGGTCCCGTCGAGGTGGACGTTCCGTCGGGGACCCAGAGCGGCGAGACGTTCCGATTGCAGGGTAAGGGGATGGCCCGCCTGCGTCGACGCGGGCACGGGGACCTCTACGTCACCGTGCAGGTCTACACGCCCGAGTCGCTCAACGACGAACAACGGGAGGCCCTAGAGCAATTCGCCGAGGCCAGCGGCGAGGAGATAAACGTCGATCAGAGCTTCTTCGAGAAGATCAAGCGTTCGCTGTAGAGGGATCCTGCCCAGATCACTCGACGACCCGCCAGAGATACAGCGACGCGAACGACCGATAGGGCCGCCAGCGTTCGGCCCGATCGACCATCTCGCTTCGCTCGAGATCGCCGTCGAATATCGTTTGCATCCCTTTTCTGATCCCGAGATCCTCGACTGGAAAGACGTCTTCGCGGCCCAGCGCGAACAGTAGGAACATTTTCGAGGTCCACGGGCCGATCCCGGTAATTTCAGTCAGCTCGTCCATCACCGCTTCGTCGGACCAGTCGGCGAAGGCCTCGCGCGAATAATCACGCTCGACGAAGGCGGTCGCGACGTTTCGAACCGTCTGCCCTTTCCGTTTGGACAGTCCCACCTCGCGTAATTCTTCGACCGCAACGTCGCGTAACGCCGTCGGCGTCACGTCGAACCGCTCGAAGAGTCGCTCTTCGATGGCATCAGCCGAGGCCATCGAGAGCTGTTGACGGACGATCGAGACGACCAGACGTTCGAAGAGATCCTCGGCCGGTTCGAGGGTGAGTTCGCCGTGTTCGTCCACGAGGGGAGCTAACGCTGGATCCTCACGGAGGTAATCGTAGGGATATGCCATGGGAAATCGGCAAATGCTGCGACGAAAAAGATTGCGATCAGTCGTCCTCGCCGGACACGGGGGCCTCGATGGTCGCCGCGCCGTCATCGATCGGTTCCGCGGGGACGCCGGCGACGGTCGTTTCGGCGGGGACGTCCTCGATGACTGTCGCACCGGCGCCGACAGTGGCCTTCCGGCCGACGGTAATGTTTCCGATCAGCGACGCGCCGACGCCGAGCGTGGCGCCGTCTTCGACCGTCGGATGGCGCTTCTCGCGGCGCATCGAGTTCCCGCCGAGTGTGACGCCGTGATACATGAGCACATCGTCGCCAATCACGGCTGTCTCGCCGATCACGACGCCGATCCCGTGGTCGATGAACAACCGGTCGCCGATCTCCGCCGCGGGGTGGATTTCGATGCCGGTCAACAACCGGGCGAGATGTGACAGGAGACGGGCAGTGAGTTTGAAGCCGTTCCCCCACAGTGCGTGGGCAATGCGGTAACACCAGATGGCGTGGAGCCCAGGGTAGGTGAGGAGGACTTCCGCAGTTCCCTGCGCGGCGGGATCCTTTGCCTTGGCCGTGCGTACGTCCTCGCAGATTTGCTTGAGCATATGTCTCGAAGGGGACGCGTCCCGGCCGAGACGGCCTCCCGAGCGTCGCCGATCGCGAGATCCGGCCGGCCGTGGACAGGTGCCGATCCTAGTGGAGTGTTGCACTTAAACCCATCCGATCCGACATCCGCACGACCGGCGCACTCGACGGTGAATTACCACGGTCGATTATTCTAGGGGAAGTTTAAACTGTCTGCCAGTCGACCCCGTGTACGAACGCATGCACGTAGACGAAATCGACTCGCTCGCGGTACTGGGTGCGGGGACAATGGGCCACGGGATCACGGAAGTCGCCGCACTCGCAGGATATGATGTCACGTTGCGCGACATCAACGAGGAACTCGTCGAGGAGGGGTACGACCAGATCGACTGGAGCTTAGAGAAGATGGCCGATCGAGAATACATCACGGAGGCCGAGGCTGATGCGGCCCGTGGCCGGATCGAGCCGGTCGTCCCGGTCGAGGACGCCGTCTCTGATGCGGACGTCGTGATCGAGGCCGTGCCGGAAGATATGGCGATCAAAGAGGACGTCTACACTGAGGTCGACGAATACGCGCCGGAGGAGGCGATCTACGCGACGAACACGTCGAGTCTGTCGATCACTGACCTCTCGGAGTTGACCGATCGGCCGGGCCAGTTCTGCGGGATGCACTTTTTCAATCCGCCGGTCCGGATGGACCTCGTCGAGGTCATTCGCGGGGCACACACTGACGACGAGACCCTCGAGACGATCGAGGCGGTCGCGGAAGACCTCGGGAAAACGTCGGTCCGCGTCCAGAAGGACAGTCCGGGATTCATCGTCAACCGGATCCTCATCCCGATGCTCAACGAGGCCGCCTGGCTCGTCGAGGACGACGTGGCGAGCATCGAGGTGGTCGACGCGACCGCGACCGAGAACCTCGGCTTGCCGATGGGTGCCTTCGAGTTGAGCGACCAGATCGGCAACGACGTGACGCTGCACATCCTCGAATACCTCCAGGCGGTGCTGGGAGACGCGTACGATCCGGCACCGTTGCTCGAGGCGGCTGTCGAGGAGGAACGACTCGGTCGCAAGACCGACGACGGGTTCTACGACTACGACGACGGCGGGGCCGAGTACGAGGACACCGAGACAAGCGAGAACGTCGAGCACCGACTGCTGGCCGTGATGGCCAACGAGACGGCCCAGCTTCTCGATAACGACGTGGCGACGACCGACGCGATCGATCAGGCGATGGGACTCGGTGCGGGCTTCCCCGATGGTCCGGTCGCACTTTCGGAAACCGCCGGCCTGGACACGCTCGTCGAGACGCTCGACGAAGCCCACGAAGAGACTGGAGCCGAGCGGTACGTCACGGCGGAGTACCTGCGGACGGCAGCCGACGCCGGGGGGTTCGACACATGAGCGGCGACAGGGCCGACTTCGAGACGCTGGTGGTCGATGTCGAAGACGCAGTCGGACGGATCACGATCGACCGTCCCGAACGGATGAACGCCATCAGCCCGACGCTGCTGACGGAGTTGGCCGACGCGATCGAGGCGCTCGAGGCGGACGACGACGTGCGGGCTGTCGTCCTCGCTGGCTCGGGTGACCGAGCGTTCTCCGCCGGCGCAGACCTCTCGGCGATCACCGAGGGGACAGCGGTCGACGTAGCGGAGCTTTCCCGCAATGGCCAGGAGACGTTCGCCGCTGTCAAGGAATGTTCGAAGCCGGTCGTGGCCGCGATCGACGGATTCTGCCTCGGCGGTGGGATGGAGCTGGCCACCCACGCCGATCTCCGGGTCGCGACCGAGGACGCCGTCTTCGGGCAGACAGAGCACAATCTCGGACTGATGCCCGGCTGGGGCGGGACCCAGCGCCTCCAGCGCATCGTCGGCGAAGGCCGCGCCAAGGAGATCATCTTCACGGCCGATCACTTCGACGCAGAAACGATGGCCGACTACGGCTTCCTCAACGAGGTGCTTCCGGAGGGCGATTTCGACGAGCGCATCGACGAACTCGCGGCCGACCTCGCGGCCGGTCCACCGATCGCCCAAGAACTCACCAAGCGGGCGATGCACAACGGACAGGATAACGTCCAGGCCGGCCTTGAGATCGAGGCTCAGGCGTTCGGACTCCTGCGGGACACCAACGATCTGCTGGAAGGGATCGACGCCTTCCAGGAGGACCGGGTTCCGGAGTTTACCGGCGAGTGAGGGACTGATTCGGCTCCGGTCGGTTTTGTCGCTGGCGGAGGAAGAGAGCCCACAGATGAGGTCAGTTTTCGACTGTCTCGACGATGTCGGTGGCGAGATCTGCATAGCGGTCGGTCCCGGTTCCCTTCCGGACGTAGCCGTCGATCGATTCCGCGTCCAACTCGGCGTCGATGGCTGACCGGTCGCGACCGGTAAAAAAGAAAAAGGCGAGGTCCGGATCACGGTCGCGGACCGCCTCGAGGAACTCGACGCCGGTCATCTCGGGCATCGTATAGTCGCTGACCACGCAATCAACAGCCGCCGGATCGGCTTCGATTGCCTCCAGTGCTGCAGCCGTCCGCGTCATCGTCTCGACGTCGAGCCGCTCGACCTCTCGCTCCAGGAAGGTCGCACTGATGTCGAGGATGTCGCGATCCTCGTCGACGAGCAGGACGGTGATCGACTCAGACATTGATGCTCTCGAACCTACGAGGTCCTGGCTTTTGTATCTTGAGATGGTATCACTGACTGCAGTTGCGACGGACTGCAATGGGTAGATTCCAGGGCGACTGAAGAGTTGGCGGGATCGAAACGGTCACGGACAGCAGTGTGGGGGTTGGAGGCGTCGTTCAGGCGGTCGCCTCGGATTGCCGGTCCGGTTCGATGTTGACGACGCTGAACCCACACTCCGGACAGCGCCACTTGATTTTCGTCCCGAGTTCCATCGTCGTGCGAGCGATCCGGACGAACGCACGGGTCGTCTCACACCGCGGGCAGTGTCGTTCCGATGTCTCGGCCATACTCGTGTTCGGTCGGCGAGTCCCCTCAACGTTTGGACGCCGGCCATTTTCGTCCAGGATTAAGAGTCTCGAGCCACTTGGAGAGACCATGTCATTGTATACCGGTCGCGGTGACGACGGCAATACCGACCTGCGAGACGCCTCGCGGGTGTCAAAGGCAGGGTCGCGCATCGGAGCCTACGGAACGGTCGACGAACTCAACGCCCTGGTGGGGACGATCAGACCGACGGGAGACGACGATGTGGACGATACACTCGCGGCCGTCCAGAACCACCTCCACGTCCTCCAGGCGGAGTTTGCGAACCCGAGCCCGGGCGATGACGACCCGACTATCCAAGCCGCTCACGTCGAGCGACTCGAAGCGTGGATCGACGAGTTCGACGCGGAACTGCCGCCCCTGGAGTCGTTCGTTCTCCCGGGGGGTTCAGAGACGGGTAGCGCGCTGCATCATGCCAGGACAGTCTGCCGGCGAGCCGAACGGCGTGCGGTCGCGCTGGCCGAAGAGACAGGGACGATCCGGGAGCAACCGCTGACGTATCTGAACCGACTGTCGGATCTGTTGTTCGCGCTGGCACGCCTTCGCAACCACCGCGAGGGCGTCCCCGAAGAGTCACCCACGTACTGACCGCTGACAAAAGGGCGTTTGGGATGCTATCCTACCGAACAGGTCGCGACAACCGTTTTATTCGTGGTTGGCGTACTGAATAGTATGAACAAGCACTTCGAAGACGCACGGTACTACCTCAAGCGGGCGGGCAAAACAGCCAAGAAAGGCGTGTCAGAGGAACTCGAAGTGGTCATGGAGCGGTTCGACGAGATGACCGGCAACGAGAAAGAACCCGAACCGAGCCGCCTCGATGCGGTCAAAGCCGATCTGACCGAGCTACAGGACAACGCCGAGGGCGAGGCAAAAGAGGCCACCGCGGACGCCCGTGAGAAGATGGAGGACTATCGATCGGACAACTGAAGACTCCGGATTCAGGGGCCAGCCGACAGCTTGGTGTTCCCACTGGACGATAGCGAGCGATCGGACACCCCCCAACAGGGAAGCGACAGTCGTTCGAACGGCTCAGTGGAACAAGTACTATCACTCGAGAGAAGGTATGGTTATCGGATTCGAAAACCCCGGAGGTAACTATATTACCGTCTCAGGCCGATATTCGTTATGATTGAGCCGTCGTCGATCGACGTGTTGCTCGTCGACGATAGTGGATTCTTCCGGACTGTCGTTTCCGATAAACTCACCGATTCGGAGGCACTGTCGGTACGAAAGGCGGGTTCCGGGCCGAAAGCTTTGGAGGTGCTTGAACGTGAGGCCATCGACTGCGTCGTGAGTGACTTCGAAATGCCGGAGATGACCGGCCTCGAGCTGTACGAACGTGTCGAAGCGAAGTACGGCCTTCCCTTCGTGTTATTAACTGGCCAGGGCGACGAGGAAACTGCCAGCCTAGCGATCGGTGCCGGCGTCGACGACTACCTGCGGAAAGAAGAGATCGCAGAGAGCGGGCAACTGGACCTGCTCGCCAATCGGATTCGGAACGTCGTCACACAGCGACAGGCCCGCGAGAAGTACGAGTTGCTGGTGAACAACACGCCCGACGAGATATCACAGGTCGGCAACGACGGGACGATCATGGCAACCAACGAGGCGACAGCACGGTCGTTCGACACGACACAATCCGCGCTGGTCGGGCAACATCTGACGGACATTCTGCCGAAAGAGACGGCGGCTGGACGTCTCGAAGAGGGCCGGAAAGCCCTCACGGTCAATTCGGCGGTCACATTCCAGGACAGCGTCGGGTATCGCCACTTCCACAACATCGCCGTGCCAGTGAGCGTCGGCAACGAAGCGGACTCGTTTCAATTAATCACGCGGGACATCACGCAACAGAAACGACGCGAGCAGCAACTCGAAGCAAGGACTGAGAAGTTGGCGGTTATCAATCGTCTCGTCCGCCACGACATCAACAACGACATCCAGTTGCTCATCGGGTGGGCTGATGGTGTCAGCGGGCACGTCAACGACGAGGGCCAGGACTACCTGGAACGCATTCAGGACACCTGCGATCACATCTCAGAGTTGACGACTATCGCGCGTGACTTCGTCGAATCGATCGGGAGCGACACGGACCTAGAGTACTCGAGCATGAATCTGCGCTATATTCTCAAGTCCGAAGTCGAAAAAGCCGAGAGACGACACGAACGTCTCGTCGTCGAGCGGGACGGCGAGATTCCAAACGTGTCCGTCAGGGGGAACGAACTCCTCTCGTCGGTATTCGGGAATCTCCTGAGCAACGCCGTCCGTCACAACGACAAGAGCGAACCGAGAGTGACCATCTACGTCGAGGAGGGCGAGATGGACGTACAGATTTACGTCGCGGACAACGGGCCCGGTATCCCCGAAGCAACTATCGACGGGATCTTCGGCAAGGGAGAGATGGGTCCCGAGAGCCCCGGAACCGGGATCGGCCTCTATCTGGTTCACACGATCGTCGAGCGCTTTGACGGGCACGTCAGCGTCGAGAACGCTGCTGACCGAGCCGCTGAAGGGGACGCAACTGTGACCGGCGATGGTGGCTGTGTGTTCACAGTCGAACTCCCGAAACGGCTCTGAGCACTCAGAGTGGGTCAGCGAGCGTTTCCTCGGGTACCGAAAGGACCGTCTCGTTGGTGCTTCGAAACTACGGGACCTTCGAGATCGGAAAACAACTGTTAAGTTGGGTGCTGGATTAGGCTGGAATGGCCGGGTTGGTGATCTAGTCCGGTTATGATACCTCCTTCACACGGAGGAAGTCGGCGGTTCAAATCCGCCCCAACCCACTTTTGCCGCGAACAACTCGTGAGCGGCAAATGCGGTTAGGAGAATTTGAGACCCAGAGGACGAGCGTAGCGGAGGCCTTGCGGTTCAAATCCGCCCCAACCCATTCTTAGGACGCACCCGGCCTGTGTGGAGAACGTGTGATCGTGGAGAGTCGATCCGGGATCACGTGCCAACGAGGGGAACGAACGTCTACTGATCGTCGTGAGTGCCTGACGTCTCAGACGACATATCAGCCGTTGACTTGCGCTGGTCTTCGACAGAGAACGCTTCGAGTGAAGCGGCCAGTTCGGTCGCCCGGTCTTTGAGTTCGGTCGCGTTGTTGGCGATCTCTGTGACGGACGCCGTTTGTTCCTCGGCGGCAGCGGAAACCTGTTCGGCGTCTTCGGTAACGGTTTGGCTGATCTCAGAGACTTCGTCGACACGGCTCACAACGCGTTGTGTCGAGTCGGCCTGTTCGTCGGTCGTCGTGTTGATGTCCTGAATACCCTGGTTGGTGTCTTCGATAGCGTCGACGATCTCCTCCAGTGCGTTGGAAGCTTCTCTGACTGTCGCAACGCCGTCGCTGATCTGGTCGCTCGTCGTCCGGATATCTGAGACGGTCTCGTCGGTCGCTTCCTGAAGCTCCTCGATCTGGGTCTCGATCTGTTCGGCGGAGGATCTGGTCTCTTCGGCAAGGTTTTTCACTTCGTTAGCAACGACGTCGAACCCGTCGCCGCTGTCGTCGGCGTGTGCCGCTTCGATGTTCGCGTTGAGGGCCAGTAGGTTCGTCTGCTCGGCGATATCGGTGATGAAATCGACGACTTCGCCGATCTCATCCATCTGGGACTGGAGTTCGAGGATCTGCTCGACAGCCGTCTCCGAGCGAGCCTCAATTTCGGCCATGTCGTCGATAGCGGATTGGGCCGCCCGGCGGCCTTCTTTGCCACGTGTAGCCGTGTCGTCGGCCCGTTGGGCGACAGTTTCGGACGCGGAGGCAATCTCTTCGATACTCGCCGAGAGGTCGTTCATCTCGCCAGCGGTTTCCTGAAGCGTCTCGTTTTGTTGGAGTGCTCCGTCCGAGATTTGCTGGATGCGGGTGGCGACAGTTTGGCTTGTTGTCTCGATCTCTCCGGCACCGGACGCGACTTCCTCACTTGCCGTTGCGACCTGCTCTGCAAACGCCTTGACGCCACCGACAGTCTCTTCTAGCTGCTCGATCATCGCGTTGAATTCGCGTGCGATCTCGGCCATTGCTTCTTGTTCGACATCGGCGTCCATCCGGCGCGTGAGATCACCATCGGCGACGGAGCGCATCACCTCGCTGTAGGCCGCGGCGCGCTGTTTGAGCTGCCTGCTGACCGCTTCGGCTTCCTGCCTGGCCGCTTCCGCTTCTGCCTGAGCCGACTCCGCTTCACTCCGGGCACTTTCCGCGTCTTCGAGTGCCTCTTCGGCCTCGGTAATTCGTTCACGGAGGGAATTGCGCATTGCGTCGAAGCTGTCGTACAGCCGCCCGATCTCGTCTTCGCGCTTGGTCGCTAGGTCCACGTCGAGTTCGCCGGCTTCCATCTGCTGGGCCCGTGACCGGAGTTGTGTCAGGGGACCGATCGTCCGCTTTCCGAGGACGATACCGACAACAACGAGAGAGACCAAAGCGAGTGCCACTAACAACAGGACCGACTGGGCAACGTCGTCACGGACGGCGAAGGCCGTGGAAGTCTCAACGTCAGTCATGGCCACCCAGTCAGTCCCCGGCACCGACGCGTAGGCATAGACCCGATCGGAGCCGATCCGCGACGTTGTTCCGTTGGCCGTTCCGTTGCGGATCATTTCGAATTCCGTGGCGTGACTGGTAGCCGATACTGTCCGATCGATATCGAGCACCGTCTCGCCGGCAACGTTGACGATGGTCGTCCGCTGGTCGCTGTTGGAGCTCTGGACGCGTTCGAGCTGTGGCTGGATTCGACTGACGACGACCAAATAGGAGCTGGGTCGCTGTGGGACAGAACTGGCAAAAGCCATCACCGGCCGATCGTTGAGAACGGGGGAGCGATAAGAGCGGGTAGACTGCCAGACGCGGCTGTTCTCTCCAGGACCTTCCGGAACCTCGGCGTCGGTCCACGGTGCCGTGAGCTCCTCAAGTGTCCGTCCCTCGATCGGGCGCTCAGTACTCGCGACGACCTGGTTTTGGCTTTTGTTGACGTAGTGCATGCTCACGATGTCTTCAGAGAGCAGCTGATCCTGGAGGAGGATATGTGCGGCAGCCGTGCGATCGCTCTGGAGGCCGTCACCGCTGGAGACCGACCTGGTGCTTGTTCGCATCTCTTGGACCCACGAACCGATCGACTCACCCTGGAGGCTACTGGTCTCCTCTAACTGCTGGGTGGTGCTCGATTCGACGGTCTGCCCCGCCTGTACGTAGGTGAAAGCTCCGACACCCGCGATCACGAGCACGACAGCGAGAAACGCGATCGCAAACTGTGCAGCGTACCGCTGACGGACGAATTCGGGGACGATTCGACGCCCGTACCGTGCAAGTCCTGTTCTGGGGCTGTCGGCCATCCGTAATCACTCCTTGACCTCTGTTGGGACCGTAATGTCACCAGCGACGATGTCCTCTCTGGACTGCTGGATTGCTGTCTTGACGTCGTTCGGTATCGCTGGTTCGAGTGACGTCCCGTAGACCAGATCGACACCTTTGGATTCAACGCCGAGTGGGACGACGCTCCCACCCTGGAATCCGCCCTCGACGACGTTGCTAGTGGCTGTATAAATAGCGTTGTCGACGCGCTTGACCATACTTGCGAGGATGACGTCTGCATATCGTGGATTGCTTCGGGACTGGTCGGCGTCGACGCCGATCGCGTACCGGTTTGCAGCCTGAGCAGCTTGAAAGACGCCCAGACCGGCCCCTCCAGCCGCGTGATAGACGATATCCGCACCGTCGTCGTACATTGCCTGTGCCATGTCGAACGCCGTCTGTACGTCGGCGAAGTTTCCGACGTAGGACGTACGGACGGTTACCTCGGGGTCAGCGTAGGTCACGCCCGCTCGATATCCGGCCTCGAATCGTTCCATCAGATCGTTTTCGGGCCCACCGACGAACCCAACGATCCGTTCCTCGGGGTTCGTTGTTCCGGTCCCAAGCGTAATGTCTCTGCTAGTTAACTTGCCAGCGAGATGGCCTGCCTCGAATGAGCCCTGGTGCTCTTTGAAAACGTAACTGGCGACGTTCTCGGCGTCGACAGTCGCATCGACGATCATAAACTGCTGATCTGGGTATTCGGACGCGATCTCGCTCAGCGATTCCTGCTGGACGAAGCCGATACAACAGAGCAGATCGTACGTCGGTGTCTCACTGCGTGCAAGCTCTCGTTGTAGCCTCGCCATATCCTCGGCCGAGTCCGGCTCGTGGTTCGAGAACGAAATGCCGTAGTCGAGTCGTGCTCGCTGGATCCCCCTGTTGGCCGCATCGTTGAACGAGCGATCGTCAAGGCCAGCGAGCGCGTAGATCATGCCGACCTGCGTAGCGTCTTCGTTTGTGTCTTCACCCGTCGCGGGAGCCGTTTCGGTTTCGGTATTTGCAGTGCCATCGCCGAGACAACCGGCGAGCCCAGCAATACCGATGCCAGCAGTGGCACCGAGTAACTTTCGTCTACTATATTTTTTTGAACGCATTGATGCTAACTATCCGGTACAGGTAGGTTCGAAGCTATAAGCTTGTACTTCCTAATATCAGTACTGATATTGTCACTATACAACACAATAAATGAGGCCAGTCTCGGTGCGTGGGCCGACTGGGTCTCCCATCGAGAGGAGACAGAGACTCGTGTGGCGCCGCTCACACCTAATCACGCAACAATCGCTGGATTGTAGACGCTAGGCTGAGGTATGACTTGATGATTGCCCGATCTGGACTGCAGGTTCGAGAAGATTTAAATACGCCGACGCCATCCCAACGAACGCAAATGTCCAACACATCCGAGGTTGCGTCGGGATCCCCGGCGGATCGAGTTCTTCCAGGGCACACTCGATAGTACGTCCGAAATCACGGACGCACGGATTTTCGATACGACGCTTCGCGACGGGGAACAGACGCCGCGCACCTCGTTTTCTTACGAAGATAAACGAGAAATAGCGGCGCTACTCGACGAAATGGGCACCCACGTCATCGAGGCTGGGTTCCCCGTCAACTCCGACGCGGAGTTCGAGGCGGTGCGTGACATCGCCGAAAGTACCACGACGACCACCTGCGGGCTCGCCCGCGTCGTCGAGGAGGACGTCAAAGCGGCCATCGACTCGGGCGTCGAATTGGTCCACGTGTTCGTCTCGACCAGCGACGTCCAACTCGAGGACTCGATGCACGCGACCCGCGAGGACGCCGTCGAGCGGGCCGTCGAGTCAGTCGAGCGCGTCAAGGAGGCTGGTGTCGAGTGCATGTTCTCGCCAATGGACGCGACCCGTACTGACGAGGACTTTCTGCTCGATGTAGTCGAGGCCGTCACCGAGGCGGGCACCGACTGGATCAACATCCCCGACACGACCGGCGTCGCGACGCCCGGTCGCTTCACGGAGATAGTTGGCAAAGTCGTCGCCCACACGGACGCCCGCGTCGACGTCCACACCCACGACGACTTCGGGCTGGCAACGGCCAACGCTCTCGCAGGCTACGAGGCCGGCGGCGCACAGGCCCAGGTCAGCGTCAATGGCATCGGCGAACGCGCTGGCAACGCGGCCTACGAAGAAGTAGTCATGGCCGTAGAAAGCCTGTACGACGTGGATACGGGCATCGACACGACTCAGATCACCGAACTGTCCCGACTGATCGAGGAAAAAAGTGGCGTCGACACGCCGGGCAACAAACCCGTCGTCGGCGAGAACGCCTTCTCCCACGAGTCGGGCATCCACGCCGCGGGCGTCATCGAAAACAGCGATACGTTCGAACCTGGCGTGATGACTCCCGAGATGGTCGGTGCCGAGCGCGAACTCGTCTTGGGCAAGCACACCGGTCAGCACTCGGTCCGGGAACGACTGGTCGAGGCCGGGTTCTCGCCGTCGGACAGTGACGTACGAGAAGTAACCCGCCGCGTCAAGGAGTTCGGTGCCGAGGACAACCGCGTCACGATGGACGTCCTCGAACGGTTCGCACGCGACGTGGGCGTCGAGCAGACACGTGAGGAGGTCAGTGCCTGACGATGGCGTCCACGTCGTTCGCGCCGATCGGCCAGCGATTGCTGTACGCCACTCCCTCCGGCGTTCGTGGATCCATCTCACGGAACGTTTATAACGAACGACTACGATCATCCAGTACCGATGCGCCTGCTGGTCACGTCCGGGGTTCGATCCGGCGCTACCAGTGGGTCCGCCCTGCTTCTCGTCGGTATTGTAGGGGCTCTATAGCCCCAACAGTACCCCATTCTCCACGACGATCGGACGGCGCTTCGACCACCAGCGAGCAGACCAAATCCATGACATATAAGAGACAATACACGTCGGGGCCGCGGGCAGGTCGTCCGCGGCCGGCACCCACCGCACGGAGGTATCGACCATGAGTGAACGCGCGTTCCATCAAGATCGCGAGCCGGAACCGCCGGCCGAAGAGGATGAGGAAGCGAGCGACGACACTCGTGAAGTGACGACGGGGGCGGAAGCCGCGATAATCGCCTTAGAGGAGGCAGGGGTCGACATGGCCTTCGGCGTCCAGGGCGGGGCGATCATGCCCGTCTACGATGCGCTCTATGACTCGGACATCGAGCATATCACGATGGCCCACGAGCAGGGGGCAGCCCACGCCGCCGACGCCTACGGGATCGTCTCGGGCGATCCCGGCGTCGCAATGGCGACTTCGGGACCAGGAGCGACCAATCTCGTGACGGGCATCGCCGACGCCTCGATGGACTCGGATCCGATGATCGCGCTGACCGGCCAGGTCGCGACGGACTTCGTCGGTAACGACGCCTTCCAGGAGGTCGACACTGTTGGCATTACCCAGCCGATCACCAAACAGAACTACTTCGCCGGCGATCCGGACACCCTCGGTGCGGACGTCAGCGAGGCCTTCGCACTGGCCGATGCCGGCCGACAGGGCCCGACGCTGGTCGACCTCCCGAAGGACGCCAGCAAGGCCGAGACCGACGTCCAGCCGGTCTCCCCGGAGACGCCGAACACCTATCATCCACCGGAGACCGCCGACGAGGCAGTCATCGAGGCTGCGGCGGAGACCTTAGCGGAGGCCGATCGGCCGGTCATCCTCTCGGGTGGCGGCGTCATCAAGGGCGAGGCACACGACGAACTGCGTGCGTTCGCTCGCGAGTACGATATCCCCGTGATCACGACCATGCCCGGCCTGGGGAGCTTCCCCGAGACCGACGACCTCTCGCTGGGCATGGCGGGGATGCACGGGACCGGCGCGGCCAACCTGGCGATCACGAACTGCGACGTGTTACTGGGCGTCGGGACGCGCTTCGACGACCGCCTCACCGGCGGCGTCGATAGCTTCGCGCCGGACGCCGAAGTCATCCACGTCGAGATCGATCCCGCCGAGATCAACAAGAACATCTATGCCGAATACCCGCTGCTGGGCGACGCCGAACGCGTCCTCGAACAGCTCGACGACGGGCTGAGGGACGCACCCGAGGCCGACGAATGGCGCGAGCAGTGCCAGACCTGGAAAGACGAGTACCCGCTGGACTACGAGACGCCCGAAGACGAACCGCTGAAACCCCAGTACGTCGTCGAGCGCTTCGCCGAGCTGGCAGACGACGATGCGATCGTCACGACCGGTGTCGGCCAACATCAGATGTGGGCCTGCCAGTTCTGGACCTACACCGAGCCACGGACCTGGGTCTCTTCGAATGGCCTGGGGACGATGGGCTACGGCGTCCCGTCGGCGATCGGTGCCAAACTGGGCGCGCCGGACAAGGAGGTCGTTACCTTCGACGGCGACGGCTCGTTCCTGATGACGATGCAGGAACTGTCCGTGGCGGTCCGCGAGGATCTGGACATCACGTACGTCATCCTCAACAACGAGGCCATCGGGATGGTCCGCCAGTGGCAGGACGGGTTCTACGAGGGACGACGGATGGCAAGCGAGTATCCGTGGATCCCCGAGTTCGACCTGCTGGCGGAATCGTTCGGTGCGCGCGGGTTCCGACTGGAAGAGCACGACCAGGTCGACGACGTGATTCAGCAGGCTCGCGAGTACGACGGCCCCGCAGTCATCGACGCGATCATCGACCCCGGTGAGAACGTCTATCCGATGGTTCCCAGCGGCGGAGACAACGGCCTGTTCGCACTCTCGGAAGAACAACTAAACAACCTCTAACGATGAGCAGTGGAGAACTCCCAGGGCCGGCCCCCGGCGATCGGATGCGACCCGAGGGACGGCGCAACATGCAAGGTATTCGTATCGACCCGGAAGCAGAAGCGACCCACCAGCCCCGCTATGCGGTGCTCTCGGCGCTGGTCAAACACGAGCCCGGCGTCCTCGCCGAAGTGTCGGGGCTGTTCAGCCGCCGGCAGTTCAACATCGAGAGCCTCACTGTCGGGCCGACGACCGAGGAGAACGTCGCCCGGATGACGATCGTCATCGAGGAGGCCGAGCCGGGCATCGAGCAGGCCAAAAAGCAACTCGAGAAGCTCGTTCCAACCATCGCCGTCGAGGAGCTACAACCCGAGGCGATGCGGCGGGAACTCGCCCTCGTGAAAGTGCGGGGCGAGAAGCCCGACGACATCCAGTCGGTCGCGGAGATGTACGGCGGCCAAGCCGTCGACGCCTCGACGAACGCCGTGACCGTCGAGATCACGGGCAGCAAGCAGAAGATCGACGCCGCCGTTGAGGCATTCAAGCAGTTCGACGTCGAGGAGGTCGTCCGGACCGGCGCGGCGGCTCTCGAACGCGGCGCGGAGACGATGGACGCAAACGGGTACGCGAGTAAGAAGTAGCCAGATAATCGAACACGGCGACACGATAGATTGAACACTGACCCAATCGGAATCGAAAACGACACACTACCGATGACTGACGAATTCGACACGACTGTCTACTACGACGAGGACGCGGACGAATCGTATCTCGAAGACGTAACTGTAGCGGTCCTTGGCTTTGGCAGCCAGGGCCACGCCCACGCTCAGAATCTCGACGACAGCGGGGTCGACGTGGTCGTTGGCCTGCCGGAAGACAACGACGATCGCCCGGTCGTCGAGGACGCTGGCTTGCGGGTCGAGACGCCTGCCGACGCCGCGGCCGAGGGTGACATCGTCGTCATGCTCGTCCCGGACAACGTCCAGCCGGTCGTCTACGACGACATCGCCGACAATCTGGAGCCGGGCGACACGCTGCAGTTCGCACACGGATTCAACATCCACTACGGCCAGATCGAGCCGCCGGAAGGCGTCGACGTGACGATGGTCGCCCCGAAGTCCCCGGGGCACCTGGTCCGTCGAACCTACCAGCGCGGCGAGGGGACGCCAGGTCTGGTCGCCGTCGAACAGAACGAGAGCGGCGAGGCCAGAGAAGAAGCCCTGGCCTACGCGAAGGCCATCGGCTGTACGCGGGCGGGCGTCATCGAGACGACCTTCCGCGAGGAGACCGAGACCGACCTCTTCGGCGAGCAGGCCGTCCTGTGTGGCGGCGTCACCGAGATGATGAAGGTCGGCTACGAGACGCTGGTCGACGCCGGCTACTCCCCGGAGATGGCCTACTTCGAGGTCATGAACGAGATGAAGCTCATTGTCGACCTGATCTACGAAGGTGGACTCATGGAAATGTGGAACTCCGTCTCCGATACAGCCGAGTACGGCGGGCTGACTCGCGGAGAGTACGTCATCGACGATTCGGCCAGGGAGGGGATGGAGCAGATCTTAGAAGAGGTCCAGGACGGCACGTTCGCCAAAGAGTGGATCTCGGAGAACCAGACCAACCGGCCCAGCTACAAGCAACTGCGAGAGGCCGAGCAGAATCACGAAATCGAGGAAGTCGGCGAACCGCTCCGGGAGCTGTTCTCCTGGGACGAGGGAGCCGAGTGAACGACCCGAGACAATGAAACCACGTTATCGAGCGCAGACGACAGACAGAGTGCGAGTATGAGCCAGGGAACGCTGTACGACAAGGTGTGGGATCGCCACAAGGTAACGACGCTGCCCAATGGGCAGGATCAGCTGTTCGTGGGGCTACACCTCATCCACGAGGTCACCAGCCCGCAGGCCTTCGGCATGCTTCGGGAACGGGACATCGAGGTCGCCCGGCCGGACCTGACTCACGCGACCGTCGATCACATCGTCCCGACGGCCGATCAGTCTCGGCCCTACAGCGACGACGCGGCCGAGGAGATGATGTCCGAACTCGAAGAGAACGTCCACGATGCGGGCATCGAATTTTCCGACCCGACAACGGGCGATCAGGGCATCGTCCACGTCATCGGCCCGGAGCAGGGCATCACCCAGCCCGGCAAGACGATCGTCTGTGGCGACAGCCACACATCGACGCACGGGGCCTTTGGCGCGCTGGCGTTTGGCATCGGAACCTCTCAGATCCGGGACGTCCTGGCCACCCAGTGTATCGCCATGGAGAAACAGAAGGTCCGGAAGATCCAGGTCGATGGCGAACTGGGACCGGGTGTCGAAGCCAAAGATATCATCCTGGAAATTATCCGGCGATTGGGCACCGACGGCGGCGTCGGCTACGTCTATGAGTACGCTGGCGAGGCCATCGAGAACCTGGACATGGAAGGCCGAATGAGCATCTGTAACATGTCCATCGAGGGTGGCGCTCGCGCGGGCTACGTCAACCCCGACGAGACCACCTACGAGTGGATGGAAGACACCGACTACTTCCAGGAGAACCCCGAGGCCTTCGACGAGCTGAAACCGTACTGGGAATCCATCCGTAGCGACGAGGACGCCCAGTACGACGACGTGGTTCACATCGACGCGAACGAACTGGAGCCGGTCGTCACGTGGGGCACGACTCCGGGCCAGGGCATCGGTATCTCCGATCCGATCCCCGCACCCGAGGATCTGCCCGAGGACAAACAGGAGACGGCCCGGCGTGCCCAGGAGCACATGCGGGTCGAACCCGGCGAGACCATGGCGGGCTACGACATCGACGTGGTCTTCCTGGGTTCGTGTACGAATGCACGCCTGCCCGACTTGCGCCGTGCGGCCAACATCGTCGAGGGCCGAGAGGTCGACGACAGCGTCCGGGCGATGGTCGTCCCTGGTAGCCAGCGCGTCCAGCAGGCCGCCGAGGAGGAGGGCCTGGCGGACATCTTCCGCGAAGCCGGTTTCGAGTGGCGCAACGCCGGCTGTTCGATGTGTCTGGGGATGAACGAAGACCAACTGGAGGGTGATGAGGCCTCGGCCTCGTCGTCGAATCGGAACTTCGTCGGTCGCCAGGGCAGCAAAGACGGCCGGACCGTCCTGATGAACCCCCAGATGGTCGCCGCGGCGGCGATCACCGGGGAAGTAACTGACGTGCGCGAACTGTCGGAGGTGACTCCCGCATGAGCGACTTCGACGCCGACATCCCTGAAGTGCGCGAAGTGACCGGGACAGGCGTGCCCATCCGCGGGAACGACATCGACACCGACCAGATCATCCCCGCGCGGTTCATGAAGGTCGTCACCTTCGACGGCCTGGGCCAGTTCGCCTTTTTCGATGTCCGCTACGACGACGATGACAACCAGAAAGACCACCCGATGAACGAGGACCAGTTCCGGGGCGCCAACGTGATGGTCGTCAACGACAACTTCGGGTGTGGGTCCTCCCGGGAACACGCGCCCCAGGCCCTGATGCGTTGGGGAATCGACGCGTTCATCGGCGAGTCCTTCGCGGAAATCTTCGCTGGCAACTGTCTCGCGCTGGGGATGCCGACCGTGACGGCCGATCACGAGACGATCGCCGACCTGCAGGACTGGATCGAGGCGAATCCCGACGGTGAGATCGACATCGACGTCGAGGCCGAAACTGTCACCTACGGCGAACAGATGGTAGAGGTCACTGTCGACAATGCTCAACGCCAGGCTCTGGTCGATGGGATTTGGGATACGACAGCGTTGATGAGTGCAAACGAAACCGAGATCGATCGAACGGCCGAATCGTTGCCGTACGTCAAAGAGGCCTGAACGCCGTCGATCCCGCTCACCGGTCTACGGTTCGTCGGTCCCCAAGTGCGACCTCGAAGGCGTCTTCGTCGTCGAGTTCGGCTACGACTGCGTCGAGTTCTCGTTTCAGCGAGTCGAGTTCTGCGTCGGTTGCTGTCGGTTCCCCGTCGGCCGTCGCTTTCTCGTCGTTACGTTCGTGTCTACGGGCGAGTTCATAAAATCGGGTGAGCAGTCGGTCGTATCGTGCCCGTCGCTGTAGCCGTTCGACGATCTTGCGGGAGGCGTCCTCGATACGATCGAGATCGAGGACTGCGTCAGCACGACCGGCGACGGATCCGTCCGAGCTACCCAGCCACAAGATCTGAAAGGAAAGTTCATCCGATGCACGCGCCACAAAGAGATCCGACGGCGGCCCTTCCATGGATTCGTCGATGACGGTTACGGCAATCGAGGCGTCGAGGCTGTCCAGCGCGCTGTCGAGCGTCGTCGCGATCCGGACAGGCCAGTGGTCTCTGAGAATCGACGTGATCGACAAACGTCGTTTTTCCTCCGGAGAGGCGACCAACACAGCGTCCTGCGTCGAGGGCATCGTGCAGAAGAGTATCACGGGCAGCGACCAAAATGATCGGGGCGCGATCGGTGGACCGGAGCGACGGGGGGCTTGCGTCGAGGCGCTTCACTCCGAACGAGAGTCCGCACAGACCGTTGCGTCGAACAGCGGTGCTAGCGTATCGAACGTCCGGTCAGGATGGCCGTCAGCGTCGATGTGATAGTGTGCGATCGCGCCGGCTTGCTCGACCCGCGCGGTGAGCACGTTGAGGAAGCGATGGAGCGTGCGTTCGGACTCGAACTGCAAGAGATCCGTCAACGAATCGATACAGACGACGACGGGGCCCTGATCGGCGTTCTCGAGTTGCGTGGCGAGCTCGCTTCCGATACGCTGGAGATCGACGTCCTCGACCTCGGCAACGTTGACAATCGCACCGTTCTGACCGCCGAACCCGTCGGCCGACATCGCCGCGGACCGACCGCCGTGGGAAACGTCGACAAACGATAGCGTGGTTTCGACAGGGTCGATTACGGTACTCCACTCGGACATCCGTTCGCCGGGAGAGGACGCGATCGTCACACTGAGGACCGTCCCGGGCGCTCCCGCGCGGGTCAACAGGTCACGACAGTGTTGGTTCTTCGCGTTACCGATCGCCGGACAGACACAGAGGACGTTTGAGACTGTTTCGGCAGCGTCGACACCCTGCGAGAGCTCGTCACTCATAGACGAACCCTCCCGGGGGCACCGTAAGTATTTCTCTCATTTGTGTTACCTACCAACGATTACAATACTAACAATTAAGTAAGTTACGGGAGGGGCTATCTACACGTTCGCACCGGCGAAAGAAGGCATTGTGCGGTCTCCTCTCTTCGTATCCCATATTTATATATTTAATATTACCTAACCTTACATTAATTATATAATTATTAAATATCTTTAGAAATTCATTTTCAACCCAGCAATAAAGTGGAGAGTGGCTATGAGCCAATCAGAATCGGAGGGAGAGAACTTCCTCGCAGAGCACCCGCGAATGATCGGCGTCCTGTTCATGCTGCTCGTGTTGCTAACGCAGTTCGGAGGGACGGCAGCAGCAATCAGTAGTGCCAATCCAGGCCCCTAAATCTCGGACTGCATTTCTTTACTCCAGACGAGTTGCTCCTCGTACAAGACTGGGAAGTCACCGTTCTCACAGAGACGGTTGAACTCCTCACTAGTCATTTCCACGTTTTCGAGAGATGCCATCACTAGGCAATTCGCTTCGAACGGGGAAAAGTGCCAATCACGTAGACTCCCGTTTGAGATGTCTGAAATGGGGTATCCCTGGATGTCCAAGTCCAGCATGTCTGATTCGATGGATTTCAATTCCATGTGCAAGGGCGCGCCCATTTGGCTCTCGACGATGTTCGCGTGTCCGTCCCCCACGACCATATACCGGCTTGCGAGTTGCTCGTCTTCCTCCAACAAGGTCCGTGCCGTCGAGAGCGAGAAACCGCTGTCCAGTAATCGAGCCAATGTTTTCCCGACGCTCGTCGCTGTCGGGTTCGGAATGTTCGCGAGCGTGACGATCCCACCCAGCGCGCCGGCATCTACCAGTTCCCGGCCCTGCGCGTATGAGTTACACGCGTTGAGCAGGAACGCGCCAACGCCGACATCAGAAAGGGATCGCGCGTCAAGATGTCCATCGGCACACCGGAATCCTTCGTCCTCGACGTGGCCGATGTAGTGGAAAAAGTCCGTCTCCTCCTGTAGTACGTCGGCAAGTTCGGCTTGCGTCAACTCCTCGTGGATCGTGACGTCGAAGTCGATCCAATCTCTGGCGCCGTAGACATTCGAGACGACGGACTCGTCGCTCATCGCATCCTCGTTGTTCACCACGTCGACAGAGATCCGTCCGGATTCCGTCGGTTCGTACTCGAGACGCCGTTTGAACGCGTCGAGGGTCATCTTCGTCGCGCCCATCGGGATCCCGTCGCCGACGAACGTCTGCATCAGGCTGTCGGCCGGTTCCGGCCGGAACACGCGCTCCTCGACTGACGGCCGACTCGTGGTACTCTCGGATCGGACGGCGGTGGACGGCCCCCTGAGCAGGACCGGCTCGTCGCGAAAGAGCGACTCGACGTCGGGGGACGTGTCTTCGAGGACTCGCGGCGTGATATTGCCACGGCGTGGACAGCGAATCTCTGCCAGATCGGCCGCAAGGAACGAGAGGACCGGAACGTTTTCGGCTTCAGGCTGGACATCGGCGGTCAGCTTCCACTCCGGCGACACGGGTTCGACCACTTCGAACGGAACGTCGAGATACGCTCCGGTGCGCTCGGCGAGAGACTGGTTGTACAGCGCCTCGAAATCCAGCGTTGTCCGCTCCTCGAGTATCGACCGTTCGCGCAGATCCACATTGTATAGCCCTTCGGTCCGCGTGACACAGTCAAGCGTGAAGACGTGTCGCAGAATGCGTGCCACGTGCTGCTCGAAGCCGTCCGGTCCATCCAGCGGGATTGATCGCCCGTCGGCGACCAATCTAGGTCGGGCACCCGGTTGGATGTCCGCGTCGAGATAGTACGCCAGCGGTGCGGCGGGGATGACGCGGTCCCACCGGTCCGGTACTTCGATTGAGACGGACGGTTCTCGGTCGACAAAGCCGCTCGGGACCGACAGTTCCTCGCCTCGTTTCAGCACGGGAGGATGGCCGCGCAACGTCGGGAACGACCGCTCGGGAGAAGTCGTCTTTAACGCCGCTCTGAACTGGGAGAGCGCAGTCATCACGTCGTCGATGTCGTCGGTCGTCGTGATGGTACGGGCCGGTTGTTCGTGATACGAACGGATGCCGACGATCACCTCGGTCGCTTCCGGAAACGATAGTTCGACGTAATCTCCAGTCGCATCGACCGAGAAGGCTCCCTCGATGCCAAGATACAGTTTGAGTTGAACGGAGGAGAACTCTACGACGTAGCTGCCCGGATCGAACGCCGCTTCGTCGCCACCCGTACACTGTGCGACCAGGTCGAACTCCGCGTCCCTGATCCAGACCCCGACGAGATACGGGGTCCGGACGACATCGACGTCGACCGAAACGGCGCTGTCGACGGGAATCGGTAGCGCATCGGAGGAACACGGTGTACACTCGACCGGTTCGGCCGTCAGCAACGTGAACCGCCCGCCGTCGATCGGATCGACGAGGTGGACACCTGGCGGTGTCTGCAGCGTCTCGAACCGCGGTTCTGAGGACGGGACTGCGGTCATAGGTGGCTGAACGACGGCGACCCGTCGACGTGCTGACGGCCCGTGTCTACCGTCCTGTCGGGGACGTCAGCTAAAAAGGGTTCTGACGGGAGAAAACCTGCAAAGAGGAATACCACGCCGTTCAAAAAGAGTGTCAGTACCACCGCGATCAGTTTCTGAGCGAACGTCATTCGAGTCATGGAACGTGTCTATTGACAAGATGTCTTAACTTTACTCGTTACCTCTGTATACCATCTCTCCAGACCGTTGGAAGACCTATTTTCGGAAGATGTACCGCTACAGCAGCACTCAGCCCCGTCAGGCCGTCGATACCTGATTTACTCCGGAGCGTAATAGTATTCGCCAGCTTGCTTTTGCTCTCGATCCAGACGGCTCCCGGGTTTGTTGATCCGTGGCCGTGAGGTGCGTTCGTCCCGTCGGAAGGTAATGTCGAGATTACCCAGGAAGTCGTTCATCCCGTCGCGCATCGACTGGGGCGTACTGGCGTGGCCGGAGACAGCGGGTTCGCCGTCGAACACCAGTAGGCGATCGGCCAGCAGGTCGATCATGTAGATGTCGTGGTCGATGACCATCGCCGTCGCGTCGTGGTTCTCGGCGTAGCGACGGATCGCGCTGGTCGCCAAGACCCGCTGCTCGACGTCGAGGTGGGCGCTCGGCTCGTCGAGCAAGTAGAGGTCGGCGTCCCGGGAGAGACACGCCGCGATCGCGACGCGCTGGCGCTCCCCGCCCGAAAGGTCGGTCAGTTGCTGCTCCATGATCCCCTCTAACTGGAGGGGCTGGGCGATCTCGGTGTTCCAGTAGGAGGTCCCGAAGTCGTCGGCGATCGATCCGAGGAACGCGTCGACGCGCATCGGCTGGTCGACCTCGACGTACTGGGGCTTATAAGAGATGTCGAGACTCGCGTCGATCTCGCCCGCGTCCGGTTCGAGACGCCCTGCGAGCAGCTTTGCGAACGTGGACTTCCCGATCCCGTTGGGGCCGACGACGCCCAGCACCTCACTCTCACGGATCTGTCCCGATTCGACGGCCAGCGAGAACTCGTCCTCGCCGTAGCTCTTCTCGATGTCGGGATACTCGATCACCACGTCGCCCGCGCTGACCGACCGCGGGGCGTGTTCCTCGAACTCGATGGCTTGCTCGCGGATACGCATGTTCTCGTTCTCCAGATAGCCCGCGAGATATTCGTTGATCCCGCTTTTGACGGACTTGGGATCGGTGATGACGCCGAACGCGCCGGGCCGACCGTACCCGACGTGGATGGCGTCGGCGAGCAGGTCCAGAATGGCGAGGTCGTGCTCGACGACGAGCACCGACCGTTCGCCATCCTCTGCGAGTTCCTGGATCAGCCTGGCGGCGGTCATCCGCTGACCGATGTCGAGGTACGGCGAAACCTCGTCGAGGAAGTAGAAGTCCGCGTCCCGTGCCAGCGCCGCAACGAGGGCGACCCGCTGAAGTTCACCACCCGAGAGCGTGTCGATGTCTTGGTCTACCACTGGACCGATCCCGACGCGCTCGATCAGTTCATCGAGGACGCCGCGCTCGTCGGTCTCCGCGAGCAGATCGTGGGTCGTCCCGTCGAACTGGTCGGGGATTCGGTCGACGTACTGGGGCTTGCGCGCGACCGAGACATCCCCGTCGAGCAGCGACTCGAGGTAGTCCTGGAGGGCTGTCCCGCGGTACTCGTCGAGGACGGTCTCCCACTCTGGCGACTTGCCGAACTGGCCGAGGTTCGGCGTGAGTTCGTCGGCCAGAATGTGGACAGCAGTAGTCTTCCCGATGCCGTTCGGACCGAGGATACCCGTCACACGACCTTTTTCGGGTGCCGGCAGCCCATAAAGCGCGAAGGCGTTCTCGCCGTAGCGATGGACGGGTTCGTCCTCGAGTTCCTGCGGGAGATTGATGATCTCAATGGCGTCGAACGGACACTTCTCGACGCAGATTCCACAGGACTCGCCGAGACAGATCTCCTCACTGATCCAGATCTGATCGGCCCTCCCATCGAAGGGTTCGCCCTCCTCGTAGTGCTCGTCGCGGGTGACGATACACTCCTTTCCCGTCCGGTTGGGTGGACAGAAGTTCGCACACTCGTAGTTACAGCGGTCGGGCTGACAGCGATCGAGGTCGACGACGGCGATTGAATCATCTGCCATGAATAGGTCCTCCGAGGATCAGGCCGGTGCGGTTGTCAACAGGATGCTCCAGGTGACGAACCAAAGCGAGAAGGTCATGAATCCGATGTATAGATAGTCTTTCGTCGAGAACTCGTCGATGTCGACGCCGACGACTTGCAGGATCGGGAACTGGACGAGGATCGCCGCAGCGAGGACGCCCAGTGCCGTCCTCGAACTCGGATCTAGTTCGAGGACACTGGAGGCGATTCCCGCGCCCATGCCCAGGACCGTCGTCAGGCCCGTGACCACCACGCTCTTGAGGTGGCCGGTCAGCTGGCGCGTCGTTTCCGTAGCCATACCACAAGGTGTGCCACCGGGGCTAAAAAGGCGTTCGTTCCCTTCTCTGGGTCCCGCACATCGAGTTTGTGTCCCGGACGCCCCGAAGTCGAACGTCTGCCTCCGGCGTTACTACTCGGTGATGATCACATCCCAGGCTGCCTCCTCGAAGCCGAACGTGTGCGATTGGCGGTCGTCTCGAACGACAGGTCGGCCGACTCGACTCCTCAATCTTTATACGGACGGCGTTCCGAAGAGGCAATAATGGCTGAAACCGAGGAGGAAGAGGGTATCGAAGACCTCCCGCCGAGCGCGAAACTCGTCTACAAGGTCCTCGAATACAAGGGACCGCTGACCCAGAAAGGGATCGTCGAGGAATCGATGCTCTCGGCCCGGACGGTTCGATATGCCCTCGAACGACTCGAAGAAGTCGACGTCGTCTCCGAGGACGTCTACTTCGCCGACGCCCGGCAGAACCTCTACGAACTCACTACTGAGGACGCCGAAGAGACACAAGACCAAGCTGTCTCTGACTGAGCCCTTTTCGCTCCTGCACCTCTGTGCACGGACTAGCAGTTGCTTCTGGCTGTCTCGATGGCTTCAATTTGAGTCTCGACCGAAAAGTAGTCCAAAACGACCGCTCGATGGTGGCGCTGTTGGGGTGTAGTCTTAGTTTCCGTCGTCTTCTTAGGACCACTCACCCGGAACACTCCCTGAGTGCTATCAAACGAGATAATTTGAGAACTATGTTTAATTGAGTGCGTCGAGTAATGACGCATACACTAATTAGCGGTATCCCAGACGAAAATGATGCTCGGATACAATATGCGTGATGGCGAGCGAGCGCAAGTGGGAATCGGCACGCTTATCGTATTCATCGCGATGGTGCTGGTTGCGGCTGTCGCGGCAAGCGTATTGATCAATACCGCCGGATTCCTCCAGAGTAGCGCTGAGCGGAGCGGCGTCCAGGCAGCCGATCAAGTCACCAATCGCTTGGTCGAAGAAGACAGCGTTGGCATAGTCGATGCTGCTTCCGGCACAGTGACTACCGTCGAGATGACAGTCACACCTGCTCCCGGATCTCAGGACGTTGACCTGAACGATACTACCATACAATGGGTATCGTACGATGGGAGTCAACAATTGGTCTACATCCAGCCCGGAAGCGCATCTGTCGGTGAATTCAACTGGACGACGTTGCGTGATAACGATGGCTCGATAGCGAACGACGACATCTTGAACCACCCAATTGATAAGGCTGTGTTAACGATCGAACTCGGATCGGGCGATCAGCCATCAGAACTCGAACCGGGGACAAAAGCAAAGGCTATCATCGTAACCGGGTCGGGAGGCAAGACGACAGAGGCCCTTGTCGTCCCTGACTCGCTCTCCCAGAAAGAAACTGTTAGAATCTAACGATGGTATGCTGTGGTTCTCAGTGCGACGTTCGCTCCCGTCCGGAAGGTACCCTTCCTCAAGCTTGAACGACACTGATCTGCCGGCCATAATCGATCGCCTGCTCGAGTTCCTCGGCGATCGCACTCCCGCGTGAGACCTGCACTTCGCCGCCACGACTCACTGTTGCTGTAAAGAGATACTCCCCATCAGCTCGCACTTCGACCGTCTCGCCGGCGAGCCCCTCGGCTGGGACGACGACGTGCCGGGAGGTGATCTCGGGCGTGACGGTCCGGCCGGCGTCGGCGCCACCTCCGTCACCCGATCCTGACGAGCCAGAACGGCTCTCCTCGCGTTCGTCCAGCGTTCGAACGTCGATATCGATGCCCAGCCGGTTCTCGACGTCGCTGATCCGGCCGCCACCTTTGCCGATGACCTGTGAGATGTCCCGCTCTTCGACCCAGACGACCGCCCGGTCGCGCCCCCGCACTTCCACCTCGACGTGCCCGTTGGCGATCGAACGGATCTCGCGTTCGACCTCCTGGCGCGCGATGCGGTCGACACCGCTCTCAGCTCCCGCGTCGTCACCCAGTGGCACCGTCACGACCTGACGGTTGAACGTGTAAATCTCGTACTCCGGGACTCCCGTCTCGAAGTCCTCGATGACGATCACCGGGCGCGCGAGGTCCTCTTCCATGAGCCCCTCCGGGACTTTTACCTCCGTATTGACATCGTAGACGGTCTCGATCTCGCCGGCCTCGATATAGACGACAGTGTCGACAACTTGTGGGATCATTCCCAGTTCAACGCGACCAACGAGACGCTGCAGGGCGTCGATCGCGCGGGTCGCGTGAACGACACCGATCATGCCGACGCCCGCCAGGCGCATGTCCGCGAACACCTCGAAGTCGTCGGTCTTGCGCACCTCGTCGTAGATCGTGTAGTCCGGCCGGACCATCAACAGGGAGTCGGCGGTCCGCTCCATCGATCCCGCGAGCTCGGTGTACTGGGTGATCTCCGGGCCGACCTGGAGGTCCCTCGGCTTCTCCATGGTCTTGACCGAGAAATCCGACTCGGCAAGGAACTCCCCGACGGCCTGGGCGAACGTCGATTTACCGGCGCCGGGCGCCCCCGAGATGAGGACGCCGCGCTGGCGTTCGAGCAATCGCTCGCGCAATTGGTCGGCGTACTCGTAATCGTCGAGTTCGGTCTGGACGATCGGTCGGACGGCCGTGATCTCCAGGCCGTCCGCGAAGGGGGGCCGGGCGATCGCGATGCGGTACTCCCGGAACTGGACGATCGTCATCCCCGGTTCGTCGATCTCGATGAACCCATCCGGGCTTGCGCGGGCGCTCTCTTCGATGTCGTGTGCATACTCCTTGAGCTGGCCCTCCGTCGATGCCTCGTCGCGGATCGCTTCGTAGTGCATATCGCCGATCGCACCACGCTTTGCCATCGGCTTTGCACCGACTTTGAGGTGGACGCTCATCGTCGTCTCGTCGAAGAACTGGGCGATCTCGAGGGATTCGACGTCCCTGCCAACTGGCTCGATAAAGACGACATCTAGCCCCTTTGCGCGGGCGACCTCGCTCTGGACGACGTCGCTGGTCACGAGCGTCGCGCCGCGGTCGGCCGCGAGATCTCTGATCAGCGCGTCGACGTCGCCCTCGTCGGCGGCGTGTTTTTCGGAAGCCTCGGGGCGACGACCGACGTACTCGACCTCGATCGCCCCCTCGTCGGCAAAGTCTGCCAACTGCTGTAGTTCCTCCAGACCGTCCCAGCCGGTCTGTCGGCCGTCGTTGGCCTGAGATTCGAGTTCACCGACGACCGCTTCGGGGACCGAAACCGTCGCGTCGGCGAACTCGCCGTCGGCGACGCGATCGGACACGCGACCGTCGATTATCACGCTCGTGTCCGGTACGATGTTCATACCTGACGGTGGGGCCCCAGCGGTGATAAACGCCAGCATCCCGGCGGCACGGCCCCAGCGGATCACCCGCACTCAGCGGGCGAATCCGGAGTCCGAACACGGGGAAAGATAAACCGTCGTGCCGTAGAGCCGCCGATGTCCTCACCAGACACACTTATTGCCGGGGAAACCCTCGTCGACATGTTTCCGACGTCGTCGGGACCACTCGCCGACGTCGAGACGTTCGAGCGCCGGGCCGGTGGCGCACCCGCGAACCTGGCGGTTGCGATGACGCGCCTCGGGTCGGCACCGTATCTCTGGACGAAACTCGGATCGGATCCGTTCGGTGACCATCTGGCAGATGTCCTCGACACGGAGGACGTTCCCGATCGGTTCATCGAGATCGATCCCGATCGAAAGACCGCCCATACACTCGTCGGTGACGACCCCGCGGCCGATCAAGCGTTCGTCTTCTACAAGGAGGGAACCGCAACGATGGCCATGGAACCGGGAACGGTCGCTGATGATGCTCTGGCGGACCTCGAATGGGTCCACTTCGGCGGCGTCATGCTCTGTGAGGAACCGGCCCGGACGGCGATGCTCGACCTCGCCGAGCGAGCACAGGCAGCCGACTGCACCGTCTCGTTCGATCCCAACACCCGCGAAGATCTCTGGCCCGATCCGACGAAACTCGAACCCACGATGCGGGACGCCCTCGAACTCGCTGACGTCATCAAAACTGATCGTGAGGACCTGGCAATGCTGCTGGATTCGGTCGAGAATTCTATCGAGACGGTGGCCGAGGAGCTGACCGGATACGGTCCACACTCAGTTTTCCTCACGCAGGGATCCAAGGGCACGTACGCCCTCGCAACCGATGATTCACCCTGGGGGCCCGCTGAAACGGACCAACCGACTCTGCACGTCGATGCCATCGACACGACGGGGGCTGGGGACGCGTTCACGGCCGGTGCGATCACGGCACTGCTGGAAGGTAAGTCCCTCGACGAGGCGATCCGATTTGCCAACGCTGTCGGTGCACTCACGACGACAGAGACCGGCGCTATGGCCCCACTCCCGACGCGGGAAGCCGTCGAAGGATTGCTGGAGTCGGCCTGATGGGCGATTGAAGAACTTTTCGACCCATCTATCGTCGATCTGGATTCTCCTCGACGAGCGTTCACAGGTTCGGAGGGTAGAGCCAACTACAAACAAATCTGACTGAGATCGTACGATTTCACCAACGCAGAACCGAGTGTACCTCTACCCACTACCTACGACCTAGAGAACCGTAAGAAAACTAGTGCGAAGTGGACCAAAAAGAGAATTTAGGACAGAGAAATCGCTACCGAGCCAGGGAAACCACCGGAATTAGGGCGTCACGTCAGGAGGGTCCAGTCCTGCACGAAACAATAGGACAATCGACGACGCAAGGAAATCCGCTAGCGGCAATACCGGATCCAATCGCTCCTCGTGAGTACCGCGACCGTACCCATCAAACTTCTCTGTCGCTAATACCTTCAGTGAGTGATCGACTAGCCGCCACAGATTGTACAGTAGACAGCTGAAAGCAAATGAGAAGAACCGCATCCGATAGTCTGTAGATGCAATAGATGGCACCAGGGGCGTAATCATCTTGTACTCAATTTCAATATCCCACCGGTCGGAGTACCGGTTCACAAGCCCCTCTGCATCCAGTGGGGATACATCATCCCGGTTCGTCGCGAACAACGCGTACCCTGTGTCGTCTTCATGCCGAACAATCCAGTCATTCCGCTGCGCTGGAACATGCATTAACGTCACGTCGTGACTGTACCCGTTTTCATCAACCGTCTCATCTGCTTCAGGATCGATGTACGGTGTGGAATTCCTCAAGTATAGAGCTGCGTCTTGTTCTACCCGCGCAGTCACCGCCGGGTCGTTCCGTACATCAGCAGCGTCACGTCGCAGTCGCTCCGAGTTTTTCTTCTTCGGGATCAAGTAGTCCACATCGTAGTACTGATCTAGCACGTGGAACACACCGTGCTGGTCGAACGCGCGGTCAGCCATCACCAGATGGATATCCACCAACTCCGTCGCCTGCGCCATTAACCTGTCAACGACTTCCGCCCACGACACGGACTCCCCATCCCGCTCCCACCTCGAATTGTGCCGAATCGGCTCTACGGCAATAACGAGCGGCGTATTTCGGCCAACAATCGTTAGCGTTGCATACTGGTACTCGTACGCCTCATCCTCTTCTCCACCGTTTACCATCTCTGGATAGTTCTCCTTCGGGTACTTCGGAGTCCCATGTACCATAATCGGCTCCTCATTGTCCGATACAACATCGGTATCACCTTTCCATGGGGTGACGTGATATGGCACATTCGTTACGTCGATGGCTGCTGCAACCGGTTCTGAGAACATTTCCCCAGAAGCTACCGTGTCCAACATCTGGTCTACTGCATCACCAAATTGATCTTGGACAGTGTCAGCAACTCGCCGCCAGTCCGGCACCGGACGCTTCTCATCTGATCCAGTAGGAAAATCATCGAACGTGTACTGGTACCCGCTCGGTGTCCCGAGCTTTTTGACTGCTCGGACGTGCGTATCGTGATGAAGTGCGTTCTCTCGAAACTTGTTAAATGAGCGGTGAGCTGATCGTGTCCCTGCGGTGTCCATCAAACTCATCAACAACTGGTGCTCCCAGACGGTTTCGTCTTCGTGGACAACATTATGGCTCCGTCCAGTATCTAATGCTGGCGCCACATCATTCAACATCGATTCTATGACCCCCGGTGCTTGCTCATCGACGTACTGATAGAGTGGTTGTGAACTCTCAGCGATTTCATCTGGGGAAGGATTAGCATTAGGTGAATGAGCAGCGTGTGTCTGTACTCTATGCTGTTCACCGGCGCTTCTAATTCGATCTGCGACACGGTTGAGTAGCCGACGGAACTCAGCTGAAAACCGGTTTCGTATCGTGTAAGAGATCGCTTGCTGTGTTGGTGGGCGGTCAAACCCAAATCGAAGTTGTAGATACGGCCAGGTTTCGATTCGCTCGGAGAGTTGTTTCTGGCTCAGCTCTGCAACTTCTTTATATAGGAAAAGTCGAACCATAGACTCAAATTCGAATGAGTCGCTCGTTGTGATATTGTATGCGTCGTGAACTTCCTCGAATGGGAGTGAGAGGTCCTCTATTACCCGGGAAATACTTTCATGGATGTCGAAGAGGTTAGCTGCCTGTGACACCAACCGATTTTCCAGCGACTGTGAATCCTCTTCAGTCATCTCTCGCGAGGACAAAAACCTGGCTTGTGTAGACAAGAAGAGCAAGCCGGACTCGTTGTGGCGGTTCAAGCCTGTCGCCTCTGAATTTCACCTCTACTTGCTTTCTCTGGAGTGACAGATAGTCATCTTGAGTAAGGGTAGTCTGGTTGTAGCGTGAAGGCTGCTGAAGGGTGTCTTTCGAGATCAAACTTGATCTCACCTCAGTCTCTGATTCAGGTTGTTTAGATAGCAAGTTAGTTCGTTACGACCTCGTGTTTGATTCGAACATCTGTTTTTCGTCCCTCGCCACATATAAACCTTCGCGAACAGATGTTTAGTTCGAACAATGAGCAGCGGCGAGTCCGACCCCCCTCTGAGAGACGCGAATACAGCTAACTTCCTGCAAAAGAAGGGAACAATGGAGATAATCGTCGAAATCGGGGAGTATGACTCTCGACGTCATACCGATCTTCGCAAGGAACTGCTATTGAGTTCCAGTACGATTCAGCAGCGACTCAACGAAGGGAAACAACAGGGGTTCTGGGAGCAGACGTTGGAAGAGCGTGGTGATGTTGCTGCAAAAGTCTACCAGCTCACCACGCTTGGGAACGAGATTTATCAGAAAGCAGTTTCGGTGAACTTGAATCAACTGTATCAATCAAAACGCGACATTATTCGCTCGATAGATAATCGAGAACGTCGTGTTATCGTTGATTCATCGCCACCTGATGCAGACTGGATATCTGATATAGATATGGAAGAACATGAACTGCATTCTGTTCAACAGTTTCTCCAACAATTTGGAGAGAATAATTCCTGATGGGACCCGTACCACTGCTGCGTTGTTGGAACAAGTCAATATTTCGTTGGTGAACCCAAATATAGATCCTATATAGAAATATTCTAAGCGAATACCCTATCCAGTCCTCCAACAAACCCCTAGTTTGGACTGAGTAGAACGCACACTATTAGCTACGATTGATATCTTGAGAGGCTCTAGTGGGTGATCTGAAAGAAACTACGCATATTGCTGATACGGTCCCGGTTCTCACTTCAGCAGTCGGTTTTGTACATTTCGCAAAAGGGGGGCCCACCCCTAGTTTGGAGTGAGGTTATATGATTGTGAACACTTTTTAGATTACTCTTCCAAAGTATGAGACCTACTGAGAATCGAAAGCTTACACAAATACTGAGTCCTCTGGGAGTTGCGCAGGTTTACGTCCACTTCAACGGGCACTCAAAGAAGGATACTAGAAATAGTAGTTTTCGATCAGGAGAATGGGTCGTAGTCGGGGAAGACGGTTTGCGCTTTCTGAACAACGCTATGTGGAGGCGATCTCGTGGGCTTGTTGTCGTGTGAGATATAATACCGGTCTGTATCGAGTTTTTGTATATGGTAGTTCTTTCCGTCAGGACCTTCAATAAGAACACGCACCTCCTGCTCTTCTACAGTGTTCGTTGTTTCAGGGCTCAGACGGTGAGAAAAGCCGGCTTGGTCGAAATATGGTTTCATCGTAGCTTGGACGTCGTCAGGGAAGATTCTACCACTGCTAACTAACGTATACCGCCCGCCCCGTGTGTTCCGCATCTCCGACTCCTGTATGATGGTGGCATGTTCGTAGTCGTCTTTGGTTTTCAGCAGCTCGTATCCTAGAGTCTCGTCATCATCGGTTTCTGAAGGTACAGTCTTGACGAACACCGATTTGATGGTCGCATTGGACATCGCTGAACCTCTTAGACCACATTTCCAAGCCGGTGAACATCAACCTTTGTACGGCAGTAACCTAAAGAGAGTGCGAGTCACACCACTGTCTCCATATTCTAGATTCTATCGCGGCTCAAGGATTATTGTGCTCGCAAGAGTCTAATTTCTCTTCCCATCCATTCTCCGAGTAGGCATCGTTATTTGATGCGATATCGTGTAGCTGTTTAGCGGAGTCCACTGACTTCAACCGCTGTTGGAGATACTTAGCACTCTCTGAGTTAAGGTAGTATTCTCCTTGAGATCGGACAGCGGTTCCATGCTTAAGAAGGTAAGATAACACGTTTGAGACTGTTTGATCAGCGATGTCGAGATCTGAAGCAATCTCTGACGGGGTGAAGCTACTTTTTCGATTGCGGACAAGAAAGCTAATCACCTCATACTTGTCGGTCTCCGGCTTCACTAGGAATGGTTCACCGTCTTTGTCTTCTCTCATAATTCAGAATAGTGGATGACTACTGATTTCCCGTCATATCTGGATTAGCGGTTTCTAAACGTATTCTACTGTTCCCTCAATCTCGAATTTGACGATGCAACTCTTTCCCTCACGCTCTTGGCCACTACACGAGACTTTATCTTTGAACTGGTTGTGGTTTTGACTTATGTGTTTTTCTACCTTCCAACCTACAGCTGCCTTCGTACCGCAAACCGGGCAGTTCACGTGACTTGGTAGATCAGATTTACCGTATCTCTTATACCTAAGACGATCGCCCACGGGCTTACTCATTTTAACTTCTACATCCAGTGACTTCAGGTTTGGATACTGGTCAGAAATTGAGTCAGCTTCTCCCGACGAGAAAAACGGCTGGAAGTCATCCGTCATAACTCGAAGGTACTCAGCACCCGCACTTAGAATTATCCTCGCAAAAGCCTCCAAGCAACACCTTGTGAGGTTGTTCAGAGGGTCCAGAACTGTTCGCCGCCGATCTTAAACGACGAAACACCGTCTAAATTCTGGAGACGCTGAGTAGCTTCCTCACGCTGAACTCCGTACACTTCCATCACTTCCGGAACGGCCACAGGCCCATACTCCGCAACGAAACCTTGCAGTTCCTGAGCCTCTTTCTCCTCGATTCCCTGGAACGTGAACTGGGTTTTGAAGTCCGAATACCGGATACGGCCACTCTTCGGAACGGGCTTCCCTTGGATCTCCATAAACGTGAACGGAAGCTCGCCGCGCTCACCGGTCTCCAACTCAATCTCGTCCAGATCCTCCTCAAACTTCCCCGAGTCCAAGCCCAGATCCAAGGCCAAGTCAATCAGGACGTTTCGGTCGTTGATGTCGCGGCCAGCTGCAACACCGCGACGCCACAGCGCCCTAATGTACTCCACGCCTCGGTACTGTTGGATAGCTGCCTCGAACGCCCGGTTGATCAATTCCGTCGACTCCGGAGGGTCATCATCCCAAAACGAAAGATCGACCGGCATACCCAACTCCTGACTGACTTCCGCCCATTCCTGCTTCGCCCGTACTGGATCGATTTTCCGTACAGGAGCCGGTTTGTAGAAGAGCTCAACCTTTTACCGTAGCACTCTTTGACACGCTTCATCACCGGTTGGACGCCCCAAGACATCGCGCTCAACGCATCGACTTCCTGAACTACAACCAAGACCTCATCTTCTTCCTCTTCATCGTTTTCGTCCTCCTCGTCGTCGGCATCCTCCAAGTCTTCGGATTCGTCGACATCGTCTTCCGGCTCCCTACCCGGATCTTCGAGATCCGGCTCCTCAACCTCTGGTGGTTCAGGTTGTAACTCTTCTTTGTCCTCACACTCCTCACCATGCTCGTTGTGTTCGGAACCGTCACTGTCTCCCGGATCGTTGACGCCTGTCGGGTCAGTAACGGAGCCAACCCAGCACTGGCACCAGTGCCGCCACCAGAAGCACCACCAGCACCCGCAGCGCCTGCTGCAGCACCAGCGGTACCAGCAGTGGCCCCAGCAACTCCTTCCCCGCCACTACTGGAACCGTTGTCTCCGCCATCCCCGTTGAAATCGTCTACACCGGTTTGCGTATGATCGTCAGTCGATCCTTCGTCCTGCGAATCATCACCCGACGAATCGTAGTCACCGCCGCTGTATGAACCCATAAATATGGCCATCGTTCAGTTGTCCTCCTTCCTGCCACTAAACTCGTTTACAGGCCTCTGCTCCTGGCCGTCATTGACCGACAGTTTAGCCTCTCTGGTTTCCTGAAACTCCGTCCACAGATCTTGCGACAATCCGTTCCCAGTAGAACAAGCGTCCGTCCACTGCCGAAGTCCAGTTGCGCCATGCACACGCGGCGCGAAATCCAACAAGTCATCCTTCGCAAGCCGCCCGATCAGGAAAACGTCCTCCATATCCAAGGCGGCAATTGAGTTCCTGACGTGGCTCCGAAGGACGTTGATCGCGTTTCCAGCGTCACCTCCGGTGTACTGAACCGCGTAAAACGCGAACTCCTCGTAATCGAAATCGTCGAACAATTCCCGGTATTCCACGAAGTGCTCGTACTTCCAGCCCTTGTTCGTCGGTATCAACCGTATATCCAGACTGTTTTCGATGACTAATTCTTGCAGGTTTCTCACGTACCCAGTGTACGCCCTAAGAGCGTATTCCTGAATCTCGTCTTCCATCCAATTGTAGCTGTAGACCACGTCCGGGACGTGTATCGCTGGTTGTGCCACCTCTAGCACGTCTAAAACATCTTGTCCCGTCCGCTCGTTCACGCCCTTGTCGTGTTCCGTGCCGAGAATCACCGGGATATGCCACGGCTCCAGTACCTGACTCAGGCCACCGTCTCGCTCTATAACCCCTTTGGCGTCAGAGAAGTTGATAATCACGTACACAACTTCCTGATTGCCTTCAAGCCATTCCTCGAACTCCTTGTCGGGAAGTTCGGCCCGAGGATGAACTCCTCTAATCGGCTCGTAAATACGGTGAGAATTAACCGCCCCGTGCAGTGTTTGTTAGTCTCTACCGAGACCTTGGGGTTCGGCGTGCGAACTCAATTTTTGCTCCTTGTCTCCGGTTGTGTTTTCAAGTGAGAGACATGCTACCATACGATATCTTTCTCCATATAACCACCGCCGTAAAACCGCTAGGCAGCCCTAGAAACACTCAATTTCAAGGGGTCTATGAAGAGGGCGTAATGATCTAGGATGTGATCGTCATAACACAGAATAATACCTAGCAGGTGGCCGGGTATTCTTACTACACGCAAGAAAATAATCCGACTATGGACGACACAATCTACGCACTCGGCCCGATCAAATGCCGTGAATGTGGGACAGAACTCGAAACCATCGAGGAAAGGCATTTGCAAAGCCAGAACTGCACCGGTGAAATAGAAGACGTCGAGAAATACCGAGCGAAGTACTCGGAAGCGCCGACACGCACCATCGAAATGCGAGACAAGATCGTCGATGGATTAAAAGACTGACCATACCATTGTCATTTCATATCTGGGACTCAGTGGACAACCACCTGTAACTTTGTAGAGCCTAGTCCTCACAGCGAAGAATAGCTGTTTTGCAAACTGGAAAACCCTATCACTGCAGCATGGGAAAGCACGCTGTTCGCGGTGGATCGGGTGTCATGAGCTGATGTATGAAGTCCCCTCGAATGATTTTCGGCAGTCCGTTCCCCGCTGATCATCTATAGGTTCGTACCACCATGTGTTAAATGCACGATCGAGTTCATTTACGACTCGCTGTGGGAGTTCTGTTATGATTGATACATTTGTTTCGAGAGAATTAAATGAGGTCCCGAGAACCCAGCCACGCAACCGATCACCGTTTGTGAGGATAAATCTATCATGCAGTGGGGTGCCTGATGGGCTACCATCGTCATCAAGAAGTCGGAGGAATTCAATACAACGTCCAGCAGTTCTCCATGATTGGAGTTTAGTTGTAAGTTGCTGTGTGTCGATCGGCTGCGAGGTGATTCCCCAGACTTCGGTATCCTCGTCAATTTCCTCTACAAAGTCAATGAGGTGGTCCTCATCAAGGTACGGATCAACCACCTTGACGATGGGACCGAATTCTGTTTGTATCGACGTTAAGGCTTGGGCTACAGTGAGTTCGTCTGCGTCGGTGCACCATCCACGAGACGTTTGTTGACTGCCGAATTCAATTCGGCGCTCATCCCAGATGTGCCGTCCGATGACTAAACTCATCCCTGGTTGATCTGTGGGTGCGTTATAGTGCAGTGCTGGAGGTCCAGACTCAGATTCCCTCTCCGATTCTGAACTCCCAACCTGAATGTTCGTCGTGATAATTCGCATCAGTGGGAGTTCAGTCCAGTCAATCGTTATTCCATCTTTCACGAGGCTAATACGGACTTCTGATGCACCCGGAGTCAAGAGATTCATTTCCTCCGTGTCGGCGAGATCAACAGTGAATTCTTCATCTGAAGTACTGACCTCTAGGGGAATTCCTGAGGAGCGATTCTGTGATTCTCTCTCGTCGTAGCTGAGTTGCTGTAAGTCATCGAAATGAACAGATCGAGACCAAATCGAATCTCCATACTCTCGCCATTCAGTCGTAACAAATAGAGATTCAGTACTCAGGAGATCGGAATCAATTTCCAGTTGTGGCGTATCGTCAGCAGTAAGTTTTATTCGCTGATCTTCTAAAACGAGGAGTATATTTCCCCGGTAATCTGGATGTTTATCCAAGTCAATACCTGAAAGTCCACTGATTTCATTATGGAGTTCGTCTTGGTCCTCTGTTGGACCGATCGGAACATTAGACTCCTTTACCCATCCCTCTACGCGAAGTGCTGATCTATCTGTTCCCCATCGATTTTGGTCGCCAGAATAGGTTCTTTCAACACGAAAATCTCCCCTCCGTGAGGATTGGTATTCTACATCACCTATTGCGGTTTCTGTTATCTGAGCTGGCCGGCTAAGTGAAGTTTCTTCCGGAGGCAAGTAGTCATCTACAGTATTGAGCGGACGCCTTTCACAGACTACGTAGTACCTGTCTTGTTGGTCCCGAATTTCTCTTTCCGGTATTGAACTGGTTGTCAGAAGAGAAAAGTAATGCTCCCAGCTATCTTCTGTATTCACCCACGCCTGTAAATACGACAACCTTGAGCCCGATTTAACGCGTTCTTCGACCCACTGCTGAATTTGGTTAGTCATTGGAAGGATACATTCAGTCAAGAAGCGTGAGACCACATATCCTTTCGGCCCAGTCAATCTTCACACTCCTTGCCTATTCTGACTTCGAACTTTTGGCACGGAAAGAGTTGATAGTCATCCAAGTGATGGTTTTAGCTGAGAATATATGGATATTTGAGAGGTCACAGAATCTCAGATTCAGACTCTTTCAAAAGCATTGGAAGGCGAACTCATGCTACCCCACTCGTCCGGTTCTTTGATTACTGGCTTAACGCCAGTGAGTTCTACACATCGCAAAGGGGGTGTCCACCCCTAGTTTGGAGTGAGTTTGTTGACATACTCATAATTGTGAAATTGTCATTCTAAATTATAGGATGGCAGCAAATACAGGTTTACGACCACCGATAGAGGTACGCGGGTGGCCTGTTGTTATCCGTAAGCCGACTTGTGATACCTCATAGTGACGTACTAACTTCTCGATGTGAGAATCTATTTGCCCCTCCTTCCGATATGTAGATTTCAAAGGAGTGATGGTCTAATCATGACAGAAGATACCTACAACAATTACCTCCACGAATACGTAACATTCGGTTTAGGAGTCCACTACGTGCTGAAAGCGGTTATCATCCAGTTTGTAGCACTGCTTCTAACGTACCAATTCGCCCGCCCTCTTACTATCTCTGTAAGCAAACCAAATCTCTTCATCGTAATCTATACGGCTATCTCTTTGATGTTCGTAGCTGTCACCTTCCTCTTCACTCGAAATATGTGTAGGCGGTCTATCTCACCGAAAATGCATAGCCGGGTAGCAGTCTTTCTATCAACTGCTCTCTATCACCTTATTGCAGCAACTGTCGTAGTTTCCGGATACACCCTGCTGATCGTTGCTGTAAGTGGACTTAAACAAATAAATACTCTAGACATGTTCATTAGCCTACTTTTCACCACTGCTTTTGCATCTATTCTCACTGTCGGCTATCATGACGAATTGGATAACCACCTGCCGGCCGTAGAACGTCTTGAAGAGGCCATCGATGAGTGGATTGAAAACACAGCATGGATAGAAGAAGAAGACAATACACAAGCACAGCGAGATGGTTTGAAAGCATTCGAGGACAGCAGCAACGATCTTGAGAGCATCTTTTCGAATGCCCACACTCAAGCTGGCAAGCAACTTTCTGAAGAGTTCGGAAGTTGGGTGTCCAGCTTCAAACAACACAATGGCCAAGCGAAGGAACTCGTTATTGAAGGGCAAAAACATAATAAAGGCGGCAATCAAGAACTTCGGACGGAACACGAAGAATTTCGGCGTATCAAATCAAGACTACAGGATCTCTCAACTCGCTATGATTGAAGAACGCTACGAGGATTTGGACGCTGTAAGCCCCCACGAACAGTATCTCCTCATCCTCTCCGAAAGCGGCAGGTGCTTTGGCTCCGACTTCTCTGATCTTGCCGTCGAAATCAAAGAACGGATAGACGGCGATGAACTTACGGTACAAGAATATTTCCACCCCCTAGAGGAGGTGACAAACTCATCGCGGCTCCTCCAGAATTCTGTTTGGCTCATCCACTGGGAAGAATGCCTCGAAGGAGAGAACTATTCTTGCCTAGATTCTTTCTTAGACCCCTCTATGTTTCCGAACTACGCGGAAGCAATAATCTGTACAGAGGATGGCGGGTACGACAAAGCGAAGGAGATTGAACGGGAGTATAAACGAACCTCTGTCGCTTACAGCAAGGATACTTTATTTGCATGCGCCAAGATTCATTTCTCCGATTTCAACCCGACATATACAAGTGGGAAAGAACGAGTCAAGTCCTGGAACAACGAAATCTGTGAACGGCTGGGGATATAATGCCCAATGAATGGAAAGTTCTGACACGGGTTATCGAACAGGACTCAGCGTTTGAGTTTACCGATGGCGATTACGAGCAGTACATGACCGCTGTTTCTGAAGCGTATGCTGACGCAACAACGAGGTGTGAAGGAGCTCCTACAGCAGAAGATGAGTATCATTCCTTCTTAGTAGAAGAAGTTCTGTCCGATGACCGAGTATTAGCGGTTTTAGAGGACGCAGACGTTCCCTCCTCTAAGATCAGTTCTATCCATAATGGTACGATCGATTTGGAGGGTTCAGTTGACCAGTGGAATGAAATTCGGTTCACCCTTAATGAACTCCTTGACCTTCTGATGCTCCTGAAGCTGATTCGTGACTATTCGGAAGAGAGCAATTCAAAACGAATCGAATCTAGATTCAAGCTTCAGAAGCTCATCTACCTAGTGAATAATAATCTGATGAATCAAGAAGACTACTCAATGGACAAGAACCGATTTGGACTCCTCAGTAAAACCGGATACCGATATCACTACTCTAACCGTGAGTCAGGTCCATATTCTGAGGAAGTCTACGAAGACAAGAATCGGCTCTTTGCGTGGGGTCTGATTGATGAACCAGTAACAGATGCTGATGGCACGGGAGAGGTAGCAGAACGAAACCGACAGTATGCCATCGAACTCTCTGCTCAAGGCGAGATTATGGTTGAGAGATTCTACAACCAAATTGAGAGCACAGACAGTTTCATCATTAGTGCATGGAATAATGCACAGACGGAAGAGATTCAAAAGGTGGCAGAGATGACTCATTCAGAACTAATGGAGCACGTGAACAAGATAGACGGTGTCCAGACGACTGCCAAAGGCGGTGAACTCCTGATCGGCCCGGAAAACAAGTTCCAGGAAACGGAAATAGAGTACTTGGAGGAGCTTCGAGGAGAGTTCGAATATGCCCGATCGTGACGAGGTAATCAACGAGATCCTGGAGCGGGTCTCCAACGAAGGGGTTCCAGATGAACATATGGATCTCTGTGAGTCCCTTCTGATGGACAACTATGGGAGTCTTGAGTATACAGTTGATAAGTTGAAGCTCCAACACTTAGACATCGAGAATTTCAGGGTGATTGATGGGGATTCTATTGATTTCAGTAACGAGAAAACGATCTTGTTTGGGGAGAATGAAGAGGGGAAAACAAGCTCATTAGAGGCTGTCCGATTTAATCTCCTTGGGCTGCAAGAGGATCAGCGGATCAAGCTCACAGGACCAATTCGAGATGGTAAGTCGGCGCTTTCCACGACTGGGAACTGGTCAGTAGATGGATCTGACCATTTGATTCGACGAACTCTAACTAATGGTAGCGGTTACACCGAAACTATTCGACTTAACACAGATCCACAAGACTTGAATGATATTGGGTGGGGTAGTCCGAATACCCAAGAAGAAGTTTCACGAGCCGTTGGGCTTTGGCCGATTGAGTCCAAGCAACTTGGAAGATACAATACATTCTCTCTGTTCTGCTTGATGCCAGGTAATTTCAAGATATTCTTGAAATGGCAGAAGAAGAGCAAATTTATCGATATGCTCTTCGGGATAAATCTTGCTTCCGTCATCACTGAAAGTTCTCGATACCGCAATAACGAACTTGAATTATCAGAGGACGAGAAGACTGCCGCAGAAGATCTTGCTGACGTGGAAAGTAGGATATCCAACCTCCAAGAAGACTTAGAGGATCTTAGCCAGGATAAAGAGAACGTAGAAGCGAGACTTAATGATCGTAAATCAGAACTTCGTAGAGTCCAGGAATTACTGGGTGATAAAGATGAACTCGAGGACTTAGAAACGCAAGAGACAGAGATCAAAAGGCAGATCAATAAGCTTCAGGACGAGCGTCAGGAGCATCTATCCGAACTCAGGGCAGTCGAGCAGAAGATTAATCGGTACCAGGAGATGGACATGGGGGAGCATCTTCATGAACCTTCCCAGGAACTTCAGAAGTTTATGAGTGTCCCGGATAGATGTCCGATTTGTACAAATGATGTTGATGACGATCAGCGTCGTCGACTCTTGAACGATGGAGATTGTCCTCTCTGTAGAAAAAGCGTTCCGTCGGATCGTATTGAAATTGGGACGGAACGGGACGTTGAGGAAAAGATCGTTGAACGCGAACAACGAGAAGAAGCGTTGGAAGAAGCACTGGAACAGCGGCAACGGATTGATGGAGAAATAGAGTTCCTTGAGTCTCGTATCGACGATTACGAGGAGGAACTTCAAAACGTCAGATCTCAGATTCAACAATCGGATGAGAAAGAACTGCTCGACAGGAAAGACGAATTGCGGTCTACTGTGGAGGACTTGGAGCAGAAGGCAACCAATATACAAATCGATCTTAATGCTAGGACTGAGAAGATTGAGGACCTACGAGACGATCGCCTCCCTGAGCTAGAAGAACTCTACGAGAGTAGGAAGGAGAAGGTCGAGAAAAAAGATTCCCTCAAAACATTTGAGAGAGTTGTTCAGAACCAAATTAATAGAGAACGCGAAGGGATAAGAGAGAATCTGGCGTCGTCGATGAAGAAGCTCTTAAACTTGTTCGAAAAAGGGACGTTCTCTGACGCCTTTGACGTAGATTTCAGTTCAAACGGCGGATATGAATTCACTATCCGAGTTCGGGATGGAGACGACATACCCTCTAATCGACCGAATGAGAACTCTAATGAGGGCAAACTTACGGCCCTTCTGTTCCACACAGCTATACTCGAACAGTTGATGGAACACGACGAGACGCTTCCACTTCGTCTATTCATCATTGATTCCCCCTATTCTGAGTCACCAGATACTCGGAACACACCGGATATCACAAACTTCCTTCAGCAACTCCCCCAAATCCTTCCAGAATTCCAGCTTATTCTTGGGATTGCAGACACCGATATGGCTGACATAGATACATTTTCCGACCAATATAATATAGTTGAGTTCTAATATTTTCACAGCCCAAATTCAAATCGAGTTTTCTAAACGAAGCCGCGTTCATCCTAATCGTACCTTGTGATAAATTATCAATAAGCCAGGAGTATCGCGCGTTTCACGGCCTCTATCAGCTGCCTCATATGCGAGATATACGGAGCCGTGAACTCTTTATCGGCAAAGAGACCCGGACCTTACTGAACATCGAACTGATTCTCCCGATATAGGGACCAACAATAAGTGCGCTGTGGGCAGCAACGGAATAGGAATCAAAGGGCAGTAAGTCCGGTGTGGCGTGACAGCGACCGCGCCTCAACGTATGCATTGTCGTCGTCACTTGGATGCAACAATTAAACGACTACAGTTCTCCGGAACCAGCCTGCAAAGAGTTGTGGAAAAGATATCGATTTTCGATGAAAGTCTACTTATATTTCCGCGCTTCTGAACCTATGATAACTAATTGCGAGGGAATCACTAGCCAAACAAGCAGAATTACAAGGGAAAACCAGTCCTGAAGGTGGAACGGAATATTTCCACCATACACTTCTGGACTCAACACATTCTGTCCGCGGACCAGTCCCTGAACTGCGACTTCATACGATGCAGATGGACTCAGCCGGTCGTGTTAACTTTGGCATCGATTCCACCAGACGGCGAGAGCTTGGAGCCACGATTCTGCTGTCGTCGGCTCCACGTGACTAAACGTATTTGAAAATGAAGGGGTTCGTCGTTTTACCTCTCTAAATATACGCTCGACGGCATCCGATTGCCATGGAGTTCGTATCTGCAATCGAGGCCGTGTCGGTCGAGGGCAGTTTTGAGCCACCGAGCATCGTCGACGAGAAACACGGCGGTTTCGACGTCGTGTTTCTGTCGTAATTCGCTCAGGAAGATTTCGGTGAGATTGGTTGTATACGTGTTAAAGAGCCGAACATGAAGGAATTGGTTTGTTTCGGGATCGAGAGCAGCATACAGCCAGTATTGCTGATCGTTGATTCGAATCCCAGTTTCATCAAGCGCAACGTGATTCTGGCTTGCTCCACCGTCGGGCTGTAGATTGGCCTTCTGTAACCACTTGTGAGCGGCAGTTCGAGAGCGTTCGACACCCAACCTCTCAAAATCGAGATGGTATTCAAAAGTGATAGTCCTGCTATGTGCATCTGAATACCGAGCCGCATCGCGAACCCGGGTGTCCGCTGACGCTCCACAAAATCTAATTCGATCCAGTCGGTATTTCCACTGAGGCGGCTGATTTCGGGCATAGACTACTCAGAAATCAGCGCGCCTCACTCTTCACACTTAACTTAACACGACCAACGGAACAGCGACAAATCTTGAGTCGCTGTTCGCCCCACTGGGGATCCCCTTCGTCATCTGCACGTCAGGATGGTTGCTTATTACGGCATTACAAACGCTGAAGTATGATATTGTTCCTATTCTTGTGCAGTTCCGACAGGACCCTGCCGCTACAGTAAAAGAAGGATTTAGAAACCTAATCAAGGATCCGGGGAAGAAAGTGCGGAAAGTATAGGATGATTTGTAGATTTGATTTCTGAGGGCCTGAAGGGGTAGTACTGGTATACGCGTCCGCCGTGGAATTCGATTTCTATGGCATTCCCAAGAGAGTCTTCACAGCGTGATCTGGGGCAAACTCGAGCTATCACACTGGACAATTAGTGAAAATCTTCGACAGGCGGAAGCCAGATGGTGGTATAAGAGATTAGAATGGCGAAATCGTTGCTTATGCTTAATAGAATCCTTCTCTACAGGACGAACATGGAGAACCAATCATTCCCGTCGGATCTCTCTAAGTGGACGTGGGAGACTATTGAGTCCCTCTCTGATCTCAATCACCCAGAGAACACGTATCTCGAATACAAGCAGTACCTCCAGTATCCCGGCAGTCCTGGCACAACTGAATCTGAGTGGCGACAGAACGTTGAGCGAGAATTCACCGCGTTTGCGAACGCGAGTGGGGGAATCATCGTCTTCGGGATGCGTGACGACACTAAACCTCGACCCTTCGAGCCGCCAGAACACGACATATCGCAGACCGTCAAGCAGTATATTCATGACACAATACCCATCGTCCAGACGGAAGTTACCACGATTCCTACCCCGAGTGAGGACACAAATAGGGTCCTCGTCGCAGTCCGCATCCACGAGGCAGCACGCAAACCTGTCGCCACTTCTGATTCTTCTTTCTACGTTAGGATTAACGACCAAAAACAGCCGATGAATCGAGAACAGGTCGAGTCACGATTTGTCGAAACTGACCGACGCCAACAGGCCGTTCGACAACTAGAAATGGAACTGGATACCTTTGTCGAGACCTACGAAGAAACATTCTGTGACTACCGTCTCCTTGACCAGCCCCCAGACTACCATCTAATAGATCGAGAGGGACTCAAAGAAGTATTCCGAGAAAACACGCACCTCTATACCGACGAACGTACTTCAGAGATTATTCAGAGTATCTTGGCTAAACTTCGAGAAATAGACTCTCATGAGCGTCATTACGGTCGGATGCTCAATGGTGTCGTATTTAACCCATACGAGGATCGCAAGCAGATGAATAAGAAGACACGAATGCAGTTCCGAGATATGGTGGATAAATTATACGAATTGGTGCAACAGCTCTGCGAACAGACTGACATCCAGACACCCTAGGACCAAATACCGCTTACAAGGCCATCTAAAGATCACTGATTCGTGCTACTACACGCATAACTGCCTGCACGAACGACGATGCATACCGTATGGAGAACTCGCCAAACGAGACCGGCATGAAGCAATCAGCATACTTTCTTCGTACCCGATTAGGTGGCTGTACGGAGTAGACCCCATCTGAACCGGTTAACTGAACCCGAACTAGCGTCACCAATAGATGGCGACTATTTGCGATTCGATTTGGAGGGGATCGTCATCTGTTATTTCTCCTTCGGTACTCATAGACGTGTATTCGTCGAATATCATGTAGTCAGTAGCCTCCGCTTCATCTCCTTTCGAGAGGGTGACATCGTGGTCCCGGAGATACGCTGCATAATCAGAGTAGAAGTCAATCAGTTCTGTCCCAGCAGATGGAGAGAGTGCAGGAATTCCCTCTTTGACTACATACTCAGTCATGAATTGCCGGTGAAGGTCGTCCCCGACTTCATCAAGGCCTGCTCGCTCATCAAATTCCGCAAGCGTATCTATCCAATCACATAGGTCCACATCGTCACTGGTCTGATTGTCCGCCTCCTCTTTGGCGAGGGCCGCCGCACGTTCCATAAACTCGGTTAATAGCTGAGCCAGCGGCGGGGAGACCGTTTCGATTTTTTGTGCGAGGCTCAGCGGGTGCCACGACTCTTCGTCATATATCTCCTCGACACGGCAGAAGATTGTGTATTCTTCCTCGTCAAAAAGGGCATCAGGAACGTCTTGCCAGAGCTTCAGCGCATTCAACTGACCCACGATACGAAGCGGCTCTCCGTCGGAATCGTCCGGGTCACCAGACTGAATTCGCCCATCCCTCACCTGGAAACCGAGAACGCGTCCACTCACTGGAATCTCCGTTCCAAACATCGACTCAATAAGCTTCAGTACATCTTCGTCCTCTGGACCGACTGCCTCGGGAATATTCTCTTGAAGATACATCATAACCTTATAAAACCGATACAGGTAGTGCGTATCCAATTCAACATCAACCCGTAGAATTTTTCCTCGGGTTACTTTGGACACATCTACCTCAATTCTCTCCGCAGCATCAATGAGACCGATATCCTCGTCATGCTGCCGATGCTGATCTAACTGATCGAAGAGCGACTGAATCGCGTAGTTGTGTACCACTTCAGAGGAACTCTCCCCCATTTCCACCTGCTCGCCCTCTACCTTCGCGCCTACTCCAGAAATACTCGCATTCACACCACCAGCAACACGCTCCGTTGACCGACTCCCAATCTGCTCAATCCGTTCCTGCTTGATGGCACCCTCGATCGACGCAAGAAGACTCACAACACTATCTCGATCCAGATAAACAAACTCCCGGAGCTCCCTCTCGTACCTACGATCGTCTGCTTCAACATCTGG